>NZ_JBWKQJ010000003.1:0-723161 GCF_059418705.1 Duganella sp. GW821-FHT07F09 | reverse complement strand
GCCCGTTCCAGGTCGCCGGCCAGGCGCGCCAGCGCGAGCGCGCCGATGCCCTCGGCCAGCCCGCGCAGCGAGTGCGCGTGGCGCTCGGCGCCGGCGTGGTCGCCGCGCCCGAGCGCGGCGCGGATGCGCCCGGCGCTGTCGCGCTCGTCGCGGGCGAACATGCGCAGCACCTTGAGCAGCAGCGCCTCGTCGCCGTCGACGCCCTGGCGGGCCAGCGCCAGGTCCAGGCCCGGCACGCCGCCCTCGGGCAGCGGCGCGCGCCAGGCGCCGCGCGCGGGCGTGTCCAGATGCGCGCCCAGCATGCGGTACAGCTCGGCCGGTATCAAGGGCTTGCTCAGATGGTCGTCGAAGCCCTCGTCGCGGCAGCGCTGGCGCTCGGCCGGCATGGCGTTGGCGGTCATGGCGATGATCGGCAGCGCGTCGAAGCGGGTGTCGCGGCGCAGCCGCACGGTGGCGGCGTGGCCGTCGAGCTCGGGCATGTGCAAGTCCATGAAGACCAGCTGGTAGTGGCGCGCCGCGTCCACCGCGCGCAGCCGCTCGAGCGCCTCGCGGCCGTTGTTGGCCAGGTCGACGGCGACCCCGCAAGCCTCCAGCAGGCCGACGGCGATCTCCTGGTTGATTTCGTTGTCCTCGACCAGCAGCACGCGCGCGCCGTCGAACCGGGGGGGCGGCCGCCGCTGGCCCGGCGCGCCGCGGCGCTGCCCGGGCGCGAACAGGCGCAGCAGCGCGTCGGCCAGCGCGGCCCGCGTCACCGGCTTGACCAGGCAGGCGTTGGCGCCGCCGGCCCCGTCCGGCCCGTCCCCGGCCGCGCCGGTCAGCAAGGCCAGCTTGGGGGCGGCGCCGTCGCGCGCGGCGGCGGCCAGCGCCGACACCAGCGGCGCGGCGGCATCGCCCGCGCCGCCCCATCCGGCCGCGCCGGCCAGTCCGGCGTCGACCAGCAGCAGGTCGTAGCGCGCCGCGCCGGCCAGCGCGCCGACGGCGGCCGCGGGCGGGCCGTCGACGGCGACGGCGGCGATGCCCAGGCTGCCGAGCGTGCCCACCAGCGCGGCGCGCGCGGTGGCGTTGTCGTCGACCACCAGCACCCGCAGCGCCGCCAGCGCCGCCGGCAGGCCCGGCGCCGCCGCCAGCGCGTCGCTGGCGCGCCCGAGCCACAGCTCGACGACGAAGCGGCTGCCGACGCCGGGCGCGCTGTCGACGGCGATCGTGCCACCCATCAGGTCGACCAGGTTCTTGCAGATGCTCAGGCCCAGGCCGGTGCCGCCGAAGCGCCGCGTCGACGAGCCGTCGACCTGGGTGAAGGCCTGGAACAGCTGGCCGAGCTGGGGCGCCGACATGCCGATGCCGCTGTCGCGCACGCTGAACACGAGCCGCACGCGCCCGTCCTGTTGCTCGGGCGCGCGCACCGCCAGCGCCACCTCGCCGCGGGCGGTGAACTTGAGCGCGTTGTTGAGCAGGTTGATGAGCACCTGGCCGAGGCGCTGGGCATCGCCGCGCAAGCGCCTGGGCACGTCGGCCGGCACGTCGAAATTGCATTCGAGCGCGCCGCCGCCGGTGCCGCCGGCGATGGCGGCCACGTGGGCCAGCAGGTCGTCGAGGTCGAAGTCGGCGTTCTCGATGTCGAGCTTGCCGGCCTCGATCTTGGAGAAATCGAGGATGTCGCTGATGATGCCCACCAGCGAGTTGCCGGCGTTGTGGATCTTTTGCAGGTAGTCGCGCTGGCGCGACGGTGAGCCGGTGCCCAGCGCCAGGTAGGACAGGCCGATCACCGCGTTCATCGGCGTGCGGATCTCGTGGCTCATGTTGGCCAGGAACATGGACTTGGCCTGGGTGGCCTCCTCGGCCCGGGCCCGGGCCGCCTCGGCCTGCTGGAACAGGCGCGCGTTCTGCAGCGCCGCGCCCAGGTGGGCGGCGATGGTATCGAGCAGGCGCTGGTCGCTGGCGTGGTACGGCCCGGCGGCGCGCCGCACCGACGCCGCGCCGCGCACGACGCCGTTGGCGATGATGGGCACGTACAGGCCCGACACCGCGCCGTGGGCGGCCAGCTCGCCCTGCCCGCTGGCCAGCACGCGCCCCAGCGCCGCGCCGTCGGCGTCGGCCAGGGCGTCGGCCCGGTCGTGAGCATGGACCTGGCCATGGGTATAGGCCACCAGGGGCGCGCCGCTGTCCTCGTCGAGCAAGGTGATGCAGGCGCGCTCGGCCTGGAACAGGCGGCGCACCTGGTCGCCCACCAGCGCGATCATCTGGTCGAGCTCGAGCTTGCCCGCCAGCGTGTGCGCCACCGCGTTGACCGCCGCCAGTTCGGCGTTGCGCTCGCTCGCCTGGCGGTGCTGGCGCTCGGCCTCGCCGCGCTGCTGGTCGGCCAGCGCCTTTTGCCGCAGCACCTCGGCGGTGCGGGCGGCCACTTCGCGCTCGAGCGCGCCGCGCTGGGCCGCCAGGCGCCAGATGCGCAGCCGGTGGGCGCCGTACAGCGCGGCCAGCCCGGCCAGCGCGGCGGCCGCACGGAACCCCCAGGTTTGCCACCACCACGGCAGCACCCGCACCGCCAACGCCAGCTCGCCCGCGCTCCAGACGCCGGCGCGGTTGGTGCCCCGGATCAACAGGCGGTAGTCGCCCGGCGGCAGGTTGGTGTAGGACGCCAGCCGCTGCGCGGCGTCGGCGTGGGTCCAGTCGCGGTCGAAGCCGTCGAGGCGGTAGGAATAACGGTTGCGCTCGGGCGCGGTGAAGTCGAGCGCGGCGAAACCGACGGCGAAGCTGTTGGCGTCGGCCGGCACCTCCAGCGCGGCGCCGGCGCCGCCGTGGTAGCGGCCCGGCGGCACCGGCTTGCCGCCCACGCGCACCTCGGTGACGGCCAGCGGCGGCGCCAGGCGCCACGGCCGGTAGCGCTCCGGGTGCACGATGGTGACGCCGCCCGTGCCGCCGAACAGCAGTTCGCCGCCGGCGGCGGCCACGCCCGAACCGGCCCAATAGGGCGCGTACAGCGCCCCGCCGGCCGGCCCCAGCATGTCCACGGCCAGGCTGTCCGGGTCGATGACGGCGATGCCGGCGTCGGTGCTGGCCCAGACCCGTCCCTGCCGGTCCTCGAGCAGCTGGCCCACGCCGGGGGTCGCCCAGCCTTGGGCCGGGTCGACCCGCCGGAAGCGGCGCCGGCCGTCGGCGCCGCGCTCGAGGATGTCGACGCCGCTGCCGACGCCGACCCACAGCCGGCCGCGGCGGTCGGTGAGCAGGCTGCCGACGTAGGGGTGGGACAGCGACGCGGGATCGGCACGGTCGGCGCCGATCTTCTCGAGCACGGCGCCGCTGGCCGTGTCGACGCGGTCCAGGCCGCTGCTGCTGCCGGCCCACAGCGAGCCGGCCGGCCCGGCCAGCAGCACGGTCGTCTCGGTGCCGCTGAGCCCTTCGATGCGGCGCATGCGGCGCAGCACGCCGGCGCCGTCGAGGCGGGCCTGGATCAGCCCCTCGCTGGTGGTGCCGAGCCACACGCTGCCGTCGACGGCGGCGAGCACGCGCACCACCACGCGCTTGTCGAGCCACGGCGCCGACACCGGCGCGCTGGCGCCGCCGTCGAGGCCGGCCCGGAACAGGCCCGACGGCGTGGCCAGCCACATCTTGCCGCGCTCGACGGCGCCCAGCCCGGTGATGGCGGCCGACGGCACGATGCCGTTGAGCGGCGCGCGCATTTGCCGCCAGTGGTCCACCCGCGCGCGCGCGGCGCCGACCACGTCGGCGCCCTGGCGCAGCTGGGCGAACCACAGCGTGCCGTCGGGCGCCTGCGCCATCATCGCCGGCTCGTCGCCGGACAAGCCCGGCCGCTCGCCCTGGCGCGGCGCCAGCGAACCGGCCGCCTGCCCGGGCGGGCGCTGGTTCAAGCCGTTGCCGGTGCCGATCCACAAGGCGCCGGCGCGGTCGCCGAACAGCGTGTACACGACGCTGTTGGACAGCCCGCCCGGCGCGTGCGGCGTGTACGCCAACGGGCGCACGCGGCCGCTGGCGCTGTCGATGACGGCCACCCCGTCATACAGCGAACTGACCCAGATCTCGCCCGGCACCGGCTCGGCGATGGCGCTGACGGCGATGCGCTTCATCAGGTCGGCGGCGGCGGCGCCGGCGGCGAAGCGGCGCATCGGCCCGCCGCGCGGGTCGAGCACGTACACGCCGTCGCCGCCGGTGCCGATCCACAGCAGGCCGGCATGGTCGAACCACAACGCATGGACCGGCGTGCCGCCCGCGTAGCCGCGCGCCGGCGGCAGCGGCACGTCGGTGAAGCGGCCGTCGCGGTCGCGGCGCATCAAGCCGTGGCCGGTGCCGACCCACAGCGTGCCGTCCGGGCCGGGCGCCAGCGCGCCGATGAAGTCGGACGCGGCGTCGACCGGGGCGGCGCCGTCGGGGCGCACCCGCACGGCGCTGGCGCGGCGCGGATCGCCGGCGCCGCGCAGATGGACCAGGCCGGACGCGGTGGCGAGCCAGAGGTCGCCGCCGGGCGCGTCGGCCATCGCCGTGACGTCGCCGTCGGCCGGCCCGGCGGGGCTGGGGTAGTTGACGAAGTCGTCGCCGGCCGGCGCGTAGCGCGCCAGGCCGCCGGCGCCGGTGCCCACCCACAGCCGCCCCTGGCCGTCGGCGTGCAGCGCCGTCACCATGTTGTCGGGCAGCGAGCGCGGGTCGCCGGGCGCGTGGGTGTAGTTGCGGAAGCGGTAGCCGTCCCAGCGCGACAGTCCGCCGGCGGTGCCGACCCAGAGGAAACCGTCGCGGTCCTGGGCGATGGCGGTGACGACCACGTTGCCCAGCCCCTGCGGCGCGCCGACGGCCTGCAACATCGGCAACGTGAGCGCTTCCCAGGGCGCCGGTGCGGTTGGCGGCGCGGGCGCGGCCCGCGCCGCCATCAGCGCCGCCATCAGGGCCAGCGGCGCGAGCCGCCGGCGCCACGCCGTCATGCCCGGTCCAGCGG
This sequence comes from Duganella sp. GW821-FHT07F09, assembly GCF_059418705.1. Taxonomy (NCBI): domain Bacteria; kingdom Pseudomonadati; phylum Pseudomonadota; class Betaproteobacteria; order Burkholderiales; family Oxalobacteraceae; genus Duganella; species Duganella sp. GW821-FHT07F09. The sequence goes on along the minus strand of NZ_JBWKQJ010000003.1, from coordinate 718,219 downwards.
CAGGCGCACGACGATGCGGGTGCGCCCGCCGGGCTGGCTGGCGATGGTCAGCTGGCCGCCCAGGCTGAGCACGCGCTCGCGCACGCCGAGCAGGCCGAACGAATGGGCCCGCGTGCGCGCCGGGTCGAAGCCGCGGCCGTCGTCCTCGACCTCGAGCTCGCACACGTCGCCGTCGCGGCGCAATGACACGGCCGTCTCGCTGGCGTCGGCGTGGCGGGCGACGTTGGTGAGCGACTCCTGCACGATGCGGAACACGGCGACGGCCTGCGGCTCGCTCAGCTGGGCATCGCCCAGCGCCAGCGTCAGGCTGCAATCGAGGCCGCTGTGGCGGCGGAACTCGTCGACCAGCCACTCGAGCGCCGAGGCGATGCCCATGTCGAGCACGGTCGGGCGCAGGCTGGTGGCGACGTTGCGCACCACGCCGATGGTGCGGTCGACCAGCTCGGTCATGGCGCGCACCTGCTCGTTGAGGCCGGGGATCTCGGCGCCGAAGCGCACCCGCAGCAGCGCCGCCTGCATGCGCAGCGCCGTGAGCGACTGCCCCAGTTCGTCGTGCAGCTCGCGGGCGATGTGCTTGCGCTCGCATTCGCGCACGCTCTCGCGGTGGGCGCTGAGCTCGCGCAGCTCGGCGGTGCGCTCGGCCACCTGCAGCTCCAGGCTGTCGCGGTATTGCTGCAGCACGCGTTCGGCGGCGCGGCGCTCGCGGTTCTCGTCCTCGAGCAGGGCGTTCTGCTTGACCAGCTGCGCCTGCATCGCGGCCAGCCGCAGGTGGGTCGTCACGCGCGCCAGCACCTCCTCGGCGCGCAGCGGCTTGGTCACGTAGTCGACGGCGCCGGCGGCGAAGCCGGCCACCTTCTCGGCCGTGCCGGTGAGCGCGGTCATGAAGATCACCGGCACGGCCGCGCCGGCGGCGGGCCCGGCCTTGAGGGCGCGGCACACCTCGAAGCCGTCGATGCCGGGCAACATCACGTCGAGCAGGATCAGGTCGGGCGGGGCGAAGGCGACCCGGCGCAGCGCCTCGTCGCCGCTGTGGGCCACGGCCAGGCGCAGGCCGTGCTGCTGCAGCATGGCCACGGCCAGCGTCAGGTTGGCCGGCGTGTCGTCGACGATCAGGATGGTGCGGTCGCGCAGGTCGGGTGGCATGCTCATGGCGTTCTCCGGCGCGCGGCGGGGCCCCGGGCTACTGGCCCAGCGCGTGGTCGATGCCGTAGCGCAGCATGTCGGCGTTGCTCTGGAAACCCATCTTCTGCATCAGGCGCGCCTTGTGGGTGCTCACCGTCTTGTTGCTGATGGCGAGCTCCTCGGCGATCTGGTTGACGCTCTTGCCGCCGACGAACAGGCGGAAGATGCTCAGCTCGCGGTTGGACAATTGCTCGTGGGGCCGCTCGGCTTGCCCGCCCTCGCCCTCGAACACCATCTGTTCGGCCAGGCCGGGATCGATGTAGCGCCCGCCGCCGGCGACCTTGCGCACGGCCAGCAGCAAGGTCTCCGGGTCGCCGTCCTTGGTCATGTAGCCGTTGGCGCCGGCCTTGAGCGCGCGCCGTACCACCAGCGCCTCGTTGTGCATGCTCAGCACGAGGATCGGCAAGGTCGGCGCGTGGGCGCGGATGCGTCCGATCAACTCGATGCCGCTGATGCCCGGCATCGACATGTCCAGCAGCACCAGGTCGCACGGCTCGCCGCGCAGGCTTTCGATCACCTGCCCGCCGTTGGTGGCCTGCGCCACCACCGTCACGTCGCCCGCCAGCGCGAACAATTGCAGCAGGCCGCCGCGCACGATCGCGTGGTCGTCGGCGATCAGAATTCGTATCATGATGGGGAACGGCTCTCCAGGGCAAATCGCAACATTCGGAGCGATCATGCTACCAGACAACACGCCGGTTTCGTTTTCTTGTTCCATTGTTACAACAATCCTCGCCGGCGGGTGCGGGCCGGGCCCGGCGCGGCGGGCATGGCGGTGTGGGACATCGTGTTCTCCTAATCGGCTTCGGCGTTCGTATGCCACAGCATGCCCGCACGGGCGGGGCCGCGCCATCGGGCATTCTTGATTGTGCCGTAGGGCGGCGGCGCGGGCCTGGTAGGGAAATCCCTACCATGGCCGGGCGCGCCTGCGCCGGCGCGCCGCCGCCCGCCGTGGCGGCGCCGAAAATAAACCGGGCCGTGCCGGCGCCGCCGGGGGCGAATACAACACCGTGGAAAAAGGCCCTATTTTTTGCTTTGAAGAAATACATCACCTCGGCTAATCTTGCCGCCGGTGCCACCCGCGCGGCGCCGGTCCACCTCACTTCCATCATGGAGTCTTCATGAAGATCGCCAATTTCAACATCGGTATCCGCCTCGGCGCCAGCCACGCGCTGCTGCTCGCGCTGCTGGCCGGCGTGGCGCTGTGCGGCGTGCGCGGCCTCACGCGCGCCAACGACGCGCTGCACCACATCGCCGACGTCAACACCCGCAAGATCATGCTGCTCGAGAGCATGGAGCACCAGACCCATATCGTGGCGCGCGTGATCCGCACCATCGCCCTGCTCGACGACCCGGCGGCGGCGGCCGCCGAGCACCGCAAGATCGAGGCGGCGCGGCGCGCCTACGACCTCGCCAGCGCCGAGCTCGAGCGCATGCCGCTGGACCCGGCCGGCCAGGCGCTGATGGCGGCCATCAAAGCGGCGCAGGCGGCCACGCGCCCGCTCAACGACCGCTTCGAGGCCATCGGCCACACCGACCGCGCGCGCGCGACCGCCTTCCTGCTCACGCAGGCCGGGCCGGCCAACACCGCGTGGCAAACGCGGATCGAGGATTTCATCGCCCTGCAAACGGCCAAGACCGCCGACGACGAACAGCTCGCCGAGGCGGCCTACCGCGACTCGCTGCGCCTGATGCTGGTGTTCTCGGCCGCCGCGCTCGGGCTCGGCGCGCTGGTGGCCTGGCGCATCAGCGGCTCGATCACGGCGCCGATCGCGCGGGCGGTGGCGCTGGCGCGCACCGTCGCCGGCGGCGACCTGAGCGCCGACATCTCCGCGCCCGGCGCCGACGAGACGGCGCAGCTGCTGCGGGCGCTGCGCGACATGAACGGCGGCCTCAACAACATCGTGCTGCGCGTGCGCGGCGGCGCCGACAGCATCGCCATGGCCGCGCGCGAGATCGCCACCGGCAACCTGGACCTGTCGAGCCGCACCGAGCGCCAGGCCAGCGCGCTGCAGCAGACCGCCGCAGCGCTCGAGCAGATCACCAGCGCCGTCGGCCAGAGCGCCGACAACGCCCGCCGCGCCCACGCCATGGCGCTCACGGCCACCGAGACGGCCGTCAGCGGCGGCGCCGCCGTCGCCCGCGTGGTCGACACCATGGGCGCCATCAACACCGCCTCGCGCCGCATCGTCGAGATCATCGGCGTCATCGACGCCATCGCCTTCCAGACCAACATCCTGGCGCTCAACGCCGCCGTGGAGGCCGCGCGCGCCGGCGAACAGGGCAAGGGCTTCGCCGTCGTCGCCGCCGAGGTGCGGGCGCTGGCGCAACGCTCGGCCAACGCCGCCAAGGAAATCAAGGCGCTGATCGGCGACTCGGTGACCGAGGTCGACAAGGGCAACCTGCTGGTCGGCCAGGCCGGCGCGACGATGGCGCAGGTGGTCCAGCGCATCGACGACGTGGGCCGCATCATCGCCGAGCTCACGCACGCGAGCGCCGAGCAAAGCATCGGCCTCGAGCAGATCAACCAGGCCATCGGCGAGCTCGACAACGTCACCCACCAGAACGCCGCGCTGGTCGAGCAGGCCGCCGCCGCCACCGATTCGCTGCGCGAGCAGTCCGACGGCCTGACGCGCATGGTGGCCGCGTTCAAGACCGCGGCCGCCCCCGTGCCGGCCGCGCGCACGATTGCCCCGGCCAACGCGTAACATTGGAAAATATTCCATAATGCAATGTTTATATTCGGCCGGCGAAGTGCGCGCGGTGGCCGCGTCCGACGCCCACGTCCATCCGCTGTGGGCCGGCGTCAACGACACCGGCCGCGGCGCCGACATCGCCATCCTCAACTTGGACCGCGCCGTCGGCCCCGTCAAGGGCTACAACCTGAGCACGACCAACGACGTCGGCAAGAATTACCTGATCGCCGGCTACGGCCGCACCGGGCCCGGCGCCAGCGCCGACCGGCCAAACGGCAACGATGTCTGGTGGGTTCACCACGGCTACAACACCTACGACACCACCAGCCAGACCTTCGATCGGCAAAGCGAGGCGGCCGTCCCCGGCTGGGGCTACGACCCGGCCTTCTACGCGCCCGGCGCGACCTGCCGCAGCGACTTCGACGTCGGCGGCGCCGCCTGGACCAGCGGCACCGGGCTGGGCGCGGGCGAGGCGCTGGCCGCCGACGCCATGTAACGAAGGCGGCGGCGCCCTAGCGCGCCGCCGCGCCGGCGTCGAGGTAGGCGTCGGCCTGGCGCGCCAACGTCGCCGTCTCCTTCAACTCGAAGCGCGCGGTTTCCATCGCCCGCGCCAGCTGCGGCGCCAGCTCCGCCGGCACGCGCGCCTTCAGCCACGCCTCCAGCTGGTCCAGCGGCACCGTCCGCCCGAACATGCCGGGGCAGTATTGGGCCATCATCACCGCGCCCATGGGCTGGTACGGCGCGATCAGTTTGTCGACGTTCCCGCTGAAGATGGTCCAGGCTAGTTGCGGATGGGCCGCTCGCAAGTGGCCGATCAGTTGCATCCGGCCGCGCTCGGCCTGCGCCGGTATCTCGTCCGACATCACGATGGCGCCGGCCTTGGCGGCCAGCGCCGGGTCGCCCACCTGCATCAGCGCGCGGTAGTAGCGCATCAACTCGGTTTCGTCCCGGTGGCCCCTGGCGATCGCGTGCAGTTGGTCGAACTCGGCCGCCGTGGCGTTGCGCGCGACGATGCCGAGCACCATGGCCTGGTCGTCGCCACCCAGCGCCTTGCGGTCGGCGACGAACGCGGCGAAGCGCCGGCGCGCTTCGGCGATCACCTTCGGGTCGCCCCAGCGTCCCAGGTCGCCGAGCAGCATGCGCCGCAGGCTTTGCTCGCCCGGCGTTTCGTCCGGACCGGCGTTCCAGCCCATGCGCTCGGCGAGCGGCGTGATGACGGCGCGGGCGTGGGCGACGAAGCGGGCATGGCCGGGCTGGCCCCGCTCGGCCTGCTCGATCGTTTCCAGCGCCCCGGTGATCTGCTCCCAGGCGCGCAGGTTGGTGCTGTCGCCCATCGCCGCCGCCAGCGCCAGGTAGCTGCCCAGCGGCTGGGCGCCTGCGCGCGCCAGCGCCCACTGGTCGTCCAGCAGGGCGATGCGGTCGGCCGCCGGCAAGGCGCCGAAGTGGCGCGTGTTGAGCGCCAGCGTGGCGTCGTCGTAGGCGGCGCGGAAGTAGCCGACGGCGCCGGCGTTGACGCTCAGCGGCTCGTCGCAGCGGCCGGCGGCCACGGTCTGGCCGGCGCCGTCGAACAGCACCGGGCGCGCGGCGCCCAGGCCGCTGCGCACCTGCAGCGGCACCTGCCAGCGGCCCTGGCCGCCACCGAGTCCCTGCAACAGGAAACGCGTTTGCGACAGCGCGATGGTGCGGGCGCCGCTGGCGTCGCAACTGGCCGCCACCGACACCAGCGGAAAGCCCGGCTGCGACGTCCACAACGCGGCCATGTCGCCGACCTTGGCGCCGCTGGCGGCATCGAGCGCGCGCCACAGGTCGCCGCTGAAGGTGTTGCCGTAGGCGTGGGCCGCCATGTAGCGGCGCATGCCGTCGCGGAACACGTCCTCGCCCATGTGGGCCTCGAGCATGCGCAACACGGACTGCCCTTTGAGGTAGGTGATCTCCGGATCGGATGCGCCGGTGGCCTCCAGCTCGTTGGTCACGTGTTGCAGCAGCGGGTGGGCGTTGGCGGTGGCGTCGGCGTCCATCGCGGCCTCCTTGGCGTCGTCCTGCCGCTCCCACCAGTGCCACTCGGGATGGCGCCGGTCGGTCTGCCGGCTCCCCATCCATGAGGCGAAACTCTCGTTGAGCCACAGTTCGTCCCACCAGCCCATCGTCACCAGATTGCCGAACCACTGGTGGGCGATCTCGTGCGCCTGGATGCTGTAGGAGGTCTGCCAGCCGCCCATCGTGCTCGACGGCGTCTGCAGCAGCAACTGGTCGTTGTAGGTGATCGCGCCCCAGTTCTCCATCGCGCCCAGGAAGCCGCCGGGGATGGCGATCGAATCGAGCTTGGGCAACGGATAGCGCACACCGAAGTAGTCGGTGTAATCGGCCACGATCTGCTGGGTCTCGGCCAGCGCGCGCCGGCCGCCCTGCTCCTGGCCCTTGACCGCGACCACGCGGAACTGGATGCCGTCTTGCTCGGCCGCGACATGGGCCAGCTTGCCGCCGGTGAATTCGAGCAGGTAGGACGACATCGGCGGCGTCGGCGCGAAGCTGGTGGTGGCCAGCGCGCCCTTGACGCGGCGGCCCGCCGCCGGCATGTTCGAGTAGACGGCCCATTTGGCGGGCACCGTCACGCTCAGCTTGAACACGGCGCGGAAGGCCGGTTCGTCCCAGCAGGGGAACACGCGGCGCGCGTCGGTGGCCTCCAGTTGGGTGCTCAGCAGCGCGTCGCGCTCGCCGGACGGCGTCACATAGTTTTGCAGGAACAGGCCGTGCGGCTCCCGCTCGATCTTGCCGGTGTAGGCGAAACTGAGCGTGTGGCGACCCGGGGCGGCCGGCGCGGCCAAGGTGACGGTGGTCAATTGCGCCTTGTCGTCCGACGTCACGGAGCGCACCGGCTTGCCATCGAAGCGGACGTTGGTCAACTTTTGGTTCAGCGAGTTGAACTGGATGGTGGCGTCGGCGCTGGTGAAGTCGAGCACGATGCTTTCGGTGCCGGCGATGGTGAGCCTGGCGGCGTCGGGCGTGATCGAGATGGTGTACTCGCGCGGCACCACGTTCTTGGGCAGGCGCCCGGGCGCCTTGGCGAATTCGAACGTGGCGTGCGCGTCCTGCGCCTGCGCCTGCAAGGCGGGGGCCAGCGCCGACAGCAGCGCCAGCGACAAGGCGCGCGCCGGCGCCATCCGTAATATTTTAGCGTGCTGAAATTTCAAGGTTAATCCTTTAGGTAGACGGGGAAACAATCGCACCTGAGTCTATAGCAACAAAGCGGCCTGTCCCAATCAGCACATCCCGAATGTTTTGAAGGATTTCCCTACAGTGCCCGCCGGACGCCAGCCAAGACGCGGACCTCGTCAGCGCTACGGCAAGACTGCATGAGGAACCGGCATAGGTTTACTTACGGTCGAAAATTCCGCACGTCGCAGAACGTGCGGCAACTCATGAAACGTTCGGGCTAGCGCGCCGGCGCCGCCAAGTCGTCGAGGTAGGCGTCGGCCTGGCGCGCCAACGCCGTCGTCTCCCGCAGTTGGAAGCGCGCCATCTCCATCGAGCGCGCCAGCCGCGGCGCCAACTCGGCCGGCACGCGGGCCGCGACCCACGCCTCCAGCTGGTCCAGCGGGACCGTCCGCCAGAAGAGCTCGGGGCAGAATTGGGCCATAATTTCCGGGCCCGACGGTTGGAACGGCGCCAGCACTTTTGCAACGTTGTCGCTGAAGACGGTCCAGGCCAGTTGCGGCTGCGCGGCGCTCAAGTACCCGAGCAGTTCCAGCCGCAGCCGCTCGGCCTGCGCCGGGATCTCGTCCGACATCACGATGGCGGCGGCCCGGGCGCCGAGCGCCGGGTCGCGCACCTGCATCAGCGCGGTGTAGTAGCGCGCCAGCTCGGTCTCGTCCCTATGTGCCTTGGCGATCGCGTGCAGCTGGTCGAACTCGGCCGCCGTGGCGTTGCGCGCGACGATGCCGAGCACCATGGCCTGGTCGTCGTCGCCGAGCGCACCCCGGTCGGCGACGAACGCGGCGAAGCGCCGGCGCGCCTCGCCGATCACCTGCGGGTCGCCCCAGCGTCCCAGGTCGCCCAGCAGGATGCGCCGCAGCTTGCGCTCCCCCGGCGTCTCGTCCGGGGGCGCGGTCCAGCCCATGCGGTCGGCCTGCGGCTTGATGATGGCACGCGCGTGGGCAACGAAGCGGGCGTGTCCCGGATGGCCACGCTCGGCGGTCTCGATAGAGTCCAGCGCGTCGGTGATCTGATCCCAGGCGCGCAGGTTGGTGCTGTCGCCCATCGCCGCCGCCAGCGCCAGGTAGCTGCCCAGCGGCTGGGCGCCTGCGCGCGCCAGCGCCCACTGGTCGTCCAGCAAGGCGATGCGGTCGGCCGACGGCAAGGCGCCGAAGTGGCGGGTGTTGAGCGCCAGCGTGGCGTCGTCGTAGGCGGCGCGGAAGTAGCCGATGGCGCCGGCGTTGACGCTCAACGGCTCGTCGCAGCGGCCGGCGGCCACAGTACGGCCGGCGCCGTCGAACAGCACCGGGCGCGCCGCGCCCAGGCCGCTGCGCACCTGCAACGGCACCTGCCAGCGGCCGGCGCCGCCGCCCAGCCCCTGCAACAGGAAACGCGTTTGCGACAGTTCGATGGTGCGGGCGCCGCTGGCGTCGCAACTGGCCGCCACCGACACCAGCGGAAAGCCCGGCTGCGACGTCCACAACGCGGCCATGTCGCCGACCTTGGCGCCGCTGGCGGCATCGAGCGCGCGCCACAGGTCGCCGCTGAAGGTGTTGCCGTAGGCGTGGGCCGCCATGTAGCGGCGCATGCCGTCGCGGAACACGTCTTCGCCCAGGTGGGCCTCGAGCATGCGCAACACCGACTGTCCCTTGAGGTAGGTGATCGCCCGGTCGAGGGCGGCATTGGCCTCCAGCTCGTTGGTCACGTGTTGCAACAGCGGGTGGGCGTTGGCGGTGGCGTCGGCGTCCATGGCGGTTTCCTTGGCCTCGTCCTGCTGTTCCCACCATCGCCAGTCGGGGTGGCGCCGGTCGGTCTGCCGGGCGCCCATCCACGAGGCGAAACTCTCGTTGAGCCACAACTCGTCCCACCAGCCCATCGTCACCAGATTGCCGAACCACTGGTGGGCGATCTCGTGCGCCTGGATGCTGTAGGCGGTCTGCCGGTCACCCATGGTGCTCGACGGGGTCAGCAACAAAACTTGGTCGTTATAGGTGATCGCGCCCCAGTTCTCCATCGCGCCCTGGAAGCCGCCGGGAATGGCGATCGAATCGAGCTTGGGCAGCGGATAACGCACGCCGAAGTAATCGGTGTAGTCGGCCAGGATGTCCTGGGCGTTTGCCAGCGCCTGCCGCCCGCCCTCTTGCTGGCCCTCGACCGCGACCACGCGGAACTTGACGCCGTCGCGCTCGGCCGCGATGTGCGCCAGCTTGCCGCCGGTGAACTCGACCAGGTAGGACGGCATCGGCGGCGTCGGCGCGAAGCTGGTGGTGGCCAGCGCGCCCTTGGCGCGGCGGCCGGTCGAGGGCATGTTCGAGTAGACTGCCCATGCCGCCGGCACCGTCACGTTCAGCTTGAACACGGCACGGAAGGCCGGCTCGTCCCAACAAGGGAACATGCGGCGCGCGCCGACCGGTTCGAAATGCGTGCTCAGCAAGGCGCCCTTGTCTCCGGACGGTGTCACGTACTGCTGCCGGAACAGGCCGTGCGGCTCCTGATCAATCTTGCCCGTGTAGGCGAAGCTGAGCGTGTGGCGGCCCGGGGCGGCCGGCGCGGCCAGCGTCACGGTGGTCAATTGCGCCTTGTCGTCCGACGTCACCGAGCGCACCGGCCTGCCGTCGAAGCGGACGTCGCGCAGCTTCTGGTTCAGCGAGTTGAACTGGATGGTGGCCTCGGCGCTGGTGAAGTCGAGCACGATGCTTTCGGTGCCGGCGATGCTGAGCCTGGCGGTGTCGGGCGTGATCGAGACGGTGTACTCGCGCGGCACCACGTTCTTGGGCAGGCGCCCGGGCGCCTTGGCGAATTCGAACGTGGCGTGCGCGTCCTGCGCCTGCGCGGCGACGGGCAGCGCCGACAGCAACAGCGACAAGGCGCGCGCCGGCGCCATCCTTAATATTCTAGCGGTCTGGAGTTTCAAAGTTGATCCTGTAGGTAAGCGGGGGAAGCACGGGGAATGGCGGGGCCGACCGCTCAGGCCTTGCGCGTGCCCTTGACGAACGCGGCGATATGGGCGGCGGCCATCTCCGGATGCTGGTGGTGAGCCGCATGGCCGGCGCGCGGGAAGGTGATCAGGTTCAGCGTAGGCAGTTGGCCGTTGAGCGCGTACCAGTTCTCGACCGGCACCGACAGGTCGTGGTCGCCGCCCAGGTGCAGGATAGGCACGTTGGTGTTCTTCAACGCCTGCAACACCTCGTCCGAGGGAAACATCGGGTTCGGCGGCGAATGGGGCACCTGCGTCAGCGCCCATTCCACCGGCACGTCCGGGCTGCGGCCGCTCTTGCGCGCGAAGATGCGCTCGAACGAACGCTGGGAAGCGGCGCGGCTGGCGGCGTCCTTCGGCTCGAAGAACATGTCCGTATATTGCTCCAGCGTGGCGGGCCCCTGTGCCGCGAGGTCGTAGAAAAGTTGCTCGCCCGGCTTGACCAGCTTGCCTGGAGGCGTGGTCGAGATCAGCACCGCGTGGCTGACGCTGGCCCCGAAGATGGCCACATAGATCTGGGCGACGATGCCGCCGAAGGACCAGCCGCCGATCACCACGTCTTTCAATCCCAGCGCGTCGATCAGCTCCTTGGTATCCTTCACCAGCGCGGAGGGATCGTAAGACCGTTGGCCGGTCGACAGCCCCATGCCCGAATGGTCGAAGGTGATAACGCGGAAACCCTGGGCCGCCAGCGCGTCGATGAAAGCGGGGTCCCACAGATCCAGCACGCCGCGGAAGCGATGGGCAAGAACGATGGGCTTGCCCTTCCCCACCGAGCGGTAGGCCAGCTTGCGCCCGCCGACCTCGACAAAGAGCGTGGGGGTCGCGTTCGCGCCGCCGCCGTGCGCCAGCGCGGGCATGGGCAAGGACAGCGCGGACAGAGCCGCCACGCCCGCGACGAGTGCCGTGCGGCGCGTTACCTGGGCGGTAGTGTTTGCTGGCGTGGAAGGGACGACGATCTTGGACTTGTACATGCGAGTGCTCCCGTTCTAAATGGGGTTGGTGGGGGGTAAGCGTGAACTTGCTGGTTCCTCGCTAGTCTGCCCACCGCACGGCCATTTAGCACTCGCCCAACGCGCCAACCTCACGGCCGAACGCGCCAGGATGAAACGGGTGAAGACGGGCCGAGCTAAGCGCCCGATTCGAGCCGCACCGCCTGCGGCGTTTTGCCGGTCCAGACGTGGAACGCGCGGGCGAAGGAGTTGGCGTCCTCGAAGCCCAGAAGGAAGGAGATTTCCGCCCCCGACAGTGCTGTGTTGCGCAGATAGTGATGGGCCAGCGAGTCGCGCAGCGTGTCGAGCGTCTGCTGGAAGGTGGTGCCCTCGTCCTGCAAACGGCGCTGCAGCGTGCGGGTGCTGACCCCGAGCCGGCGGCACACCGCCTGCATCGACGCCTCGCCGGCCGGCAAGGTTTCAAGCAAGGTGCCGCGCACCCGGTCCGCCATGCCGGCCGTCCGGTCCAGATCGGCGAGCCGCTGGCGCAGCGACGGCTCGAAGAACAGCCACATCTTGTGGTTCTCGGTCAGGAAGGGACGCTCGGCGTCGGCGGTGGACAACACCAGGATGGCCGACGGCGCGGCGACCACCGGCACGCCGAAGAAGCCCGCGTAGGTTGACGCTTCGAGTCCCGGCCCCGGCGCCGCCGGCCATCCGACCCGCAGCGGTTGGATGGCGCTGCGGGTGGCCAGCCGCCCCAGTTGCAGGAAGAAGACCATCTTAAAGGCCAGAAATACGGCAGGCGGTGGTTTGCCGTCCCCGAGGAAGGCGATGCTGACGGTGGTCTGGACGGGCCCGCGTTCGACCTTGATCGACATGGGCGCGATCAAGCGGACATACTTGGCGATGCGTTCCAGCGCGTCGGACAGGTTGGCGCTGCACAAGGCGGCGAACAGTTCCGGGTCGAACCAGTCGGACGACATCACCCGGGCGATTCTGAGCGGCGCCGGCAAGTCCGCGTCGAGCGACACGGCCTCGGCGTCGATGGCGTTCCACAGGTTGAAGAAACTGTCCGGGTCCAGGCGCACGTTCTGGCGCGCGAACAGGTCGCCGGGCAACCGGGCGCGGCGCAGGATCGGCGCCGTCGCCAGCCCGGCATCCTGCATCAGGACCCGCCAGCCGGGCCAGACCGAGTAGTCGAGCGCGGGGGCGCGGGAAGGCTTGTTTGCAGTATTCATGAGTCTAGTCTAGCTCGCCGATCATGCCAGGGCAATAGCCGAAGGCGCCACGCTTTCGCGTCAGGTTGGCGCGTTCGGCATTCAGATTGGCGCGCTCGGCGAGTGCGCGCGACGCGTTTCGCGGGCAAAGTACGGCTATCCCATCACCAGCCATGTTTGTCTGGGATCACTCAATCTTTCTAATAGGGTATTCAAAATGAAAAAAACGATTCTGGTCACCGGTGCCTCGTCCGGCTTTGGTCTGTTGCTCGCCACTAGCCTGCATCGGCAGGGCCATACCGTCATCGGCACCAGCCGCGAGCCCGAGAAATACGCCGGCAAGGTGCCGTTCAAACTGCTGCGCCTGAATATCGACGACGACAAATCCATCAAGGACTTCACCAGCGAGCTGTTCGACTTCGCGCCGAATCTCGACGTGCTGGTCAACAACGCCGGCTACATGGTCACCGGCATCGCCGAGGAAACGCCGATCGACCTGGGCCGCCAGCAGTTCGAGACCAACTTCTGGGGCACCGTCAAGCTCACCAACGCGCTGCTGCCACGCTTCCGCGCGCAGAAGAAGGGGCAAATCATCACCGTCAGCTCCATCGTCGGCTTGATCGGGCCGCCGAACCTGTCGTACTACACGGCCTCAAAGCACGCCGTGCAGGGCTACTTCAAGTCGCTGCGCTTCGAACTGAATGCTTTCAACATCAAGGTCAGCATGGTTGAGCCGGTGTGGTTCAAAACCAATCTCGGCCACAACGCCGTGGCCGCCAGCGGCGGCGGCATCGCCGACTACGACGGCTACCGCCGCCAGGTCAAGGCGGCGACCCAAAAGGGCATCGACGAGGCCGAGTCGCCCGACGCCGTGGTCAACACCATCACCAGGCTGATCGGCACGGCGGAACCGAAGTTCAGCAATCCGGTGGGCAAAATGACCGGCATGATCCTGTTCCTCCAACAATACGCGCCCAAGATGTTCGAGGGCTCGATCCTCAAAAGCGTGCAAACGGCCGCCTGACATCACTCAACAAGGAGCGAACCATGAAGTACTACCTGTGCAAATACATTCCGCCGCGCGCCGATTTCCTGGCGACCATGTCCGACGACGAAAAGGCGTGGATGGCGCAACACGGCGCCTACCTCAACCAGCTGCTCGGGCAAGGCCTGATCGTCGCGCACGGACCGGTGATGGACCCGGCCGGCGGCTACGGGGTGTCGCTCTACCGGATCGACGACGATCAGGATATCTCCCTGCTGACCGCGCAAGATCCCATCGTGAAAAACGGCGTGGGCCACTATGAGCACCATCCGATGCTCCATCTGGCCACACGTGGCTAAGACTGCTTAAGACCCAGGGGGGGGGTCCGCCCCCGATCCAAAATTTTCCGCATAAGCAAACACACAATCATTCGTTCACACGCTGAAACGGCCTCGATAGACTGCAAGCTCTTTCGATAGTCATGACCTGTTATGACAGGTTATGCCGACCAGGTGAACCGATGACCAATTTCCGTACCGTTGAACTGTCCCCCGTCCCGCTCTATACGCAGGTGAAGGAAAACCTGCGCGAGCGTATCCTCGACGGCAGCTATCCGGCCCACGCCAAGCTGCCCGCCGAGAGCGAGCTGAGCACGATCTTCGGCGTCAGCCGCATCACCGTGCGCCAGGCGCTCAACGACCTGCAAAAGGAAGGCGTGATCTTCAAGATCCCCGGCAAGGGCACTTTCGTCTCCAAGCCCAAGGCCTTCCAGCAGCTGACCCAGCTCGAGGGCTTCGGCGAGGCCATGGGCCGCATGGGCTACGAGATCTACAACCAGGTCACCAGCCACAAGACCATCGCCGCGCCGGCCCACGTGGCGCAGCGGCTGGGCTTGGCGGCCGGCGCCGACGTCGCCGAGATCAAGCGCGTGCGCCACCTGAACCGCGAGCCGGTCTCGCTGGAGGTGACCTATCTGCCGCCCGACATCGGCGAGCGCCTGCGCCGCGAGGACCTGGCCGGGCGCGACATCTTCCTGATCCTGGAAAACGACTACGGCATCGCGCTGGGCCGGGCCGACCTGCAGATCGACGCCATGCTGGCCGACGACACCTTGGCCCACGCGCTGCGCATCGAGGCGGGCACGGCGCTGCTGCGCATCGAGCGCCTGACCCACGCGGCCGACGGCACGCCGCTCGACTTCGAGTACCTGTATTTCCGTGGCGACGCCTTCCAGTATCGCCTGCAGATCGCGCGCCGCGCCTGAGCGCCCCCACGTTTTTCATCCGGAGCAAACCACTATGCAAACCATCATCGAAACCGTCGACGTGCTGGTGATCGGCGGCGGCACCGCCGGCCCGATGGCCGCCGTCAAGGCCAAGGAAGCCAACCCCAAGCTGCGCGTGCTGCTGCTGGAGAAGGCCCACGTCAAGCGCAGCGGCGCCATCTCCATGGGCATGGACGGCCTGAACAACGCAGTCGTGCCCGGCTTCGCCACGCCCGAGCAGTATGTGAAGGAGATCACCACCGCCAACGACGGCATCGTCAACCAGCGCACGGTGATGACCTATGCCGAAAACAGCTATCCGATGATCGAGGAACTGGACCGCTGGGGGGTCAAGTTCGAAAAGGACGAGACCGGCGACTACGCGATGCGCAAGGTGCACCACATGGGCACCTACGTGCTGCCGATGCCCGAGGGCCACGACATCAAGAAGGTGCTGTACCGCCGCCTCAAGCGCCAGCGCGTGGAGATCAGCAACCGCCTGGTGGCGACGCGGCTGCTGACGGCGGCCGACGGCAGCATCGCCGGCGCCATGTCCTTCGATTGCCGCACCGGCGACTTCCACGTGATCCGCGCCAAGGCGGTGGTGCTGGCCACCGGCGCCGCCGGCCGGCTCGGGCTGCCTGCCTCGGGCTATCTGTTCGGCACCTACGAGAACCCGACCAACGCCGGTGACGGCTACAGCATGGCCTACCATGCCGGGGCCGAGTTGTCGGGCATCGAGTGCTTCCAGATCAATCCGCTGATCAAGGATTACAACGGCCCCGCCTGCGCCTACGTGACGGGTCCGTTCGGCGGCTTCACCACCAACAACAAGGGTGAGCGCTTCATCGAATGCGACTACTGGAGCGGCCAGATGATGCAGGAGTTCTACAACGAGCTGCAGGGCGGCAACGGCCCGGTGTTCCTCAAGCTGGACCACCTGGCCGAGGAAACCATCAGCACCATCGAGACGATTTTGCACACCAACGAGCGGCCCAGCCGTGGCAGATTCCACGAGGGACGCGGCACCGATTACCGCGAGCAGATGGTAGAGATGCACATCTCGGAAATCGGCCTGTGCAGTGGCCACTCGGCCTCCGGCGTGTGGGTCAACGAACATGCCGAGACCACGGTGGCCGGCCTGTACGCCGCCGGTGACCTGGCTTGCGTGCCGCACAACTACATGCTGGGCGCCTTCGTCTACGGCAAGCTGGCCGGCGAAAGCGCGGCGCGCCGCTGCGCCGACACCGAACTGGCGCCGCTCGACGACGCCCAGGTCGAGGCCGAACGGGAACGGGTCTGGGCGCCGCTGAGCCGCGCCGACGGCTTGCCGCCGGCCCAGGTCGAGTACAAGCTGCGCCGCATGGTCAACGACTATCTGCAGCCGCCCAAGGTCACGCGCAAGATGGAGATCGGCCTGACCCGCTTCGAAGCCATACGTGCCGACCTGGACCGGCTGTCGGCCGCCGGCCCGCACGAGCTGATGCGCGCGCTGGAGGTCCATGCGATCCGCGATTGCGCCGAGATGGCGGCGCGCGCCTCGCTGTTCCGCACCGAGAGCCGCTGGGGCCTGTACCACAACCGGGTCGACCATCCCGAGCGCAACGACGCCGAGTGGCTGTGCCATGTGCAGCTGAAAAAAGTCGACGGCGAAATGACCTGCTTCAAGCGTCCGCTGGAGCCGTACATCGTCGCCCTCGACGAACAGGAGAAGCAGGCCTATCAACGACTGCGCATCGGCAAGGATGCCGCCGTCACCGCCCATACCGCGCCGCAAGCCGAAGCGCTTGCCGTTTAAGGAGAACACCATGCCCATCGCGCTCAACCCAAGCAGCGTTCCGGTCCGCGTCAATGAAGAGCTGTGCATCGCCGACAAAGGCTGCACCGTCTGCGTCGACGTCTGCCCGCTCGACGTGCTGGCCATCGACTTCACCAAAGGCAAGGCCTTTATGAAATTCGACGAATGCTGGTACTGCATGCCGTGCGAAAAAGATTGCCCGACCGGCGCCGTCACGGTCGATATTCCCTACTTGTTGCGCTGACCTTTCTGGAGAATCACATGTTCTTGCATCGCACTTTGAGCACCCTGCTGTTGGCGGCCCTGGGCGCCGGCGCGGCCAACGCCGAAACCATCCGCATCGCCATCGGCACCCAGGACACGACGATCAACTGCGCCACCGGCGGCCTGCTGATACGCGAACTGAAGCTGCTGGAAAAGTACCTGCCGCGCGACGGCAAGTACAAGGACGCGCAATACGAGATCGTCTGGAAGAACTTCACGTCCGGCGCGCCGCTGACCAACGAGATGGTGGCCGGCAAGCTCGACATAGGTTCGATGGCCGACTTCCCCGGCTCCTTCAACGGCGCCGCGTTCGAGAAGGCCGGCAAGAAAAGCCTGTTCGTCACCGTGCTGTCGGGCAGCGTGCAAGGCAGCGGCAACGGCATCGTGGTGCCGAAGGCGTCGACGGTGCAGTCGCTCGCCGAGCTCAAGGGCAAGACCATCTCGGTGCCTTTCGCCTCCACGGCGCACGGCATGCTCTTGCGCGCCATCAAGGCGCAAGGCTGGGAACTGGACAAGGACATCACCGTCGTCACGCAGGCGCCGGAAGTGGCCGGATCGGCGCTGCAAAGCAACAAGATCGACGCCCACGCCGACTTCGTGCCGTTCGCCGAGTTGTTCCCGCACAGGGGCTATGCGCGCAAGATCTTCGACGGTTCGCAGGCCAAGTCCCCCACCCTGCACGGCAGCCTGGTCGACGCCGCCTACGCCGCCAAATACCCCGAGATCGTCAACGCCTTCCTGCGCGCCGCCATCGAGGCCGACCGCCTGATCGCGGCCGAGCCGGAGAAGTACAGCGAACTGATCGCCAAGGTGACCGGCATCGAGGCCGAGGTCGACTACCTGTTCCACGGCCCGCTGGGCCTGCAGACGCGCGACTTCAGCTGGAAGCCGGAGTACCGCCAGGCCGTCAAGACGTCGATCGAGACGCTGCGGCTGATGAAGCGCACCGACAACGACCTCGACGTCAACACCTTCATCGACGACCGCTACATCCGCGCCGCCTTCAAGCAGGCCGGGTTGGACTACGACGCGCGGTTGAAGAACTACAATCGCCTGCCGCTGGTGGCCAAGGACGCGGCCACCGGCAAGCCGATCACCGACTTCTCGCGCCTGACGCAGGTCTGGGTCGACGGCGAGCCGCTGGTGCGCCATTACAGCCGCGCCGACAGCGCCTTCAGCGCGCTGCGCCAGCTTGAAAAGGAGGGCAAGAAGGTGCGCGTGGTCTACGCCCACGACCGCGACAGCGGCCTGAAGCTGTTCGCCCGCGACGCCTGGTTCGTGACGGTCAAGGGCGACACCAGCGCCTTCCTGACGCGCGCGTCGGCAGAAGCGTGGGCCGCCCGCAACGGCGGCTCCGTCCTCGACTTCGCCGCCGCGCGCGGCGCCACGCCCGCCCTGGCGGCCAACTAGGAGCGCGCCGATGGACAGCACACAGCAAGCGCTCGGCGGCAGCGGCATCGCGGCGGTGGGCACCGCCGGCCATGGCGTCGCCGGCCGTGGCTCCGGCCCGGGCGGCGGCCTGGCTGCGGGAATCGGCCCCGGCGCCACCCGCTGGGGCGCCGGCGCCACCTCGTTGTTGGTATGCCTGCTGGCCTGGCAATGGGCCTCGACCAGCCACCTGAACCTGGGCCTGGTGACGTTTCAAAACGTGCCGCCGCCGACCGAGGTCGCGCAGGCCGGCTGGACCCTGCTGCAATCGCCGCAGTTGCTGGGCCATCTGAAGGCCAGCCTGGCGCGGGTGTTCAGCGGCTTTCTGGTCGCCGCGCTGGTCGGCATCCTGCTCGGGCTGGCCATCGGCCGCTCGCGCCGGCTGGAGACCTGGCTGATGCCGCCGCTGGAAATGCTGCGCCCGATCCCGGCGGTCGCCTGGATACCGCTGGCGATCCTGATGTTCCCGTCGTCGGAGCTGTCGATGGTGTTCATCACCTTCACCGGCGCGCTGTTTCCGATCCTGCTCAACACCGTCCACGGCGTCGAGAACATCGATCCGCGCCTGGTCGCCTCGGCCCGCAGCCTGGGCGGCGGGCGAGGCGCCATCTTCACCGAGGTGGTGCTGCCGGGCGCCGCGCCCAGCGTCGTCACCGGCCTGTCGATCGGCATGGGCACGGCGTGGTTCTGCCTGGTCACGGCGGAGATGATCTCCGGCCAGTTCGGCATCGGCTACTACACCTGGGCGTCGTACACGATCCAGAACTACGCCGACATCGTCGTCGGCATGCTGGTCATCGGCCTGTTGGGCATGGGCAGCAGCGCGCTGGTCAAAACCATCGGCCAGGTCTTGATGCCCTGGCACCAACCGGAGGGCAAGCCATGAGCGTGGGCAAAATTGAGATCGATAAGCTGCATCTGCGGGTCGGCCATGGCGCGCAGGCGTTCGAGGCGGTGCAGGACGTTAGCCTGACGGTGCAACCGGGCGAATTCGTCTGCCTGCTCGGCCCGTCGGGCTGCGGCAAGTCGACCTTGCTCGGCGCGCTGGCCGGCCACCTGCGGCCCAGCCGTGGCGTCATCACCGTCGACGGCCGCGCCATCGACGGCCCGCGCGCCGAGCGCGGCCTGGTGTTCCAGCACCACACGCTGTTCCCGTGGCGCAAAGTGGTCGACAACGTCGCCTTCGGCCTGAAGATGCAAGGCGTGCCGCGCGCCGAACGCCGCCAGCGCGCGCTGGAGCTGCTGGCCCTGGTGGGACTGGAAGCGTTCGCCGAGCACTACCCGGCGCAACTGTCGGGCGGCATGAAGCAGCGGGTTGAAATAGCCCGCGTGCTGATCAACCACCCGCGCGTGATGCTGATGGACGAACCGTTCGGCGCGCTCGACGCGCAAACGCGCCTGATGATGCAGCAGCTGCTGCTGGACTTGTGGGCGCGCATCCGCACCACCATCGTCTTCATCACGCACGACATCGACGAGGCGCTGTTCCTGGCCGACCGCGTGCTGGTGATGAGTCCGCGACCCGGGCGCATCATCGAGCAGATCGCCGTGCCGTTTCCGCGCCCGCGCGACTCGTCGCTGGTGACATCGCCCGAGTTCACGGCGCTGAAGCGGCGCTGCCTGCAGCTGCTACATCCGGCCAACGCGGAATTGCCGCTGGAGCGTCTGAGCCCGCTGGGCGCCGCCACAACGCGCCAGCTGCAATTCGCGATATGAAAAATCTAAAACACGTAGGGCGAATTAGGCGGCACGCCGTAATCGGCCACGCATGCGCCGCCGACGAAGCAGGCATTGGCCGATTACGCTGCGCTAATCCGCCCTACGTGATTCCGAAAGACGCATCAGCCATCGAATAAGGACAACATGAACACCACCGACGACGACACCGACCTGCGCGAGCGCCTGGCCAACCCCGACGCCACCGTCCGCCGCATCGCCCTGCTGGACCTGGCCGACTGGGCCGGCGACGAACACGCCGGCCTGTTCATCGACGCGCTGCGCGACACCGACGCCACCGTCCGCGCCGAGGCCGCGCGCGCGCTCGAAGGCTTCGAAACCGCTGACGGCGTCGCCGGCCTCGCCCTGCTGCTGGGCGACCCGGACCAAAGCGCGCGGCTGGCCGCGGCCCAAAGCTTAAGCGAAGTAAAGCAATCGGAAAGCGCGCAAGTGCTGCTGCCCCATCTCGCCCACGCCGACCCATTCGTAAAAACCGCCGTGCTGCGCGCCGTGCGCGAACTACGCTCGCCGCACAGCTACGCGCCAGCGCTCGCCGCGCTTGCCGATAGCGACGCCGGCGTGCGCCGCGAAGCCGTCGCCGTGCTCGGGTACCTGAAACAGCCCGACGCGCTGCCCGCCCTTGCCGCCCTGATCAGCAACGATCCCGACGCCGAGGTGCGGCGCGCGGCGGTGGGCGCCGCCGGCTACGGCGCCGGCGCGGACACCGCCACCGCCTTGCTGGACGCGCTGCGCGATCCGGTGTGGCAAGTGCGCGAGGAAGCGGCAACGACCTTGGGCAAGCTGGCCTGGGTCCGGGACGGCGGCGACGCCACCAATCCGTCGTCCATCGGCGCGGCACTGATGGCGGCGCTCGACGACAGCTACTGGCAGATAAGGCTGCGCGCGGCGCGCAGCCTGGGCCGCCTGAAGTACGCAGCCGCCCTGCCCGCGCTGCTGCCCGTGCTGACCCACTCGATCAGCAACCTGCGCAAGGAGGCCGCGCTGGCATTGGGCGAGCTTGGCGACGCCGCCGCGCTGCCGGCGCTGGAGCCGGTGGCGGCCGATCCCGATCCCGAGGTGCGCAAGGCCGCGCGCCTGGCGCTGGAACAGATCCACGCGGCCACCGGGAGACATTGATGGACTACCCAAGCGAAATCAGTAACGACCGCGCCGCGCGCGTACTGACGATCGTCTGGCAGGATGGCGTGCGGCAGCAATGGCCGCATGCCCAACTGCGCGTGCACTGCAAATGCACGCAGTGCCAGTCGCAACGGCTGCTCGGCGTCAAAGCGGAGCTATCTCAGCAAACATCGCAAGTCGAACACCTGCGGATGATCGGCAACTACGGCCTGCAACTGGTCTTCGGCGACAGCCATGAACGCGGGATCTACCCGTGGCCGTATCTGCGCTCGCTGCCCGACGAGACTCAATAACGCCACTGCGCCGTCAACTCGGCGTGGCGGCGCTCGCCCAGCAGATACTGGCTGTCGCTGTAGGACGTGCTCGCATACAGCTTGTCGCCCAGGTTGCGCAGATTCAGCTGCACCAGCAGGTTGCGGTTGACGTTCCAGCCGATGGTGGCGTCGAGCGTGGTGTACGCCGGCAGCGCCTGCGTGTTGCCGTTGTCGATGAAGCGCTTGCCGACGTGGCGCGCGCCGGCGCCGGCGCGCCAGTCGTCGGCGCGGTAGCCCAGCCACAAATTGGCCGAGACCCTCGGCACATCGGTCGGACGCTTGCCGGCGCGCGAGACGTTGCCGGCTTCGATCAGGCTGTCGTAACTGGCGTCGGTGTAGGCCAGGTTGGCGTCGAGCCGCCACGCGCGGGCCAGGCCGACGCTGGCGCTCAACTCGGCGCCGCGCGACGATTGCGAGCCGCCCTGCACCGACAACGCCGGGTTGGCCGGATCGCGGGTGACGATGTCGTCCTTGCGTATGCGGTACAGCGCGGCGGTCCATTCGGCCTTGCCGCCGGCCAGCGACTGCTTGACGCCGCCCTCCAGCTGGCGCGAGCGCGTCAGCTTGTAGCGGCTGTTGGCCAGGTTCATCGACAGCAGGCTGGTCAACGGATCGCTGCCGGTGCTGAGCTGCCCGTACAACGATGTGTCCGGCGCCACCTTCCAGCTCAGGCCGAGGCGCGCCGCCGTCGACTGCAACGTCGTGGTGAAGCCTGCGGCTCCACGCAGGCTGGCCAGCGCGACCCGATAACGGTCGTGGCGCACGCCGCCCAACAGCAGCAGGCGCTCGGTGATGCTATAGGCGTCCTCGACATAGAGCGCATTGGTGGTGGTGTCGGTGGCGAAGTTGGGGCGCAGCGCGTCCGGGCTGTCGAAGCGGCCCGGATCGAATCCGGTCGGCGCCACGCTGGAGGCGCCGCCGTACGGCGAGTTATTGGTGTGGGTGAAATTGATGGTGGCCGCCTCCCAGCCGGCGACGACCCGGCTGGCGCCGCCGTTCCAGCGCGCCTCGAGGCGGTTGCCGGTCTGTTCCTGATTGTGCTTGATGGCGATATAGTCGCTGCGGTCGACCACGCCGGCCAATGGATCGTAGACATAGGTTTCGACATTGCGCCAGTTGCGCCGCGCCTTCATGTAGGCCAGCTCGTTGCTGACGGTGAGCGCCGGCGTCGCGCGCCACGTCAGCCGCGCCACGGCCTTGTCGTCGGCGAAATCGATATCGGCGTCGGCGACGTTGTAGTTCTGGTCGCGCAACGCGCGCGACAGACCGCCGTTCACCAGCGGCGTGCCGAAGTAGCGTTGCGGTTTCTGTTGCAGATGGTCCAGCTGCACATCGAGGTCGAGGTCCGGCGTCAGCGCGTAGGTCAACGCCGTCAGCAGCTTGGCGTGGCGCGCCTGGCCGCGGTCGATGAAGCCGTCGCTGTGGTCGGCGTAGGCGTCGACGCGGAACGCGCCCCGCTCCCCCAGCGCGCCGCTGCCGCCGACGCCCGCGCGCAGCGCGCGGCCGCCGCCGGCACCGGCCATCGCCTCGAACGCGGCGTCGCGGCTGGGCGCCTTGCGCACGGCGTTGATGGTGGCGCCGGTGGTGCCGCTGCCGTAGACCACAGAGCCGGGGCCGCGCAGCACTTCGATGTAATCGTAGCCCCACGGGTCCGATGGATACGTCGCCGTGCCCGAACCCACCAGCAGCCGCTGTCCGCCCTCCAGCATGGCGACGGCGTTGTTGCCGCTAAATCCGCGCGCCGAATACGCGATGCCGTTGCCGGGCGAGCTGATGTCCGTCAGGCCGGTGGTGCGGGTGATGGCGTCCTTGACCTGCAGGTCGCCGCGCGCCTGCATCGCCGCCGCGCCGAGCGACTCGACGCTGGCGGGCAGCTCGTCGGCGCGCAGATCCAGGCGGCTGGCGCTGCCGTTCCGATGCGCCAGCCCCAATCCTTCGCCGTCCCGCGCGGCCTCCCCCGTCACGGTGACGGTCTGCATGGGCTGGGTCTGCTGCGCGGCGGCGCAATGGGCGCATAGCAGCGCGATGGCGGCCACGATCGGACGGGTGGACGGGAAGTGGGCGAGGCGGGAAGGATTCATGGGCATGTCTACGTGGTCAGGTGCCGGAAACTCCGGGCGGTCAAGGTCGCGACGGCACGCGCACCGCCACGCTTGCGGCGCGCGCGGCCGCAACGGCGGCGCGAACGAACACACGCGCGGCGGCGCGCGACTGCTGTGGCGACAACGGGAAAAAACAAATATCAAGTAAAACCGCACCCCGGGTTTTACGTAACACATCGTGACTGGCCGGTCTTCTGGCTCGCCGTCATCCTTCCCCGATCCTGCCTTCCCGTGCGTTGCACAGTGGCGTACGATCGACGTCGTCAGGCTTACAGCAGCGGGGGCTGCGCCGGACTGGCGCGGGATGAAAATCCCGCGCGTCACCGGCTTCCCGTTTCACCCTCCCGCCGACAAGCGGGAGGACACCATTCACGTATTCAGCGCGCATTCTACACGCGACGACGCCGCGCTGTACAGGCCCGGGCCGTGGCGCCGCATCGTCGAATCCGGTCGCGTCCACGATGCAAGTTGTCGCGTTTACGCCCGTCGAATAAATATCTTACGCAAGCTTGACTTTAAACTACCACCGAGATTACTCTTTACCCTGAGTTGCACGGCTCCAACCGGCCCAAAAGTACGGGGGCACACCTTCCGCCGCGTCACGATCCGCGTCCGCACGCTTGCTGCCGGACGCGCTCAAATGATCAAGCGATCATCGATCGCTTTTTTTCGAGGCGAATATGAAAACGATTTCAATTCCTCGTTCCGCGCGTCATCCTGAAGACCGCTTTATTTTCCGACAGCGTTAGCCCTCCGCCCACGCACCCATAACAACACGCGTTTCACAGCACCGGCCCGACCGGCGCTGTCCTGTCTCGTCGGGCATTTTTTTGCCCGCCGGTGTCCCGCTGTCGCCGCGCAATCGGCGCAGGCGTGACAACGTGCCTGGCCGTGCGCGCATGCATGGGCCGGCGCACGCGCTGCAAGCGCTCGTGGCCTCACGCGCGCCATGGATGTTCACACTTCAATTTGAGAATAAAGGGAGACAACATGCACACCCCATCGGTTACAACCACCTTCACGCCAACCACCGCCCGCTCGTTCGCACCGCCCGACCGCAAGCTCCGGCGCCAGGCGCGGCGCTGGGCGCGCGGCCTCGCACGCGGCCTGCTGGCGCTGTCGCTGACGACCGGCGCCGCCACCATCGTCGGCCTGCCGCTGGCGACCTCCGCGCACGCGGCCGACGCCGAGTACACCAAGCGCTTCCTGGCCCAGTACCAAAAAATCAAAAATCCGGCCAACGGCTACTTCAGCCCGGAGGGCGTGCCCTACCACTCGATCGAAACCCTGATGGTCGAGGCGCCCGACCACGGCCACGAGACCACCTCCGAAACCTACAGCTTCTGGCTGTGGCTGGAGGCGCAGTACGGCCGCGTCACCGGCGACTGGGCACCACTCAACGCCGCCTGGGCCAATATGGAGAAATACATCATCCCGGCCCCCGCCGACCAGCCCACCAACAGCTTCTACAACGCCGCCAAGCCGGCCACCTACGCCGGCGAGTTCCCGCTGCCGAACCAGTACCCGGCGCCGATCTCGAGCGGCGTGCCGGTCGGCCAGGACCCGATCAGCGCCGAGCTGTTCAGCACCTACGGCAACCGCGACATCTACGGCATGCACTGGCTGCTCGACGTCGACAACTGGTACGGTTACGGCCGCTGCGGCGACGGCACCACGCGTCCCTCCTACATCAACACCTTCCAGCGCGGCTCGCAGGAATCGGTGTGGGAAACCATCCCGCATCCATCGTGCGAAACCTTCAAATGGGGCCGCACCGGCGGCACGCAGGGCTTCCTGAGCCTGTTCATCGGCGACTCCAGCTACGCCAGGCAGTGGCGCTACACCAACGCGCCGGACGCCGACGCCCGCGCCGTGCAGGCGATCTACTGGGCCTCGGAATGGGCCAAGGCGCAGGGCAAGAGCGCCGACGTGGCCAGCCTGGTCAAGAAGGCCGCGAAAATGGGCGACTACCTACGCTATGCGATGTTCGACAAGTACTTCAAGAAGATCGGCAATTGCATCGGCACGCAAACCTGCCCCGGCGGCAGCGGCGCGGCCGACGCCCAGGGCATGCGCGACAACCAGCACTATCTTCTGAGCTGGTACTACGCCTGGGGTGGCGCCACCGACAGCAGCGCCGGCTGGGCATGGCGCATCGGTTCCAGCCACAACCACTTCGGCTACCAGAATCCGCTGGCCGCGTGGGTGCTGTCGACCCAGACCGAGTTCAAGCCGCTGTCGCCGACGGCCGCCGGCGACTGGGGCAAGAGCCTGGGCCGACAGATCGAGTTCTACCGCTGGCTGCAATCGGCCGAGGGCGCCATCGCCGGCGGCGCCACCAACAGCTGGGGCGGCGGCTACGGCACGCCGCCGGCCGGCACCGCCACCTTCCACGGCATGTTCTACGACGAGAAACCGGTCTACCACGATCCGGCCTCGAACACCTGGTTCGGCTTCCAGGCCTGGTCGATGCAGCGCGTGGCCGAGTACTACTACACCAGCGGCGACGTGCGCGCCAAGGCGGTGCTCGACAAGTGGGTGGCGTGGGCCTCGGCCAACACCACGCTCAACGCCGACGGCACCTACACGATTCCTAACACCTTGTCGTGGAGCGGCCAGCCGGACAACTGGAACGCCGCCGCGCCGGGCGCCAACGCCGGCTTGCGCGTGACGGTGGTCGACGGCACCGGCGATGTCGGCATCGCCGCCGCGTTCGCCCGCACCCTGATCTACTACGGCGCCAAAGCCAACAACGCCGGCGCCAAGACCCTGGCCAAGGAGCTGCTCGACCGCATGTGGGCCAAGCACCAGGACCCGCAAGGCGTGGCGGTCGACGAGAAGCGCACCGACTACCTGCGCTTCACGGCCACGTACAACGCCGCCACCGGCTCCGGCGTGTACGTGCCGCCGGGTTGGACCGGCACCAACGCCCAGGGCGCCACCATCGACGCCAGCTCGACCTTCCTGAGCCTGCGGCCGAAGTACCAGCAAGACCCGCAATGGCCGAAACTGAAAGCCCACCTGGACGGCGGCCCCGCCCCGACCTGGCGCTACCACCGCTTCTGGGCCCAGGCCGACATCGCCATGGCGCTGAACGACTACGCCAACCTGGTCGAACAGGCCGACTCGCCGGCCATCCTGGCCGATTCCACCGGCGTCTCGGTGCCGGAGGGCGGCACCGCCAGCGTCGCCATCTCGCTGTCGAAGGCGCCGGCGGCCAACCTGACGGTCGCCATCGTCAAGGCGGCCGGCGGCGATCCCGACCTGGGCACGGAGACGGCCGCGCTGACGTTCACGCCGGCCAACTACAACGTGGCGCAGACCGTCGCGCTGCGGGCCGCCGTCGACGCCGACCAGCTCAGTGGCAGCGCCACCTTCGGCTTCAGCGCGACCGGCTACCTGTCGACCAGCGTGACGGCCACCGAGATCGACAAGGACGTGGTGGTGCCGGTGGTGCTGTCGGTCAGCGGCGCGCCGGTCACGGTGCCCGAGGGCGGCACGAAAACCTTCCAGGTGCAGCTGGCCAGCGCGCCGAGCGGACCGGTGGCGGTGAGCGTGGCGCGCGCCAGCGGCGATGCCGATCTGAGCGTCGCCGGCGGCGCCTCGCTGAGCTTCACCACGGCCAACTGGAACGCCGCCCAGACAGTCACCCTGGCGGCCGCCAACGACGCCGACAGCGTCAACGGCACCGCCAGCTTCCGGGTGTCGGCGCCGGGCGCGACCGATGTGCTGGTCGCCGCCACCGAGGCCGACAAGGACGCCCTGCCCGGCGGCTGCGCGGTCGACTTCGACACCAGCAGCGACTGGGGCAGCGGCCAGGTGCCGCGCGTGGTGCTGCGCAACACTGGCGCCACCGCCATCAACGGCTGGTCGCTGAGCTGGACCGCGTCCAACGACGTCACCCTGGTCAACTCGTGGAACACGACCCTGGCGACCTCGGGCCGTGGCTTCGTCGCCACGCCGCTGGGCAACGCCACGGTGCCGGCCAATGGCAGCGTCGAGTTCGGGATGCAACTGGGCTACAGCGGCGCCAAGCCGGTGCCGGTGGGCCTGACCTGGGCCGGCCGCAGCTGCACCATCGTCGTCAAATAGCGTGAAGGCGGCCGCGCGCACCGTGCGCGCGACCGCCCACAACGCTTTCATAAAAAGGAGACACCATGACAATACAACGAAGAACCGTGGCCATGGCCACGCTGCTGGGCCTGCTGGTGCTGGGGGCGATCGGCGCGGGCCGGCATCACCTGGCCCGCGCCGAGGCCAGGGAGGCCAGCGCGGCCGCCTGGCTGGAACTGGCGCAGATCCACGCCGCCCGCGCGAAAGCGGCGAGCACCGCGCTGGCGGCGGTCGGCAACGCCGACGGCCTCGACCCGGCGATCGCCGTCCGCGCGCGCGACGCCTTGGCGCGCGCGTCCAAGATGCCGGCGCATGAACAACTGCTCGGGGACTTGCGCGCGATCGAACGCTACAAGCGATACCAGGGTGAGCTGACCGGCGCGCTGTTCGTGCTGGTCGCCAATGCCCAGCATGTGCCCGCATTGGCGACCAGCGGCGCGGTGCAAGGCTTGCGCAGCGAACTACTGCGCGACGAGGCGGCGTTGGCGGCCACGCGCGAGCGCTACCGCCACGCGGCGGCCGGCTACAACGACCTGAGCGCGGCCTTTCCCGGCGCGGGCGCGCTGGCGGCGCTGGCCTATCCGGATTTGCCCGCCGGACTATGACTCCCACCATCTAAATTTAGAAAGAACATCATGAAAACACTGAACATATCTACCAGCGCAACGACGCTGGTGGCGGCGCTGGCCTTCGCATTCGGCGTGGCGGCGACCGCCCCGGCGCAGGCCTACACGGTGTCCGGCACGCAGATCCTCGACGACGCCGGCAAGCCCGTGCCACTGCGGGGTGTGAACTGGTTCGGCTTCGAGACACCTGACGGCACGGTGCACGGCCTGTGGGCCCGCAACTGGAAAGAGATGATCGACCAGATCCAGGCCAGCGGCTTCAACGCTGTGCGCGTGCCGGTCTGCCCGGCCACCTTCCGTGGCGAGGGCTCGCCTCCCGGCGGCGTCATCAACGCCAACCTGAATCCCGACCTGGTGGGGCTCAAATCGCGCCAGTGGCTGGACGTCTTCCTGACCGAACTGGACCGGCGCGGTATCTACATCCTGCTCGACCACCACCGGCCCGACTGCCAGGCCATCTCGGAGTTGTGGTACACGCCGGCGTACAGCGAGGCGCAGTGGCTGGCCGATCTGGAGTATCTGGCGCAGAAGTATTCCGGCTTGCGCAACCTGGTCGGGCTCGACCTCAAGAACGAGCCGCACGGCGCCGCCACCTGGGGCACGGGCAACGTATCGACCGACTGGAACCTGGCCGCCGAGCGCGCCGCCCAACGCATCCTGGCGGTCAATCCGAAGCTGCTGATCTTCGTCGAAGGCATCGCCACGAACCCGGTCTGCTCGGGCAACCAGGGCATATTCTGGGGCGGCAATCTGGAACCGTTGAAATGCAAACCGCTCGACATCCCGCGCAACAAGCTGGTGCTGTCGCCGCACGTGTACGGCCCCGACGTCTTCAACCAGTCGTACTTCGACGCGCCCAACTTCCCGGCCAATATGCCGGCGATCTGGGACACCCATTTCGGCCAGTTCGCCAAGGACTATCCGGTGGTGCTGGGCGAAGCGGGCGGCAAGTACGGCCACGGCGGCAGCCCCAAGGACAAGATCTGGCAGGACGCGCTGGTCGACTATCTGAAACCGCGCGGCATGACGGGCCTGTTCTACTGGTCGTGGAATCCGAACAGCGGCGACACCGGCGGCATCCTGCAGGACGACTGGAAAACCGTGTGGCCGGACAAGCTGGCGTTGCTGCAGCGCTTATGGGACGGCAGCACCACCACGCCGCCGACCAATCCGCCCACCACGCCGCCCGGCGCCGTGACCGCGACCTTGAAGACCAACTCGGACTGGGGCGCCGGCTATTGCGCGGACGTCACGGTGAGCAATGCCGGCAGCCAGCCGGCGCAATGGAACGTCCAGCTCACGGTGGCCGGCACCATCAACAACCTGTGGGGCGCCGTGTGGAACCAGGCCGGCACGACGCTGACGGCGACGGGGCAAAGCCATAACGCCACCGTGCAGCCGGGCGGCACGCAGTCGTTCGGTTTCTGCGCCACGCGCTAGCCAGCCGCAGCGCACCCGGGGTTAAATTGGCGAGGCCACTTTCGCCAGCCTCCGGGCGCGCATTCTTCGCCGCACCGTCCTTGCCAGGCGCGACGCCACGGCCGAGAACACATACGCGTACAGGTAGATCGCCGCGACCGTCGCGCCGAACATCGCAAAGGCGAACGCTCCCGGCTGGCCGCCGATCGGCACGTGAAACTCCGCCGACGCGACCGCGACGACAAACATCATGAAAGGGAAATGCGTCGTGAACAGCACAAAGCTGGCGCCGCTGAACCAGCGGTTGAGCCGCCACGCGGCCCAGCGCAGCCACAAGATTGGCTTCTGCTTCGCACCCGCCGTCAGCCAGGACACCGTGAGCAACGCGAAGCTGGCGCCGAACACCAAGTCCAGCGCCATCCGGGCCGCCGGAATCAGCGCCTCCGGCACTTGCTCGACGTGCGCGCCACCCCAGCGTGAAACCAACAGACCGATGACGCATATCGGCATGCCGTAGCGGCGCTGGAAGCGTACCCTGGTGTTGTAACCGAGCCAGCCGACCCCGGTCCCCATGATCCACAACAGCAGATACCCGAGGAACTCCGGCGCCAGCACGCTTCCCGCCCAGGCGACGGCGATGGCGGCGCACCAGCCCAGCGTCCGGCTACGCTTGCCGAGCACGAACAACGCTGCCAGCGCGAGGTAGGCCCAGCATTCGTACGCCAGCAGGTAGAGCATTGTGTTGCTGCCCAGTCCGGGAACGACAAAGCGCTGAAGCATCAGCATGTTTCCGGCGAAGGCCCGCAGGTCCAGGCTGGGCGAGAACATCGTGAAGTAGGCATACACCTCGGGATGCGCCAGCGCGCGGGTGCCGATGAAGTCCAACGCGCCGCCGAGCAATAGCGCCGGTGTCAGCAAACAATAAAACCACGCCGAACGGCGCAGCAGGTCGACCTCCGGATCGACGCCGTGGCGCCAGCGCTGGATGGACAGTCCGCCCAGGGCCACCCCGCTGATGACCATGTACATGACGAACGCTTCGTGGCCCAGGCTGGTGACGAAATAGAACAATGTCAGGGGAAGACTTTTTTCAGAGACCTCCGGATAGCCGGCGAACAGCAGAAAGCGCACGTGATAGATGACCGCCATCCCCGCCGCAAGCAGCCGCATCAGATTGAGCCGGGCCTGGAAACCGCTGTTGACTTGCGCGTCCATAATGTCGCTCCCTCGATGATAGTCACGAGGTTTGACCTTAGCCCAAAAGACGGCCGCGTCTTTGATCCACGTCGTGTTACCCAGTCCCGTCGGACCGGCGGACGCATGCGCTCCGGTAACGGATACCGCGCCGGTTTCAACGCGAAATGAACCGCCTGAATATCGCTGTTAGCACGGCCGCACGCTCACGCCGCGACAGTTGCGTCGAGCGTGGCGCGAATTGCCGCGACGCGATCGGTCAGCAGCTCCGTCGATACCCGTTCGGCGCGATAGTGCTCGTACCAGGCGACGATCTCGTGCCGGCCCAGGCCGCGGTACTTGGCGATCTCGAAGTCGAGCATGCCGAAGGCATCGGCGTAGGCCGGGCCGATCACGTGGAACACCTTGCTGCCAAGGTCGAGCAGCCCGAATTGCCCGCGCCGACCGAGTTCGGCGCGCACCGCGCCGCCGAGCGCCATATAGTGTTCGCGCGGCAGACTCGCCAGCAATGGCCGAATGCTGCCGTGGTAAATCGAGAACCAGCCGTCGATCGGGCCGCTGTGCAGCCGCTCCGCCGCGTCGAACACGCGGTACTGGTCGAGCGGTGGACGGGCGCCGGTGGTGTGTTCGTCCTGCCAGACATCGGCCACCAGCTGGCGCACCGCCGGAAAACGCCGGAACAGGCGTGCCGCGCGCTCGGCGATACCGCGCGAAATGCAGACCACGTCGTCGTCGAGCTGCGCGATCAGCGGATGGCGCGCGGCGCCGAACAGCGCGGCGTACGCCCGCATCCCGATATTTTCCGGCGTGCGGCCGATCACCCGCAGCGGCACGCCCCGTGCGCAAGCGGCCGCGATGTCGGCGTCGAGCGCGGCATCGGCCACGTTGAGCCAGACCAGGATTTCGAACGGCACGCTGGTCTTCGCCACCAGGTCGGCGATCAGCAGGCGCGCGTAGCGCGGCCGGTAGACGGCGATGCAGTAGGAGATCATTTTCCGGCGCCGTCCGTCATCCCGCCAACAGGCGCGGGTACTGTGCCAGACGGAAGATGAAACTCTGGCGGTCGACATGCCGCCAGCGCACGCCGCGGCGCATCAGGGCGTCGATCAGGTGCCAGTCCCAGGCCATCATATCGAACGGCAGGTCATCGGCGAGATGGAGCTCGAACAGCTCGCGCCGGAACATCGGCTGGCCCAGATCGATGCGGCCCGGGCGCGGCACCGGGTGGTTGAGCACCAGCCGACCGTCGTACTGGCACGAGCTGTAGACGAAACCGAGCATGGGCTCGCGGTCGAGCACCCGCATCAAGCTGTCGACGTGGTCCGGCGTGTAGCCGTTGTCGTCGGAGAGAAAACTCAGGTACTCGCCGCGCGCGCGCCGCAGGCCGGCCGCCGCCGGGGCGATGCCCCAGTTGTTATGGCGCCGCGTCAGGTTGTACAGGCCGATGCGCGGGTCGTCGGCGCGCGCGACGATGGCCTCGATCTGTTCGAGCACCTCGCCCGGCGGATGGTCGGCCACGATCAGGTGCTCGTAATCGCTGAACGCCAGCCGCTGGACCGATGCGATGCATTGGCGCAGACATTCGACGCGATCGTAGACCGTGGTGACGATGGTCAGGCGCGGCGTGCCGGTGGCCACCGCCTTCAGTTGGTCCGCCTCGTCGGTGTCGACCGCGCCGGCGCGCGCCTCGGGCGCCGCCAGCCGCAGCCCCCTCACCCGCACCGTTCCGCCCTGCGCGCCAATGAAGGCGAAGCCGGAGCTCAGTTCGTGATCGCGCACGCGGTGCAGCAGTTGTTCGTTGCGCCACAGCGAAAGCACCCCGCCCTGGCACGTAAGACGGAATCGCACCCAGGCCCGCAGCGGCGAGTCGAGCTGGCGGAACACGTGGCGGTGACGCGCCAAGTAGGCCCGGCGCTCGTCCACCAGCAGATGGTAGGAATTGGTGGTCTGGTCGACCGCGTCGGCCTGGTGTACTTTCGCGATCAGGCACGCACCCGGTTCGAGACACGCTTCGAAGGATAGCTCGACGGCGTCGAAACGGGCGCGGCTCGCCAGTCCGCGTTCCGCGCCGGGACCGCGATGCGGACCCGGGTCGAGCACGATCTCGTCGCCATCACCGGCACGCGCCGCGGCGCCGACATGGTCCCAGTTGGCGTCGAAGGACACCATCGCCGCATCCGAGCACTGCGTATCGATGGCGGCGTCCGGCCGCGGCACGACGCGGGCCGACGGCATTGGTGCGAGGGCGAGTTCCATGACTGTCCTTAATCGGTGGGTGTAAGTGGCCTCGCGCAGGCGGACCGCGC
Organism: Duganella sp. GW821-FHT07F09; assembly: GCF_059418705.1. Lineage (NCBI taxonomy): Bacteria > Pseudomonadati > Pseudomonadota > Betaproteobacteria > Burkholderiales > Oxalobacteraceae > Duganella > Duganella sp. GW821-FHT07F09. Next base: position 685,351 of record NZ_JBWKQJ010000003.1, on the reverse strand, counting down.
ACGCGCTTTGCACGCGCGCGCGGTCCGCCGGATCGGCGAGGAAATGTTCGATCAGCGCGGCCGCTTCGTCCGGGCCGCCGAACACCGGCAACTCGGGCACGTCGCGCGACAGATCCGCGCGCGGCTCGCTGAGCACCAGCGCGCCGCAGGCCAGCGCCTCGCAAATGCGCGGGTTCATCGACGTGGCCACCAGCCCGGCGTGGTTGTAGTGGTGGCGATCCCGGAACACGTTGACGACCATGCTGGTGTCCCGGTACAGCGCCGCCGCCTGATCGGCCGGAATATTGGCCGCCAGGCACAGCGCGCCGAGCCGTGCTTCGCGCCAGGGGCCGCCGACCACGTAGTCGAGTAATCCGCGCCGCGCCAGGCCGGCGAGCATGCGCTCGCGCGACGGGTTGGCGCCGCCGATGAATCCCACGCGGTGGCGCCGCACCGCGTCCGCCGCCGCGTGATGCAGCTCCGGCGCGTACGCCACCGGTAAGAAATGGGCATGCCGATGACGATCGAGGGTGGCGCGGTCGTTGACGAACACGTGGTCGAATTGTCCGGACCACGCGGCCGTGTCGTCAACCTCGTACGGTTCGTCGACCAGCCACACCGCCGAGCGCCAGGCCTTGAAGCGCAGTCCGTGGCGCTGCACAAAACGCCGGCCGTGGACGACGAACAGCAAATCCGGAGCGAAGCGCCCGACCTTCTGCCACAGCCGAGGGTCGTCCCAGTCGGCATGCTCGCTGGCCACGCCGAGCGTGCGCGCCGCTTCGCGCAGACCCGTGTCGAACACGGTGCCGCACGAGAGGAACCGGTAGTGTACGAAAAAGACCCGCCGCGCGCTCGGCGTCACAGTCCCCGGCGAGGTGGTATCGCGCTCCCCCCATGTATCAAGGTCGGCGCGCGGCACGGACGTGAGCCGGCTGGTCCGGCTCAGATTCGCCAGCAGCACGCCGTCGGCCCGGCAGGCCTCGAACAGCGCGCCATATTCTCGGTCGATCTGCGCGAGCTGGCGCGCCAGCGGATGGGGGCCGGAAGCGCCGAAAAAATGGTCGTCGGTAAAGTCGACGCCGATCAACCCGATCCGCGCCGCCCCCATGTGGCGCGCGAGGTTGACCGCGACATACGGCGAGTTGGCGGTGTAATGCAGGCACTCGGGATCGGCGCGCTCGGTGCCGCCGCGCCGTCCAAGCCGAAAGCGCACCGCGCGCGGGTGCGCCAGATCGAGCTGCGAAAACACCGCCTTGGCGCCGGAACGCTCGACGTGGACATAGCGCTCCAGGTCGAACTGCCGGCGCTCGTTGACGACCACCAGATAGTCGGGCGTGAAGCGCCGGCCGACGTCGTTCACGCCTATCGTCACGAAACGTTCTGGCCCGGTCAGTTGCGCCAGCGACGCGCCGCAGCCGCACACCAGGATCGTCTCGCCACGATGCCGGTCGCGGTAGCGCGCGAAGTCGCCGGGTTCCCCCGATGCCGCTGGTGCCGCCTGTACCATGGGCGCGGCCATGGTCAGGTGTCCGCGACCTGTTTGAACGGCGTCATGAAGATGCGGTTGGCCGCCCGCGCGAATCTGTCGGCAACCGACGGCACGAAGCGCAGGATCGCTTCGTCGCCGACCCTCACCGCGAGATTGCCGCTGGCGGTTGCCATGCTCGCGACCATCACCCCGTACGGCGTGGAGCCGTCTTGCGGCACGCGGACGAAGCAGTTTGAATGGAAACCGAGCAGATTGGCGGCAAACACATTGTTCTGCTCCATCAGCGTATTGCCATGCAGGACCGCTGTGGCGAACAGCCCCCCCGCGTCGTTTTCGAGCAGGCGTTGCGTCATGTCCGCGCCGATCGCCAGCATCGATACCGTGTTATCGCTGAAGATGAGCTGCCCTTGTCCTCGTTCGAAACGCAGTTCCGGGTTCAGGTCCATCAGCCTGCGCAGTATGTCCTGGTTCGGCACGCCTTCGGCGTCGCCATAGAAGCTGACGATGCCCCCGAAGCTGCTCTGCACAATGCGGCAATCGCCGCCGATGTCCTGGAACACCGCCGCCACCGCCGGCACGGCGGCCGCCACCGCGCAGGCGACCACGGCGACCCGTTCCGCGCCGGCGATGCGCAAGGCCGGGCGGCGCGCCGCTTCGCGACGGCGGTCGATCCGCACCTGGGCCAGCCGCACTTCCTGGTTTTTCTGCAGCACGACCCCGGTCTGGCCGTCGGCCTGTATCACCAGGTCGCGTAGTTCGAGCGCGGTGAAGCCCGTGAGGACGATATCGTCGGCCGTACGCAGCACCGACGCGTGGCCGCAGCCGTGCAGGCTGAGGCGCCCTTCCCCGCGGCCGTCGGCCGTCAGGCCGTCCAACCTGTGCGTGCCGGGCATGAAACAGATGCAAGCCGCGTCCCGCCCTTCCTCCAACAGTCGTTGGAGCAGCTCGCTGTCGAGCCGTTCGAAGCGGCCGCCGACGCCGATCGTGATGTCGCAGCCGCCGCCGCCGGACGCCGTCGCCACCGTGGCGTTGAAGCTCAGACGCTGCAGCACCTGGCCGTCGGCGCCGAGCAGTTCGAGGCGCAGGCGCTGGGCGCCGCCGGCGCCCAGACGCCAGCCGATCGCGGCGAAGCCCTGCGGGCCGGTGGTCGGCGTGGCCGGGCCGACGACGGCGCCGCCGCCCTGCTCCACCACCGCGCGCAAGGCGACGCCGGCGATGCCATCGACGCCGTTGGCCACGCGCACTTCGAGCGGCTGCGGCAGCTCGGCGCCCGGCGCGGCCTGCTGGCCGTCGCCGGAGACGTATTCCAGCGCGAACGAGGCGGTGGCGCAAAACACCACGATCTGGCCGGGCACGGCGCGGTGGTCGGCGTCGAGCAGGCTGGCGCGCACCCGCTGGAAGCGCGCCGGCGCGGCGGCGGCGGGACCGAGCGTCCAATCGCAACCGGCCTGGCCTTCGTCGTCGGTACTGGTCTCGAACTCCCACAGCGAGCCGCCCACGCTGCCGCCACCGCTCTCGACCTCGAAGCGCACCCTGGCACCGGCCACCGGGACGCCGCCGCGCGCCACCCGCAGCGCCAGTGGCTGCGCCAGCGCGGCGCCGGGCACCCCGTCCTGGCCGTCGCCGGATACGTATAGCAGTTGTTCGAGCGCCGTCAGCGGCGGAAACAGCTGGCGGCAGTCGCTGGCGACCGTCACCCGGCCATCGCCGTCCACTTCGACGATGCCGAGCCGGCAGTAGGCGTCGGCCACCCCGGCCGGCGGGCGCGCCACCGGATCGCCATCGTCGTCGCGCGGCCATTCGACGTCGGCGCTGATGGTGCGCGCCGGGATTTGCCAGTAGTCGCCCGCGCGGTAGCTGCCGCCGGGCGCGAAGCGTACCTGCACGCCGTCTTCGAGATCGAGCCAGGCGCCTTCCACGATGGGCAGCGTGTGCGCGCCGGCCACCTCCGGCCGGTGATCCCAGCGCCGCAGCACCGGGTGGCGCTCCGGGCTCTGGCCGAGCGGTCCTCCGGGCACGCCCGACAACACCAGCTCGAGTTCGTCGTCGCCGTCGTTGGCGAACTCGAACATGACGCCGGCGCGGGCACCGAGTTCGGTGCTGTCGTCGACCAGCTCGAGGCGGTCGTGGGCGGAGACGTCGAGGTTGTCGTCGAGCCCGCGCGCGGCCACCCGCACGGTGGTCTGGTTCAGCGCGGCGTTGACGCTCACGCCCAGCACCGCGTACGCCACCGAGCCGTTCTCGCGCGACCATTTGAAGGTTGGGTTGGCGCCGCCCTGGTGCACCTCGACCCGGTACAACTGGTTCTCCAGGCGCCGGTAACCGGCGGTGGCGGCGATTTCGCACAGGTTGGCGGCGGCCAGCTGCGGCTCGGCGCGGGCGGCGAGCCGGGGGCGCGGCGCGTCGACCAGCGCGTCCCACGCGGGCAGGCTGGAGGCGCAGTTCCAGTCGAACGGGCTGGCGCCGGGCAGCGTCAGCGCCCTGACCTGGGCCACGGTTTGGGAGCGGGTCGCGGTGTCCGGCCCGCCCAGCGCGACCTCGCGGATGGCCGGCGCCTGCAGGGCCGACAGGTGGCGCTGCCAGACGTCGAGATACAGCAGATAGGCGCCCGCCGCCAGGCGCGCGGCCACGCCGCCGTCGGGCTGCCGCCCGTACGAGGTGCGGGTTTCGAGCTCGCACATCACGCCGTCGACGTAACAGCGTCCCGGCGTGATCGAGACGTTGACCGCCGGCAGAGCCGCCGCCGGCGCCGAACCGCCGACCCGCAGCACGGTCGACTGGTCGCCGGCGATCCAGGCCGGGTCGCCGGCGTTCAGCGAGATCGAACGCAAGGTGGCGCCGCCGCCCGCCAGCTGGGTCCAGTTGGCGCCGCCGTCGGTGCTGTGCAGCAGCACCCCGCCCTCGCCCGCCGCCCAGCCTTCGGCGGCATCGCGGAACGCGATCGCATGCAGGGTCTCCGGCGACGGGCAATTACAGGGCAGCCAGGTGGCGCCGAAATCGGTGCTGCGCAGGATGCAGCCGTCCTGCCCGGCCGCCCAGGCAAGGGTGGTGCCGAACACCGCCAGCGCGCGCAGATGGGCCGCCGTGCCGCTGGGCGCGGCGGTCCAGGTGTGGCCGCCGTCGCGGCTGGCGACGATGGCGCCGGCCTGGCCGACCGCCAGGCCGTTGACGGCGTCGATGAAGCGCACCGCGTACAGCCGCGCCGCGCCGGTTTGCGCCAGGCCCCAATTGGCGCCGCCGTCGCTGGTCGACAGCGCCACGCCGCCATCGCCGACCGCCCACGCGTGGCCGGCGTCGAAGCCGGAGACGCCGCGCAGCGCCTGCACGGTGCCCGATTGCTGCACGGTCCAGTTCACGCCCTGGTCGGTGCTCTTGCGCAGCAGGCCGCCGTCGCCGGCCAGCCAGCCTACCCCGCCGGCCTGCGCCAGCGCGCGCACCCGCGCGATGCTGTGCAGGTCGACCAGGGTCCAGTCGGCGCCGGCATTGGCGGTGGTCAGCAGCGCGCCGTCCTCGGCGCCGACCCAGGCCACGTTGGCGTTGACCGCGAGGACGGCCAGCGCATTGGTTTCGGCCACCAGCGCATAGCCGGCGGTCGCCATCGGCGCGCCGCAGGCGCCGATCGTGTCGCGCGCCAGGCGCTCGGCGCGATAACGCGTCAGATCGCCCTGCTCGTTCCAGTCAGCATCGGTGACGATGCGGCCTTGCTGCAATCGCACCGCGCTGTAGTGGCGCGCGGGGTCGAAGCTTTCGCGGGAGAGATCGCCGTTCATGTCAGTCCTTGTCGGTTGCTCGTTAGTTGACGAAGTGAAGACCGGCCTCCAGGCCGAAACGCAGATACTCGTCGAGCGCCTGGCGCAGATTGGCCTCGCGCTGCGGCTGTTTGAGGAATTCGAAGGCGCCCATTTCCGCGCCGCTTTCGGCGCCGCCGCGAATTTGCGCGGCGCAGCGCAACGTCAGTTGGCCGAAACCGGGGTCGCCATATTGGCGCGAGACGAACAGCGGCCGGATCGGCGCCGCCACCTCGGCGCGGATCGCCGCCTCCTGCGCCGGCGTCGGCGGCGCCCCCGGCGCGGCGGCGGCCCGCAACGCATCGATGCGCGTCGAGCCCTCGAGCTCGGGCTGGCAGCGGTAGCGCCGCGGCACCTCCGAGCCCGGCGCCACGTACGAGAAACGCAAGCAGCCGGTCTGGCGCCGCAGCGCCCGCGCGGCGCCGCCGAAGATGCAGTCGGTGGCCGACAGGCTCAGGCCCGTCACGCCACCGAAAAATGTGCTGCGCTCAAGCGTCAGCGCGGTATCCGGCGCATCCAGGCTCAGTGCCGGCGAGCCGTCGCCGGTGCCGACGATGCTGTCGCCGATCGCCACGCCGCGGATCGGCGCCGGCACCTCGATGCCGGCGCAGATGGTGTGCTCGAGCGCCAGCGTGAGCCGCTCGTTGCCGGCGGGCGCGACAAACAGGCCGCCATGGCCCGGGATCAGCGAGCAATGGGCCAGTCCGAGCCGCCCGAGATTGCCGGGGGCGACCGTCAGCAATCCCTCGATCAGCACGCCGTTGATGAAACAGGCGCCGGCGTCGGGCGAGCCGGCGGCGGCGCTGCCGCGCACGACCCAGTCGCCGATCACGTGGGCGCGCACCTGGCGCGCCTCGAATTGGCCGGCCACGCGCGCGATGGCGCCGGGCGGCGCTCCAGGTATCGGCGTGGCCGGCCATTCGCCGGCGACGATCAGCAACCGCGAGCCGGCGCCGATCTCGATCTCGAGCGCTTGCGGCGGGCTGGCGGCGGCGCCGGCGTCCTCGCTCAGGCTGTCCATCAGCACGATCACGCCGGTGCGTCCAGGCGGTTGCAGATTCCACGCCGCCAGCGCGCCGGCCAGGCTGGGAAACAGCGTGCCACTGCCGTCGTCGGGCAGCAGGTGCGAAACGCCTGCCTGCCACACCGCCGGATCGTAAAAGCCGCTCAGCTCCTCGGGCGCGGCGGGATCGTCCGCGATCAGGCGGTTGGCGCCGCGCACCGCCGCGCCGCGCTGGTAGGGACCGCCCCCCAGGTCGCCCGAGAAGCCGTAGCTGTTGTGCACCCACACCTCGCGCACATCGAGTCCCGTGGCGAACGCCAGCCGGCCGCGCGCCACGTCGAAGGCCAGCGCGCGCGGAACCGGCAGCGCCAGTTCGACGTCGTCGGGAATCTCGCACCAGTACATATCCTCGCGCCGCACCTCGACCGGCACGCTGTCGCCGCCGACCCGCGCCCACACCCGCAGCACCGGATCGTTGGCGGTCATGAAGCGTGGCGCCGGCAGCGCGACGCCGCGCCGCAGGCGTTCCAGCTCGGCGCTCAGGGCCAGTCCGCGCAACGGGCCGGGCACGTTGTCTTCCTCGGCCAGGTGGGTGATCGTGGTTTCGGTGCGCGCCGGGTTGAACAACGGCGCGTCGCAGCCGGCCGGGTGCACGCTCCACCACGCCCCCATATTGCGCGCGCTGGCGAAGTCGGGCGCCTCGTCGCCCGGCGCGCCGGTGCCGATCGCGTAGCTGCGCAGGCGCCACAGGAACAGGCCGATGTTGGGGATGTTGTGGCGCCCGCCGCGGGTGGCGGCGCGCCGCACCTCGGCCGTGTGGGCGAACGGGTCGAACGCGCCGCCGGCGTAGCCGGCCAGCTCGGCGCGCGCGGCGTCGCGCACGCCGGCGGTGGCGGTCGGCGCCGGGCGCACGTGGTTCAGGTGCTGCGCGGTCGCCAGCCGCGCGAAGAATTCCACCGCGCGCGCCGGCCAGCCGGCGGTGTCGAACGCCAGCTGTTCGAGCACCACCGCCGTGCCCTTGCGGCGCCGGTAGCCGAGCGTGTTGGCGACGTAGGCGCGCGCGCTGACGCCGGCCGAATCGATCGCCCGCAGCGGCCGCACCCCCAGCAGGTCGCCGATATAGGGCACCACCCATTCGTCGCAGGTTTCGATGAACCAGTTGTCATACAGGCCGGCGGTGTCGGCCTCGATGCGTTCCAGCTCGTCTTCGATCACCCCCAGCAGCGCGCGCAGCGGCTCGCCCTGCTCGGCGTCGCGCAGGCGGTGGATGGCGGGCAGCAGCTGGTACAGGCGCTCGGGCATCAACAGGCTCATGGGATCATCTCCGTCAGGGTCAGCGCGGCGGGATTGATCAGCAACAGCTCGGCCGGCGTCATGGCGCGCGTGGCCGCGTGCCAGCGCGCGCCGGACGCCGGCACCGCGTCCAGCACTGGGTCGAGCAGTGCGGCGGCCGGCGCCGGGCCGTCGGCATACGGCTGCAGCGTGGTCAGGTCGAGCGCCAGCACGCCGGCCACGCTGTGCACCCGTGCCATCAGCTCGGCCGCCGTGACCGACTGGCCCAGGTCGCGCGCGGCGAAGCCGAATTCGTCCAGCAGCAGCGCGGCGACGGCCGCCTGGACGTCGGCGAAGCGGTAGCGCGGGTCGATCGCCAACTGCGCGCCGAAACTGAAGTAGCGCTGCACATAGGCGGCCACCGCGAAGCGCTGCGACGGGTCGCTGGCGCCGGCGATCGACTTCGGCAGGTTGGCCATGACGTCGTCGCCGGGCGGGCCGCCGGTGGCGCCGGCCACGCTCAATTGCACCAGGTTGGCGCCGTCCACCCACAGCACGTCGGCGCGCGCCTTGCCGACCCCGGGATAACCACGCGCGTAGTCGCGGTAGTCGACCAGCGAGACCACCCGTTCGAAGGTGAGCAGGGTCAGCGGCGCGTTGCGGCGGGCGTCGGCCAGCTGTTCGGGGCCTTCGGCGCCGGCCGCCGGCACCGGGTTGCCGACGCCGCGCAGGCCCAGCGGCATGGCGCGCAACATCGTCAGCGTGCCGGCGGCGACCTCGCCATCCGGGCCGATCCCGCTGCGGTAGCGCGCGGCCAGGTTGACGCTGCCGGTCGGCAGGCGCGCGCCTTGCACGCCGTCGCCGAAGATGATTTGCATGCGGGCCTCGTTGTCGATGCGGGTCGAATACACGGTGGCGTCGGGCGCGGCGCCGTACAGCGAATCGACCTCGTCCCAGCGCACGCCGTTGACGCGCACCTCCAGCGTGCTCTCGACGCCGCGCGGGGTGGGCGCCGACAGATGGGTGGTGGGCGGCTTCTTGAGGATGAAACTCTGGTGCGCCAGCGCGGCGTCGCCGTTGCCGAGCAACTCGGCGACACTCTCGCCGTGGGTCGCGTGCACCACGTTGGCGCTGATCCTCAGCGCGTCGCGCCGGTACGAATAGCGCAATCCCTTTTGCAACTGCAGGGTGCTGCGGCCGTCGGCGTGCACGATCTCGTCGAGCAGCGCGATCTCGGCGCCGTCGACGCCCGGCAGGTCGTGGCGCTCGCCGGTGAGCGCGATCGGTTGGCCGGCCGCCAGTCCCAGCACCATGCGATCGAGTTCGATGGCGGCGTCGCCGGCCGCCACCGGGGTCTCGATCGGCAGCTCGGCCAGCGGCAGCTTGCGGCTGGCGACGTGCGCGGTGGTGCTGCGGAAGCGGAACGGCGGCGGCGTCTCCGACAGCACCAGGCCATCGGCGCCGGCCAATCTCAGCGCCATCGCCCGCCCGGACAGGCCATAGTCGGCGCGCGAGCTCTCGCGCGCGTCGAACACGCTGTACGCGCGCGCCGCCTGGTCGGGCGCGTCGAACACCACCCAGCTGGCGCGGTTGACGTTGGGCACCGCGCGTTCCAGGTAGGCGTGCGGCTCGATGGCGGCCCCCTGCGAGTCCTGCCAGATGGTGCGCGAGTCGCCCAGCGTGCCACCGGTGGGGAGCGTGTCGCCTTTATCCCATGGCAAGGGATAGGCGTCGCCATGGATGTTGGCGGTGGCGGTGGGCAGCAGCGCCCAGCGCGGCGCGTTGTTGCCGAAGAAGCCCAGTTTGGCGCCGAAACCGAAGGCGCCCGCCTCGGGGGCGAGCGGCGGGCCTTCGGCGGGCTTGGCGATCGCCTTGACCAGGCTGGACGCGCTCCAGCGCTGGATGCCGATCATCGCCTGCAAATCGCGTTCACGCCAGGCCTGGTTGGCAACGGTGCTGGTCAGCTCGTCGCGGGTGAACGGCACGTGGGAAATCCGGGCCCGCGCGAAACTCAGCACCGGCGTGAGCGCGTACGGCACCACCCACTTGACGATGGGCGGCGGCGTCGGCGCGGTGACGGCCGGCAGCGGTTCGAGGTCGACCCGCAGGCGCCGCAGCGCCGGTTCGGCCACCACGTCGACCACGCGCAGCACCAGCGAGGCGAGCGCGGTGCCGTTCTTGGCCGAGAACAGCATCAAGTCGCCGCCGGCGATGCCGCCGGTGGCGTCGGTGAAGTAGACCCGGCCGACCTCGATGGCGTCGACCCGGCCCTCGCCGCCCAGTTCGGGCGTCAGGCGGAACAGGCTCTGGCTCGGCAGATCGCGGTGCAGGTTGGCGCTGTCTTCCGTCGGGAAGCTGCCGCGCGGCCCGACCAGCACCAACGCTTGGCGCGTTGTTCCACCGATGGCCGGCAGCGGCAACAGCGCCATGTCGGCCGGGCGCGTCTGCCGCGGGCGCAGCGCGTTCCAGGCGGCGCGGGCGACGATGGCATTGCTGGTCTCGAACACCTGCGGCAGCTTGCCCTGCGGCGGCACGCTTTGCACCGGGGCGCCGCGCGCCAGCGCGCATTCCCCGGGCGCGCCGGGCGCGTCCTCCACCGTGAAGGCCAGGTGTACGCTGGCGGCGACCCCGGGTTTGAGTTCGTAGCCGATGGCGCGCGCCAGTTCGAGCACCGAGCGGCGCTCGGTGGCGGTGCGCAGGAAGCCCTCGTTGGCGATGCGCTCCTGGTAGAAGGTCAGCACGTCGGCCACGCAGGCGCAGCCATCGAGCAGCGCCACGCTCGGATCGTCGCCGCTGCCGGTCAGCAGGCGCGCCAGCGGCCGTGGCGAATCGGCCTGGCGCGCGTCGGCGCGCGCCACCGGCAAGCGCTGTAGCATGCGCGCGTAAAAACCGGGCTGCGTGTCGACCCGGTAGCGCAGCGCCGGCAGGCCCGGATCGTTGCGCACCGGAGCCGGCAGGCTGGCGCCCTCGCAGCAATGGCAGTCGTCGAGTTGGTCGGTATCGATGTCCATGCTCATGCTCCGGTGTCCACGTCGAATTGCATGCGGCCGTTTTCCGGCGCGTTGGGGTCGTTGTCCAGCCGCGCGATCTCGAGCCGCGCCAGCGCGATGCGGCCGCTGGCGAGCTCGCCGGCGGCGGCGCGTCCGCGGCGCTGAAAGCGGGTCGGCGTAACGTGGGCCACGCCCGGCACCCGCATCGCCGCCGCCACCAGCGCGCTCAGATACACCGGCTGGCCAAAGCTGAACTGGTCCGGGTGGAAGAAGCCGCGCTCGCCATTGGCCAGCGTGGCGCCGCTGAACACCTCGCGCAGGCGGCGCTCGACGTCGGCGGCGAAATAGCCGGCCACCGTGCAGACGTGCAGCGCGATGTCGAGCGCGACGAAGCGCGGCGCGTCGATCTCGACGTCGTGGCCGGCCATCCGGTAGCGCTCGATCCGGCGCCGCAGGTCGGCCTCGAAGCCGGCATCGACCGTCAGGCTGGCGCGCCGGTCGACGGTGATGAACATGGTGTGCCAGCTGCCGGTCCAGCGCCGCGTCGCCACCGCGCGCTGCACCTGCGGCGCGCGTTCGGTGACGGCGGCGTAGTCGGCGGCGGTGACCGCGCGTTCCTGGCGGCGGAACGCCTGCGGCGCGTACAGGCGCGCCTCGGCCAGCGGCTGCGGGTCGATGCCGCCGGCCGCCGCCAGCGGATTGCGCACCGCGCCGATGGCGTCGGCTCCCAGCGCGCTGACGATGTGGCCGAGCGCCTCGGCGCCGATATTGCCGGCGACGCCGTTGCCGGTGCGCAGCCGCGCGCTGAGCGCCTCGCCGGCGCGCGGCCGGCGGCCGTTGACGCCATCGCCGAAGCGCAGCAGAGGCTGGCCGTCGTTCTCGGTTTCGACGACGAATTCGGCCGCTTCGGCGCCGCTGGCGAGCAGGTCGCGCCGCACCACCCAGCGCCGCCGGTCGCTGTCGCTGCGCACCTCGAGCGCCGGGCGGACGTCGGCCAGCCCGCGCCGCATGCTGGCGGTGGCGCTGGCGCCCTCGCCCAGGTCGATCAGCGCTTCACCGTCGCCGTCGGCCGGGCGCACCAGACCCTGCTGCGTCAGCGGCGCCAGCGCCCCCCGCCCCAGCCGGTAACGCGCAACGCGCCCGCCGGGCAGGCCAAGCAGCGGCTCGGCGCGCGCCGCCGTGCGGCCATGGTCGGCCGGCGCCACGTTGGCGCAGGCGCCGGCCAGGTCGGCATGCAACACGCCACCGATGCGGGCCGACAGGCACAGGGGGAACGGCAGCGCGTCGTCGGCGCCCCAGGCGATTTCGACGAAGGCCTGGTCGGTGACGGGATCGCGCCGCGCGGGCGCGACGCCGCGCACGCCCAGGTTCAGCGGCGCCTCGGGGTCGACCCGGGTCAGGCGCACCGCGTGGCGCTGGCGGCGGTCGACATCGGCCGCCGCGCCGGTGGCCGGATTGGCCAGCGACTCGAACACCAGCACGTCGCCCACGCGCAGGCGCAGGCGGCCGCCCGCCATCCCTCCCTCGTTCTCGCCGTCCCGCAGGAACGCTTGCACGGCGCCCTTGGGCAGGCAGCATTCCTCGTCGCTCCAGGTGTAAAAGCGCAGCGCGTTGTGCGCGCGGTACAAGGTGATCGGCCGCAGCAGCTCGAACACCTCGGCGCCGGCGTCGACCGCCTCCTGCAGCAGCGCGGCGCCGATCACGGGCGGCAAGCCCGGGACCCGGGTCAGCACCTGGGCTCCGCCGAGGCCGGTGTCGGGGTCGCAACCGGCCAAGGTCTGGCCGTCGGCGCTGGCGCCGCACTCGAAGGCGACCCAGGTGCGGGCGTTGCAACCGTCATGGAACGGATAGTCGAGCAGGCGCGTGTGGCGCCGCACCGAGACGCGCTGGCGCGCGGTGCCGAGATAGGCCTCGGTGGCGACCGCGTCCTGGAAGTAGGACAGCTCGTCGCCGCGGAAAGCGACCGCCTCGGCCAGGGTCACCAGCAGGTCGGCGGCGTGGCGCTCGCGCCAGTCGGGCATCAGGGCCGACATGCGGTCGAGCAGCAGGCGCCGGAAACTGTTGTAGTCGCGCGCCAGGTAGTCGATCGCCGGGCCGCCGCCGGGCGCCGGCGGGCAATCCCGCTCGGCGCGGCAGTCGAAATCGCTGGGGCAATCGACCTTGAAGCTGAAGGCGACCTGCGCCAGCGCCGGATCGATCCCTTCCGGCGGCGCGGCCTGGCCGGCATCGGCCACCAGGCGCAGGGTGTAGCGCGAAAAATCGCCGGCGCTGGCGACATCGACCAGCAGCACGTCGTGCTCGACGCCGATGCCGGTGACCTGCGGGTCACGCAACCGCACGCCGCCGCGGATTTCCAGATTGGCCGCTGTCAGCGGCGTGGCCGGCACCAGCGCCAGCGGGTGCACGAAGTGGACCGCGAGGCGGCGCTGGCCCGGCAGCACTTCAAGGTAGGTGATGCCGTTGAGCAGGCGCGGCGGGCTGGCCAGCGCCGCCGCGCGCAGCGCCTCGACCCGCCCCGGCGCACCGCACAGGTATTGGCCGCTCATGGCGCCACCCGCTGGCTGAAGTCCGCGCTGTGGCTGGCTTGGGTGCGCAGGACGGTGTAGCGCACCCGCACCGACAAGGTGGCGTCGGTGCTGTCGGTGTCGACCGCGTCGATGCGCAGCAGGTCGCCCAGCCACTGCTGCAACGCGCCCTGCACCAGCATCTGCAAGGTCGCCGCCAGCTCGGTGCTGTTGGGGGCGAACACCAGCTGCAGCAGGCCGCAGCCGAAGTCGGGCCGGTTGACGCGCTCGCCGGGCACGGTGAACAACACCTGCTCGATCATGTCGCGCAGGTGCTGGTCGTCGTGCTCGGCCTCGGCGGTGCGGCCGCGGCCGTCGACCCGGTAGGGAAAGGCGGAATTCATGTCAGGTTCCGATCACGCGGGTTTGCGCCATCACCGGCAGCAGCGGCGTGCCGGTCGGGGTGCACATGGCCTGGCTGTCGAGCAGCACCGCCGGCACCCCGCCCACCAGCACGCGGGTGGCCGCCACCATCCATTGCGCCGTCACGCACGGTCCGTTGCCGGCCGGCGGCGCGAAGGCGCAGCCGGCCACCAGGTAAGGCGCCGCCATGGTGGCCACCGGCTGGCCCGAGACCAGCACGCGCGGGTTCGGCGCGCTCGGCGTGGCCTGGCCGCCGTGGCTGCACAACACGGTGGCGCCGAGATGAAGCAAGGGTCCGGGCATGGGCGCTCCTTTAGACGATGGTCAACGCGCCGGCGTTGACGGTGACGGTGGGGCCGGTCATCACGATCGAGGCGCCCTTGCCGTTCTGGATATAGATGCCGGTGTCGTTGACGATCAGCGTGGCGCCGGTGGCGCTTTTGAGCATGATGCCGCCGGTGGGACCCGGCAGGTCGCTGATGGTCAGGCCGTTTTGCAGCGGCGTCTGGAAGGTGATCGCCTGCACCGCCGGCGGCGTGGCGCGCGCCAGCACCGGCACCTCGGCCGCGCTGCCCCAGAAGCAGCCAACCCAGATCGGAAAGTCGGGATCGCCCTGCTCGAACTCGATCCAGACGCCGGCGTTGATCATCGGCAGCGCGACCATGCCGTTCTGGATGCCGGCCACCGGCACGCACGGCATCGCCCAGGTGGCCGGGATCAGGCCGCCGACGTCGGGCACCTGCACCAGCAGGCGGTTGATCTGCATCGGATCGATGTTGTTGAGCACCATGCCGCGGTACTTGCCGAAGAATTTTTCGCTCATACCGGTACCCTCGGAGTGATGGAGATAAGACCGTTGCGGGTCAGGTTGAAGCTTTGCTTGAACTCGCCGCGCTTGAGGGTGCTGGTGACGCTTTGCACGTAGTACAGGCCGTCGTACGCAAGGCCGGCGCCGCGCACCCCGACCAGGCCGCGTGGTTTGAGCACGCGGCCGTAGCGCAGCACGTCCAGGCTGCCGTTGGCGCTGACCGAATCCTGCGACTTCTTGGCCTCGGCCAGGCCGCGCGCGATGGCCTGCATCGGATTGAGCTTGGCGGTGTCCTTCAGGATCTTGAGACTGGCGATCGGCGTCGACAGCAGCCCGAGCGGCGGCTGCAGCGGATTGATGTTGGGGATCGGGATCGGGATCGGCACCCGCGTCAGCTGGTTCTGGATGAACACGATCGGCAGCACGCCCTTGGTCGGATCGAAGCTGAAGTTGAGCGACTCGACGTTGGTGAGCGCGTCCATGTCGACGTTGAGGGCCGGCTGCGGCACGCCGATCTTGATCTCGGGGCCGAAATAGGCGATGTTGGTGCCGGCCCTGGGCCCCGGCTCGATGTAGAACACGTAGCCGACGTCGTCCGCCAGTTGGCGGATGTATTGCAGGTCGGTGCCCTTCTGCGCCGGGATCTTGTCGATCGGGATCGGCACGTCGGGGAACAGGATCGGGATCGGCAGCGGGATCACGCCGAAGGCGGCATATTTGGCGCACAGCAGCGCCACCCGCGCCTCGATCGGCATGGCGGGAAATGGCAGGCCGCTGAAATCCTGCATGTCCATCACCTTGGTCAGGTCCTCGCCGGTGACGGTGACGGTGCCGGGGCCGCCCCGGCTGCCGGCCTGCACCTCGACGTTGGTCATCACGCCGTCGAACAGCGGCTGGGCGGCGCCGTTGAGGGTGACGATCAGCAGCACCCGCAGCGGCGGCGTGCCCAGCGAGGCGCTGTTGCCGGCGGCGATCACGAAGATCGCGTTCAACTCCGAGCGGCTGGAGAACTGGAAGGTGAGCTGGAAGCCGCTGGCGGCGCCGTCGGCCGTGCGCACCTCGACGCCGGTCAGCGCGTCCATCACCACCCGGGGCGCCGGCACCGGGATGACCGGGCCCATCATCAAGGTCATCTGGATGCCCTTGGCCAGTTTATCCGCCATCGCCGCCTCCCGGAACCCCTTCGGGCAGGGTGATCACCAGCGCCGCGCCGACCGCCGCCACCAGCGCCTCGGGCAGCATCGCGCGGTTGGCGTCGCACAGGCGCCAGGACTGGGCCGGGTCGCCCAGGTGGCGCGCCGCCAGGTTGTCGAGGCGGTCGCCGGCCACCACCAGCACGCTCTGGAGCGGCGCGAAGTTCTCCGGCGGCGGCAGGAAGCGGCGCTGCACGTACACCACCGTGCGGCCGTCGGCCTGCACCAGCTGCGACGTGGCGATGCCGTAGTAGCGGCTGTCCGGGGCGAAGGCCGGCGGCAGCAAGGCGTTCGTTTGCAAAAAGGCGGTTACCGGGTCCATCAGGCGATCCCTCCGATGCCGAGCGTGGCGAAGCCGGCCGCCTGGACCTTGCCGGCCAGCCTCTCCTTGTTGTGCAGATAGGCCATGTAGATGCTGCCCCCTTTCGAGCCAAAGCCGAGGTCGTCGGTCGACATCACGCGCAGGCCCAGGTTGAGTTTGGCGCGGATCGGGTTCAACGCGGGGTCGAAGGCTTCCTCGGTGACGCTGAAATCGCTGACCTTGACCGGCACGATGCGGTTCTTGCCCCACACGAACAGCACCAGCGGCGCCAGCATCGGCGCGATCTCCAGCGTGCCGGAGCCGGCCTGGGCGTCGACCGCCGCCAGCTGCGCCGCGCTCGGATACACCAGCGATTCGAGCAGCGCCAGTTGCGGCTGGATGCCGTACTGGGCCGCGTTCGGGTTCTGGCCGGGGAACTCGAGTTGGTCGGTGGCGTCGATGTCGGCTTCGAGTTTGAGGGTCTCCACCGCCGGTCCCTTGAAGCGCATCGGTTCGACCCGGTCGTGCTCGTTGCCGCCGGCGCTCTGCGCGCTCAGCGTGCGGCTCAGCGTGTCGCTGTTGTATTGCAGCGAGATGATGCGCAGCACCCGCGAACTGGCGGCGTCGACTATGACAAGGCCGGCCTTGATCAGCTTGGGGGAGTTGGGGAAGGTGCTCATCAGAGCCTCTGCGCCGGCGTGGCGCCGTCGTCCGCGCCAACGGCGATCCGGATGCCCGCGCCGCCGAACATGTCGTCGCTGATCAACCGGGCCGCGGGCCGGCAGTACTCGTGCCCGTGCATCCAGCCGCCGCCACGCATCGCGCCATGCGACCCGCTGACCAGGCCGACCGGGTCGGCATCGTCCATCGTGGCGTAGTCGTCGATGAAATCGGCGCAGTATTCCCACACATTGCCGAGCATGTCGTGCAAGCCCCATGCGTTCGGTTGCAAGCCGCCAACGGGGTGCGCCGTGCCGGCGGCGTTCTCGAGCGTCCAGGCCACGCGTTGAAGGTCGGCGCCGGCCGGGGTGCCGGCGCGGCAGGCGTACTCCCATTGCGCCTCGGTCGGCAAGCCCACCGTCGCCCCCGTGATGGCGGCAAGGCGCTCGACGAAGGCCAGCGCCTGCGCGAAGCTGATCTGGCTGATCGGCAAGGCGTCCTGCCCGGCGTCGACGGGCGGCGCGCCCATCACGGCTGCGTATTGGCTTCTCGTGACCTCGTACCGACCGAGGTAGAACGCCCGGGTGATGCGCACCCGCCGCACCGGCGCCTCATTGGCCGCGTGGCCCGCTTCGCTGTCGGGCGAGCCCATGTCGAACTGGCCCGGCGCGATGCGCACCAGCTCGAACCGCAGAGCGCCGGCATGCAGCACGACGGTCGGTGCGCCGCGCGCGATGGCGTTGGTGTGTTCCTGGGTCATTGTGATGTCCTGTGCTGTGGCATTGGTGGTGACGGCGTCGCCGGCACCTGCTAATTTATCGGACGCCGTCATTTGGTCGGGTGCTTCTTGTCGAAGGCGGCCTTGACGTTCTTGTCCCACCACTCCCCATAGTGTTCCTTATGCAGATCGCTCAACAGTTTGTCGAAATATTCCTCGAAATTCTTGGCGCTGCGCGCCCATTCCTTGGGAGTGGTCTTGCAGCCCCACTTGTCCTTGCAGGCATCGAACGCCGTCAGCACGTTCTTGACGCCGGTCTCGTATTCGATCCGTTCGATGCGCTTGATGAAGTCGATGCGGCTAACATCACCGGCGATGGCCGACGTGAAGATCGCTTTGAAGTCGGCCATGCGCGACAGGTTGGACAGTTCCTGCACCAGTTGCTGGACGGCGAAACACTTGTCCCGCGTCTGGTCCAGCGTGATCTCGCCGGTCTCGCTGTCGGTCTGGCCGCCCGCGCCGGGCTTGACCACCGGTTCCTTGTCCTTGTTGGCCTTCTTGGCCTTGGCCCAGATGCCCAGGCCACCGTCGCAGGCGTCGAGCATCGCCTTCAGGTCGGCCGCCGTCCAGGCCGGGACCTTGGGCTTGGCGGGCGGGGTGTCGCGCTGCACCCATCCGTGCGACGCCGGCGCGGCCGTCGTGGGTGCCCGGCCCGGCTGGCGCGTGGCCTCCGCCGTCGCGCCGAGCCCCGACTGCTGCACCACGTGCGTCAGCTCGTGGGCGAGCAGCCGCCGCCCTTGCGGCGTATCCGGGGCGAAGCGGCCCTCGCCGAACACGATGTGGTGTCCCACGGTGTAGGCCTGGGCGCCCATCTGCCGGGCCGACTGCTGCGCGGCCGCGTCGGCGTGCACCCGAACCCGCGAGAAGTCGTGGCCGAAGCGCGGCGCCAGCGCCTGCCGCAGTTGCGGCGCCAGTGGCGTGCCGCCGTCGGCGAGCACCCGCTCGACGCTGTGCGGCGCCACTCCCGCCGCTTGGCCCGACGGCGCCTGGCCAGGCTGGATGCGCGAGATGGCGCCGACGGCGGTGGCGCCGGACGACGCTTCCAGCACTTGGTCGGCGACCCGGTCGGCCTCCACCTCCAACGCGTCGTCGTGGGCGCGGACGGCGAGTTTGGCTTGCACCGGGCGCTTGCCGGCGCAGTCGGCGCATTCAGCGCCCGAAGCTGTAGTAGGTGCGCCACAGGCGCACTTTCTTTGCAAAAGAAACGCGGCGCCCAGCCAGGCGTCGGACGACGGCGAGCCGATGGCTTTCGGCTGCGATTGCGCACGGGTGCTCATGTCACGGTCTCCTTGCAGATGCCGATGCCGATGCCCTGCGCGAGCGATACGCGGCGGCCGGTTCCGATGGCGACGTTCATCATTTCCCCCGCCGGCTCTGGTTGTCCGACCAGTGCGGTTTGCTCCACTGGAAGCGCGAGTTGCCTTCGGCATCGCAGCACAGACAGGCGAAGATGCTGACGATATTCGACGAGCCCTTGATGCGGCAATGGTAGCCGATCGCCGGCGCGCCGTCGCAATCGTTGATAACGCCGGCCGCCGCCGGCGCGCCGAACTGCGAGCAGGTGAAGTCGGCGAACGAATAGTCGCGCTCGTACAGGAACTGGGCCACGATCTCATCGCGCATCTCGTCGCCGTCCAAGACCGGCTCCTCGCAGGCGATCGCGCCGGGATTTTGCTCGAAGCAGTTTTTGCGGCGCCGCTTCCTTTCCGCCTGCGGGGTGTCGGTCACCGGTTTTGAGTCCGCGCGCGGCACCGTATCGACCTCGGGCTGGGGCCGCGGTTGCGGTTGCGGTTGCGGTTGCGGCAGCACCTCCGGCTCGGGCGACTGGCTGCGGTAATACAGGTAACCGCCGATCGCCACCACCGCCACCACCGCCACGATCGCCAGCCCGATGACCCAGCCCGGCGGCCCGCCGCCGGCCGCGATCGCACCGGCCGCGATCGTCGCGCCTTCGAGGGTGACCCCTGCCGCTGCGGTGAGCGCCGGCAGGTTCTGCTCCGCCTGCTGCAGCGCCTGGGGATCGAGGTAGCGCTGCATTCGCAGCGGCGCCGCGTGCATCGCGGGCGGCGCGCCGCCGCCCTTGAGCACGGCGTCGGCGACGCGGTCGGCCTCGGCCTCGGCGGCGCCTTGCGGGGCGCCGATCTCGAGCGGCTTGGCCGCCAGCGAGGGCGGCGCCTGCTCGGCGATCGCAATGCGGTTGGCGACGCCGGCCGGCACCAGCGAGCGTGACGCCACACGCAGGCGGGCGGCGGTGAAGCCCGATAAGGCCGCCGCGCATGCCGGGGCGTCGCCGCCGGCGGCCAGTTGCCGTAGGCGCTCTATGCCGGAGCGCAACTCACCCAGGTGGGCGCGCACGCGGCCGATCGCGGTGGCGCCCTCGCCGCTGGCGGCGACGCGGGTGTCAGCCCGGTTCGCATACGATTCGAGCACGGCGGCGAGGTTCAAGACCCGCTGGCCGGGCGACGGCGCGGTCGCCGGCGGCGCGCCGCCCGGGGCGGCCGGCGCCGGCTGGCGCGCCAGCGTGCCGGTCTGCTGCACCACGTGCGTGAGTTCATGGGCCAGCAACCTGCGGCCGGCGTCGGTGCCGGGGGCGTAGCGCCCCGCGCCGAAGACGATATGCGAGCCGACCGTGTAAGCTTGGGCGGCCACGCTCCTGGCGGAATCGGCGGCTTTGGCGTCCAGGTGGATGCGCACATGCCCGAAGTCATGTCCGAAGCGGCCCTCCATGAAGCTGCGCGTCTGCCGGTCGAGTGGTTGCGCCGAAGCCGACAGGACCTCGCCGACGATCGGCGGGACCGCTTGCGCCGACTCCTCCTCCGCCGTCCGCCGCTGCACCGTGAGCGGCGTGATGACCGTCGGCGACGCGTCCGATGCGAGCGGCGCGGCGCCGCCGACCGCCCGCTCTGCGACGCGGTCGGCTTCGACTTCAAAGGCGTCGTTCGCATCGCCAAGCGTGAGCTTGCGTTGCAGGCCGGCGCCGGCTTTCCGGCGGCAGCTCTCGCAATCGGTCGAAGAATCGGCTGAAGAATCGGCCGACTTCGCGCCGCCCGCCCCGCACGCGCAGCGCCGTTGCAGCCGCCCGGCGCCGCCCGACCAAGGCGCCGGCACGGGTTGGCGGGGTGCCGCGAGCGCTCCCCCTGCCCCCGTTTGCGCGGCCTTGGCTACCGCCGCCACGCGCGCGCCGGCGCTCATGGCGTCGCGCTCCCGACAATCCGCCGCGCGGCGCGCTCCCCGATGTCGAAGGCGCCGGCATCGGCCGCCACGCGCACGCGTCCGGCGTCGAGTCGCGCGGCCCCCGGCTGGTTGGCCCAGCGTTCGCCGGCGCCGGGCGCGGCGAGCGCGCTGGCGAACGCGGCGCGCAGGCCCCGCTCGAATGCCATGCGCTCGCCATGCGCCATGCCGTCGAGCACGACCCGGTCGATGTGCAGGACCAGGCGCTTCATAGCCAACCTCGGGTTTCCGCGTCGCTGATGGTGCGCTCGCGTTTGGCCGCTTCGGCATGCGCCGCGCGCAGCAGGTGCGCCATGCCGACCGGCACCCCTTCGTCGGCCGCATGAAACGCGGCGCCGAGGGCGATATTGTGGATGTGGCCGCCGGCCGCCTGCAGTCTCGCCAGCCTGGCGTACGCCAGATCGCGGGTCGGCGTCGCGCGAGGGAACGCGCGCCGCCAGATCGCCTCGCGCTCGGCCGCTTCGGGGTACGGGAACTGGACGATGAAACGCAGCCGGCGGATGAAGGCGGCGTCGAGCGCAGCGCGGTGATTGGTGGTCAGCACGGCCAGGCCGCTGTAATCCTCCATGCGTTGCAGCAGGTAGCTGACCTCGATGTTGGCGTAGCGGTCGTGGCTGTCTTTGACGTCGCTGCGTTTGCCGAACAGGGCATCGGCTTCGTCGAAGAGCAACATGGCGCCGCTATCCTCGGCCGCGTCGAACACCTGTTTGAGATTCTTCTCGGTCTCGCCGATGTACTTGCTGACCACGGCCGACAGGTCGATGCGGAACAGGTCGAGCTGCAGGGCGCGCGCCAGCACTTCGGCGGCAAGCGTTTTGCCGGTGCCGCTGTCGCCGGTGAATAACACGGTGATACCCAGGCCGCGCCCGCTCCTGGCGCCAAAGCCCCAGGCATGGTGCACTTCGAAGCGGCGCCGCGTGTGCACCACGATCTGGCCGAGCAGTTCCTTCTGTGGCGTGGGCAATACCAGGTCGTCCCACTCGGCGCGCACCTCGACGCGCTGCGCCAGTTCGGCCAGCCGTGCCGGCGCGCTCTCGCGGCAGGCGCGCCACAGCACGCCGGCGGCCAGTGGTCCCGGCCGCAGCGTCGCGCCGATCTCGGCGATCCTGCGCGCGCCGCACCTGAAGTGCGCGACCACCGCGTCGAACTCGGCCGAGTGTGGGTCGATCGCGCCGCCCAGGGCCTCCAGCCAGAGGCCGCGCCGTTCGTCGGCCGGCGCGCGCGCGACGTTGTGGATCAGCGCGTCGCGCCGCGGCCGCAACGGCCGCTCGGAGCCGACGAACAACTGCCCGCCCATGCGCTCCATGAAGTGCGACAGCGCGGGCGACGCGGGTTCGGCGGCGCATTCGATGAAGAATGCCAGCCCGCCGAGCGCGGCCTCGCGCTCGCAAAGCGCCGCCAGCAGCGCGATCTCGGGCGCGCCGCCGGGCAGCGCCTGCGGGTCGATCGCCCGCAACCTCCAGCCGCCCAGCGCGGCGACGCTGGCGGCGACCTCGGCGCGCGCGTCGGCGTCGTCGCCATGAAGCTGAACCAGCGGCAACGTGCCGCCGGCGGGCTCGCCGACCCGGCGCGCCTCCAGCGCCGCGGCGATGCCGCGCGACTGTTCGCGATGGCTGGGGGCCATCGACGGCGGCGCGTCGACCGGCCGCGACAGCGCCGCGACCCGCGGGTCGGTGTAGTCGACGCCGGCGAGAAAGTGCAGCACCCGCTCATCCAAGCGCAGGCGCGCCGCGGCGAGCGATGGACCTTCTTCGACTTCGATCAGGTGCCACCGGCGCAGGGGCCGG
The DNA here is from genome assembly GCF_059418705.1 of Duganella sp. GW821-FHT07F09. NCBI lineage: Bacteria > Pseudomonadati > Pseudomonadota > Betaproteobacteria > Burkholderiales > Oxalobacteraceae > Duganella > Duganella sp. GW821-FHT07F09. The sequence goes on along the minus strand of NZ_JBWKQJ010000003.1, from coordinate 663,145 downwards.
CTCGGCGCGAGCGCGCTCCAATGGGCGTCGTCCAGCGCGGCGAGCGCCAGACTGAAGGTCGCCCAGGGCCGCTCCGGTTGACCGGTCGCCCTGGCGCACAGATCGGCCACCTGGCTGTCCATCTCGACCCCCGCCGCCAACAGCACGATCGCACGCTCGAACACGCTCAGGCCGAAGGCGTCGGCCACCGCGTCGAGCGCGCCGGGATGGCGCAGCGCCGCGCGCGCGACGTCGACCGCGCTGTCTTGCGCGGTGTCGAATGCGGTGTCCGATCCGGTGGCGCTGTCGATGGCCGTTGCGCCCCTCGCCAGGCGCCGCTTGAGCCGCGCGAACTCGGCGACCAGCAGGCGCTGGTTCATCTCGGGCCAATCGTGGTGGCGATCCGGTGCGTTCATGTGATCACCACCCGCTGGTTCAGGAACCCCGGTATCGCCGGCGGCTCCTGCGACAGATCGATGATCGGGCTTTCGATGCCGTCGATGCGCAGCCGCGCCAGCAAGGCGCCGACCGGCGCGTTCGGAATCACGAACGCGAGCGAGGCCGAGGGCGAGCCGAGGCCCTGCGGCGCGAACTGGTCCTGCCCCAGCACCAGCACCACGGTTTGCCCGACCCTGAGCGCCGGCGTGAAGTCGATCGTGAAACTGGCCGAGCCGTCGCCGGCGCGGGTCACGGCCAGCGGCAGGTTGGTCATCCGCGGCGCCAGCGTCAGCGCGATGCGGTTGGTCTCGCGCGGGGCCGGATCGCCGGCGCGCAGCAGCCGCGCGCCGACGCGGTAGAGCCCGGCCGGTAGCGTCGCGGCCAACGCCGGCGCGAGCTCGAAGCGCAGCAGCGTATCGGCGCCGCTGGCCGGCGCCGGCAGCGCGGCGATGGTGGTCTCGACCTCGAAGCGGTCGTTCGACAGCAGCACCTGGCGGTTGGCGCCGTCGAGGAAGTCGCCGCGCAAATCGATGGTGTCGCCAATGCCCGCCACCGGCTGGCGCGACGGCGGCACGGCGGCGGTCAGCATCGGCACCGGCGGCACCAGCCCCGGGTTGACGACGACGCCGCGATCGCGCCCGGTGGCCGGGTCGACCTCGCCGCGGCTGAGCACCGGCAACGGCGAGCGCACCGGCTGTTGGGCCTCGATCAGCACCACCGAGGCGGTGTAGGCGGCGCTCGGGCGGAAGTGGCTTTGCATCGCCGTCCAGAGCTTGGACATCTCTTCGGTGTTGAGGTATTGCGGCACCAGCTTGATCAACTCGATCTGGTCCGCCAGCCCGGCGTCGGCGAGCGCGCGCAACGCCGGCGGCAGCGCGGTGCCGGTGGCCGGCGACGGGATCAGCGCGGTGCGGATGGCGTCGCGCGTGAGCACCGGCATCTCGTGCAGCAGCTGCATCGCGTAGCCGAGCAGGATCTCTGCGTGCAAATCGCCGGCGCTGTAGACCGACACCATGTAGTGCAGGTCGAGCGCCAGCGGCGGATTGCTGAGGCGCAGGCGGCCGCTGGCATCGCGCGACGCCAGCCCTTCGTTGCGCCACCCGGGGTTGGGCGTGACGAGATACAGGAACAGGTTGATCTGCGAGGCCTCGGTGCCACCGGTGGCGACCACCCGGTCGGGCGCCAGCACGCTGACGGTGACGCTGCTGCCAAGCACGCCGCTGATGTTGTGGTTGATGATGCCGTCGTTGAGCAGGTCGCGCAACACGGCCGTCACGCCGGCGATCGCCAAGGCCGTGCTCATGGGCGGCCCCGCTTGGCCAGATAGCCGTCGAGCGACATCGGCGCCGGCGCCGCTGGCGCACGGCGGCGCGGCGCGGGCGTCTCCCGCGCCGCAGTCACGTCGATCCGGCCGATGTGGATATGGACTTCGGTGTCGGCTTCTTCCCGGGGTGCGGCGGCGCCTTGCGGCAAGGCGCCGCGACGGGCCGCCGTTTGCGGCACGGGCGCAAGCGGCATCGGACCGCGCGCCTCGCGTGGCAGCAGCGGCGCGGGGCCGTCGGCGGGCGATACCGCGCAGGGAGAGGTGTCCATCCAGCGCATCGGGGGCGGCATCACGGGTTCGGATCCGGTCGGCGCCTGCGCAAGGCGCGGCGGCGTGTGCGCTTGCGGCGTCGCGTCGACGCCCTGCCCGACTCCTGTGTCGGGCGCGATCACTGGCGTGACCTGCGCCGGGGCGGCGACGGTCGGCGCGTCGGCCAGGACCGGCGGTGTGCGGACGGCGTCAAAAAGGGCCGCTGGATCGGCGGCGACGGCGGTCGGCATGGTCGGTTGGTGCGCGGGTGTCGCTGGAGGGGACGGCGTCCGCGCCAGCGCCGCCGCGGCGGTCGGACCGTGCGCCTGGGCTTCGCCGGCCAGCGCCCGCGCCGGGTCGACTTCGCCGAACCCCGACCCGCCACCGGCATACGCCAAGCCCACATCCGAACGCACCGCCACCGCGGTGCCCGCCGCACGCGCCGCCATCCGGTGCAGCAGCCCGTTCACGATCCCACCATCGCAAGGTAGCTGGCCCGGCGGGCGGCGCCAAGGGCCAGGATCTCGCCTTCGCTCCAGCCATACGCGCTCGCCAGCGTGTGGACCTCGGCGAACAGCGCGCGGGCGCGGGCGTCGATCTCGTCCCACAGCAACTCTCCGGCGTCGAGTTGCGCCGTGCGGCGCTCGCCGCAGGCTTCGCAATGCACGTCGAACGCGAGGTCGGCGTTCGGGTCGATGGCTTCGAGCGCATCCTCGACTTCGCGCAGCGCGTCGTTCGAGATCGGCGCCGCGTCGTCGCCACCCAGCGTGCAACGGGCCAGCAACTGGCGCGCGGAACGGCCGGCATCGAGTTCCTGCGCGACGGCGGCGAGGTCGCGCAGACCGGGTGGGCGCACGCGGCGGCCGGCCACCTCGACCTCAAGCTCCGCCGTATCAGCCGGTTCGGGCGCCAGCAACTCCGACGTGCGCAACAGCAACTGCAGCCGCGTCCCGCAATGTCCGCAATCGACATGGCACTCGATGCGCGGACCGAAGCTGGCCTCGCGCAAGCGCATCAGCGCGGCCGTGACGTGGCCGAGGGGCCGGTCGACGATGCTCGCGGCCGGCCAGTCGGGACGCGCCCGGGCGCACAGCAGCGCGCTGCGGTCGAGCGGGTGGCGGCGCGCGCCGCGCTCCCACAGCGCCAGGATGTCGGTCGGGTCGAGGGCGGTCATCGCGGGGGATCAGTTGGCCGGCTCGGTGAAGCTCGGCTCGGACGGTTCGACCACGTCGTAGTCGCGTTCCCAGCCCTCGTTCTCGAGCTTGATGTGCTGGATCGCGACCGCGCCGGCGTTGGCGTCGAGGTCGGGCAGCGCCTGGTACTCGGAAACCCAGCAGCGATACACCTTGTAGGCGATCACCAACTGGCCGGCCTCGTTGTAGACCTCGATGATGAGGTCCTTGCGGAAATCCTTCAGCGAGACCTCGGCGCCCAGCCCCGAGCCGAAATTCCAGACCTTGTTGGCCCATTTCTCGAACTCGGTGTCGTGGGTCACGCCGCGGTCGAGCGTGATGGCGTCGAACTTGGTGCGGCCGGGCGATTTGCGCGTGGTCGACGGATCGCCGCCCTCGCGGTGCTCGACCAGGTCGGTGCTGCGCTTGAGCGCGCTGACCTTGGAGACGCCGGCGACGAAACGGCCGTCCCATTTGACGCGGAATTTGAAGTTTTTGTACGGGTCGAAGCGCTGACCGTTGACGCTGAACTGGGCCATGATGGAGTCTCCGGTGAGGTCAGGCGGCGATCTGGCCGGCCATCTGCTGGATCTGGATGACGACGAACTCAGCCGGCTTGAGCGGCGCGAAGCCGACCACCACGTTCAGTATCCCCAGGTTGATGTCGTTCTGCGTGGTGGTCTGGCGGTCGCACTTGACGAAGTAGGCGTCGCGCGGCGTGGCGCCCTGGAACGCGCCCTGGCGGAACAAGCCCTGCATGAAGGCGCCGACGTTGAGCCGCACCTGCGCCCACAATGGCTCGTCGTTGGGTTCGAACACCGCCCACTGGGTGCCACGATACAGGCTCTCCTCGAGGAACAAGGCGAGCCGGCGCACCGGCAGGTATTTGTATTCGTCGGCGCTGGCGTCGGCGCCGCGCAGCGTGCGCGCACCCCAGACGATGCGTCCGTTCACGCCCATCGAGCGCAGGCAGTTGATGCCCAGCGGGTTGAGCTGGCCGTTCTCGAGGTCGTTCATGTTGAGCTGCAGGTCCTGGACGCCGTCGAGCGAGGCGTCAAGTCCGGCGGGCGCCTTCCAGACGCCGCGCTGGACGTCGGTGCGGGCGATGACGCCGGCGATGATGCCGCTCGGCACGAAGGTGTCGATCCGGTTGTCGCGCAGCGGATCGACCTGGCGCACGCACGGGAAGTACAGCGCGGCGTTGCGGGCCGACGGCCCGGTGAGGTTGAGGTCGTTGCGGCCGTCGATCGCGTGGTCGATGGCGTCGGCGATCTGCGTCGCCCACGCCGGATCGGGATCGACGATCAACATCGCGCGCCGGCTCACGCACAAGGCCAGCGCCGCCGCGTACACCTGGGCCGAGGTGGCGGTGTAGTTCGACGGCAGGCTGCTGGTGTCGCGCTTGCGCGGCGGGATGCACAGCAGGTTGAAGAGGTCGGCCCGGTTCAGCGCGTAGAGGCCGGTTTTAGGATCTTGCTCGCCGATCACGTCGGCGTCGTCGATGTCGGTGCCGTCCGTGCCCGAACCGGCGTCGGCGTCGACCCAGTTCACGCTGCGCAGCGCGCCGGCCGTCGTCACGTTCGACGGCGGGCGCGCGGCCGGCATCGCGCCCTGCACCCGCACATAGGCCGATTCGCGTTCCAGCACCAGCGGCAGGAAGCGCGCGTCGCCGGGCGTGGTCGAGACCGAGCCGAAGGTTTCGATGATGAACTCGTCGCGGCCGGCGCGCGGGCGGTAGCGCACCGTCAAGTTGAAGCGCCGGTCGTCGGTGGCCGGCGGCGAGCTGCGCGGCAGCGCGCGGTCGGTGTCGTGGTCGACGGCGGCGGACAGGCGGTTGCCCCAGGCGCCGCGGCTCGACGCCACCAGCACGACACCGGTCGACGGGCTGGCGCCATCGTCCAGGCCGATGGTGGCGGCGCGGGCGTCGTCGTGCAGCACGCGCACGATCAGCGCCAGGCTGCCGCCGTTGAGATAGAAATCGCGCACCGCGTAGCTCATCGGACTGGCCACGTCGAGGCCGCCGAAGCGGCGCTCGAAATCGGCGTAGCTGGTGAGCATCACGGGCTCGTCGGTGGGGCCGGCCGAGGCGCGCCCGACGAAGGCCGTGATCGAGGTGGCGACCCCGGTGATGGTGCGCACCCCGCTGGGTACTTCCTGGATGTAGACGCCGGGATAGGTCAGTGCCGCTGGCATAGGTTTCTCCGTCAAGGGTGGCCTGCTGGCCGGGGGGACCACGAGCCGGCATCGACGCGATGTCGGGCGAACATGTCCTTTTGCGACGTATCGTTCCTGCTCACTTCCATGCCCGCCTCCAACCATGCACCCTGATCCGCAGGCGCCAGGTCCAGCCCAGGCGGATGCCCGATCGTTCGATCTGGCGGGCCAGCAGCGTGGGAACCTCGTCGGGCCCGTTGGCATGGAGACGCTCGCCGCCCGCCACGCTGGTGACCCGCCCGCGCCAGCGCGCGGACGCCGGGTTGGCATCGTCGCCGTCCCGCCAGAGCTTGACGATGAAGGATAAAGTCTCCGTAGAACCCCCGGTGCATGGAGTTGCCGCTACGCGCAAAATGAACCGATCCGATCGCGCGGATCACAGGTCATTTATACCGGCCGCTCGTCGCGCCGGCGTCTCGCGGGCGTCTGTCGGGGCGTCTCGTCGGCCACGCGTGGGCGCGCGGTCAGTCGGACTCGCGGCGGCGCACGCCGGCCGCGATATCCTGGCGCAAGCGGGTCTCGATGCCGGCGAGCATGTGCTGCACCCGCCCGAGCAAGTCCACCAACGCCGGCAACTGGTCGTACTGGAATGGGGCAGGCCCGGCGACGGTGCCGATCGCGTTCAACTCGCGCCATGGATTGTCGAGGCCGCCGTCGCGGATCGATTCGTACAGCGCACGGGTCTGCTGGGACGGCTTCACGCCGAGCTCCTCCATCAGCACGCGTTCGCAACGCTGGAACTCGCGCACGGCCTCGGTGCGATTGCCGGTCTGCAGGTGCAGGCGCATGATGTGGCAGTGGACCTGCTCGCGCGCCGGATCGACGGCGAGCATGCGTTTGGCATGGGCGAGACCGCGTTCGCTGTCGCCGCACGCCTCGTAGGAACAGACCAGCTTCTCCAACGCGTCGAGAAAGTCGGCCTGGAGCCGTTCCCTTTCGAACAAGCACCAGTCCTGGCACCAGCCTTCGAGCAGCTCGCCACGGTACAGGCACACCGCCTCCTCCAGGCACTGCCTGGCGGCATGGTCGAGTTTCGCGCCGCTGATCCCGTGGCAACTGTTGATCGCCTCCTTGAAACGGATCACGTCCACGCGCAGTTGGTCGCAACTGTTCAACTGGATCCATTCCGGATCCACGCCCAGCGGTTGGGCGCCGTTGCCGTCGCCGTGCGGACGCAACGCGGTTTGAATTTGCCACAAGGCCTGGCGCAGATACTTGCGGGACTGTTCGGGCGGCGCGTCCTCCCACAGGATGTCGGCCAGCGTCTCGCGGCGTTGCGGTTGATTTCGATGCAACACTAGATAGGAAAAAACCTCGCGCGCGCGGCGGGCGTTCAGCGCGTCGGACGATTCATCTCCACGGCAAACGTCGAACCGCCCGAACAACCGTATCGTCAAGGGAACCATACACATTCCAATCACGCAGTCGATGACGCGTTGATATCGTCCCTGGCATGTTGGCGCCGCCGAACGGGGACTCCCGAAAATTACTTTAACATAAATCTTGTACTTATTTTACCTTCGTCTGGGGTTCACCAACGCGTATTTTTGTTCCACCAAGCTGATCAACCAACTTCGGCGATGACGGGCCCTTGCCGCAGAACTGGAAGCTCGGCGCGGGCCCGCGCGCCCGCTGCAATGCCCATCCCGGTTGCGTTATTTCTTGCGTGCCCCAGTTGCATTCCGCGCGAATTGATACATCGGAATCAAATGTAACCATCACGCACAAAATATCGTTGACTGGCTTTAGTTCCTCGTGGCAATATCGGCGTGCTTATTTAATATTCAAGATAAGCGTTTTATTAACCTGACCGCATATTCAAACTTTCATATTGGAGGTTCAATGGCTGCAGCTAGTGGTACTAATAACGCCGATGTATTTTATATGAGCACTTTCGGCGCCCCAAAGCCGCCCGAAACCGCGCACGGATATAACGCCCTGGGTGGCGACGATACCGTCCATGGCAGCGCCTATGTCGATTTTATCCAGGGCGGTTCCGGCAACGATCTGCTTTACGGCAACGGCGGCGACGACGCGCTGATCGGCCAGACCGGCAACGACACGATGTATGGCGGCGACGGCGACGACTTTATCCACGGCGGCGGCACCGACGCGGCGCCGATGTGCTGGTCGGCGGCAACGGTTTCGACCGGCTGAGCGGCGGCCTCGGCGACGATCTTTACGTCCACACGCTCAACAGCGGCATGCCGGCGATGTGAATACCTTCGTCGAATGGGCCTATACCTCGGACAGCCAGTGGGTCGATCTCTTCCAATTGATTTAGATTAAGTCCGGTTCGCCGGAGTGGGGAGTAAAATGTTTACTCCCCTCCCCCCGCTATCGTCCAGCAGCATGCATTGATATTACAGACGCAATACCACCAACGGAGCCGCCATTATGTCCCGCATCAATAATCCGTATCGCGTTCAAGGCGAGGTTGTTTCCATCGCCGAGCTGGCCAAGACCAAACCGGGTCTGGTCCTTGCCGCCGACGACCCGAGGGTCGAGCAGTTCAAGGAGCGCCTGGCCGAGATACAGGCGGTATTGCAAGCCGAGGTGCCTGAATCGGCGGGCACGCGTCGTGCCGAAGCGCATCCCGCTCAAGTCCACGGAGCGGCGGCGGCATCGGCACAACCGGAAGTCACTGTGATGAGCCAGCACCAGACGATCGGCAGTCTGGACTGGGAACTGGCGCGCTCGCGCATGACCTTCGACGAATTACTCAGTAAATAGACTCCTCGGGACCACAACGCACGGCTTCAGCCCGTGCGCGACGTGGCCACGTCAGTTCTTGCCTATCGGCTTCCATGACATTTTCGTGACCTGCCTTGACACACGGTTCAACACAAGATATCTTCAGCAACGTTGCTCAATCGAAATTTTTGTAACTGATAAGTTCTGACACGTCATTATCCGGCGTGTCCGGACGGGCCTGGATTCGCACCGGGATCGGGCCGTTAGCTTCCGCCGATGGAAACGTTTCCATCGGCGGATCGCCGCCATCGCCAACCATACAAAAAGGGACTGGAATGTATCGCTTGCCGCGTCGCCACCAACTCAACCTGCGACGTTTGCGCAGGCTCCCCATCCAGGGCTTGCCCCTGGCCTTGATCGCCTTGCTGACCGCCTGCGGAGGCGGCGGCGAAGAAACCGCCCAGTCCGCCCCGCGCACCTTGAGCGCCATGAAGATACAGGGCGCGGCCGTCTCTGCAGAAGTGGCGCTGACGCCGGCCGGCGCCACGGCGAGTTCCGCCGAGCGCGGCGACCTGTCCGCTGCCGCCGCCGTCGATCGCAACAGCGCCACCCGCTGGGGCAGCGGCTTCGCCGACGACCAGTATCTGACCCTGGACTTCGGCAAGACCGAAATCATCACCCGCGTGCGCATCGATTGGGAGAATGCCCACGCGTCGCAGTATCTGTTGCAGGTGTCGGACGACAACGCCAGCTGGACCACCATCAAGAGCGTCGACGACAGCCTGGGCGGCACCGAGGATTTGACGGGGCTGCACGGCCTGGGCCGCTATCTGCGCATCAAGGGCGTCAAGCGCGCCACGCAATACGGTTACTCGATCATTGAGGTGCAGGCGTTCTCGGGCACGCCGGTGACGGCGCCGACCGATCCCGCGCCGGCTCCGCCACCAACCGATCCAACCCAGCCCGGCGTGGCGATCAAACCGGTCGCGGCCACCTCCTCCAGGCTGGAGAACCCGGGCCAGTCGGCCGCCATGGCGATCGACGGCAAGACCAACACGCGCTGGGCCAGCGCGTTCGAGGATGGCGCCTGGCTGCAGTTCGACTTCGGCGCCAAGACGCCGATCGGCTACATGAAGCTGCTTTGGGAGAACTCCTACGGCAAGCAATACAACCTGCTGGTCTCGGACGACGGCCAGAACTGGACCTTGCGGCGCGCCGTCGCCAACGGCCAGGGCGGCACCGAGGAATTCTTCAACCTCGGCATCGACGCCCGCTACGTGCGCCTGCAGGGCGTGGCCCGCGCCAGCCAGTACGGCTACTCACTGTACGAGGTGGAATTCAAGACGCCGGGCAGCGACAACACGCTGGCCGGCGTGGCGACGTCGCCGCTGAACTTCCCCGCCAGCGGTGCCGGCTGGGCTCCCCTGCCCTCGGCCGACCAGCCGCTGGAGACGCTGCAATTCACCCTGGCCGACGGTACCCTGGTCACCCGCTTCGGCGCGCGCGGCCTGGCCCGCCACGGCCGCGAGCGCGGCGAGGACTGGAACGAGATCGGCTACGGCCCCAACGAGACGGTCGACGCCGCAACAGGCCTGCCGCGCGACAAGGGGCCCGGCAACTACCTGACGTTCGTGCCGCAGTACTTCAAGAACCGCACCTGGGGCGTGGAGATCATCGACAACAGCCGCGTGGCCGGCGTCACCAAGCCGACCCTGACCGTGAACCAGTACACCACGGTCGACTTCCTGAAGGGCGGCGTGGCCTTCTTCCGCGGCTTCGACCGTCCCGGCGTGACCGGCTACGGCTGGATGGCGCCTGGCCAGCTGGTGGACGACAACGTCGCCATCTGTAGGCCGGTGGCCTATCCGCTCAACGGCAAGCTGACCAACGCCAACGGCATCAACAACGGCTGCACGATCCGGGTCGACAACTACCCGGGACACGCCGGGCTCGGCGCCGATGGCTTCCCCAACGGCACCACCGTCAGGGGCCGTCCGCTGGCGGTGGGCGATGTCATCGAAGTGTCGCCATCGATGTTCACCACCGTCGATGCGCTGGCCGCCAAGGGCGACAACGGCGGCGTGCGCTATTACTCGTACGAATGGGCCTACGTGGTTGGCGCGGGGCTCAAGCCCTGGTATGGCGTCCAGCCGCGCCTCAACACGATCCCGTTGCCCGAAGAGACGCTATCGGGGGGTGCCGGTTCGGTGTCCTACAACTACTCGGACAACGGCTTGTTCATGTTCCAGCAGCCGCACAACAATATCGGCATGCAGAACATGCAGCGCTTCGTCGAGGGCCGGCGCCTGGTGCACACCAACTTCACCACCGGCGACCACAACGAGCCGGGCAACGACCGCTACGCGCAGGCGGTGGGGTTGCAGGGGGCGCGGTTCAACCAGTCCGCCTGCGTCGCCTGCCACGTCAACAACGGCCGCAGCCCGGCGCCGGCGGCGATCAACCAGCGGCTCGACAGCATGTCGATCCGGGTCGCTACCGCCAACGCCAGCGGCCAACAGCTGCCGCATCCGCAATATGGCACGGCGGTGCGGATGAACGCGATCTCGTCCACCGGCAAGCCGCAGAACTGGGGCAACGGCGTGCGGGTGGCCGGCTTCGAGACGCGTTTGGTCAAGCTGGCCGACGGCACCACGGTCGAACTGCGCAAGCCGACCCTGGCGTTCGAGGGCGCGACGCCGGACATCTTCTCGCTGCGCGCGGCCCAGCCGATGATAGGCGCCGGCTTGCTCGAGGCGATACCGGAGGCGAGCATCCTTGCGCTGGCGCGTACGGCGCCCGACGCCGACGGCGTCAAGGGAGTGGCCAACTACGTCTACGATCCGGAAAGCGGCGCGGTGCGGGTGGGCCGCTTCGGCTGGAAGGCGGCCAAGGCGACCTTGCGCCAGCAGTCGGCCGACGCGCTGCTGCTCGACATGGCGGTGACCTCGCCGGTCTACCGCAGCCGCGACTGCGTCAACGGCCCGGTCGCCTGCCGCGCCGGCGCGTCCCAGGCCGGCATCTCCGAGGGCGATCTGCAATCGATCTCCAACTATCTGGCGCTGGTGGCGGTGCCGGCCCAGCGCAGCGTGGCCAGCGGCTTCCCTAAAGGCGTGGCGCCGCTCGACGAGCACCGGGTCGACTCGCAGCAGGTCGCGGCCGGCGCCAGGCTGTTCCAGGGCATGCGCTGCGTCGCCTGCCATACGGCCGAAATCAAGACCGGTCCAGGCCACCTGTTCGCCGAGCTGCGCAACCAGACCATCCGTCCCTACACCGACTTGCTGCTGCACGACATGGGCGCCGGCTTGGCCGACAAGTTCGTCGAAGGCCAGGCCAAGGGCGCGATGTGGCGCACCGCCCCGCTGTGGGGCATCGGCTACACGGACAAGGTCATGGGCGGCGGCGCCAAGGCCGGCTACCTGCACGATGGCCGCGCCCGCACGCTGACCGAGGCCGTCCTGTGGCACGGCGGCGAGGCGGACCGCTCGCGCCAGCGCTTCGAGGCGCTGTCGAAGGCTGACCGCGAGGCCGTGCTGGCGTTCCTGAAGTCGCTTTGATCGGACAACCGGCGCCAGCCCGGGGATTTGCGGCTAAAAATTGACATAGCTCAAAGTTTGAGCGCTGCAAGGTACTATAGGATGGCTTGCGACGAATGAATGATCAGCAACATTCGTCGCCCCCCGCCGAAACCCCTTGTGGAGCAAACGATGACAATGCCGTCGATATCGCGGGGTCGTCCCGATAGTGGCGTGCATGGCGAATCGCCGTCCGCCGCTTTGGGCGACACCCATTGGCACGCCCTGGCCGCCGACGACGCAATCGCGCGCCTGGCTTCGGGCCACGACGGCCTGCCGCCGGACGAAGCCGGGCGCCGCCTGTCGGCATTCGGACCAAACACCCTGCCGGCAGCGCCCCGGCAAAGCGCCATCAAGCGCTTGCTGCTGCAATTTCACAACTTGCTCATCTATGTCTTGATCGCTTCCGCGTTGCTGTCCGTCTCGCTGGGCCACGTGGTCGACGCGGCGGTGATCCTGGCGGTGGTCGGGCTCAACGCCGCCATCGGCTTCTTCCAGGAGGGCCGCGCCGAGGCGGCGCTTGAGGCCATCCGCGGCATGAGCGCGACGCGCGCGTCGGTGCGGCGCGCGGGACGCCGCGAAACGATAGCCGCCGACCAACTGGTGCCCGGCGACGTGGTGTTGCTGGAGGCGGGAGACCGCGTCCCGGCCGACCTACGCCTGATCCGCGCCAGCAACCTCAAGATCGATGAGGCGATCCTGACCGGCGAGTCGGCCGCCGTCGAGAAGGACACGCCGGCCGTCGCGGACGACGCCGCGCTGGCCGAGCGCGCATCAATTGCGCTGTCGGGCACCCTGGTCGCCGCCGGCCAGGGCGTTGGCGTCGTCACGGCCACCGGCGCGCGCACCGCGCTGGGTGGGATCAGTGCGCTGGTCGGCCAGATCGACACGCTGCAAACGCCGCTGGTACGCCAGATGGCCGGCTTCGCCAGACAGTTGACGCTGGTGATACTGGCGGTGTCGGCGCTGACCTTTTTGTTCGCGCGCTACGTGCGCGCCTACCCCGCCGCCGACGCGCTGATGGCGGTCGTCGGGCTGGCGGTGGCGGCCATTCCCGAAGGCTTGCCGGCCATTATGAGTATTTCGCTGGCGATCGGCGTCCAGCGCATGGCGGCGCGCAACGCCATCATTCGCCGCCTGCCGGCGGTGGAGACTTTGGGCGCCGTATCCGTCATTTGCACCGACAAGACCGGCACGCTGACCCGCAATGAAATGACGGTGCGCGCCGTGGAGACCGGGATCGACACCTACGAGGCCACCGGCGCCGGGTACGATCCGGCGGGCGACTGGTACGCCGGCGGCCGGGAGATCGATCCGGCGGCGCGGCCGGATGTGATGGAGTTGGCGCGCGCGGCCCTGCTCTGCAACGACGCCGCCTTGCAACCGGGCGGGCAAGGATGGCGGGTCGACGGCGACCCGATGGAGGGCGCGCTGGTGGCGCTGGCGATGAAGGCCGGCTTCGACCCGGCGCTGGCGCGCAAACAATTTCCGCGCACCGACGAGATCCCGTTCGACGCCGCGCACCGCTTCATGGCCACTTTGCACCACGGCCACGAGGACGGGAGCGCGATCTTCGTCAAGGGCGCGCCGGAGCACATCCTGGCCCTGTGCGCGCGCGAGCGCTGCGCCGATGGCGAGCGCGCGTTGCGGGCCGCGCATTGGCAGGCGCGGGTGGACGGCCTGGCCGCGCGCGGCCAGCGCGTTCTGGCCTTCGCCGTCAAGCCGGGCCGGCCGGAGCAGCAAGGCCTGAGCTTCGACGACGTCGACCAGCTGACATTCATCGGACTGGCCGGACTGATCGATCCGCCGCGCGAAGAGGCGACCGCCGCCGTGGCGAGCTGCCGCGCCGCCGGCATCCGTATCGTCATGATCACCGGCGACCACGCCGTGACCGCCACGGAAATCGCCCGCCAGCTTGGCATCGCGGATCAGCCCAAGACCCTGAGCGGGGCCGCGCTGGACGTCCTCGACGACGAGCAATTGGGTGTCGTGGCGCGCGAAACCGATGTCTTCGCCCGCACCACGCCGCTCCACAAGCTACGGCTGGTCCAAGCCTTGCAGGCCGGCGGCGCCGTGGTGGCGATGACCGGCGACGGCGTCAACGACGCGCCGGCGCTCAAGCGGGCCGATATCGGCGTGGCCATGGGCGACAAAGGCACCGAGGCGGCCAAGGAAGCGGCCGGCATGGTGCTGCTGGACGACAACTTCGCCTCCATCGTCGCCGCCGTGCGCGAGGGCCGCACCGTCTACGACAACCTGATGAAAGTGATCGCCTGGACCCTGCCCACCCATAGCGGCGAGGCGCTGACCATCATCGCCGCCATCGCGCTCGGGCTGGCGTTGCCCATCACGCCGATACAAATCCTCTGGATTAACATGGTCACGGCGGTGGCGCTGGGGCTGTCGCTGGCCTTCGAGCCGACCGAGCCGGACACGATGCGCCGCCCGCCACGCGCCGCGCGCCAGGCCATACTGACGCTCGACCTGCTCTGGCGCATGCTGTTCGTGTCGGCCCTGTTTGTCGCCGCCGCCTTCGGCATGTACTTCTGGGTGGAGAGCCGCGGCCTGGGCACGGCGATGGCGCGCACCGTCGTCGTCAATACGCTGGTCGTGCTCGAAGTGTTTTATCTGTTCAGCGTGCGCTATGTGCACGGCACCTCGCTGACCTGGCGGGGCGTGCTCGGCACGCCGGCCGTGATCGGCGGCGTGGCGCTCACCGTGCTGGCGCAGTGCGCCTTTACCTACCTGCCGTTCATGCAGACGATTTTCGACACGCGTCCGGTGGACTGGCTGGACGGTGTGGCCATCGTGGGCGTCGGCGTGGCGATGCTAATCGTCGTCGAGGCGGAAAAAGCGCTGCGGCGCCGTATGAATCGCTCAACTTGTTGATTGATGGGCGCGTTGCTTCGCCGGCATAAGGACTTATGATGTGTGGTTCTTACCTCACTGAAATAGGTCCATGCTGAACTTCACCCGCATCGCTCACAAGACCATCGCCTGCATTGGCGGCGCTACCCTGGCGCTGGGCTGCGCCGCCCAGGAACTGGGCATTCCCCAGGCGTCGGACGCGGACCGCCAGACCAGCCAGGCACGCGCCGGTGCGGCCGACGCGTCGGCGTTCTTGATGGCCAGTTTCAATAGCTCGTCGGACAATTGGCTCAGCCTGTTCTCGTCCACGGACGGTATCACCTTCACGTCGCTCGCTTCCGATGCGTACCGGCCGCCGAGCAAGCTGATGCGCGACCCGGCGATTGTGCGTCACGGCGACGGCTATTATTACGTGCTGTATGCAACGGGCGCCAACAACGCCGAACTCGGCCTTACCCGCTCCCAAGACCTGAAGAACTGGCACTTTGTGCGGAATGTGCCGTTGGCACTGCCGGGCAACGCCCAGGCCGTCGCGCCGGAATGGCTGCACGACAAGGATGGGGCCTTGAAGGCCATCGTCTCGCGCTCAACCGGCGGCAGCTATGTGTTGACGCCGAACGCGGACTTCAGCGCATGGTCGGCGCCGCAGGCCTTGCAAGGTTTGCCGGACAACTATGTCGACACGATCGTCGCCGTCACGGACGGCGGCTATACCGCCCTCGCCCGCAATGGCACCACCGGCCTGATCGAGATGGCCGGCGCCAAGTCGCTGCAAGGCCCCTGGACCGTCGAGAAGCGAGGCGATTGGGCCAACTGGGGCGTTACGTCGGGCGCACATTCGTTGATCAAGCTGCCGAGCGGGCACTGGCGGCTCTACTTCGGCGACGCCGCTACCGGCCGCCGCTGGTATTCCGACAGCCAGGACGGCTTGCACACCTGGAGCGCGGCCAAACAATTAGGCGGCGTGTCCGGCATCATCGGCCAGGCCTCGGTGCTGGTCGAGGACCGCAAGGCGCTGGCGCTGGCCATCAAGCCGAAAGGCCAACCGAAAAAGGTCAGCTGGGACGAACACTCGATGCTGATCGACGGCAAGCGCGTGGTCGTGTGGTCCGGCGAGATCCACCCGTTCCGCCTGCCTAATCCCTCGCTATGGCGCGACGTCATACAGAAGATGAAGGCGCTCGGCTTCAACGGCGTGGCCTTTTACTTCGACTGGGGCTACCACTCCACGGCGCCCGGCGTCTACGATTTTTCGCATGTGCGCAACGTCGAACGCGCGCTCGAGATCGCCGAAGAGGAAGGCATGTACGTGATCGCCCGCACCGGCCCGTACGTGAACGCGGAGCTGACCGGCGGCGGCTATCCCGGCTGGATGTTCCGCAACCGCGCCGAGGCGCGCACCGACGATCCGGTCTACCTGACCGCCGTCGACGAATGGATGACGCAAATTAACGCCATCATCGCGCGCCACCAGATCACCACCGGCGGCGGCAACGTCATCGCCTACCAGCTTGAGAACGAGCTGGGCAAGGTAGAGCCGAAGCACGTGCGCCACATGGAGCACCTGGCCAAGAAGGCACGCGCGGACGGCATCAGCGTGCCGTTCTTCCACAACGCCGCCGGACGGCTGCCGGACTGGACGCCCAAGGATTCGACCGCGCCATGGGCCAATCCCGGCCCGACCGATATGTACGCGTTCGACGGCTACCCCGGCGGCACCTGCAACGTGCACGCCGATCCCTCCGGCCCGAACAAGGCGCCGGACTGGGGCATCTACGGCAAGAACTCGCCGAAGATCGGCGCCCTGTCGTCGCCCAGGACGCCGGGTTTCGCCGCCGAACTCGGTGGCGGCTGGTTCGACTACTGGGGCTCGAACGGCACCTACAATTGCACCGGCGAGCGCCAGGGCACGGGCTATCAACGCGTGTTCTACGGCACCAACCTGATCAACCGCATCACGATCCATAACATCTATATGACGTTCGGCGGCACCTCGTGGGGCTGGCTGGCCGGGCCGGTGGTGTACACCTCCTACGATTACGGCGCGCCGATCTCCGAAGACAGGGGCTTGCGCGCCAAGGCTTTCGGCCTGAAGCAGCAAGGCATGTTGGTCCAGGCGGCCGAGCAGGCGCTGGCGAAGATGGACAAGGGAGCGGAGATCAAGACCTCGTCCGACAAGGTCAAGGTCTACCACAATATCAATCCCGATCTGGACACGCATATCCTGTTCGCGGTCCACAGCCCGTCGGACCTGCTGACGAACGACAGCTTCACCTTCGACCTCACCACCAAGAATGGCAACTACAAGGTGCCGCTGCGCCTGAACGGCCAGGACGCCAAGATGCTGCTGGCCGAATACAAGCTGGAGCGCCATCACCTGGTCTACTCGACATCGGAACTCCAGACGCACTTCGCCAACGGCGACCGCGATATCGCGCTGCTGCACGGCCGCGCCGGCGAACCCGGCGAGACGCTGCTGCGCTACGCCAGCGCGCCGAAGGTGGAAGTCGTCGAAGGCAAGGTGACATCGCGCTACGAGAACGGCGTGCTGAAGCTCGATTATGTGCACGATGGCCTGGCGCGCGTGCGTATTTCCGGCGGCGGCCGCACGCCGCTGCTATTGTTGCTGGCCGACGAGAAGAACAGCATCGCGTTTTGGACACAGAAAACGCCGGCCGGCCAGGTGCTTCAGCTTAGCCCGGCGATGGTGCGCTCGGCCACCCTGGCCGGCGGCAAGCTGGCGTTGACGGGCGATACGACGGCTGCCAGCGATATGCAGATCTGGGGGCCGTCCGTTTCGGCCGTCACCTTCAATGGCGAAAACCTTCCGCTCACCTCCCAGCCGGACGGCAGCCTGCGCACCGTCGAGCTCAAGGGACCGGACGCGGTGAAGCTGCCCGACCTCGGCACGCTCGGCTGGACGCGGCGCATGGACAGCCCCGAGGCGCAGCCGAAGTTCGACGATTCGGCCTGGCTCAAGGCCGACAACCGCACCTCGGCGGCGCAGACCTGGACCATGCCCGAGCGCGGCCAGCCGACCTTGTCGATGAGCGACTACGGCTTCCACCACGGCGACGTCTGGTATCGCGGCCGGCTCGACCTTGCCGACGCCAAGAACAATCAGCTGGAGCTGTTCTACGGCGCCGGTGGCGCCGGCATGATACAGGTGTGGATCGACGGTAAATTCATCGGCCAGCACGAGCTGGACGTGGGCCGTTCCTTCCCCGAGACCACCGACAGCGTCAAGTTCCCGCTCGGCGACAAGCTGGCCAAGGGGCCGCACGTGATCGCCGTCATGGTGCGCAACAACTCGCACAACTGGAATCTGATGGCCGACGACTATCACCGCGAGGCGCGCGGCTTGATCTCCGCCTCGCTGACGTCGCGCGGCGGTCAACGCTACGCCGTGCCGATCGCGTGGCGCATCCAGGGCACGCAGGGCGGAGAGAACATCGTCGATGTCGTGCGCGGCCCGATGAACAATGGCGGGCTGTACGGCGAACGCCAGGGCTGGTACTTGCCGCCGGCTGATGGCAAGACCTCCGGCGCCGGCTGGACCAAAGCCAAAACCGGCGACGCGCCGCCGGCACCGGGAACCTACTGGCTGCGGACGTCGTTCGATCTCGATTTGCCCAAAGGCCACGACATTCAGCTTGGCCTGGCGTTCGGCGATACCACCAAGCCCCGCTCGGAGCGCGAGAACCGCGCGCTGATCTTCGTCAATGGCTGGAACATGGGGCAGTTCATCGCCCACATCGGTCCGCAACGCACGTTTGTGATCCCGCCGGGCATCCTGAACCCGAACGGCGCCAACACCGTCGCGCTGGCGGTCACCACCGACGGCAAGCCCGCCAACGCGCTGGAGCCTGTCAAGCTGGTCAACCTGCGCACGGTGCGCGGTGGCGTGCCGCTGGAGATCATGCCGGGTTCGGTGAATGTCGCGGCCCCGGCCGGCGCGCAACGATGAGGCTCACCGGACCGCTGGCGGGCTGGGCCTGGCTCGCCTTCGCCGGGCAAGCCGGCGCCGGCGAGCTGACGTTGTACCAACAAGGCGGTCCCGTTGCCGCCATCGTTCATGAAGATCAAAAGACCTATGCGTTGGCGGCGCAACTGCTGGGCCGCGACCTGCGGGCGCTGAGCGGCAAGGCGCCACGCATCTCGTCGCGCTTGCAGGATTGCGGCAAGACCTGCGTCATCATCGGCGCCTACGATACGCCGCTGCTGCGCCAGGTCGCCAAACGCGACGGCCTGGATCTGGCGGCGTTGCGTGGCGAGTGGGAACGGCACAAACGGTTGGTCGTCCGCTCCAAAAGACAGAACTACGTATTGATCGCCGGTTCCGACGTCCGGGGCACCGTCTATGGCGTGGTGGACCTGACGCGCGACCTGGGCGTCTCGGCCTGGGAATGGTGGGCGGACGTGACGCCGCGCCGCCTGGCCCGCGTCGCCGTCGGTGACGCCACCGTGTTCTCGCGCGCGCCATCGGTCCAGTACCGCGGCATTTTCCTCAACGACGAGGACTGGGGCTTGCAGCCCTGGGCGGCCAAGACCTACGACCGGAACACCGGCGATATCGGCCCCGCCACCTATGCGCAAATCTACGAACTGATGTGGCGATTAAAGGCCAATACGCTGTGGCCGGCAATGCACGACTCGACCAAACCCTTCTATCAGATCGATGGCAACCCGGAGATGGCGCGCGATTACGCCATCGTGGTCGGCACCTCCCACGCCGAGCCGATGATGCGGAATAACGTGCGTGAGTGGGATCTGAAAACGAACGGGCCGTTCAACTTCTTCACCAACCGCGACCGCATGATCGCCTATTGGGACGAGCGGGTTCAGCAAGTGAAAGGCTTCGAGACCCTGATGTCGGTCGGCTTGCGCGGCGTGCACGACAGCGCCATGGAAGGCGCGAAAACCATACCGGAGGCGCGCGATGGCGTCGAACAGGTCATCGATGTCCAGCGGGGCCTGCTGTCCAAGGCGCAGGGCCGTCCGCCGGAACGGATTCCGCAGGTGCTCACCTTGTACAAGGAGGTGCTCGACATCTACAAGGCCGGGTTGAAGGTGCCGGATGACATCAGCCTGATCTGGCCGGACGATAATTACGGCTATATCAGCCAGCTCAGTACCGAAACCGAGGCGCGCCGCGCCGGCGGCGCCGGTCTCTATTACCACTTGTCGTACTGGGGCCGGCCGCACGACTACTTGTGGCTGGGCACGACGCATCCCTCGCTGGTGCGCGAGCAGATGGAGCGTGCCAGGCACACCGGCGCCCGCAAGCTGTGGGTGGCCAACGTCGGCGATATCAAGCCGCTGGAGTACCTGAGCCAGTACTTCCTCGATCTGGCTTTTGACCACGGTTTGCTGGAGCAGGCGCCCAGCGAGCATTTGCGCGCTTGGATGACACGCCAGTTCGGTGCGGACCGGGCACGGCAGATCACCGACATCATGATGGAGTACTACGCGCTGGCATGGGAGCGCCGGCCGGAATTCATGGGCTTTGGCCAGACCGAGCCGACCACGCCGAACCGGCCGACCGCGTACCTGCAATCGGGCGGCGACGAGGCGCGGCGGCGTCTGGAGCGGTATGCGGCCATTACCGCACGGGCCGAGGCGCTGGCGCAAGCGATGCCCGCCGACCGCGGCGACGCGTTCTATGAACTGGTGTTGTATCCGGTACGCGCGAGCGCCAGCTTGAACGCGCGCATCCTGAAACTGGAACTGGCAAGTTTGCCGGGCAACACCGGCGCCCGCGCCGGACAGTATGTGACGGAGGCCAAGGCGGCGCACCGGTCCATCGTCGCCGACACCGCCGAATACAACGGCCTGGCCAACGGTAAGTGGCGCCACATGATGGACATGGCGCCGCGCCGCCTGCCGGTGTTCGCCGAGCCCACATGGCCGGTATCCGCGGGCGGCGCCTCGGCGGCGGCGACCACCTCGCCGGCGCCGGCAGCCCGGCCCCGCACGGTATCGATCGCCGCATACAGCGCGGCACCGCATCCGCAATGGCAAAGGATCGATGAACTGGGCAGCATGGGGGCGGTGCTGCGCTCGTCGCTGGCCTTGCCCTCCGTCGAGGCGAACCAGGCCGACGCGGCGGCGCCGCTGGTGATCGAGTTCCACACGGATTCCGTCGATCCGGTCGGCCTGAACATCGTCGCCCTCCCCACCCATCCGCTGACGTCGGAAAACCAGCTCAGGCTGGGTTACAGCATCGATGACGGGCCGCTGGCGATACTCGACTACCGCACCCACGGCCGCAGCGACGAGTGGAAGCTCAACGTGCTGAGCAATACGGCGGTCAGGTCGCTGCCGCCTCGGCGGCTTGCACCGGGCAAGCATCGGCTGCGGCTGTATGCGATGGACCCCGGCTTCATCCTCGACCGTATCGATATCATCCCCGATGGCGCGGCACGTTACTACGGCGCGACACCCATGTAGCACAATTGAGCGAGGTCATCGTTCTGCAATATGTCAATGCTAGTCTTGCTCGGCACGCCCCCGCAACCGACCAGCCGGACATCAGCCTATGACTATCGCTGCACAACTCAGAATCTCTCCGCTCCGCGCGCAGGGCGGCGACGAAATCGATTTGCCGTACGCGCCCTCGCCCTGGCGGCTTAAACAATGCAAGCAGACCGGCATTGTTTTCCTGGCCAATCCTCCCGCTTACGAGGAGTTGTCGCGGGATTTCGCGTATGAGGTGACGTTCGAGAAGGAAACGCAGGCGCGCAAGCAAGCCGAGCCTTTGCGCTATGCGATCAGCACCGCGCTGAAACGTTTTCGCGGCCGCATCCTGAAACGCAACAAGAGCCTGACCCTGGTGCAGCGGCTGATACGGGACGCGCGCGGCGCGCGCATCAATGTGCTCGACGTCGGCTGTGGTTGGGGCTCGCTGCTGGATGATTTATTCAAGTCGCTGCCGGCGGAGCTGCGCGGCAAAAGCGTACCGCACGGGATAGAGATCTCGCAAGAGCTGTCGAGGATATCGGATGGCAAGCTGCGCAAGGCCGGAGGACGTTGTGTGCACGCGTCAGCGATGGATGGGCTGGGACATTTTGAGGATGGCTATTTCGACGTCATCATCATGGCGTCTTTCCTTGAGCATGACATCAATCCGCTAGCGGTGCTGGAGCGCTCGGCGAAGCGGCTCAAGCCGGGTGGATCGATTCTGGTCAAGGTGCCGAATTACAATTGCCTCAACCGGTATTTGCGCGGGTCGCGCTGGTGCGGTTTCCGATGGCCGGATCATGTGAATTATTTTACGCCGGAGACATTGAAGGCGACGGCCGAGCTTGCCGGGTTGCATGTGGTGCGGATGTCGATGCTGGATCGCAGTCCGCTTAGCGACAATATGTATGCGATTTTGCGGCGGATGGGGTGATGGCGGGGACGTCAGTGGCCGGAAAATGGGCCGCCGACGGTTGATACATGGCCGATTACGCTGCGCTAATCCGCCCTACGTGTCTTCGTGGCGGCGGACATGGCGTATGAATGAATCAGGAGACACGTAGGGCGGATTAGGCGGAACGCGGTAATCCGCCACAGATCCGCCGACGGCCCAACAATTTATTCGTCGACCGGCGGCGTCGGCTCGACGCGCGTCACCAGCACGGACGCGATGCGCCGCTCCACCACCTCGATCACCTCGAACCGCAAACCGTCGACCTCGACCGCCTCGCCCACCGTCGGAAGGTTGCCGAGCCGTTCCAGCATGAAGCCCGCCAGCGATGTGTAGTCATCGTTCTCGCTGATCAGTTCGTCCGTCTCCAGCACCTGCTCCAGATAGTGCAGATCGGCCGTGCCGGCGACGCGCCAGCAGCCCGGCCCCTGCTCCTGCACATCCGGCTGCTCGTCCTCGTCGGGGAATTCGCCGGCGATCGCTTCCAGAATATCGATCGGCGTCACCACGCCCTGGATGGTGCCGTACTCGTCGGCGATCAGCACCAGTTGCCCGCGCGAACGCTTCAAGGTTTCCATCACCTTCAGCACGCCGCTGGCTTCCGGCATGATGATGGGCTCGCGGATGTGCTCGGGCGGAATCTCGACGCCGCGCGCCAGGTTGGCCATCAACTCCTTGGCGCGGACCACACCGATGATGTTGTCCAAATGCCCCCGGCTGACCGGGAAGAAACTATGCGGCGTTTCCAGGATCTGGCCCTGGATCGTGGCCGTGTCGGCATCCAGATCGATCCACGAAATGTTGGAACGGACCGTCATGATCGAGCGTACCGAGCGTTGGGACAAGCTGAGCACGCCGCTGACCATGTTGCGCTCCTCCTGCTCGAACGCTTCCGGCACCACGGTGGTCGCGGTGTCCTCTTCCTCGCCGCCGGCGGCGACGCGCTTCTTGCTGCCCAACAGGCGCAACACCGCATCGGCGGTACGGTCGCGCAGCGGAACATGCGATTGCCGGCTGACGAAATTACGGCGCGCCAACTGGTTCAGCGCCTCGATCACCACCGAGAAGCCGATGGCGGCGTAGAGATAGCCCTTGGGAATGTGGAAGCCGAAGCCCTCGGCGATCAGGCTCAGGCCAATCATCAGCAGGAAACTCAAGCACAGCACCACCACGGTCGGATGGGCGTTGACGAAGCGGGTCAACGGTTTGGAGGCGAGCAGCATCACCACCATCGAAATGACGACGGCGGCCATCATTACACCAAGGTCGTCCACCATGCCGACGGCCGTGATGACGGCGTCGAGCGAAAATACGGCGTCCAGCACGATGATCTGGGCCACGACGGCGCCGAAACCGGCGTAAACCCTGGACCCGCCCTGGACGTCGTGCACCTTGCCTTCGACCCGCTCGTGCAGCTCGATGGTGGCTTTGAACAGCAGGAAGAAGCCGCCCAGCAGCAGGATCAAGTCCCGTCCGGAGAAGCTTAGCGCGGCAATCGAAAACAGCGGTTCGGTCAGGGTGACCAGCCAGGACATTACGCTCAACAAGCCCAGGCGCATCAGCATCGCCAGGCTCAGGCCGACGAGCCTCGCCTTGTCGCGCTGCTCCGGCGCCAGTTTATCGGCGAGGATCGCGATGAAGATGAGATTGTCGACGCCAAGTACGATTTCGAGAACGATTAATGCAAACAGACCGACCCAAATGTTTGGGTCGAATAGCCATTCCATGCGCTGCTTTCAGTGTTGAGAAGCATGCATTGTAATCCATGCCGGACCCGCGCCCGATTGTCGCGGGTCCGGCCCGACTAGCTTGCGTTGACGAAACCGACAACGTTTTCCGTCAAGATCGGCGCTCCAAGCACCTTCCGGACCTTGATATTGTCGAGCTTGACCGTCCTGACCGGCATCTCGCGCTCGGCCGTCACCCGGCAGACGAAGGCGGCTTCGCCCACCGTGATATTGCCAACATGCAAACCTTCGATCGGTGTCAGTCGGCGCTCGTAGGTCGGCACCAGGTTCTTCCATTGATATAAAACATCGGTTTCCACGCACAGCACGCCGCCGGCGACCTTGGTGGCGCTGACGTTGGACATGTAAATATTGCGTACATAGCCGCCGCGCCGTTCATTGGTCTTAACGTATAGCAAGTTGTTGATCGTACTCGCGGTCGCCGAATCGGCGGCGTCGAAGTGGCAATTATCGACCAGCACGTTCTCGACGCCGGCCGAAAGTTCGCTGCCGATGGCGAGCAGCTGGTGGCCGTTCTTGATGCGGCAATTGCGCATGACAATGTTTTTGGACGGCACGCCCAGCCGCCAGGCGTCACGGTCGCGGCCCGACTTGACGGAAATCGCGTCGTCGCCCTGGTCGAACACGCAATCTTCGATCAGCACGTTTTGGGTCATTTCCGGATCGACGCCGTCGTTGTTGTGGCCATGCGCCCTGATCTTCACGCGGCGGATGACGACATCGCGGCACAGCAGCGGGTGCAACACCCAGAACGGACTGTCCTCGATGCTGACGTCCTCGACCAGCACGTGGCGACATCGGTTGAACTGGATAAACTGCGGCCGCAGGTTGGCTTCGCCCGTGGTCATCTGCCGCTCGCTGACCGGCGCCTCCCTGGCGGCCAGCTTGTACAGCGCCACGAGCGCGTCCATATGCGGTTTCGGGCGTTTGTACCACTCCCGCCAGACGTCGAGCTTGGCCTTGAGTTTGCCTTCGCCGGTGATCGCGACGTTGTCGCATTCGAAGGCGTAGACCAGCGGCGAGTAGTTATAGCATTCAAGCCCTTCCCAACTGCTGAGGACGGCCGGCAGGTAGTCCGCCGGCTTTTCGGAGAACAGCAAGGTGGCGCCGTTGGCGAGGTGCAGGTTGACGTTGCTTTTGAGGTGAATCCTGGCGGTGGGCCAAGTGCCGGGCGGAACGACGACGATGCCGGAGCCGGCCGCACTAGCGGCCGTGATGGCGGCGGCGATGGCGCTGGAGGTTTTGTGCTGGTCGTTCTGGTCGGCGCCGAAGTCGGTGATGGGAAAGCGTGGGCTGGCGGAAAAATCGGGGATGGCGATCGTCGGCATGTCGAACGGGGCGCTGACTTGCACCTGCTGCTGCGGGTGGCGCGGGCCGGACGGCATGCGGGCGCAGGCGCTCAGCAAGGGAACGGCGAAGCCGGCGAACAGCACGGTTCGCCGGGACATCGGGTGGGTCATCGATATGCTCCTGGATTGATTCGGCGTAACGATGGTAGAGCAGCTCCACCATCGTTACGCTTGGCTATGAGAAATACTCATGGCGCTGATCAATCCGGGGTCAGGTCCACCATTTCTACACGGCCTCCGCAATATCCGGGTTTTGGGCCGCTGACGGATCACAAACTGGCGGATTACGCTGCGCTAATCCGCCCTACGTGGAACCACGGGGGAACGACCTCCCCAATCTTGATAACTTTAACAACACTAAGCCGGTTATGCGGTCAGGGGCATCTTTTCGATCAGCTTGTCGAGCGTGATCGGGTAGTCGCGTACCCGCACGCCGGTGGCGTTGTACACCGCGTTGGCGATGGCCGCGCCCACGCCGCAAATACCCAGCTCGCCCACGCCCTTGGCCTTCATCGGCGACGAGATCGGATCGGTCTCGTCCAGGAAAATCACTTCCTGGTGCGGAATGTCGGCGTGCACCGGCACTTCATACCCCGCCAGATCGTGGTTGACGAAGAAGCCGCCACGCTTGTCGATGACCAGGTGCTCCATCAACGCGGCGCCGGCGCCCATCGTCATCGCGCCGATCACCTGGCTGCGCGCAGACTTGGGATTGAGGATGCGACCGGCCGCGCACACCGCCAGCATGCGGCGGATGCGCGTTTCGCCGGTGTAGGCGTCGACGGCCACTTCAACGAAGTGCGCGCCGAAGGTCGATTGCTGGAACTTCTTGTCGAGGTCGCCGTACTCCATGGTGTCCTCGGCAACAATCTCGCCGTCCTGCGCGGCTTGCTGCAACGTGACCGACTTGCCGCCGGCGCGCACCGAACCGCCGGTGAACTCGGCCTCGGCGGCATTCAGGCCGGCCTTCTGCGCGATCGCCTCGCGCAACTTGACGCACGCGGCATACACACCAGCCGTCGAGCTGTTGGCACCCCACTGCCCGCCCGAGCCCGCCGAGACCGGGAAGTCGGAGTCGCCCAGCTTGACCACCACCTTGTCGATGGGCAGTCCCATCATTTCGGCGGCGGTCTGGGCGATGATGGTGTAGGTGCCGGTGCCGATATCGGTCATGTCGGTCTCGACCGTGACGACGCCCTTGCCGTCCAGGCGCACGCGGGCGGCCGATTTCATCACGATATTATTGCGGAAGGCTGCGGCGACGCCCATGCCGACCAGCCAGCGGCCATCGCGAACCTTGCCCGGCTCCACGCTGCGCGCGCTCCAGCCGAAGCGTTCGGCGCCGTTGCGCAGGCATTCGACCAGCCGCCGCTGCGAGAACTTGCGCTCGCGCTTGGCCGGATCGTGCGTAACGTCGTTGATGATGCGGAAGGTCACCGGGTCCATTTTGAGCTTTTCCGCCAGTTCGTCGACGGCGATCTCCAGCGCCATCAAGCCCGGCGCCTCGCCCGGCGCGCGCATGGCGTTGCCTTCGGGCAGGTCGAGCACGGACAGGCGCATCTTGGTCATGCGGTTGGCGCCGGCGTACAGCAGCTTGGTCTGGTTGACCGCCGTTTCCGGTTGGCCTTCGGGCAGGTCGCCCGACCAGCTCTCGTGCCCGATCGCGGTGATCTTGCCTTCCCTGCTGGCGCCGATGCGGATGCGCTGGATCGTCGCCGGCCGGTGCGTGGTGTTGTTGAACATCAGCGGCCGCTGCAACGTGACCTTGACCGGCCGGTTGGCCGCCTTGGCGCCCAGCGCGGCCAGCACCGCCTCGCAGCGCACGAACAGCTTGCCGCCGAAGCCGCCGCCAATGTACGGCGACACCAGCCGCACTTTTTCCTTGGGGATGCCGAGCGTCCTGGCGACGTCGCCCTGGCCCCAGGCGATCATCTGGTTCGAGGTCCACACGGTGACCTTGTCGCCGTCCCATTTGGCGATGGAGGCGTGCGGCTCCATCATCGCGTGCGACTGGTCGGGCGTGGTGTAGGTGGCGTCGATGCGCACCGGCGCCGAGGCGAAGGCGCTGGCGAAGTCGCCGACCTTGGAATCGGCGTTTTCCTTGTCCTTGTGCGGCACGCCCTTGTCCTTTTCCTTGGCCAGGTCGTAGGCGCCCTTGGCGGCGGCGTACTTGACCTGCACCAGCTGCGCGGCCGCCCTCGCCTGTTCGAAGGTCTCGGCGACCACCAGCGCGACGGCCTGGTGATAGTGCTGGATTTCCGGTCCGGCGAGCAGCTTGGCGGTGTTCATCTTGCCCTTGCCCAGTTTGCCGGCGTTGTCGGCGGTGACGATGGCGATGACGCCGGGCGCGCGCTTGGCGGCGGCCAGGTCCATCGAGACGATGCGTCCCTTGGCGATGGCGGCGCCGACCACGTAGCCGTAGGCCGCGTTGGGCGCGGCCTCGTGCTGTTCATACGCGTACGGCGCGGTGCCGGTGGTCTTCAGCGGGCCGTCGATACGGTCCAGGGGCTTGCCGACGAGCTTGAGCTGGTCGATCGGATTGGTGGTGGCTGGAGTGGTGAATTTCATGGCGTCAGGCTTTCTTCGCTTCCGCCAGCACAGATTCTATCGTGCGCTGAACCAGGGTGATCTTGAAGGCGTTCTCGTGGGTGGTCTTGGCGCCGGCCAGCAACTGGGCGGCCACGGCCTTGCCGCCGCGCGGCATGCTGTCGTCGGCGCCCGGCATGCGCCAGGGCTTGTGGGCGACACCGCCCAGCGCGACCCTGCCGGTGCCGTCCGGCAGCACGACGGCCGCCACCGAGATCAGCGCGAAGGCGTAGGACGAGCGGTCGCGCACCTTGCGGTAGAAATGCTTGCCGCCCAGCGGCTTGGGCAAGGTCACGGCGGTGATCATCTCGCCCGGCATCAGCGTGGTTTCGATATGCGGCGTCTTGCCCGGCAGGCGGTGGAACTCCGCCATCGGAATGCTGCGGGTGGAGCCGTCGGGCCGGACCGTCTCGACGACCGCATCCAGCAATTGCATGGCGACGGCCATATCGCTCGGATGCGTGGCGATGCACTCGTCGCTGACGCCGACGATGGCGTGGTTGCGGCTGTGTCCGGCGATGGCCGAACAGCCGCTGCCCGGCGTGCGTTTGTTGCACGCCTGGTTGGTGTCATAGAAGTAAGGGCAACGCGTACGCTGCAGCAAGTTGCCGGAGGTGGTGGCCTTGTTGCGCAACTGCGCCGAGGCGCCGGCCAGCAAGGCGCGCGACAGCACGCCGTAGTCGCGGCGGATGCGCTCGTCGGCGGCCAGGTCGGTGTTACGCACCATGGCGCCGATGCGCAGCCCGCCCTGCGGCGTGGCTTCGATCTTGTCCAGGCCGACGCCGTTGACGTCGATCAGGTGGGCCGGCGTTTCGATCTCGAGCTTCATCAGGTCGAGCAGATTGGTGCCACCGGCGATGAACTTGGCGTTGGGCGTACGTGCGGCGAGCGCGGCCGCTTCGGCGGGCGATTGCGCGCGCTGATAGGTAAAGGCTCTCATGCGGCGCTCCCGGCGACTTCGCTGATCGCATCGATGATGTTGGAGTAGGCGCCGCAGCGGCAGATGTTGCCGCTCATACGCTCGCGCAATTCGGTGGCGTTGAGCAGCGGACGCGCCGTCAAATCGGGGCTGACGTGGCTCGGGATGCCCTGCTTGATCTCGTCGAGCGCGGACACTGCCGAACAGATCTGACCCGGGGTACAGTAACCGCACTGGTAACCATCGTGCTTGACGAAGGCGGCCTGCATCGGATGCAGCTTGCCGGGCGTGCCCAGTCCTTCGATGGTGGTGACCTTGGCGCCTTCATGCATCACGGCAAGGGTCAGGCAGGAATTGATGCGGCGGCCGTCGACGATCACCGTGCAGGCGCCGCACTGGCCGTGGTCGCAACCTTTCTTGGTGCCGGTCAGGTGCAGATTCTCGCGCAGGGCGTCGAGCAAGGTGGTGCGGGTGTCGAGCTCGAGCTTGCGGACTTCGCCGTTGACCTGGAGCGACACCTTGGCCAGCACCGGCGGCGCGCCGGCGGCGCCGTTGGCCACGCCCGCCGTGCCCTGGGCGTTTGAAGCGGATGGCACGGCCGCCGCCGTGGCCGACAAGGCGCCCGCGATCAGCACGTCGCGCCGGGAAATTTTTACTTGGCTTAGGTCGTCCATTGTATTCGCGTCCTGTTGGCTAATGTTTTAAAGGCCTACTCTGGATGAGGCAGTCTCATTAATATTAAGCGCATTCGGAGCGGTTGATTCGCACTGTTGGATCAGGCAATGGAGCCGGTGGTTTAGGCAATCTGACCGGGCTCAACCTCCCATCGCGCGGATCTCGTCCATCGTGAAACCGGCCTGCACACGCGCTTCGACATTGAACGGGCCGCGCAATGCGGGGGCGCGGTAGCGCAAGGCCAGGTCGGCATAGGCGGCGCCCGGCTCCAGGCCGTTCTGGCCGCACAAATACCTGTACCAGCGATTGCCGATCTCCACGTGGCCGATCTCGTCGCGCAAGATGATGTCGAGGATGTGCGCGGCGGGCATATCGCCGGCCTGGGCCAGCTTGGCGCGCAGCGGCGGATTGGCGTCCAGGCCGCGCGCCTCCAGGGTGCGCGGCACCAGCGCCATGCGGGCCAGCACGTCGCCGGTGGTCCGCTCGACCATCTCCCACAAACTGTCGTGGGCGGTGAAATCGCCGTATGTGTGACCTAGCGCACCCAAGTGCGCAACCAGCAGCGAAAAATGCAACGCTTCCTCGTCGGCGACGCGCAACCAGTCGGTGTAATAGCTTGGCGGCAAGTCAGGGAAACGCCACAACGCGTCCAGGGCGAGATTGATGGCGTTGAATTCGATGTGCGCCAGCGCGTGGATCAACATGGCGCGGCCTTCGAGCGTGTTCATCGCGCGGCGTCCCACTTCGCGCGGCGGCACCAGGTCGGGTTTTTGCGGGCGGCCGGGGATGGCGGCCGTGGCCTGCAGGATGGCGGCCGGGTGCGGCGGGCACAGGCCGGCGGCGGACGCTGCGGCCATGGCGGCGACGGCGGCGACCTTTTTGGCCGGATCGGCTTCCTGCAGGCAATGCAGCGCGTAGGCGCGCAGCTCGGTCGGGGCGGATTCGGGGTTTGGGGATGGGTGCATCGGGGCTAGTGAGACTTGCGGGAAAGGCGGCAGTGTACCATTGGGTTGGTGCCGGCATGCGTCGGTGGCGGCTCATGGCCGATTACGGCGTTCCGCCTCTCAAGTCCTCCGGCAGGAGGACGCTCCTTCGATGGGCCCCCGGGGCGGATTGGCGGGCCTTGCCCGCTAATCCGCCCTACGTGTCTCCCGAACGGCGCATCACCCGGGATCACGTAGGGCGGATTAGCGAAGCGTAATCCGCCATCGGCGAGCCGCCCACAGCGCCTGACCGAAGGCCACGCAGGCCCTAAACCACCCCCGGCTCCAGCAACGTCAACGTCTGCTGCCCCGTATCCAGCCGCGCGCGTACGCCAACCGGCATGGTGAACTGATGCCGGATGTGCCCGAAAGAATACCCCGCAACCACCGGACGCGTCAGCGGCAGCAGGTGCTGGTCGACCGTCTCGTCCAGCGACAGCGCGCTTTCGCCCTCGATCCCTTCGCAATTTTCAAAAATCCCCAGCATCACGGCGGCGGCCTTCCGATACCCCTGGCTGAGCTGCAACTGCGTCATCATGCGGTCGACACGGTACGGCTCCTCGTTGACCTCTTCCAGGTACAGGATGGCATCGGTGAAGTCGGCCGCATACGGCGTGCCGGCCAGCGCGCTGAACAGGGACAAGTTTCCGCCGATCAACCGCCCGGTCGCCACGCCCGCATGGATGGTTCGGATCTTATAGTTGGCATGTTCCTCGCCGGCCAGCGCGTTTTCCAGCGACATCGTGATCGTGTAGTTGTCGTGCGGCGTCATCAGCACGTTCCGCATGTGGGTGACGGCGTACTCGGAGAACGTCGACGACGCCACCGGCCCATGAAAAGTCACCAGCCCGGCATGCTTGAGCAAGGCAAGATGCAGGCACGTGATATCCGAATAACCGATCAGCACCTTCGGATGGGCGCGTATCAGCCGGTAATCGATGTGTTCGAGCAGCGAGATGCAGCCCGAGCCTCCCCTTATCGCCCACACCGCCTTGATCTCCGGATCGAGAAACATGCCGTGCAAATCATCGAGCCGCTGCTGGACGGTGCCCGCATAGTTGCCGTAGACATAGTGGACGTTGTTGCCGACACGCGCGCGCAAGCCCAGCGATTCGATATTGCCTACCGCCTTCACCAGCGCCTCCTCGTTGGTATGCCCGCCCGGCGCGATGATGCCGACCAGATCGCCCGGCAGCAATCTGGCAGGTTTAATCAGACGCATGGTTTTCCTCCGCCTGGACGACGGCTCGGCGGCGGCCGCCGTCGCGCCCGTTGCCAGCGCGGCGGCGGCCAGCAGGTTGCCGAACCGCCGCCGGCTGAATCCCCCGGACATTACAGGAACTTATACTTCAGCAAGACGCTGAGCGAGCGGCCGCGCGGATCGGCGACACGCGGGTCCCAGCCGGCGCCCACCACTTCGTCGACGTTGTGCGCCGTGAACGGCGGATCGGTGTCGAGGATGTTCTGGATGCCCACGGTGATCGTGGTGTTGCGGATGCCACTGTAAGTGGCCGACAGGTCATACTTGGTATAGGCCTTGACGTTGGGATTGAATCCCGGCGGCGGCGCCGACTTGCCCGCGTTCGGCAACTGGTCCTTGTAGCCGGTGCTGTAGTTCTGGATCAGCATGGCGCTCCAGTCGCCCTTGGACAGGCCGATGCTGGCGTTGTGCTTCCAGCGCAGATACAGGTCGCGGGTGTAGAAGTTTCCCACGTACTCCTTGTACTCCTGTCCTTCGAACTCGGCGAACTTGAAGCTGTTGGTGTAAGTGCCGTCGAGACTGAAGTTCCAGTTGTAATTGCTGACTTTTCCTTCGCCGCGCAGGCTCAGATCGGCGCCGCGCGTCTTGGCGCCGGCGGCATTGATCCAGCCGGCTTGGACATAGGCGATGGTGCCGTCCGGATTGCGCACGATGTTCTCGGATAGCGCCGCCGCGTTGGCCAGCACCACTTGCGGCGTACGGTTCAGGATACGGTTGAGCGTGTTGATGGCCCAATAGTCCAGCGACGCGGAGTAGCCCTTGACCGGCTCGACGACGACGCCGAGGCTGCCCTGCTTGGAAGTTTCCGGCTTCAGCTTGGTGTTGCCGCCGGTCAGATACTCCAGGCGCGGAATGGCGCAGAAAGCCGGATTGCCGGGATTGGCCGGGCAGCCAATCGGGTCGATGATGCCGTTCGGCAGTTCCTGCAGCAGGCTGCCGGAATACAGTTGCGTGAAGCTCGGCGCCAAGAAGCCCTTGTTGGCAGAGCCGCGGAACAGCAGCGAACTATTGGGCTGGTAGCGGAACGACACCTTCGGGTTGGTGGTGTCGCCGAAGACGCTGTAGTGGTCGCGCCGCACGGCCAGTTGCACCTCCAGCTCCTTGGTGACGGGCACCAGCAGCTCGGTGTAGAAAGCCTTGATGTCGCGCGTGGCTTCATTCAACGCCGCGTTGCCGGGCGCCAGCAGGATCTGCGTGGCGTCGACATCCTGCGCGAAGCTGTAGCCCTCGCGGCGCAGGTCGAAGCCGACCGCCATCGACATTGCTCCCGCCGGCAGCTGCATCACCTCGCCGGAGATGTTGCCGTCGATCTGGGTCAGTTTGGTCTTGCCGTGCTGCAGCGGTCCACGATAACGGGTGGAGTCGATCAAGGCGATCGCCTCTGGCGTTTGCGACTGTCCTGGCGTCAGCCATGGATTGATGAGGCCGGTGCCCAGCGCGGCGTAGATCTTGCTGGTGTAGCCATAGCCGTCCAGCAAGCGGGTCTTGGTTTTGCTCTCGCCGTGCGACACGCCGGCGCGGTAGTCCCACTTGCCCAGCAGGACGCCCTCGGCGCCGAGCAGCAGGCGGGCGTTGTCGGTGACGTTCTCCTGCTTGCGGTAGCCCCAGTCGTTGGCGCGCCATTTGTACGAGATCGGCTTGGTCTTGTCGAAGGTGGAAATGTACGGCGACAGGTCCTGGTAGTAGGCGCCGCCGACCGGATAGACGCCGCCGTTGGCGATGGTGGTCGAGATCTGCACCGGCGTCAACTCCGAGGTGGCCTTGGTATGGCCGTACAAGGCCTCGACGAACACCTTGTGGTCCGGATTGATCTGCAAAGTGCCGCGCGAGACGGCGTTCAGGCGCTCGACCGGGAAGCTGATGATGTAGTCGGCGCCGTAATCATAGGCGCACGAGTAGGTGCTGCGGCTGGCGGCGGTGACGTCCTTCCATAGCGCGGTCTGGTACTGCGACATGCCGGGAATCGAATCGCACTTGCCCTGGAAGCTCAGCGGGTTCGCCTGCAAATAGGTGGTGCTGTCGCCAGGCATCCTGAAGCCCGCGCCCAGCGCGGTGCCGGGGCCGTTGAGCTGGTTGGCGAAAGGCGTGCCGGTGGTGTCCGGCGACAGGCCGCGCGCGGGCTGGAAGCCGTTGGCGAACGAGCGCTCGCGCGAGCTCAGCTTTTCGTCGTTGTCGTAGGTGACGCTGCCCATCAGGTTGTAGCCGTCGGTCTGCAGCGAGCCGGTACCGCCGAGCAACGACAAGCGGCGTTTGGCACCGCCGCCTTCTTCGGTGAAGTTGCCGGTGTAGGATGCCTCCAGGCCGCGATAGTCGGTGCGCAGAATGAAGTTGATGACGCCGCCGATGGCGTCGGTGCCGTAGATGGCCGAGGCGCCGTCCTTGAGGATCTCGACACGGGCGATGGCGCCCAGCGGGATCGCGTTCAGGTCGACCGACTTGCCGCTGGCGCCGTAAGTGGCGATGCGGCGGCCGTTGAGCAGCACCAGGGTGCTGTTGGGACCGAGCCCGCGCAGCGACGCGTACGAGGCGCCGCCGCTGACGCGGTCGGCGTCGGCGCCGAAGACGTTATTGCCGGAAGTCATGTTGTCGGCGCCGGTGCCGTTGGCCGACAGGGTGCGGATCAACTGCTCGGTGCTGGTGATGCCCTGCTTTTCGATGGTGTCGTAGTTGATCACCTGCACCGGCAAAGCGCCCTCCTTGGCCACCCGCTTGATGCTGCTGCCGGTGATTTCGACCCGTTGCATGCTCGGTTCGCCGCTTTGCGCCAGCACCGGTGCCGATGCCGGTGCCACGACACCTATCAGCGCAATCATGTGCGCCAGTTTCTTAACCTTCACGGCCTCTCCCTTTGATGTGCCTGCGATCTATCGAGCTTGGCGGTTGGCGGCGTCATTGCGCCGCGCTGTCCCGCCACCCCAGATTAGCCGCTCGACTTTGTCGCCATCCAATGAAAATAGCTATTGAGGTTATAACTTTTAGTCATAAAGTGAGCGGCGCAGGAGGAGGATGCCAACCGGGCCCGATTTGCGGAATGGCATTTGTATCATTTTTGCCACGAAGTAAATAATAAAGTGCAATCGTATTCCCTGCCAGCAGGGACGCCTTTAAATAAACGTATACACAAATATAGCTTGACCAGCCAATTATTTGTATCTACGATTATTCGCATGGACATCGGATTCGACCACTTGAGAGAGGTAAAACGATATGCCGAAGCTTAAAGCGGGGACGGTGGTCCCTACCACGGAAGAGGACGCCGCCATCACCAAAGCGGCGATGCAAGATCCCGACGCCAGGCCCTACACCGACGAAGAATGGGCCGAAGTGATGCCGGTTCGAGGACGTGGCCGGCCGGCCGGCAGCGGCACCAAGGTAGCGACCAACATTCGTCTTGACCGCGATCTGGTGGAGGCGTTCAAGGGAACGGGCGACGGGTGGCAAACCCGCTTGAACGACGCGCTGCGTGATTGGGCGAAAACACATCAACTGCTGAGGTCTTGATCGACCTTCAATGGGTGCTGCTCTATTCGAGCAGCGCCCGGGCGGCAGTGGCGATGCTGTCGGCCAGGCGGCGGGCGCCGTGCGATAGCGGCGCGTGTGCTGGCGTCAATAGATAGAGCGGGATGGGAATGGCGGGCGACCAGGGCCGGCTTTGCAGGCGCCCGCGTCCCGAGGCGGCGGTGAAGGGATCCACCACCGCCATGCCGCCACCCGCCTCCACCAGCGAGCGGGCGATCTGATAAGTTTGCACCACGGTGTGAATGGAGGGCGCGATGCCTTGCGCCTCGCAGGCCGCCTCCACCTGTGCGCCCAACGGATCGTTGTCGGTGTAGCCGATCAGTTCGCCCCTCAGGCCCGACGCCGACAGCGGTTCACACTCCTCCGCCGCCGACCAGCTGCCCGGCGGCGCGATCACCGTCATCACCCCTTGCGCGATCGGTTCGGCGATGATGCCGGGATGGCGCGGGTCCTGCAGCGACAGGCCGAGATCGGCCTCGCCGAGACGCAGCGTGTTAATGATCTCGCTGGTGTGGTGGGTCGCCAGCTCGCAACGGGTATCGGCGAAGGCGCGGCGCCACTCACTCATTGCCTGCGGCAGCACGCTGACGGCGATCGTCGGCGTCGCCACCAGGCGGATGGTTTCCACCGTCCGGCTTTTGAGGCTGGCTGCGAGGCGGCGGATGCCTTGCAGTTCGCGGTGCAGCTTTTCCGTTTCCGCGAACAGGCGGTGCGCCTCCGGCTTGGGATACAGCTTGCCGCGCACCCGCTCGAACAAAGGCATGCCCAGTTGCAGCTCGCAATGCTGTAGCACCTTGGTGACGGCCGGCTGGGAAATGTGCAGCACCTGCGCGGCGCCGCTGATGGTGCCGACTTGCATGATCGCGTGAAATACCTCTATGTGCCGTAACCGCATGGTTCCTCTTTCAATAACGCATCTTCCCGCTACTGTAGCAGCAGCGCGGCGCGCACACTGCCTGCGCTGCGGTCGAGCAAGGCCTGCGCCTGCGGTATCGATAATTGCTTGAGCAAGGCGACGATGGCGACTTTCACGTGGAAGCCGCATTGTTCCAGCGCCGCGCGGGCGCGGGCCTCGTCGGCGCCGGTGGCGTGCATGGTCAGCGCGACGGCGCGCTGGACCAGCTTGGAGTTGCTCGGCTTCATGTCCACCATCAGGTTGCCGTAGACCTTGTGCAGGCGAACCATGATGGCGCTGGAGATGGTGTTGAGCACGATTTTCTGCGAGGTGCCGGCCTTCAGGCGGGTGCTGCCGGAAATGATCTCCGGCCCGGTGTCCAGGGTGATGCCAAACGCCGCCCGCAGCACCAGTGGCGCGCCCGGATTGTTGGCGATGCCAACGGTAAGCGCCTCGCTGGCGCGGGCGGCCTCCAGCGCGCCCAGCACGTACGGCGTCGCACCCGAGGCGGCCAGCAGCAGGACCACGTCCCTGGGACCGGGGCGCAGCGCCGCGAGGTCGGCGGCGCCCTGGCCGGCATCGTCCTCGGCGCCCTCGACCGCCTGGAACATGGCGCCCTTGCCGCCGGCCAGCAGCGACAGCGCCCGTTCGTGCGGCCATGAAAAAGTGGGATGCAGCTCGACGCCGTCCAGCACGCCAAGCCGGCCAGAGGTGCCCGCGCCCACGTAAATCAGGCGTCCGCCGGCGGCGATGCGGGGCACGGCCGCCTCGACGACGGCGCAGATCTGCGCGGCCGCATGGCGGACCGCCGCGATGGCGTTGAACTGGTCGGCGATCAGGGTCTCGACCAGGTCGGGCACCGGATATTGGTCCAGGGCGGCATGTTCCTGGCTGGGAATTTCGGTTCTGAGCATCGGCATGCCTCGATGGGTTCGATGCTGTCAGTGTAATCGCCAAACGCGGGCTTGAGGCATGAAACGTTGCCGGACGCGCATTCCTAAAGGTTATGGTGGCAGCGCCGGTTTTCATTGGCAACGGGGCGAAGGCCACGTTATTCTGTGCCGCATCCAGCCCGGCATGCCGCCGGCCATAAGAACAATGTTGTTGTCATCGGGAGACAGTAAACGATGAGCGAGATCGTCGTCATCGGCGGCGGCGTGGTCGGCCTGACGTCGGCCTGGTGGCTGGCCGAGGCGGGCTTTCAGGTGCGCCTGGTCGAGCGCGAGCCGCAGGTCGGCAGCATGGCCAGCTACCGCAATGGCGGCCAGCTCAGCTATCGCTACGTGGCGCCGCTGGCCGACGCCGGTGTGCCGCTGAAGGCGCTGCGGTGGTTGTTGCAGCGGGACGGGCCACTGCGTTTCCGCCCCGAGGCCGACCCGCGCCAATGGCGCTGGTTCCTGCAATTTCTGCGCAGCTGCAATGCCGACGCCAACCGCCGCACCACCGCCACCTTGTTGCAACTGGGCGAACTGAGCCGCGATGCGATGGCCGAACTGTCGCCGCTACTGCCGCCGTCCGAGTTCGCCTGGCGCGACGCCGGCAAGCTGATCGTGTATCGCAGCCGGGAGCCGTTCGAGCGCGCCGCCGGGCTGGCCGCCGCCGATGCCGAGATCTTGTCGCCGGCCGCCACCGTGGCGCGCGAACCGGCCCTGGCGGCGCTGCACGACGTGCTGGCGGGCGGCATCTTCAATCCCGGCGAGGCGGTGGCCGACTGCCACGCCTTTTGTCTGGCGCTGGAACTGCGCCTGCGTGCACATCCCAATTTTGTTGGTGTCGTCCACGCCGATGTGCACGCCTTGATGGTCGAAAGCGGCCGGGTGAGCGCGCTCGACACTTCCGTCGGCCGCATGGGCGGCGATCATTATGTACTGGCGGCCGGCATCGACAGCCGCGACCTGGCGGGGCGCGCCGGCATTTACCTGCCGTTGTACCCGCTGAAGGGCTACAGCCTGACGGCGCCGATACGCGCGGTCGACCGCGCGCCGGAAATCAGCGTGACCGACTTCGAGCGCAAGGTGCTGTACGCGCGCATCGGCGGCCGCCTGCGGGTGGCGGCCATGGTCGATCTGGTCGGCGCCAAGCTCGTCGTCGAGCGTCGCCGCGTGCAGGGTCTGATGCGGCTGGCGAAGGAAGCCATGCCGGGCGCGGCCGACTACGACAACGTCGAGACGTGGGCCGGGCTGCGTCCGGCCACGCCGGGCGGCGCGCCCATCATCGGCGCCACCCGCTACGACAACCTGTGGCTCAACGTCGGCCACGGCGCGCTGGGTTTCACGTTCGCCTGCGGCACCGCCAAACTGCTGGCGGGCGCGCTGCGCGGTGAAACCCCGCCGTTCGCGCTGGACGGCCTCGGTTCCACGTAGGGCGGATTAGGCGGAACGCCGTAATCGGCCAATGCGTGAGCCGTCGGGACGCACACATGGCCGATTACGCTGCGCTAATCCGCCCTACGTATTTCCCGTACGGTATGTTCCCCAGTAACTCATCCCCGTCCTACATCGACACCGCACGCGCACCTATACCTCTACCGTCGCGCTGGACGCATGATGAACCTTGTTCCCGCGGCATATATGACGGGACTTGTTCAACCAATTGGAGACCATCATGAGCTACCTAGACCGCGACACCTATGGCATTTATACCGATACCGACAACGAGCTCGATATCAACAGCGGCCCCGGCCCCCGCCTGATGGGCGCAGACACGCTGATCGGCGAGGATGTCTACAACCGCCAGGAAGAAGACCTGGGCGATATCAAGGAAATCATGCTCGACATGCGTCAGGGCAAGGTCGCCTACGCCGTGCTGTCCTTCGGCGGCTGGCTGGGCATGGGCGACAAGCTGTTCGCCGTGCCTTGGGAGGCCCTGCAACTGGACACCATCAACAAGCGCTTCCTGCTGGACGTGTCGAAAGACCACCTGAAGAACGCGCCGGGCTTCGACAAGGATAATTGGCCCGATATGGCCAGCGCCGAGTTCAGCACCCAACTGCACAATTTCTACGGCACCCAGCAAGGCGCCCTCGGTACCCGTACCGCCAGCGGCAGTGTGATGGGCGCCGGCAGCTCCAGCCTGCAAAGCGATCCGGGATACGGCAGCAGCCGCGGAGGCTCCGGCAGCGGCAACCTGTAATTGTTGAGGGGACAGCACGATTGCATTCTGTCCAACACAATTCCCATCGCCAAGGTATGCTTCGTAGCGTGCCTTGGCGTTTTGCGTCCTTATCATCCATAGTGTATCTATCCCAATAGTGTAAACGCACCAATATCGGGCATTTCCTCTGGCACACTTCTTGATAGAAGGTAAAGGCACTCCACAGAGGAACGTTCGACATGGCAAAATTTTTCAACGAAATGACCGCTGACGGCCTGGCACACCATGCCAGCGCCGAGGTACGTGAACACTATCGCGAGTTTTGCGGCTGGCTCCAGCGCCAGTCGGCCGAAACCATCGAGCGAAAGCGGGCCGAGGCCGACTTGACCTTCCGCCGGGTCGGCATCACCTTCGCCGTCTACGGCGACGACGCCGGCACCGAGCGGCTGATCCCTTTCGATACGATTCCCCGCATCATCCCCGCCGCCGAGTGGAAAAAGATGGAAACCGGCCTGGTTCAGCGCGTTAAGGCGCTGAACATGTTCATTCATGACATCTATCACGACCAGAACATCATCAAGGCCGGCCTGATTCCCGCCGAGCAGATCTACAAAAACGCCCAGTACCGACCGGAGATGCAGGGCATCAACGTGGCGTCGGACATCTATGCCCACATCGCCGGGGTCGACATCGTGCGAGCCGGCGCCGGCGACTTCTACGTGCTGGAAGACAATCTGCGCGTGCCTTCCGGCGTCTCTTATATGCTGGAGGACCGCAAGATGATGATGCGGCTGTTCCCGGAACTGTTCGCGCGCAACAAGATCGCCCCGGTCGACCACTATCCGGACATGCTGCTCGACAACCTTCGCTCGGTCGCGCCGATGGGCATCAACGATCCGACGGTGGTGGTGATGACGCCGGGCATGTACAACTCGGCCTATTTCGAGCACGCCTTCCTGGCCCAGCAAATGGGTGTGGAGCTGGTCGAGGGCAAGGATTTGTTCGTCAGCGATAA
This sequence comes from Duganella sp. GW821-FHT07F09, assembly GCF_059418705.1. Taxonomy (NCBI): domain Bacteria; kingdom Pseudomonadati; phylum Pseudomonadota; class Betaproteobacteria; order Burkholderiales; family Oxalobacteraceae; genus Duganella; species Duganella sp. GW821-FHT07F09. The sequence goes on along the minus strand of NZ_JBWKQJ010000003.1, from coordinate 623,181 downwards.
CACCGTGTTCATGCGCACCACGCGCGGGCCGAAGCGCGTCGACGTGATTTACCGCCGCCTGGACGACGATTTCCTCGATCCGCTGGCGTTCCGTCCGGATTCCTCGCTCGGCGTGCCGGGCCTGCTGTCGGTGTACCGCGCCGGCCGCGTAACCCTGGCCAACGCCATCGGCACCGGCGTGGCGGACGACAAATCCATCTATCCTTTTGTGCCGGAAATGATCAAGTTCTACCTGTCCGAGGAACCGGTGCTCAACAACGTGCCGACCTACCAGTGCCGCAAAAAAGAGGACCTGGACTATACGCTGGCCAACCTGGGCGAGCTGGTGGTCAAGGAGGTGCACGGCGCCGGCGGCTACGGCATGCTGGTCGGCCCGGCGTCGACCAAGGCGCAGATCGAGGACTTCCGCCAGCGCCTGCTGGCCAAGCCGGACGGCTATATCGCCCAGCCGACCCTGGCCCTGTCGGCCTGCCCCACCTATGTCGAGAACGGCATCGCGCCGCGCCACATCGACCTACGTCCGTTCGTTCTGTCGGGCAAGACCATTTCGATGGTGCCGGGCGGCCTGACCCGGGTGGCATTGCAAGAAGGTTCGTTGGTGGTGAATTCGTCGCAAGGCGGCGGCACCAAGGACACCTGGATACTGGAACGCTAAGGAGACATTATGTTAAGCCGTACCGCAGATCACCTGTTCTGGATGGCCCGCTACACCGAGCGCGCCGAAAACACCGCCCGCATGCTCGACGTCAACGTGCAGACGTCGATGCTGCCGCAGTCCGACGAGAACAACGCCCATGGATGGCGGGCGATGCTCGGCATTTCGGAGCTGCAAGCCGCCTACGACGCCAAGCACAAGACCCTGGAGGCGCGCGAGGTCATCGATTTCATGGTACGCGATCCGGACAACTCGTCGTCGATCGTCGCCTGCCTGACCGAGGCGCGCGAGAACGCCCGCGCCGTGCGCGGCACCTTGACCACCGAGGTGTGGGAAATCCAGAACCAGACCTGGCTGGACATGCAGAAACGCCTCGACAGCGATTTGCTGGAGGACGACCCGAGCAAATTCTTCGAATGGGTCAAGTTCCGCTCGCATTTATCGCGCGGGGTGACGGTGGGCACCATGCTGCGCGACGAGGCCGTGCATTTCATCCGTCTCGGCACCTTCCTCGAGCGGGCCGACAACACCGCGCGCATCCTGGACGTCAAATTCCATGGCGGCGGCGCCGAGGCCACCCGCAGCGAGGCGATGAGCCAGCACGATTTCTATTACTGGGGCGCGCTGCTGCGTTCGGTGTCGGGCTTCGAGATCTACCGCAAGGTGTACCGCGACGTCATCACGCCGGCCCGCATCGCCGAACTGCTGATGCTGCGCGGGGACATGCCGCGCTCCTTGCTGGCCTGTATGGACGAGGTGGTGCAGAACCTGGCCGAGGTGCGCAACGACGTGTCGGCCGATACCGAGCGCCTGGCCGGACGGCTGCGCGCGGCGCTGCAATTCAGCAATATCGACGACATCCTGGAGGCAGGCCTGCACGAGACGCTGACCCGCTTCCTGGCCGACATCAACCAACTGGGCGACCGCGTCAGCCGCGATTTCCTGGTGCCGCTGGCGGCTTGAGCGAAAGGCTGGCAAATGCTCCTGAATATTCGGCATGAAACCCGCTACACCTACACCACGACCCTGGCCTACACCATCCAGCAGTTGCACCTGACGCCGCGCAAGGAGCCGCAGCAGCATGTGCTGTCGTGGAATATCGCCATGCCCGGCCATGTGCACGCCTACACCGACGCGTACGGCAACCTGTCGCACATGATGACGATGGACACGCCGCACCAGGGCCTGGCCATCGTCGCCGCCGGCGTGATCGAGACCGTCGCGCCGCTCAAAGGCCGGGTGCCGAACGGCGACACGCTGCCGCCGCTGATCTTCACGGTGCCGACGCGCTTGACCGAGGCCACACAAGGCATCCTGGAACTGGCCGCGTCCTGCCTGCCGGACGGCCGGGCGCAGAGCAAGGACCTGCTCTCGCTTGCCGAGCACATCTTTGGTGCGGTCCGGTATCAAAGCGGTGCGACCGTGGTCACCAGCACCGCCAGCGACGCGCTGGCGCTGGGCCAGGGCGTGTGCCAGGACCATGCCCACCTGTTCCTGGCCTGCTGCCACGCGCACGGCATCCCGGCGCGCTACGTGTCGGGCTACATCGATCCCGAGGACACCGGGCACGCGGCCAGCCACGCCTGGGTCGACGCCTGGGCCGAAGACAAGGACTACGTGGGCTGGATCAGCATCGACGTCACGCATGCGCGCCTGATGACCGACGCCTATTGCCGTCTGGCCATCGGCCGCGATTACGACGCGGCCGCGCCGGTGCGCGGCGTGCGGCGTGGCGGCGGCCAGGAATCGATGGCGGTCGATGTGAAAATCGGGGCCAAGTAATTACCACGTGTAAAATAGTCGTACTTATATTCACTACTTTACGACGATGACTTATTGTGTGGGCATGCGCCTCGATGCCGGGCTGGTGTTTTTATCCGATTCGCGCACCAACGCTGGCGTGGATCAGGTCGGCACGTTCCGCAAAATGAGCGTGTTCGAGGTGCCCGGCGACCGCATGATGGTCATGATGACCGCCGGGAACTTGTCGATTTCGCAATCGATCCGCCAACTGGTGTCCGAGCAGGCGACTGACGGCGGCAGCCTGTGGGAAGCGCCGAACATGTACGAGGCCGCCCGCATCCTCGGCGACGCCGTGCGCCGGGTGCACGAGCGCGACGCCAAGTCATTGGCCGAGTTTGGCATCGACTTCAACGTCAGCATAATTTTCGGCGGACAGATCAGGGGCGAGCGCTGCCGCCTGTTCCAGATCTACTCGGCCGGCAATTTCATCGAATCGCACGACGAGAACACCTATTTCCAGATCGGCGAGGCCAAGTACGGCAAGCCGATCATCGACCGCGTGGTGACGCCGGCCACCAGCCTGGACGATGCCGCCAAGTGCGCGCTCATTTCGATGGATTCGACCCTGCGCTCCAACGTCTCGGTCGGCCTGCCGCTCGATTTGCTGGTCTATGAGACCGACGCGCTGGCGGTCACGCATTTCGTCACCATCGACGAGCGCAACCAGTATTTCCAGATGATCCGCAACACCTGGGGCGACCAGCTCAAGCGCGTGTTCGAGGGCCTCGACAATCCGGTGTGGAACGCGGCGCCTGAAGCCACCAGCAACGTGCTGCATGCGGCGAAGACGGGCGGCAAGCCGGTCCGTGTCGCACCGCCGGCCGGTACCGCGCCGGCGGCCGCCGCGGTGCCGCTGCAAACCTTGGCGCAGCAATTCAGCAACGGTCAACAATAGTGTATTGATCTGGCTTAAATCCGAGCTCAGTAAGTTCAAGTAAGTTCAAACAATCTGTACGGCAACATCGTTCACCAGTGTATTATTAGTCAATTAGTTTCGTTCTGGAGTGCCGCATGTCTGAAACCAGTCCGTCAGGACCCGAAGAGAATGTATTCTCTGTCGCCACCTTGCTCAAATACATGGGCAACGACGACAAGGCGCTGGCGATCGTCTCCAAAATCGTCCGCGACGCCTGCGCGCCCGGCATGACCCCTTTCCATCAGGCTGGCGCGGCGATCCGGGACGAGCGTCTGGTCGATGCCGGCAAGATTTTCCATAGTCTGCGCGGCTCCATCGGCACGCTGGGGGCGAGGCGTCTGGTGGCGTCCTCGCTCAAACTGGAGCAGGCGCTGGCCGAGCGTCAGACCGAGCACATCCCTTACCTGTTCGCCGACCTGGAATCCGAATACCAGCTTGTCCTGCGGCAGGCCGGGGATTGGCTGCTGCACAACGCTCCGCTGGACGGCAAGACCACCCGCGCATAAGGCCGCTTCTTTCTCCGCGATGACGTTCCGTCGTCGCGCGATTCCGCATTAAACCTTCCAATCCCGCTTCCAATTTCTCTTGCAATCTTGCTCGAAATCGTAACGAACGGTCATGTTGCAGCGCACACTGGCATGCACCATTCCGGCACTTTTGGCCGGGTTAACGAATGGTTACAATTGTTACCCTGATTCGCCACTTGCAATCCAAAGCGTCAAAGTGTTCATGTTAATATCGCCACCATCCAACAGGCGCACGAACCACAGCGCTGCTGCGCGGGACGTGCGACACGGATTTTGACGATGTCGTAAGCTCTCGCACACGAAATTCGTCTCTGCGTATTATTGCGTAAGAGACAATTTGCCGAGATGCAAGTATAATGGTGCATTGCGTCTTAAACGGCGATTACCAAGGGTAACTAAAATATGGATTTATTCAACAAGTCAGGTGTGTTGGTATCGTCGGTTCTGGTTCTGGTCGGGGCGTTGATCGCCTGCCAGGCGCAGGAAGGTACCGTACCCGCCTCGACCGTGATTGAAGCCGCCGCGATGCAAATCGGTCCGCAGGGCCAACCGGCGGCGGAACGACGTTTACAGGAATGGGCGGACCAGGGCTCTGCGGTGGCCCAGCGCGAGCTGGCACTGCGGTATTTGTCCAACCCGGCCAAGCGCAACGAGGCGATCGCCTTGTTCGAACGGGCGGCCAGCGCAGGCGATGCCCAGGCGGCCGTCGGCCTGGTCGGCATGGCGCACGAAGCCGGCGACGGCATGGGTGGCGCCGGCGCCGCCAACGCGGCGCGCACCGCCGGCCGCGTGATCAAGGAAGCGACCAGCGTCAACTACGCGCCGCGCTAAGCTCCCATATCACGGTCCCCTCATCCGGACATCAAACCGCTACACCTCCGGGTGCGGCGGTTTTTTTTTGCCCGCACGTTTCGCCAGCGATGCGCTTGGGGCATCGACGACCGGCCTGCAGCCATAAAAATCTGTTTTTCCATTTGATGCCGTCGGTGGCGCGCGCATGGCCGATTACGGCGTCCCGCCTAATCCGCCCTACTTGTTTCCAGTTGCGCGATGTACCAGCGCAGCGCCTGGTCGAGGCCGCGCCGCAGGTCGTGCGTGGGCACGTAACCCAGCAGGTTGGACGCCTTCGATATATCCGCCTGCGAATGGCGCACGTCGCCGGCGCGGAATTCGCCATACGTGGGCTGGTGGTCGCGCAGGTGCGGGTAGCGCTCCACCAGCAAGCCATGCAATATCAGATACAGCTCGTTCAGACTGGTACGCGCGTTGAGCGCGACGTTGTAGACTTGATCGACGGCCGCCGGCTTGCCGGTCAGCGCCGCCAGCAGGTTCGCCTGCACCGCGTTGGCGACATAGCAAAAGTCGCGGCTACTCTCGCCATCGCCGTTGATGACCAACGGCCGCCTTTCTATCAACGCCGCGATCCACAGCGGGATGACGGCGGCGTAGGCGCCGCAAGGGTCCTGCCGTGGGCCGAACACATTGAAATAGCGCAGGCCTATGGTCTGCACGCCGTAGCAGCGCGCATACACGGCGGCATACAATTCATTGACGTGCTTGGTCACCGCGTACGGCGACAAGGCGTTGCCGATCTGGTCTTCCCGCTTCGGCAGCGCCGGATGATCGCCGTAGGTGGCGCTCGACGCCGCGTACACCACACGCTTGACGCCGGCCAGCCGCGCCGCGTCCAGCACGTTGAGAAAACCGCCGACGTTGACGTCGTTGCTGAGCAGCGGATCGTCGATCGAGCGGGCGACCGAGCCCAGCGCGGCTTGGTGCAGGACGAAGTCGGCGCGCTCGCACGCCCGCCTGCAGGCGGCCTGGTCGCGGATGTCGCCTTCGATCAGTTCGAAGCGCCGCCAGGCGGCCGGTCCGACCTGGTCGCGCACCTGTTCCAGATTATGGCGGTAGCCGGTCAGAAAATTGTCCAGACCGACCACGCGCTGGCCCAGTTCGAGCAGCGCCTGCAACAGGTTGGAGCCTATGAATCCGGCGGCACCGGTGATGACCCAGCGGTATTGTTCCTGCTCCAGGTGCTCGCGGGCGGACTGGTATACCGAGGTGGCCGGCGTGCCGTTTTCATAGTCGCTCATCACAGCCTCCAGACGCTCAAGCCGGCCTGGCGCAGGGCCGCCTCGTCGAACTGCGATTTGAGATCGATGAAGCAGCCGGCGGCGGCGATCTTTTCGCGCACCTGCTCCAGCGGCCGGGCCGACAACTCGCGGTGGGCGACAGCCGAGATCAGCGCCTCGGCGCACGGCAGTTCGTCCCAGCTCTCCAGCTTGACCCCGTATTCGTGCATGGCTTCGTCGGCGTCGGCGACCGGATCGTGCACGTGCACCTGCAGGCCGTATGATTCGAGCTCGCGTATCATGTCGGCGACCTTGGAGTTGCGCAGGTCCGGGCAGTTTTCCTTGAACGTCAGGCCCAGCACGTTGACCTTGCAGCCCTTCAACTTGAACCCGGCGCGCACCATTTCCTTGACCGTCTTCTCGGCCACGAACTTGGCCATGCCATCGTTGATGCGGCGCCCGGCCAGGATCACGTGCGGATGGTAGCCCAGCATTTCTGCCTTGTGCGTCAGATAGTAGGGATCGACGCCGATGCAGTGGCCACCGACCAGGCCGGGGCGGAACGGCAGGAAGTTCCATTTGGTGCCGGCCGCCTGTAACACTTCCAGCGTGTCGATCTCCAGGCGGTCGAAGATGATCGCCAGCTCGTTCATCAGCGCGATGTTCAGGTCGCGCTGCGTATTCTCGATGACTTTGGCGGCCTCGGCCACCTTGATGCTGGAGGCGCGGTGCACGCCGGCCTCGACCACTTCCTCGTACAGCGCGGCGACGCGGTCGAGCGTCGGCGCGTCGTCGCCGGACACGACCTTGCGGATCGAGGTCAGCGTGTGTTCCTTGTCGCCCGGATTGATGCGCTCGGGCGAGAAGCCGACATGAAAGTCGCGCTGCCACGTCAGGCCGGAGCACTGTTCCAGGATCGGTATGCAGATTTCCTCGGTGGCGCCGGGGTAGACGGTGGACTCGTAGACCACCACCACGCCCGGCTTCATGTGGCGGCCGACCGACTGGCTGGCGCCGACCAGCGCCGAGAAGTCCGGATTGTGCGCGCTGTCGACCGGCGTCGGCACGGCGACGATGATGTAGTCGGCCTCGGCCAGCGCGGCCGGGTCGCATCCCATCTCCAGCCAGCGCGACGCGGCGAACTGCTGTTCCGACACCTCGCCGCCGGGATCGATCCCGCGGCGGTAGCTGGCGACTTTGCGCGCCGACAAATCCAGTCCGATGGTGCGACGGCGCGTGCCGAACGACACCGCCAGCGATAAGCCGACATACCCTAGACCGACAACGGCGACCACTTCCATTTGAGCACCTCGTTTGAGAGCGTTAAAAGACGTCCCGCCGATTCTACGGACGGTGTCGTGGTCACGCTTGAGATGGCACAAACGACGGCCCTTTGCGTTGGATAGGCCCCGTTCGGCGCCCCGCTTTGCGTCCGATCAACGGCGCCCGCCGCCATCGTTCCTACCCTAGGGAGATCGATAATCAGGAGAATCCCATGCCCCCTTTCCCTTTGCGGCAAGCCTTGTTGGCTACGTTGATCTTGTCGCTGGCGGCCGGCTGCGGCCGCACGCAAAGCGACGACCAGTTGCTGTCGGCGGCGCGCCAGCACGTGGCCAGGGGCGAACCCAAGTCGGCCGTCATCCAGCTCAAGAACCTGTTGCAGCGGACGCCGGCCAACGGCGCGGCGCGACTGATGTTGGGCCAGCTTTACCTCGACACCGGCGACACGCTGTCGGCTGAAAAGGAATTGCGGCGCGCCCGGGAACTGGGCGCCAACTCCGGCGACGTCCTGCCTTTGCTGGGCAGAACCCTGCTGCTGCAAGGCCAATACGACAAGATCCTCAACGAGATCAAAGCCGACGAACAGCAGCCCAGGCTGATGGCCTTGCGCGGCCACGCGCTGGTTGGACTGAACCGCGTCGACGAAGCGGCCCAGCTGTTCGAACAGACGCTGGTGCGCCATCCCGACAATCCGGCCGCGCTGCTCGGCCAGGTGCGGCTGGCGCTGCAAGCCGACCGGCACGACAAGGCGATGGCGCTGGTCGAACGCGCGCTGGCGCACACCCCGAACGACGTCGATGCCTGGCGCCAAAAAGGCGACCTTCTGCGCCTGCAGGGCAAGAATCCCGAAGCGCTGCTGGCCTATCAAAAAGTGCTGAAGCTGCATCCGGTGCAAGTGCAGGCGCACGTGGACCTCGCCAGCCTGCATATCCAGTCCGGCAAGCTCAACGAGGCGCGCGCCGAACTGGGCGTCGCCCGCCGGGTCGCGGCGAACAATCTGATGCTGCTCTACACCGAGGCGCTGCTGGACTTCCGCGAAGGCAAACTGGCCGTCGCACAAGAAAACTTACAGCGCGTGCTGCGCGCCGCCCCCGACCATTTGCCCAGCAACCTGTTGATGGGCGCCGTGCTGCGCGGCCTGGGCTTGTTTACACAATCCGAGCAATACCTGCGCAAATTCCTGGAAACCAATCGAGGCCATCCTTACGCCAGCAAGCTGCTGGCCACGGTGCTGATGAACACCGGCATGCCGGCGCAGGCGCTGGCGACGATCGAGCCGCTGCTGCCCTCGCACCAGCAGGATCTGGAAATGCTGACCCTGGCCGGCGAAATCCACATGCGGCTGCGCCAGTTCCCCCAGGCGGCGGGCTACCTGGAGCGGGCCGCCAAGCTGGCGCCACAGGAAACCATGCTGCACGCCGCGCTGGCGATGAGTCACATGGGCATGGGCGACAACAACCGCGCAATCGCCGAGCTGGAGCGCGCGACCAAAATGGATGTCAAGTCCTCGCGCGCCGGCGTGCTGCTTGTGCTGAGCCAACTGCGCAACAAGGAGTACGGCAAGGCGCTGGAGGCCGTCAAGCGGCTGGAGGCCCAGCAGGACGGCAATCCCATGGTGCAGAACCTCAAGGGCGGGGTCCTGCTGATGAACCGCGACAACGCCGGCGCCCGCGCGAGCTTCGAGAAGGCGCTGAAGTTCGAACCGCTGTACATGCCCGCGTTGAACAATCTGACGCAGATGGATTTGAAGGAGAAGAAACCCGAGCAGGCGCGCCAACGCCTGCAGGCGGCGCTGGCCAAGGACAAGAAGAGCGCCGACGTGATGGGCGCGCTGGCCGACCTGGCCTTGTCGCAGTCCAAACCAGCGGAGGCGCGGACCTGGCTCGAACAGGTGGTGCGCGATCATCCGGACAATGTCGAAGCGTCGCTGCGGCTGGTGAGCTTCTACGCCAGCGCCAACGAGCTGTCGAAGGCGCTGGTGCTGGCGCAAAAGCTGCAAGCGACCGATCCGTCGAATTCGAATGTGCTGGCGATGCTGGCCGAGCTGCAAACCCGCGGCGGCGACAAGGACGGCTCGCTGGAAAACTGGACCAAGCTGGCCGTGCTGCAGCCGACCTCGGCGGAACTGCAGTTGCGCATCGCCGACGCCCACGCCGCCGTCAAGGACAACGACGGCGCGGCCAGGGCGCTGAACAAGGCGCTGTCGCTGCGGCCCGACTATCCGCAAGCCCAGGTCGCGCTGACCAGGCTGCTGATCGGCCAGCGCGACTGGGCGCGGGCGCTGCAAACGGTCAGGGGCTTCCAGAAGGCCCGTAGCGACGGCCCGCTGGGCTACAAGCTCGAAGGCGACGTGCTGATGGCGCAGAAACAGATGCAGCCCGCGCTGGCGATGTATCAGAAAGCCTACGACATGCAGCCATCGGGGCCTACCTTGATACCGTTGTACAGCGCGCTCGTTCAGTCCGGCAAGACCCAAGAGGCGCGCGCGCGCATGCGGCAGTGGCTGGACAAGCACGCCGACGACCGCACCACGCGGCTGTATTTCGCCAATAGCCTGCTGGCCGAAAAGGATTTCCCGGCCGGTATCGCGCAATTCGAGCAGTTGCTGAAGCTGACGCCCAACCATGCGGTGGTCATGAACAATCTCGCATGGCTGTACCAGCAGCAAAAAGACCCGCGCGCCCTCGGCATGGCCGAGCAGGCGCACAAGGCCGCGCCGGCCGACCCGATCATCCTCGACACGCTGGGCTGGATACTGGTCGAGCAGGGCAAGCTGGACCGGGCGCTGCCGTTGCTGAAGCAGGCCGCCGCGCTCGCCCCGGCGAACACCGACATCCGCAACCACCTGGGCATCGCGCTGGGCAAGTCGGACAAGTTGGGCAATACGCACGCCGGGCGCTAGGCGCCCTCCTCACGTCTGGCCGTTGATCAGGCGCCCGGTAATACCGGGCTCGTCCCACGTGGGGAAGAAGTACGGATAGAACGAGCGTTCGTTGTTGTGCGTTTCCATCAGTCCGCCGAACTTGCGGATTTGCTCGCCCATGTACGCCAACTCCAGCCGCAGCAGCACGGCCGGCGCCCCGACCCGCGTGCATTGCCGCTCGCCGCCGAAATCGCGGAAGCCCAGCATGCGCTTGTAAAACATCACGTGGCGCGGATTGACCTCGATGATGTAGTCCGTGTAGTTGTGAATATTGCGCGCGTAAATGTACGAAATGTGGATCAGCGCGGCGAATACCCGCTTGGACACGCCCTTGTCGATCGCCAGCCGCGACGGTTCGCACAGGCGGCGCTGCCGGCCCCGCAGTTCGTCGAGCTTGTCGAGGAAGTTCTCGTCGGCCGGCAAGCCGATCTCCGGCGTGTCCAGGCACAGCGACATCGTGCCGACGGTTTGGCCGCCGGTTTCGGCGAACAGGGTGATTTTATTGGGTGAATGGGTGGCGTTGGGGTCCACCGAGTAGCCGCGCCAGCCGTACATTTTCTTCAGCAGCAGACTGGCCGCCTCGCGCCGGCCCTGCGAATTGGCCATACGTATATGAAATGTTTGCTGATCAAGGGGATGATCCAGTATCGATTCTTCCTTGCCCTCGCCGACCACAAGGTCGCGCAGGCCTGTATTGGCTTCAAAGGAAACTATCGCATCGTCGTGTTGCACGGTTGGCATCCTGTCAGGTCTGTCGGCCAGCCGCCGGCAAAGGGGCGACTGGGCATGCAGGTCAGACCTCGACATTTGCCAAAAAGTTCCCTACTTTTAAAAATATATTTTTTGCGCGGCCGGCGCCCAGGCTAGAACCAGCCCTCCGGGATCACCAGCACGTCGCCGGGCAGCACGGCAACATTGGCGGAAATATCTCCTTTTCGCAGCAGGTCGTGCAGGCGCACCGGTACCGCGCGCCGGGTGCCGTCGACGGTGCGGATGAGGTTGGCCTTGTTGCCGGCGGCGAAATCGGTGATGCCGCCGACGGCGATCAGCACGTCCATCAGCGACATGCCCTGGCGGTAGGCCAGCGCCTGCGGCCGCGCCGCCTGCCCGATCACCCGTATCTGCTGCGAATACGGCCCGACGAAGCTGGTCACGATCACCGTCACCATCGGTTGCTGGATGTATTTCTCCAGGGCCTTCTCGATGTCGCGCGCCAGCTCGGTGGAGGTCTTGCCGGCGGCCTGCAGATCCTCGACCAGCGGCGTGGTGATCTTGCCGTCCGGCCGCACCGGCACGCTGACCGACACTTCGGGATTGCGCCAGACATTGATGTTGATGTTGTCGCCGGCGCCGATCAGGTACGCCAGTTGCGCCGGCGGCTCGTCCGGCGGCACCAGGGAGATCCGGCTTGCGCACGCGCTCAGCAACAGGGCCGCCGCCACCATCGCGCCAGCCGAAAACCGCAGGTAGGTATGCATGACCGCTTCCGTTGAATAGTCTGGAGTCCATCATTCAGAAAACACGGCCCACTCCGCTTGATCTGCCTCAAGCAGCTTGGAGTTAAGGGAAATTTGTATTATCCCAGCCATATAATTTAAGTTCCCGAGTGCGCTGTCAGTGGAGACAATTGAATATGGAGGAGTTAATCAACCAGCTGACATCCAGCCTTAAAGGGATATGGAAATACCGTTGGTACGCCATTTCCGTCATGTGGCTGGTGGCGACATTGGGCTGGGCCAAGGTGGCGATGCTGCCGGACGATTATCAAACCACGGCGCGCGTCTTCGTCGACACCCAGAGCATCCTCAAGCCGCTGCTGGCGGGCATGACGAGCGTGCCCAACGTCGAGCAGCAGGTGTCCATCATGAGCCGCACCTTGTTGAGCCGTCCCAACGTCGAACGCGTCGTGCGCATGGTCGATCTGGACATCAACGCCAAAACCCCGCGCGACCAGCAACGCCAGCTCGACGAATTAATGGGCAAGATAAAAATCGGCGGCACCGGCAATTACGATATTTACACGATTAGCTACAGCAACCGCAATCCGCGCCTGGTGCGCGACGTCGTGCAATCGCTGCTGACGATATTCCTCGAAGGCAGTTTTAAAGGCAAGAATGGTGAAACACGTAAAGCCGTGCAATTTATCGACGACCAGATCAAGGCGTATGAATTCAAGCTGATCGCCGCCGAGAATTCACTCAAGGAATTCAAGCGCAAGAACACCGGCCTGCTGCCGCGCCAGGGCACGGACTATTCGACCCAGCTCGAACAATCATCCGACGCCCTGAACACGGCCAAGCTGGAGCTGGTCGAGGCGCAACAGGCGCGCAACGCCATCACCAGCCAGATCAGCGGCGACGAACCCATCCTCGATACGCTGGCCACGCCGGCCAGCATCGACAATCCCGAGCTCGACGGCCGCATCTCGGCCATCAACAAGAACCTCGACGCGCTGCGCCTGCAATACACCGAGCTGCACCCCGACATCGTCGCCGCCAAGCGCCTGGTGGCGCAGCTGGAGGCGCGCAAGGTCGAGGAAGGCAAACTCAAGCCCTCTGGCGACCCGGGCAAAAATTTCAGCCCGATGCTGCAGCAGCTGAAGGTGGCGCAGGCGGCGGCCGACGCCAAGGTGGCCTCGATCGCCGCCCGGGTGCAGGAATTCAGCGCGCGCCACGAGCGGCTGCTGGCGCAAGCCAATGCGGTGCCGGAGGTCGAGTCCGCGCTGGCCCAACTGAACCGCGACTACATGATCAACAAGGACAACTACGAAAAGCTGGTCGGCCGGCGCGAGGCGGCCAAGTTGTCGGGCGACCTCAGTTCCACCACCGACATGATGACCTTCAAGATCATCGATCCACCCACCGTGCCGTTGACGCCGATCGGCCCGAACCGCCCGCTGCTGTTGAGCGTGGTACTGGTGGGCGCGCTGCTGACGGGCATCGCCACCGCCCTGCTGATCAGCCAGGTGCGGCCGACCTTCCTGCGGCCGGGCGAACTGCGCGAGCGCACCGGCCTGCCGGTGCTGGGCACGGTATCGATGAACTGGACCGAGGGCGAGAAGATCAAGCGCAAACGCGGCAAGTACGCGTTCGGCGCCGCCCTGTCGAGCCTGTTCATGGTCTACGGCGGCGTGCTGGCGAGCACCATCCTGCGATAGCGACCAACCGGATCCACCATGGACGAAACCAAAGAGCTGCCTATCCTGCCCGCCGGGCCGGTTCCCCCCGCCCAGACGGCCGCGCTGGCGTCGCCCCGCTGTGTCGAGCTGAATCTGGCGCGGCTGGGCCAACTGGGCATGGTCACGCACGACGGCGGCCGCACCCCGGTCGCCGAGGACTTCCGCATCATCAAACGCCCGCTGCTGCGCAACGCGCGCGGCGACAACGACACGCCCCCCATCCGCCACGGCAACCTGATCGTCGTCACCAGCGCGCTGCCCGGCGAAGGCAAGACCTACTGCGCCGTCAACCTGGCGATGAGCATCGCCATGGAAATGGACATCACCGTGCTGCTGGTGGACGCCGACGTCGCCCGGCCGTCGGTGCTCAAGGTGCTGGGCCTGCCTCCCGAGCCGGGGCTGATGGACATCCTGCTGCGCGACAAGACCGAGCTGTCGGATGTCATCCTGCGCACCAACGTCAGCACCCTGAGCATCCTGCCGGCCGGGCGCGCCAACAAGCATGCCACCGAGCTGCTGGCCAGCCGCAGCATGAGCGGCCTGCTCAAAGAGATCGCCGAGCGCTACGCCGACCGCATCGTGATCTTCGATTCGCCGCCGCTGCTGCTGACCACGGAGGCGAGCGTGCTGGCCGCGCAGATGGGACAGATATTGATGGTGGTCGAGTCGGAACGCACCACGCAGCACGACGTCAAGGAAGCGCTGCGGCGCATCGAGCATTGCCCGAACGTCAGCCTCATCTATAACAAAAGCAAGGGTTTTCCCGGTGGCGAATACTATGGTTATTATGATTAGGTTCGCGCCGCGCGCGGTCCGCATGTGCCATTCGCCGATTCCGGTGTTCATCCTGCTGTTCCTGCCCGGCGCGGCGCAAGGGGCCGACTGGAGCGTCGTGCCGATGCTCAGCGTGCGCGAAAGCTATACCGACAACGTCCACCTGGCCCCCGCCGAACGCGCGCGCGGCGAACTGACGACGGAAGTTTCGCCCGGCGTCAACATCACCGCCAACGACGGCCCGCGCCTGAACCTGGTGCTGTCGTACTCGCTGCAAAAAGTGCTGTACACGCGCCAGGCCGACCGCACCAACCAGCACCTCGACGCCGCCGGCCACGCCGAAGTATTGCCGGACTGGCTGTATCTGGACGCGCGCTCCAGCATCGGTCTGCAGAACATCTCGGCCTTCGGCCCGCAGCGGGCCGATGCTACGCAAGTGACCGGCAACAGCAGCCAGGTCCGCTCGCACAGCTTCAGCCCCTATCTGCAACATTACTTTCGCGGGTTGGCGACGGCGGTGCTGCGCTACGACCATCAGCGGGTCGACAGCGGCAACCGGCTGGGCGTGCGAAACAACAGCGCCCATCTGCGCCTGACCGGCGACAACGGCGGGCGCGGCTGGAACTGGGACCTCAATCTGGACCGCAGGCACATCGACGACGCCGCGACCGCACCGGTGACGATGACCGACGGCGCGCTGACCTTGAGCACTCCGCTCACCAACAGCATCTCGCTGTTCGGCACCGGCGGTTACGAGAAAAAAGATTACGAATCGACCCGTGGCGCGCCGGCCGGACGCTACTGGTCGGCCGGCGCCACCTGGTCGCCATCGCCGCGCACCATGGTGTCGGGCAGTTTCGGCCGCCGGTATTTCGGCAAGACCTATACGTTCGACGCCTCCTACCGCATGCGCAGCATGTTGTGGACGCTGAACTACAGCGAAGACATCACCAGCACCCACGGCCAGTTCCTCAGCATCCCGCCGGCCGGACTGAGCGACTTCCTTTACCAGCTATGGGAAACCCGCGTCCCCGATCCGCAAAAGCGGCTGCAAACCATCAAGGTGTTCCTGATGATTTCCCAGATGCTGGGCAAGGACGGCAACGTCAACTTCTTCAGCCACCGCTATTACCTGCAAAAATCGATGCGCCTGGCCACCGTCTACAGCGGCACGCGCGGCGCGCTGGCGTTGCACCTGTCGACCACGCGGCGCCTGGCCCAGACCAGCAGCGCGATCGACAGCGTGCTGCTGGGGCCGGACGAGCTGGCCCTGGAGGACCACACGAGCCAGAGCGCCGCCCAGATCGGCTGGAACTGGCGCGTGTCGGCGCGCGGCGGCCTGTCCGTCGGCGCCGGCCACAACCGCGTCCAATCGCTGAGCACGGGGCGCGAGGACCGCAACAGCATGGTGCGGGTGTCGCTGTCGCATCAACTACAAGCCAATATCGGCGCCGACGTCAGTCTGCGCCACAGCCGCCACACCAGCAATACCGGAGGCAGCTACCGGGAAAATGGTGTCAGTGCCGCCCTGACGGTGGCGTTCTAAACGGAGAGCCGCCATGCCGACTGCCTCGATTCGCCATATTCCCCGCATTGCCTGCGTCGTCGCGGCGCGCCCCAACCTGATGAAGGTGGCGCCGGTGCTGCGCGCCATCAAGCAGGCCGATTATCGGGCTGAAACGATGCTGGTCCACACCGGCCAGCACTACGACCAGGACATGGATGGGCAGTTCTTCAAGACCTTGGAATTGGGCGAGCCGGATTTCCGCCTGGAGGTCGGCTCCGGCAGCCATGCCGTGCAGACGGCCGAGGTGATGCGGCGCTTCGAACCGGTGCTCGAGCAAACCGCGCCGACAGCGGTCCTGGTGGTGGGCGACGTCAACTCCACCCTGGCCTGCGCGCTGACGGCGGCCAAGAAGAACATTCCCGTTTTCCATGTCGAGGCCGGCCTGCGCAGCTACGACCGTTCGATGCCGGAGGAAATCAACCGCCTCCTCACCGACCAATTGTCCGAGCTGCTGTTCACCAGCGAATCTAGCGGCATGAGCAACCTGTTGCGCGAAGGCGTGCCGGCCAACCGCATCTATTTTGTCGGCAACGTCATGATCGATACGCTGCTGCGCCAGTTGCCGCACGCGCCGCCGGTGACCAAGGTCTTGAATGACGCCAATCTGTCCGGCTTCGTTCCGGATGGCGAACCGTACGCGCTGCTGACCATGCACCGGCCGTCCAACGTCGACGATCCGCAGCGCCTGCGCGCGCTGATGGAGACCGTCATCAAGCTCAGCGGGGACTTGCCGATTCTGTTCCCCCTGCATCCCCGCACGCGCGCCATGCTCAGGCAACACGAGCTGACCGCCCTGCTCGACGCGCCGGGCCTGGCCTGCATGCCGCCGCTGCCCTATCTCGACATGCTCAGCCTGATGAAGAACGCCAAGGTCGTCCTCACCGATTCGGGCGGCGTGCAGGAGGAAACCACGGCGCTGGGCGTGCCGTGCCTTACCCTGCGGGAAAACACCGAACGTCCGGTCACCGTCACCGAGGGCAGCAACGCCATCGCCGGACGCGACCCGGCCGTGATCCTGGCGCTGTGCCGCGACATCCTGCGCTACGGCGGCAAGGCCGGACGCATCCCGCAGTACTGGGATGGACGGGCTGCCGAGCGCATCGCCGCCGCCATCGGCCTGTGGCTGTCCGGCCGTCGCGACGGGCGTCCATGAGCGTCGCCAGCGCAGCCGCCATCGCTCCCATGCGCAACGCGCTGACGATCGATGTCGAAGACTATTTCCAGGTCTCGGCCTTCGACGCCCACATCGCGCGCGCGCAATGGGCGGCGCAGCCGTGCCGGGTCGAGCGCAACGTCGACCTGATCCTGGCGCTGCTGGAGACGCATCAGGTCCGGGCCACCTTCTTCACCCTGGGCTGGATCGCCGAGCGCTATCCGGCGCTGGTGCGGCGCATCGTCGACGGCGGCCACGAGCTGGCCAGCCACGGCTACGCCCACCGGCGCGCCAGCGACCAGACCAGGGCCGACTTCAGCCGCGACATCACGCTCAGCAAGAACTTGCTCGAACAACTGGCCGGCCAGGCCGTCAAAGGTTACCGCGCGCCAAGCTTTTCCATCGCCGCCGGCAACCTGTGGGCGCTCGACAGCCTGCAGGCGGCGGGCTACCGCTACAGTTCCAGCATCTATCCGATCCGCCACGACCATTACGGCATGCCCGACGCGCCCCGTTTCGCCTCCCGCCCCACGGGGGAAGGCGGCCTGCTGGAACTGCCGATCAGCACGGTACGCGTTCTGGGGCGCAATATGCCGGCCGGCGGCGGCGGCTATTTCCGACTGTTGCCCTACGCCACCTCGCGCTGGGCCTTGCGACGCATCAACTCGCATGACGGGCAAGCTGGCATATTCTACTTTCACCCCTGGGAGTTGGACCCGGGACAGCCCAGGCCCGCCGGCATCGGTATCAAAACCCGCTTCCGCCACTACCTGAACCTGCACCGCATGGAACACCGCATCAACAGGCTGCTGGGCGACTTCCGCTGGGGCCGTATCGACGATATTTTTCCGGGAGCCGCATGATGCCGCACAGCCAGCACAGCCCGCGCTCATACACCGTGGGTGCGATGGGCCAGCATGACCGCGCCCGCTGGGACGATTTCGTGCAGCGCTGCCCCGACGCGACCTTCTTCCACCGCGCCGGCTGGCAACAAGTGATCGAAACCGCCTTCGGACATCCGACCTGGTTCCTGTACGCCGAGCGCGAGGGGAAAATCCACGCCATCCTGCCGCTGGCGCAGGTCAAGAGCTTGCTGTTCGGGAACACGCTGAGCTCGCTGCCGTTCTGCGTCTACGGCGGCATCGCCGCCACCGAACCGGCCGCCGCCGACGCCGTCGACCGCGCAGCGCAAGCGCTGGCCAGGCGCCTGGGGGTCGACCACCTGGAATACCGTCAACTGCGCCCGCGCCATCCGGAATGGCTGGCCCGCGACGTCTACGCTACCTTCCGCAAGCCGCTGCTGGCCGAGCCGGAGCACAACCTGCTGGCCATCCCGCGCAAACACCGCGCGATGGTGCGCAAAGGCATGGCGTCCGGCCTCAGCAGCCACATCGACGCCGACACGGCGCGCTTCTTCGATTGCTACGCGGCCAGCGTCCACCGGCTCGGCACGCCGGTCTTCAGCCGGCGCTACTTCGGCGTGCTGCAACGCGAATTCGGCGACGACTGCGAAGTGCTGAGCATCGAGCACGCCGGCAAAGCCGTCAGTTCGGTGCTCAGCTTCCACTTCCGCGGCGAGATCATCCCCTATTACGGTGGCGGCGGCGCCGCCGCGCGCGCGCTGGCCGCCAACGACTTCATGTACTGGGAAGTCATGCGCCGCGCCTGCGGCGACGGCTGCCGGCTGTTCGACTTCGGGCGCAGCAAATACGGCACCGGCTCGTTCGCGTTCAAAAAGAACTGGGGCTTCGAGCCGCAACCGCTGCACTACGAATGCCAGTTGCATCGCGGCAGCAGGCTGAGCGACGTGCAGCCGCTCAATCCGCGCTTCCAGCTGATGATCAAGGCATGGCGCTTGCTGCCGTTGCCCGTGGCCAACGCGATCGGACCGCACATCGTCCGCCAGCTGGGATAGCATCATGCGGGACCTGTTGTTTCTGCCTCATCGGATTCCGTATCCGCCCAACAAGGGCGACAAGATACGCGCCTACCACGTGCTGCGCTACCTGCAGCGCCACTTCCGCGTGCACCTCGGCACCTTCATCGACCGCGCCGAGGACCTGCGCTACGCCGAGCACCTGGCCGCCGGTTGCGCCAGCTCGTGCTTCATCCGCACCCATCCGCGCTGGGCACGCCTGTCGAGCCTGCGCGGGCTGGTCACCGACGAGCCGCTCAGCCTGCCATATTTCCGCAGCGCCCGGCTGCAACGCTGGGTCAACCGCACGCTCGACGCCCACGCCATCGGCACCGCGCTGGCGTTCTCCGGGCCGATGGCGCAATACCTGCCGTCCGAGAGCGAGCACGGCCCGCTGATGCGCGTCATGGACCTGGTCGATGTCGACTCGGAAAAATGGCAGGGCTACGCCGACGGCAAGACTTGGCCGCTGTCGATGCTGTACCGCCGCGAAGGCACGCAATTGCTCGAGTACGAGCGCCTCGTCGCCAAGGGCTTCGACCAGGTGATGCTGGTGTCGCGCGCGGAGGCGTCGCTGTTCCGGCTGCGCGCGCCCGAGGCGGACCACAAGATCGACTACTTCAACAACGGCGTCGACAGCGAGTACTTCTCCCCGCGGCACAAGCTTGCCAGCCCCTATGCGACCGCGCGCGTGGTGGCGTTGACCGGCGCCATGGATTACGCGCCCAATATCGAGGCGGCGATCTGGTTCGCCGAGCGCGTGATGCCGTCGCTGCGGCTGCGGTTCCCGGAGCTTCAGTTCCACATCGTCGGCTCCCGTCCCGCGTACAGCCTGCTGGCCCTCAAGCGCCTGCCGGGCGTGTTCGTCAGCGGCACCGTCCCCGACATCCGCCCCTATCTGCGCCATGCCGCCGTGATCGTCGCGCCGCTGCACATCGGCCGTGGCGTGCAAAACAAGGTGCTGGAGGCGATGGCGATGCAAAAGACCGTCATCGCCACGCCGCAGGCGCTGGAGGGCATCGGCGCCGCCGTCGGCACCGAGGTGCTGCGCGCGGCCGACGCCGGCGAATTTATTTACCATGTCGGGCGCGAGTTGGCCTCGCCGTCCGACATCGGTGTGGCCGCGCGCCGCAGGATACTGCGCGACTACCGCTGGGACGCCAATTTGCAACGACTGGGCGCGGCGCTGGGCGTGGAGGACGCCGGCCAGACGGATCTGGCGGACCAGGCGCTCCCGCTGGAAAGCCAGGACGGCCGCGTCGCGCGGGACGCGGCCGTCCTGGCGGAGAAGGCCCTATGAGCGCCGATCCCGCGACCCTGTTGTCGCCCGTGCGCAGGCCGCGGGCCAAGCCGGCCGCGGTGGCCGCCCGCGCGGTCGCCCACGTCTGCGTGGCGTTCGCGCTGTGCGCCGTGCTGCTGATGCATCTCGCCACGCTCGACGCCATCGTCGGCGTATGGCTGGTGTCGGAGACTTTCGCCCACGGCTTCGTAATCCCGCCCATCGTCGGATGGATGATCTGGCGCCGGCGCCGCCACCTCTCGACCCTGCCCGTCAAGCCGGCGCCGCCGGCGCTGTTCGCGCTGGCAGCGCTCGGCGCGCTGTGGCTGCTGTCGGCGGTCGCCAACGTCCACGTGCTGCAACAGTATTGCCTGGCACTCATGCTGGGCGCGACCGTGCTGGCCCTGCTCGGCACGCGCTACACCCGCGCCATCGCGTTTCCGCTTTGCTATTTGTTGCTCGCGGTGCCGTTCGGCGAGATCTTCATCCCGCCGCTGATCGAGTTCACCGCCCGCTGCACGGTGTTGCTGCTGCAGCTGTCGGGCATTCCGGTATTCCGCGAAAACAACTTCCTGTCCTTGCCAAGCGGAAACTGGTCGGTGGTCGAGGCGTGCAGCGGCCTGCGCTACCTGATCGCCTCGCTGGCGCTGGGCGCCATGTACGCGTACACGACCTACCGCAGCCTGCGGCGGCGCCTGCTGTTCATCGCCGTCTCGGCGGTCGTGCCGGTGCTCGCCAACGCCCTGCGCGCCTTTTTGATCGTGCTGATCGGCCACTGCAGCGATATGACCCTGGCGATCGGCATCGACCACCTGATTTACGGCTGGGTCTTCTTCGGGGTGGTGTCGGCCGTCCTGTTCTGGGTCGGCGCGCGCTGGCGCGAGACTGACGGCAGCGACGACAGCGGCGGCGGCAAGCCGGCCGCGCGGCAACGCGCCGTGCCGGGCATCTCGGCCAGCCTTGCCGCGCCGGGCACAACCAGCTTCGTACGGATGGCCGTCGCCGTGGTCGGGGTCGCCGCGATCTGGCCGCTGCTGGCGCACGTCGCGCTGCGGCCCGCCGCGCCGGACCAGCTGCCCGCGCCGCCGCTGACGGTGTCGCCGCCGCCGGCGCCATGGCGCGCCAGTCCGATGCAAACCACCGACTGGCACGTGCTGCACATGGGCCGGCCGCAACGCTGGTCGTTCAACTACAGCGACGGCCGCCGCACGGTGTCGCTGCAGCTGACCTGGTACCGCCACCAGGTCCGGCATTCGGAGCTGCTGGCGGCGGTGCGCCGCAAGGTGGTCGACGGCATGCCGCGTTGGAATGAAATCAGCACCATGCGGCGCGACATCAGCGTCGGCGGCCGCAAGCTGACCGTCCTGCAAAGCGTCGAGCAGGCCGCCGGCGTCAAGCTGCTGGTGTGGCGCTGGTACCGGCAGGACGGCGTCGACACCGCCAGTCCACAACTGATGAAGCTGATGCTGGCGAAAAGCAAACTGCTGGGCGGCGACGACAGCGGCGCCGAGATCGTGCTGGCGTCCGCCTACGACGAGGAAGCCGGCGTCGCCGAGCGCGCCATGCACGATCTGCTGCTGGCGATGCGGCCGGCCATCGACCAGGGATTGCGCCATGTCGCCGCACGCTGATGCCGCCTGCGCACCGCTGATCGTCCATCTGATCCACCAGCTGGAAGTGGGCGGACTGGAAAACGGCCTGGTGAACCTGATCAACAACCTGCCGCCGGACCGCTATCGCCACGCCATAGTCTGCATGAAGGACGACAGCGACTTTTCGCGGCGCATCCGCCGTCCCGGCGTCGAGATCATCAGCATCAACAAACGCGAGGGAAAAGACTGGGCGCACTATTTCCGTCTGTTCCGCACGCTCAGACGCTTGCAGCCATTGCTGATCCACACCCGCAACCTGTCCAGCCTCGAGGGACAACTGCTGGCGGCGGCGGCCGGCGTGCGGCTGCGCGTGCATGGCGAACACGGCCGCGACATGAAGGACCTGTACGGCCGCAAGCTGCGCTACCGCCTGTTGCGCAAGCTGCTGCGGCCGTTGATCGGCCACTTCATCGCCGTCAGCAAGGACCTCGAGGCGTGGCTGGTGGGCACCATCGGCGCCCGCCCGCAAAGCGTCACCCACATCCGCAACGGCGTCGACAGCGTCCACTTCCACCCCAGGCTGGGGCCGCCGGCCGCCGTCGGCCCGGACGGCTTCCTCGGCGAGGATTCCTTCGTCATCGGCAGCGTCGGGCGCATGGTCGAGGTCAAGGATTACATGTCGCTGGTGCACGCCTTCCTGTTGCTGCTGGCGGAGGACGAAATGGCGCAGGAACAGATGCGCCTGATGATCATCGGCGACGGCCCCTGCCGCCAGGCCTGCCTCGACCTGCTATACCAGGCGGGCGTATCGCACCTGGCGTGGCTGCCCGGCACCCGCGACGACATCTCGCAACTGATGCGCACGATGGACGTGTTCGCGCTGCCGTCGCTGGCCGAGGGCACCTCCAACACCATCCTCGAAGCGATGGCCACCGGGCTGCCGGTGGTGGCGACGGCCGTCGGCGGCAACGCCGATGTGGTCCAAAGCGGCTGGACCGGCACGCTGGTGCCGCCGCGCAGCCCGGAACTGCTGGCCGACGCCATCGGCGCCTACTACCGCATTCCCGGACTGGCCGCCCACCACGGCATCCACGGGCGCCGCCGCGTGCTCGCCGAATTCAGCCTCATGGCGATGGCCGACGCCTACCTCGCCGTCTACGACAGGCTCACCCAATTGCCCCCGATGAAAGGATAGCCATGTGTGCGATCGCCGGCATATTTGATCTGTATCGACAGCCCGACATCGACACCGGGCTCCTGCAGCGCATGACCGACGTCCAGGCCCACCGCGGCCCCGATGAAAGCGGCGTGCATCGCGAACCCGGCATCGGCCTCGGCCATCGCCGGCTCGCCATCATCGACCTCAAGAGCGGCCAGCAACCGCTGTTCAACGAAGACCACACGGTGGTGGTCGTCTATAACGGTGAAATCTACAACTTTCCGGCGCTCAAGCGCGAGCTGGAACAGTTCGGCCACATCTTCCGCACCCATTGCGACACCGAGGTCATCGTGCACGCCTGGGAACAATGGGGCGAGCGTTGCGTGCATCACTTCCGCGGCATGTTCGCCTTCGCGCTGTGGGACCGCAAGCAGCAAGCGCTGTTCCTGGCGCGCGACCGGCTCGGCGTCAAGCCGCTGCACTACGCGCTGCTCGACGACGGCCAACTGGTGTTCGCCTCGGAGATGAAGGCGCTGCTGGCGCACAGCCGCGTGCGCCGAGAGCTCGATCCGCTGGCTGTCGAGGACTATTTCGCCTACGGCTACATCCCCGAGCCGCGCACCATCTTCCGCCAGATCCGCAAGCTGGAACCGGGCCACACCTTGCTGGTGCGCAAAGGCAGCTCGCCCGGCCTGCCCAAGCGCTACTGGGACGTGCCGTTCAAGCCGCACCGCCTGGTCAGCCCCGAGCACGCCGCCGACGAACTGGTCGCGCGCCTGCGGGAGGCCGTCAGCATCCGCATGGTGGCCGAGGTGCCGCTGGGGGCCTTCCTGTCGGGCGGCATCGATTCGAGCGCCGTGGTCGCCATGATGGCGCAGGAATCCTCGCGCCCGGTCAACACTTGCTCGATCGCCTTCGGCGACACCAGGTTCGACGAGTCGCCGTACGCGCAGTTGGTGGCCGAGCGCTACCAGACCAACCACCACAGCCAGCGCGTCGAACAGCACGACGCCGACCTGATCGACCACCTGGCCTGCCTGTACGACGAACCGTTCGCCGACAGTTCGGCCCTGCCCACCTACCGCGTCTGCCAACTGGCGCGCCAGCGCGTGACGGTGGCGCTGTCCGGCGACGGCGGCGACGAGAACCTGGCCGGCTACCGCCGCTACCGCTGGCACCTGCACGAGGAGCGGTTCCGCTCGATGCTGCCGCTGTCGGTGCGCAAGCCGGTGTTCGGCGCGCTGGGGCGCATGTACCCGAAGGCCGACTGGGCGCCGCGTCCGCTGCGCGCCAAGACCACCTTCGAGGGACTGGCGCGCGATTCGGTGGCGGCGTATTTCCACGGCGTCTCCATCATGAGCGACCAGATGCGCATGAAACTGTTCAGCCCCTCCCTGCGCCGCAACATCGGCCAGTACCGCGCGGTGGAAGTGCTGCGCAAGCACGCGGCGGCCTGCCCGGCCGACGACGCGCTGTCGCTGATCCAGTACCTGGACCTGAAAACCTATCTGCCGGGCGACATCCTGACCAAGGTCGACCGCGCCAGCATGGCGCACGGGCTGGAAGTGCGCGTGCCCTTGCTCGACCACCAACTGGTCGAATGGATCTCCGGGCTGCCGCCGTCGCTCAAGCTGCAGCGCGGCGTCGGCAAATACCTGTTCAAGAAGGGCCTGGAACCCTATCTCCCACAGGAAATACTCTACCGCGACAAGATGGGCTTCTCGGTGCCGCTGGCCGACTGGTTCCGCGGCCCGCTGGGACCGCGCCTGCAACGCTGCCTGAACAGCCCGGTGCTGGCCGACTGCGGCCTGTTCAATCTGGCCCACGTGCGCGAACTGATGGCGCAGCACCAGTCCGGACGGCGCGACCACAGCGCGCCGTTGTGGTCGCTGATGATGTTCGAATCCTTCCTGCGCCAGATGCTGGACACGCCGAACCAATCGACCGAAAGGCAAGCGGCATGAGCATGCGGATCCTGCACATACTCGACCATTCGGCGCCGCTGCACAGCGGCTACACCTTCCGCACCCTGGCGATATTGAACCAGCAGCGCAAGCTGGGCTGGCAAACGTTCCACCTGACCGGCGCCAAGCAAAGCCTGTACTCGGCCGGATCTTCAACCGAACCGGCGGACTCCCCCGGCACCGCGCCGGCGGCCGAGCAGGAGATCGATGGCTGGCGCTTTTTCCGCACCGCGCCGTTGCGGCAATGGTGGGCGCGGCTGCCGGTGCTGCGCCAGGTCGGGGTGATCGCCGGCCTGCACCACCGCCTGCTTGAAGTCGCCGGGAAAGTCAAGCCGCACATCCTACACGCCCACTCGCCGGCGCTGAACGCGGTCGCGGCCTTGCGCGTCGGCCGCGCGCTCGGCATTCCGGTCGTCTATGAGATCCGCGCGTTCTGGGAGGACGCCGCCGCCGACCACGGCACCAGCCGGGCGGGCGGCCTGCGTTACCGGCTGACGCGCGCGCTGGAAAACCATGTGTTGAAGCGCGCCGACGCCGTCACCACCATTTGCGAAGGCTTGCGTACCGACATCGTGGCGCGCGGCATCCCGGCGGCCAAGGTGACGGTGATACCGAACGCCGTCGACAGCGGCCGTTTCAGCGGCAACGCCCCACCGGACGCGCTGCTGGCGCACTCGCTGGGCCTGACCGGCCACCTGGTGCTCGGCTTCATCGGCTCGTTCTACGCGTATGAGGGACTGGCGCTGCTGATCCGGGCGCTGCCGCGCATGCTGGCGGCGGTGCCGTCGCTGCAACTGCTGCTGGTGGGCGGCGGACCTCAGGAGGACGAACTGAAGGCGCTGGCCGTGGAACTGCGGGTCGAGCGGCGCGTCAAGTTCGCCGGCCGGGTAGCGCACGACAAGGTGGACGATTACTACCGGATCGTCGACATCCTGGTCTATCCGCGCCTGCCGATGCGCCTGACCGAACTGGTCACGCCGCTCAAGCCGCTGGAAGCGATGGCGCAGGGGCGGCTGATCGTCGCCTCGGACGTCGGCGGCCACCGGGAGATGATCGAGCACGGCAAGACCGGCATGCTGTTCCAGGCCGGCGACGCCAACGCGCTCGCCGACGGGGTGATCGGCCTGGTGCGCCAGGTGCAAGCGTGGCCGACGCTGCGCGCCCAGGCGCGCGCCTACGTCGAAAACGAGCGCAACTGGCGCGGCAGCGTGGCCCGCTACGGCGCTATCTATCGGCGCCTGGCGGCCCCGCGCACATGAACGAACCCGACAAGAACAAGCCGTGCGACGGCCTGTATGGCGCCCCCGGCCGCCAAGCGGCGCATGACCTGCATCCGCTGCGCATTGCGCTGGTCGGACCGCTGCCGCCGCCGGCCGGCGGCATCGCCAACCAGACCGTGCAACTGGCGGCGCTGCTGCGCGCCGCCGGCGCCGAGGTCGAAGTGCTTCAGGTCAACCCGCCGTGGCCGTCATGGATCGCGCGCCTGCGCGGCGTGCGCGCCGCCGTGCGCCTGTTGCCGTATCTGTGGCGGTTGTGGCAGGCGGCCGGCCGCGTCCAGTTGCTGCATGTGATGGCGAACTCCGGCTGGTCCTGGCATCTGTTCGCCGCGCCGGCGATCTGGATCGGCCGCCTGCGCGGCAAAGGCGTGGTCGTCAACTATCGCGGCGGCGAGGCGCAGCCCTTCCTGGCCCGCAGCGCCGGCCTGGTGCGCTTCAGCCTGCGCCGGGCCGACGCCGTCATCGTGCCATCGGGTTTCCTGGCCGAGGTCTTCGATCGTCATGGCATCGTCGTCCAGATCGTCCCCAACATCGTCGACCTCGCGCGCTTCCGGCCGTCCCCGGAGCAAACGCCCAAGCCCGCCGGCGGCGCCGCGATCCTGGTGGCGCGCCACCTCGAGCCGCTGTACGACAACGCCAGCGCGCTGCGCGCCTTCGCGACGGTCCGCCGGGCACTACCGCACGCACGCCTGACCATCTGCGGCGAAGGGCCGGACCTGCCGCGCCTGCAAGCGCTTACCGATGAGCTCGATCTGCGGGACGCCGTCCGTTTCGCCGGCAAGACCGAGCACGCCGTCATGGCCGGCTTGTACCGGCAGTCCGATCTGGTCCTGAACCCCAGCCTGGCCGACAACATGCCGAGCTCGGTGCTGGAGGCCTGGTCGAGCGGCGTGCCGGTGGTCAGCACCGATGTCGGCGGCATCCCCTATTTGATGACGCACGACGTCAACGGCCTGCTGGTGCCGCCGGGCGACGCTGGCGCGATGGCGCGGGCGATGCTGTCGCTGCTGCGCGACGAGCGCAAGGCCGAACGGCTCATCATCGAGGGACTGTTGCAAGCGCGGCGCTACAGCTGGGAGCGGGTCGCGCCGTTGCTGATGGCGCAGTATCGGCGCGTGCTCAAGCGGCCACCCGCGTCGGGCTACACGGCGTGGGCGTCCAAGCTGCTGTTTCCGCTGCACGAGCTGCTCAAGCGCCACCACAGCAGCGCCTTGCTCCGGCGTATGGAGCAAAGCCAATGGTTGCCCGCGCGTGACATCGAAGCCTTGCAATTGCGACAGCTGAAAGCGTTGCTGTTGCACGCTTCTCAACACGTGCCGTATTACCGCCGGCAATTCGCGGAGCTAAGCTTCGACGCCAAAAAGGTGCACGACCTGCGCGATCTGCGCGCCCTGCCGGTACTGCGCAAGTGCGATATCAACGACCACCGCGAACAGTTCATCGCCTCGACCGCCGGCCCGCTGCAACGCTTCACCACGGGCGGCTCCAGCGGCGAGCCGCTGATTTTCTATCTAGGCAAGGAACGCGTCAGCCATGACGTCGCGGCCAAATGGCGCGCCACGCGCTGGTGGGGCGTCGATATCGGCGACCGCGAAGCGGTGCTGTGGGGCTCGCCGATCGAACTGAAGGCGCAGGACCACTGGCGCGCCCGCCGCGACCGTCTGTTACGCAGCACCTTGCTGCCGGCCTTCGACCTGTCGCCCGCCCGCATGGACAAGCATCTGGCGCTGCTGAAGCGGCGGCGCCCGGCGATGCTGTTCGGCTATCCGTCGGTCATGAGCCTGCTGGTGCGGCACGCCCAGGCGCGCGGCATCGCGCTCGACGGCATCGGCGTCAAGGTCGTGTTCGCCACGGCGGAACGGCTGTACGAGGAACAACGCGCGCTGCTCTCCACCGCGTTCGGCGCGCCGGTCGCCAACGGCTATGGCGGTCGCGATTCCGGCTTCCTCGCCCACGAATGTCCGGAAGGCGGCATGCACATCACGGCCGAGGACGTCATTGTCGAAATCCTCGACCAGCGCGGCCGGCCGGTCAAGCCCGGCGACAGCGGCGCCATCGTCGTCACCCACCTCGCCAGCGGCGAGTTTCCGTTCATCCGTTATGAAACGGGCGACATCGGCGCGCTCGACACGCAGCCGTGCCGCTGCGGGCGCGGCCTGCCCCTGCTCAAGCGCATCGAAGGCCGGGTGACCGACTTCGTCGTCGCCCGCGACGGCACCCTCATGCACGGCCTGGCGCTGATCTATATCCTGCGCGACCTGCCGCAGGTGCGCGCCTTCAAGATCATCCAGGAAAGCCTGGATTGCACCCGCGTCCTGCTAGTGAGCGTGGACGGCCTGCCGGCGTCGCTGCGCCTGGGCATAGTCAGCCAGTTCCGCGCGCGGCTGGGCGCATCGGTCGAGATTTTGATCCACGAGGTGACCACCATTCCGGCCGAAGCCTCCGGCAAGCACCGCTACGTCATCAGCAAAGTGGCCGGTCATTGACACCCCGAGAAAGGAACGCCCATGCCCACCCTCGCCTACTCCGCCGGAACCCTGACGTTGCTGGTGCTCGCGCTGTACATGCTGCACAAGCTGCGGCTGGTCCACATCCTGCTGCACGATGTCAGGGACCAGTCGCACCATGACAGCGCCGGCCTGTTTCGCCAGATGGAGGCGCTGCAGGGCCTGTACGTGGAACTCGACCTGAAGCACAGCCTGCCGCCGACGCGCGGCTGGGCGGCGTCGCCCGATATCCTGCTGGAGCTGGCGCGGCACGCCCGCTCGGCCAGGCCGGCGACGGTGGTCGAATGCAGCAGCGGCACCTCGACCCTGGTGCTGGCGCGCTGCATGCAGATGAATGGCGCCGGCATGGTGTTCAGCCTCGAACACGACCCCGAGTATGCGCGGCTGACGCGCGCCCAGCTGCGGCGCCACGGGCTGGAGGCCTGGGCGCAAGTGCTGGACGCGCCATTGCGCCCGCACCTGCTCAACGACGAGAAATGGCCCTGGTATGACATTTCCTCCCTGCCCGCCTGGCTGGAGATCGACCTGCTGGTCATCGACGGACCGCCGCAGGCGACGCGCTCGCTGGCGCGCTATCCCGCCGGCCCGCTCCTGTTCAAGTCGCTGGCCCGGGGCGCCAGCGTCTTCCTGGACGACGCCGCCCGTCCCGACGAACGCACGGTCCTGCAGCGCTGGCAAAAGGAATTCCCGGCGCTCGATCAATCGAGCCGGCCCTGCGAAAAGGGTTGCGCCGTTCTCAGCGTGCCGTAGGCGGCTGGCGCGCCGCCTCGGCCACGACGTCCAGCACCATCCGGCTTTCGTGCGGGTGCTCGACATGATAGCGGTCCCTGGCCGCGCGCTGGGCGGCCAGGTGCCCGGATATCGCACCCGGTGTCAGTTCGACGCCGAAATCGGCCGGCACATCGTCGTCGCGGCCGAACATGCGGTTCAGGATCATCCCGCCGACGTTGACCCGGTAATGCGACGTTTCCCAGAAATACAGCATGTCGGCGATGCCGCTCGCCTGCGGGATCGCTTCGGTGGTGATGCTGTTGAAGCCGGAGAAATCGAAGATGCGCGCATCGCAACCGGCCGCGCGGTGGCGCTGGCCCAGCCCGGCCAGTTGCCCCTGCCACGCTTCCATCGCCGCCCACTTGCCCGCCCGGTAAAGCGCGTCGGACGTCATCGCATGCGTCGGATTGATGTACAGCCGCACTTTGCCGCCCGCCTTGCACAGTTCGGCCAGGCTTTTATCCAGCGCGGACATCGCCTCGGCGGTCGGTCCCGTGCCCCGGATATACTCGCGCAGCCGGGGCACGACCGCGTTACCCGTGCCGCCCCAGCCGTCGATACGGTCGCGCACGCAGACGTCGTCGCGTTGGCCGTAAAACGCCAGGCTCGAATGACAGGATCGCCCGAACGTGCCCCGCAGCAGGCGGATCGAATCCACGGTCATGTCCGTCGTCAAGGCCCGTTTCACATTGATCAGGGCGCGCCGCACCAGATAAAAACGGTCGCTGGCCACCAGTTCGCGGTCGAAATCGGTATTGCCGGTCCCCATGGAAAATGAGGGCGCGTCGATGCCCCAGATGACCGTCTCCAGCCGGCTGACCGCGTTCGCATGGCGCACCATGGCGATGGCGTCACCCAGCGAGGCACCGGACAGGCCGCCGTTGAAGACAGCCTTTCCGGGGAAGAGCCTGGTACGCGTCGGCAGGCCGAGCTCGGTGCGGGAATTTCCGGCGTAGACGATGGCGGGCTGGAACTTGGCCAGCGCATAGGTCTTGCCCCAGGCGCTGAGCTTTTCTCGTCCGGGCCGCAGCTCCCGAACCCGCGGCGTGTCCCACTGGTGGGTCAGATAGGGGTCGACATGATAGTTCAGCAAGCCGACCGCGCAGGTCACCAGCGCGCCGGCGCCGGCAAAGATCGTCACATAGCTGCGCCATTCGGCCGGGGGATGCAGGGGCATGATCAGAATTGAAAATAGAGGAATTCACTGACCCTGTTCATGCTGAACAGGCAGCCGAGAAACACCAGCGAGAACGTCAGGCTCCAGGCGCGGGTGGGCGTCCAGGTCCACTGCGGCTTGCAGCCGCGGGCGATGACGTTGTCGATGGCGGGCGCGTAATGGCCGAAGATTTGCTGGGTATTCGGCGCCCGGAAAGCCAGCGCCAGGGCCAGCAGCAAGGTCGGCACGCCGGGTCCGCTGAAGTCGATCCAGCGGATTCCCGTAAAGGCCGGCTCCAGGCCGACCGCAAGCCAGGACGGCGCGTAGGCGGCCATGCCGCGCGGCAGCGCGACGCCGTTGCCGCCGGCCATGGCTAGCAGGATATCGCCCGCCGTCGCCAGGTCCGGCGCGCGGAATACCACCCAGGCCAGCATCACGGCGATGAACGTCAGGCCGCGCGCCCACCGCTGCCCGGGCAGTGGTCCGCCCAGCGCCAGCCAGGCGTGATGCAACACCAGATACAAGCCGTGCAAGGCGCCCCAGACGACGAAGGTCCAGCCGGCGCCGTGCCACAGACCGCCCAGCACCATGGTCAACAGCAGATTGCGGTAGCGCGCCACCCGCCCGCGACGGTTGCCGCCCAGCGGCACATACAGGTAGTCGCGCAGGAAGCGGGACAGCGTCATATGCCAGCGGCGCCAGAACTCGCTGATATTGGCCGCCTGATACGGCGAATTGAAGTTGAGCGGCAGCTTCACGCCGAACAGCCGCGACAGCCCGATCGCCATGTCGGAATAACCCGAGAAATCGAAGTAGAGCTGCATCGTGTAGGCCAGCGCGCCTATCCAGGCCTCGATCAGCCGTGGTTCCGCGCCGGGCGCGAACACCGGACCGACCAGCACCGACAAGGGATCGGCCAGCAGCACCTTTTTAGCCAGTCCCATGACGAAGATCGAGATACCGACGGCAAAGTCGGCGGCGTTCGGCCCCGGACGCGCGTCGAACTGCGGCATCATTTCCTTGTGATGCAGCACCGGACCGGCGATCAGGTGTGGAAAATAGCTGACGAACAAGGTGTAGTGGGTGAACCTGTACTCGCCGTCGCCGGCCAGCCCGCGATGGCAATCGACCAGGAAGGCGATTTGCGTGAACGTGAAAAAGGAGATGCCGATCGGCAGGATGATTTCCCAGCCTTGCAGCTGCGCCCCGGCCATCCGATTGAGGCTGGCGACGAAAAAGTTCGCGTACTTGTAATAGGCCAGCAAGGCCAGGTTGGCCGCCAGCCCGAACACCAGCCAGCGTTTGCGCAGGGCACCGGCGGCGCCGATGCGCATGCCGCACCAATAGTTGAACAGGATGGACGCCAGCAGCAGCGGCAGGTAGCGCGTATCCCAATAGCCGTAGAAGAACAGCGACACCAGCGCCAGCCAGGCTATGGTCCAGCGCGGCCGCCAGCGCGCCAACATGCAGTATCCCGCTAACACCACCGGCAAATACAGAAACAAAAAACCAAACGAATTAAACAACACGGCGCTCTTCCTGATTCGCGCAGTCGCGCCGGTGCAGCTCTTGGTAGCAATCGGCGATCTGCATGGCGACGCGCTGCCACGTGAATTTCTCCACCAGCGCCCGCACTTCGGCCCGCCGTGGCGGCCGCGCGACAAAATCGACGATGGCCGTGCACAAGGCGTCGGTGTCGTTCCAGCGCAACTGCCTCAGCGCAAAGCCGCTGGCCGGCAGGCTCAACGCACTTTCATTGGTCATCACGACCGGTGTGCCGGCGGCCAGCGCCTCCAGCACCACCAGCGGGTAGACTTCGCCCTGGCTGGGTAGCGCCAGCACCGAGGCGGCCGCGTAGGCGCTGGCCAGCAACGCATCGTTGTGGTCGAGCTGACCGAGCCAGTGCACCTTCGGCGAGGCCAGCAACTCCTGCAGGTAGTCCTCGTGCTGGCGCTGCGCGCTACCGATCAGCACGATGGGCAAATCGTGCTTTTCCAGCGCTTTGACCAGCGCCAGCTGATTCTTATACGGGGAGATCGCGCCGACCATCAACACAAACGGGCCGTTCAAGCCCGTATGGCGGACGAAAGCCTGGCGGTCCGAGCTGAAGAAGCGCGGACTGATGCCGTTGGGCAGCATCCGTATTTTTCCGCCGTCGGTACGGAAGCCATCGACGATGGCGGCCCGCTCGGCCGGCCCCAGCGCGATGACCATCTGCGCCAGTTGCAGCGCGCGCTTGGTCTGGGCGTAGCTGGTCTGCACATTCCAGCCCGTCAAATGGCCGGTCAAGCCATCGGCCAGCCTGGCGCGCAGTCCCGCCGCCTTGGTCCAACTGGGCGACAGCAAGGCCGACAACGCCACCGGCACGCCCATCTCGGTCGCC
Source organism: Duganella sp. GW821-FHT07F09 (assembly GCF_059418705.1). Lineage (NCBI taxonomy): Bacteria > Pseudomonadati > Pseudomonadota > Betaproteobacteria > Burkholderiales > Oxalobacteraceae > Duganella > Duganella sp. GW821-FHT07F09. Next base: position 590,329 of record NZ_JBWKQJ010000003.1, on the reverse strand, counting down.
AGCTCCACCAGCCGGTAGTTGCCGTTGATGGCGGAAAACACATGGATGACGTCGAAACTGTCGAGCCGCTGATGGTTGGGATCGACCAGCTCGACCTGAAGCGCCGGGACCTTGAGCTGGCGCAGCGCGTCCATCGTCGAGCGCACTTGCACCTGCAAGCCGCCCTCGCGCTGGAACAGCATGGGATATGACAGGATTCCGACGCGCATACGCTATCCTTTTGCGGGTTGTTTGGTCAGCAGGGTCGGCGCCTTGCGGTCGACGAGCTTGGCCTGCCGCTTCACCTCGCGGGCGCGACAAACAAATAGCGGGCCATGCTGAACATGCTATACAAGGCGGAGGGGAGCCGGATGACGCGGATCAAGAGTATGGTTGCGTCCCGCATCTCAGACCAGACCGTCATAAAAGGCGTGCACCAGCTTGCCAACGACTTCCTCGCTATAGCGTCGCTCGACCTCGGCGCGGCCCTTGCCGCCCATGACGGCACGCCGCTCCGGATCGATCAGCAGCGCGGCGACCATGGGCACGGCGTTCTTCATGTCGCCGTTGGGAATCAATATGCCGCCCTCGCTGCCGCGCAGGATGTCCGAGCTGCCCGGCACATCGGTCGCCACCGCCGGCACGCCGCAGGCCATCGCCTCGATCGTGCAGATGCCGAAGCCCTCGTTGCGGCTCAGCAGCAGGTGCACGTCCAGCGCCGGCAGCAATTCCTCGACGGCGGACACGAAGCCGGTGAAGACCACATAGGCGCTCAACCCCATGCGGTCGGCCTGCCGCTTGACGTCCGCTTCGAGCGGGCCGGTCCCCGCCAGCACCAGATACAGATTGGGGAAAGCCTTGCGCAACATGCCGAGCATCGCCAGCGCCGCGCCCGGCTGTTTCTGCTCCGACAGGCGCCCTATCGAACCGATCACCAAGGCATCCTCCGGCAAGCCCAGCCGCCGACGGGCGGCGACCCGCAACGCGGCGCAAGGCCGGAAGCGCCGGATGTCGACCGAGTTGGGGATCACCGCCAGCCGGGTCGACGGCGCGATAAACGGTTGGTACAGCGCCATGAAATGCGTCATGGCCGACTCCGACACGGCGTAGATGCCGCGCACGCCGCCAAAGGCCTGCTTCAGCAACGGTTGATGCCAGGCGTTGAAGCTGGCCGGCTGGAAGGCGTTATGGACGCTGATCACTGCCGGTACGCGGCAATGCCGCGCCAGCCACAGCACCGAGGCGCCGTAATGGGTCCAGCAAAAGGCGACATGCACCAGGTCGGCCCGGAACGCCCGCAACCGGCGTCCCGCCAGAAGCCGCGCCCGCCACAGGTTCAGCCGGCGCCACTCCCATTGTTCGAAGAACAGCGGCGGATCGAACTCCGCCAGGCTGATTTGCTCGCCCGCCAGGCGCCGCGCCCACGCGTCCAGACCGCCGAAGCGGCGCATCGCCAGCCCGCTGTCGTAGCCGGCCGCCTGTAGATAGCGCACTTCCTGGGCCATGCGCAGCTCCATGCCGCCCAGTTCGCCGGAATAGCTGGTCACCAGAATATTTTTCCGGCTCTGGTTGTTGCGCCGCCCCTTCCTGGCCTCGTGAAAATAGCCCTGCAGATACGCCATCTCCCAACGGCGCCGGAACACGCCGTCGCGATCGCGCCGCGCCGCGTCCCGCACCAGCCGTGCGCACTCGAGCAGATACCGGCTCAACATCCAGCGCGGCAAGCCCAGCAGCTCGGGAAACATGCCGGGGCGGTCCTGCCGGTATTTGCCCCGTCCAAAGCGCCAGGCCTTCTTCAACACATAGGAAGTTTTAATCTGATGGGCACGGATGTGATGGGCCACGCGCGCCGCGCCGCAATGCCAGACCCGGTAACCGGCCAGCGCCAGCCGGCGGGTCAGCTCGGTCTCGCTGCCCATCGCGTAGGCCTGCCCGTTCGGCCCCACCGACGTATCGAAGCGGTGGCCGGCGTCGAAAGCCGCGCGCCGCACCGCCATGTTCGCGCCCCACACCAGGCCGGGAAACAGCGGACCGTCCGGCAACGACGGCGTGGTCAGCCCGTACGTCAGTCCGAGCGGCGCCAGCCGCTCCAGCCACTCCGGCGGCCGCCTGGCCCAATCGGGCACGATCGCGCCGCCGAACACGGCATAGTCGGGGTGGTCGCGCGCGCAGGCTTCCCACTGGCGCAGCCAGTCGGGGGCGGGCGTGGCGTCGTCGTCGGTGAAGATCAGCAGGTCGCCGTCGCCGCCCGGCTCGCGCGACACGGTCTCCAGCGCCAGGTTCAGGGCCACATTCTTCCCCCGGCGCGGCTCGCGCAGGCAGCGCAACGGCAGCCGATCGGTGTAGCGCGCGATCAGTTCGCCCGTACCGTCCATGCTGCCGTTATCGACTATCAGCATTTGCCAGGGCTGGTCCGGCGGCTCGAGGCGGCAACAAGCGTCCAGCACGGCGGGCAAAGTCGCTACCCCATCGTAAGTAGCCATGAGCACAGTCAACAAGCGGGCCTCTCCTCTGTCCTAAGATAGCTCAGGTTAAAAAACCAGTGTACTGACAGGCTCAGGCGCAATCCTTGCGCCGCATCAACGACTGCCATCCGCATGCGCGACATCCTCGTCACTCTGATCGTTTTCGGCAGCTTGCCGCTGATCGTCAAGAATCCCGTCAACGGCGTGTTGATGTGGATCTGGATCAGCGTCATGAATCCCCACACCCAGGGCTGGGGTTTCGCGACGACGTTCCCGTTCGCCTTCATCATCGCCGTCGCCACCTTGTTCAGCGTCGCCATCTCGCGCCAGCCGAAGACGTTGCCCGCCTCCGGCATCACCTACACCTTGATCGCCTTCATCCTGTGGATGAACGTCACCACCCTGTTTGCGATCTTTCCGGCCTCCGCCGTCCAGCAGTGGAACAAGGTGATGAAAATCATGCTGATGAGCTTGGTGACCATGGCGGTGGTCCGCAAGCGCGAGGATATTCAGAAGATGATCTGGGTGTTGACCTTGTCGCTCGGCTACTACGGCGTCAAGGGTGGCGTGTTCACCATCCGCAGCGGCGGCGCCGACCGCGTGTGGGGGCCGAATGGCACCTTTATCGGCGATAACAATTCAATCGCCCTGGCGCTGATCATGACCATTCCGCTGATGCGCTACCTGCAGCAAAGCAGCGAGAAGCGCTGGGTCTGGCATGCGATGAACGCCATGATGCTGCTGTCCGCCCTGGCCGCGCTCGGCTCCTACTCGCGCGGCGGACTGCTGGCCATCGCCGGGATGCTCGGTTTCATGTGGATCAAAAGCAAAAGCAAGCTGCTGGGCGGCATCCTGATCGTTCTGCTGGCGCCGCTGGCACTACTGTTCATGCCGGACCGCTGGACCGCGCGCATGGACACCATCGACGAATACCAGACCGACGAATCCGCGATGGGCCGCATCAACGCCTGGTACATGGCCTACAACATGGCCAAGGACCGCTTCTTCGGCGGCGGCTTCGAGCCCGCCGAGGCGTCGACCTTCTTCCTGTACGCGCCCGATCCGACCGACGTCCACGCCGCGCACAGCATCTATTTCCAGGCGCTGGGCGAGCATGGCTTTATCGGGCTGGCCATCTATCTGCTGCTGGGCTGGCTCACCTGGCGCTCGGCCGACTGGATCGTCCGCAACAGCCGCGACATCCCCGACCTGGCCTGGGCCAGCAGCCTGGCGAAAACCATACAGGCCAGCCTGATCGGCTTCGCCGTGGGCGGCGCCTTCCTCAGCCTGTTGTACTTCGACGTCCCCTATTACCTGATGGGCGCGGTGGTCGCGATCCGCATCCTGGTCGAGCGGCGCAAGGCCGAACCGGGTGGACCAGCCGCCGTCAAGCCGATCCGCCCGGCCCGGGCCACCGCGCAGGTGCCGCGATGATGGGCACACGGGCGCTGTCGATCCTGATCTACCACCGGGTGCTGGCGGGGCCGGACCCCTTGCTGCCCGACGTGCCTGACGTGGCCGCCTTCGACCGCCAGATGCGCCTGCTCAAGCGCTTCTTCCGCGTGATGCCGCTGCCCGCGGCGGTGCGCCAGCTTCGGCAGGGAACCCTGCCCTCCCGCGCGCTGTGCATCACTTTCGACGACGGCTACGCCGACAACGCCGAGCTGGCGCTGCCGGTGCTCCAGCGCCATGGCCTGCACGCCACCTTCTTCATCGCCACGGCGTATCTGAACGGTGGCAGGATGTGGAACGACGACGTGATCGACTACGTCAGGCAAGCGCCGGCCGGCCGTCTGGATTTTTCGATGATCGGCTGCGGCTCGCTGCCCGGTTTCACGCCCGCGCAAAAGAGGCAGGCGATCGACCAGGTGCTGATGCAGCTGAAATATCTTTCCTTCGCCCGGCGGCAGATGATGGCCGGGCGGCTGGCGCCGGCGCGCCGGCAGCCGCTGATGATGAATTCCGGCCAGATACGCCAGTTGCTCGCGGCCGGCATGGAGCTGGGCGCCCACACCCATCGCCACCCCATCCTCGCGGCCATGCCGGACGACGACGCCTACGCCGACATCGCCGAGGGAAAAGCCGTGCTGGAAGCTTTGGCTGGCAGACAAGTGACAATGTTCGCCTATCCCAACGGCAAACCGGGCGCCGATTACGACCGCCGCCACCTCGACATGGTGCGCTCGCTGGGCTTCGAGGCGGCGCTGAGCACCGTCGCCGGCGCCGCCGGCCCCGGCAGCGACCCGTGGCAGCTGCCGCGCTACACGCCATGGGAGCGGGACAGCGCGCGCTTCCTGATGCGGCTGCTGCAAAACCGCTACCGCGAAAACGTCAGGCGCCGCGCATCGCTTCCGCCGGCTCTTGGCGGCTGAGATCGGCCTTGCGGCGGCCGGCCTGCTGGCGCAGCCATTGCTCGAGCATCATCAGCACCCACACCATGGTGCCGTGGTAGGCCGGATGCTCATGGACCAGATTCCCCGTCAGCGTATCGATGAAGTCGGCGCGCACGATGCGGCGCGACTTCAGGTCGCTCAGGCTGTCGAAGGCCAGCGCGCGCAAACCCGCGTGCGTCCGCAGCCAGTGGCCGAACGGCAGGCCGAAGCCGTGTTTTTTCTTGCGCAGGATGGTCGAGGGCAGATACCCGCGCAGCGCCCGCTTGAAGAAATAGCGCAGCCGCGTGCCTTTCAACTTGTCCTCCGGGCTGAGCCGGGCGGAAAAAGCCAGCATCTCGTCGCTCAGGAACGGGAACGCCACCTCCAGGCCGGCCAGCTCGCAGGCCTTGCGCACCTTGGGCAGGTCGTTGTCGGCCAGGGTGTAGCGCAGGTCGAGCGCCTGCATGCGGTTGATCTGGCTCAGGCCCTGGGTGTCCCAGTAGCAGGCGCTCAGTTGGGCGGCCGGCGCGCCCGGGTCTATGCTGGCGAGGAACTCCGCGTGCAGCACCTCGGCGGCGCCATAGCGCTGCAGCAAGTTATACGTCTCCAGCCGCGCCGGCATCGGCACCAGCGCCTGTTCGACATAGCTGCGCGCCTTGCGCAGCGGCGGCAGGTCCAGGCCGCCCGCGACGCCGAACAGCAAGGGCTCCAGCACCACCTGGCGCAACGACGACGGCAGCTGTTCATAGCGCTCGAACACCGCCTGGCGGGCATAGCGCTCATTTCCGCCGAACAACTCATCGCCGCCGTCGCCGCCCAGCAGGCGCCCCAGGCCGTCGGCTTGCGCCATCTTCGCGCAGTAGTACGCCGGCACCGCCGACGCGTTGCCGAACGGCTGGTCGCTGACGTCGGCGATGCGCGGGACCACCGCCACCACGTCGTCGGCCGTCACATACAGTTCGTGGTGGTCGGTGCCGAAATGCCTGGCGGCCATGCGCGCGTAAGCCATCTCGCCGTAGCCGGGGACCTCGAAACCGATCGAATACGTGCTCGGCGCCGTTCCCTGCACCTGGGCCAGCATGCCCGCCAGGGTCGAACTGTCGGTGCCGCCGCTCAGAAACGCGCCGGTTCTGGCGCCGCCCGCCACCCGCCGCACCGATTCCTCCAAGGTCGACAGGAATTGTTCCCTGAGTTGCTCGAACGACTGCGTGCGCTGCTCCTCGAACTGCATCTTCCAGTAGCTGCCGCGCTCCAGCCTGCCGCGCCGGTAGTGCACGAACTCGCCCGGCAGCAGACGGTATTGATGGCGATAGACCGTGCGCGGCGCCGGTATCATGTGGAAATACAGGTAGTTATAGATCGACTGCGCGTCCAGCTCCGCCTTGGAGAACGGATGCAGTTGCAAGGCCGAGGTGGACGAGCCGAACAGCAAACCGTGCGGCGCGCTCTGATAGTGCATCGGATAGGTGGCGCCGCGGTCGACCGCCAGCAGCACCTGGCCGGACAGGCAGTCGACGATGCAGACGGCGAACGCGCCCGACAAGGCGGCGCACGCCTGCGGACCGCGCACGCTCCACAAGCCGGCCAGCCGCAGCGCGACCTGTTCGGCGCTGCCGTCGAGCATCGGCCGGCCCCAGACGGCGGCCAGCACGCCATCCTTCTTATGCAGGCTGACGCTGCCCGGCTGGGCGGCCACCGCCAAGCCGCTGGCGCCGGACTGCAAGGTCTGGACCGGTGTGGCGTCGAACTCGGCCATGCGTTCGCCCATGCGCCGCAGCAGCGCGGCGCTGTTGCCGCCGATCTCATCCTGGAGGCGCCCGAGATAACCGCAGAGGCCGCTCATACCGGCACCTCGAGCGGCGCGGGATGCCCGGGGAAGGCGGTCGGACTGGCGGTCAAACCGTACGCCCCGGACTGGAACAAGACGGTCAGCAGCACGCCGCCAAGTTGCAGACAACCGTCCTGCACCGGAAACTGTTTCAGCGCCGCATGCTGCGGAAGATCGTCGGTCGAGGGTTTCATCGGAGGTCCTTCTGATTGTTATGGCCGGGCAAGACGGAAAACCATCCTCTATGATTGAGACAATCGGTCCCGGGGTTATTGACGCTCGTCAAGCCGGCGGCGCGCTTGTGCTGGCGCAAACACGCCTGCCCCCCGCCATTGTCTAATCGAGGCTCCGCCCCAGGCTCCACCTTAAGCTTCACCTTCCGATCGCTTCCATGACCACTGGCCTGCGTCACACACTCGCGCAACTGGGCTGGCTCAACGCCGTCCTGTACTGGCTCGGGCGCACGCTCGACAAGGCCAGCGCCGGCGGCTGCACGCTGCACCGCTACCGCTTCGTCGCCCAATATGTGGGCGACAAACCCATTTGCGCCGGCCGCGGCGCCGACATCCGGATCGACGCCCACGCGCAGGACGCGGCGCTGCCGGACGGCTATCCGCGTCCCCACGCGGTGGTGCGCGAGCGCTTCGCCCAGGGCGCGCACAGCCTGGCCGCGTGGCGCCACGGCCGCCTGGCCGGCTTCCTGTGGCTGGTGCTGGACGCGTACCAGGAGGACGAGGTGCGGGCGCGCTACCGCCTGGTCTCCCGCCACGCCAGCTGGGACTTCGACGTCTGGATACATCCGGACGAACGGCTAGGCTGGGTTTTTCCCCGCCTGTGGGACACGGCGCGCCAGCAACTGCGCGAGCGCGACATCCGCTGGACCTGCAGCCGCATCTCCGCCTTCAACTCCGCCTCGCTGCGCGCGCACGCCCGCATCGGCACCGTGCGCCTTGGCGACGCGCTGTTCGTCCGCTGCGGCGCATGGCAGTGGATGTTCGCCACCATGGCGCCCTATTTCCACCTATCGCGCAGCGCCGCATCCTTTCCACAACTGAGCTTCGACACCAGCGCGCTGGCCGATGTCACACCACGGGAGCATCCATGTCCACCACCGAAAGAGTCTGCGACGTCCTCAGAACCACGCTAGCCCTGGGCCGCGCACCGCTGGACCCGGACACCGCGCTACTGGGCAGCCTGCCGGAGTTCGATTCGATGGCGGTGGTGAACCTGCTGATGGCGCTCGAAGAGCACTTCGGCATCGCCGTCGACGACGACGAAATCGGCGCGCGCCACTTCGCCACCATCGGCACGCTGTCCGCCTTCGTGCAGGCCAAGCTGGCCGGCGCCCCCGAACTCCCCGCCGCAAAGGAGCAACCATGAAACCGGCCGCGCTGTTTTTACTCTCGATCGCTCTCGCCGCGCCGGCGACGGCCGCCACCACGGCGGCCGGCCAGGATTGCCCGGCCTACGTCCCGCACAAGCCGGGTGGCGACTACACCAACGCCGACGACCGCGCAGGCCTGGGCGTGGTCGAGCAATTCCACTTCACACCCGACGTCGAAAAGCTCGTCAAGGGCGCCTCCGGCCCCCTCGGCGGCGATATCGGCTATACGCTGGACCACTTCCCCAACCATCACCGCGCGCTCGGGGCGATGACGCGCCTTGCGCTGCGCGACAAGAACCGCAAGCCGCACGGCGCGCGCTACACCATCGATTGTTATTTCCAGCGCGCGGTGGGCTTCCGCCCGAAGGACGCGAAAGTACGCTCGCTGTTCGGCAGCTACCTGCTGGCGCTGGGCCAGGCCGACGCCGCGCTGGACCAGCTGGAACAAGCCGCCCTGCTGGAGCCGGACAATCCGACCTCCCACTACAATCTGGGCCTGCTCTACCTGAAGAAGAAGGACTACGACAAGGCCCGCGCCAGCGCCGGCAAGGCCTATGGCATGGGCTTCCCGCTGCCCGGCCTGAAAAACAAACTGGTCGACGCCGGCCAGTGGCGCGCCGACCAATAAGCTACTTCAGACCGTGGTGGTTCATCAAATCGTACAAGGTCGGACGGCTGACGCCCAATAGCTCGGCCGCCTTGACGATGTTGCCGTCCACCCGCGCCAGCGCCTTGACCATCACCTTGTATTCCGCCGCGTCGCGCGCCTGGCGCAGGTTGACGTTTTCCTCCTCGGCCGCGCTGTCCGGCAAACCCAGGTCGGCGGCCGTGATCTGCGGGCCGTCGGCCATGATCACGGCGCGGCGTATGCAGTTCTCCATCTCGCGCACATTGCCCGGCCAGCCGTAGGATTCGATCACCGCCAGCGCCTCCGGGCTGAAATTGAGCACCGGGCGCGATTCGCGGGCGCAGAACTTGTTCTTGAAGTGGTGCGCCAGCAGCGCGCTGTCGCCGACCCGGTCGCGCAGCGGCGGTATCATCAACACGATCTCGCTGAGGCGGTAGTACAGGTCCTCGCGGAAGCGGCCCGCATCGGCCAGCGACTTGAGGTTTTGATGGGTGGCGCAGACGATGCGCACGTCGATGCTGATTTCGCTCCTGCCGCCCACCCGCTCGATCACGCGCTCCTGCAAGAAGCGCAGCAGCTTGGCCTGCAGGGCCATCGCCATGTCGCCGATTTCGTCGAGGAAGAAGGTGCCGCCGTGCGCCAGTTCCAGCTTGCCCAGGGTTTGCCGCTGGGCGCCGGTGAACGCGCCTTTTTCGTAGCCGAACAACTCGCTCTCCAGCAGATGTTCCGGTATCGCCGCGCAGTTGATGGCGACGAAGCGCTTGTCCGCCCGCGCGCCGAGGTTGTGCAGGCCGCGCGCGATCAACTCCTTGCCGCTGCCCGAGTCGCCCAGCAGCATCACGGTCGCCGACGACGGCGCCACCTTCTCGACGCTGCGGCACACCTTCAGCATACCCGGGTCGCGGCTGATGATGCCCGACAGCGGCGAATCGGACTGGATCTGCAACATGCGGCGGTTCTCCTGCTGGATCGCATGCAGATAGAAGGCGCGCGCGATCACCAGCGACAGCGTGTCGGCGTCGAGCGGCTTTTGATGGAAATCATAGGCGCCCATGGCGATCGCCTTGAGCGCGTGCGCGCGTTCCTGGTTGCCGGACAGGATAATGACCTTGGTGTCGGGCGACGCCGCCAGGATCTGCTGCAACAGCGCCAACCCCTCGGTGGCGCCGTCCGGGTCCGGCGGCAGGCCCAGGTCCATCGTGGCCACGGCCGGCTGATGGCGGCGCAGTTGCGCCATCGCGGACTCGCGGTCGTTGGCCACCACGACCTCGTAGGCGTCCAGGCTCCAGCGCAGCTGCTTTTGCAGCCCCGCGTCGTCCTCCACCACCAGCAGCTTATTTTTCGCCATGCTTCTCTCCCGGTTGTGGCGTTGGCGCTTCCTTTTGCAGCGGCAGCGTGACGCGGAAGGTGGTCCCCCTCCCCGGCACGCTGATCACCTCCAGCTGCCCACCGACCTCGCGCATGTACTCGCGGCTCTCGAACACGCCGATGCCCATGCCGGCCGTCTTGGTCGATTCGAAGGGCTTGAACAAGCGGTCGCGGATGAACTCCTCGGTCATGCCGTGGCCCGTGTCACTGAGTTCGATGACGGCGGCGTCACCGGCCCGCAGCAGCTTGACCGCGACCTTGCCGTCGCGCGGCGTCGCCTCCACCGCGTTTTGAATCAGGTGGCCGATCACCCGCTCCAGCCGCTGCCAGTTGGCCAGCACGGTCAGGCCGGCGCCACGCAGCTCCAGCGTGGGCTTGGGCCGCAGCGCCGCGCAGCCATCGACCGCGCGCGCCAGCAACTTGTCCAGCGCCAGCGGCGCCGCCACGTCCAAGGTCTCGTCGCGGCGCAGTTTGAGCAGCAACTGCTTCAGCTTGTCCAATGAATGCGACAACGTCTGCAGCATATCCTCCTGGAACTCCGGATTGGCCTTATGACGCTCCGCGTTGACCAGCAACAAAGACAGCTGCGACACCAGGTTTTTCAGATCATGCACGATGAAGGTCGACATGCGGTTGAACGACTCGAACTGGCGCGCCACCGCCAGGTTGTCGGCCGATTCGCGATGGGCCAGATAGCTGGCGGCCTGGCTGCCGGCGATTTTCAGCACGTCGCGCACCTCCCAGTTCAGCTGCAGCGCCGTCCGGGGACGCGCCAGGCAGATGAAGCCGGACAGCCTGCGCTCCAATGTCAACGGCACCACCAGCCACAGGCTCGGGGTCTCGGTCAGCCAGGCCGGCAAGGGCAGATCGCCATAGCGCCGGGGATGGCGGCGCCACTCCGGCATCTCGATGACCCAGCGCCGCTGCTCCAGAAAGCGGCAAATATCGCTGTCGCCGCGGATCTCCTGCTTCGGCAGCGGCATGTTCCAGCTGGCGGCCGGCTGGAAGCAGTCGTCGTCGCGGCGCAGCCACAACACGCCGGCCGGGCTTTCGACCAGCCCGGCCAGCGCCTGGATGGCCCGTTCCGACAGCGGCCCGCCCTCTTCGGCCAGGCCATGCGTACAGCGCTGCCACTCGTGCCGGTAGTCATAGCGCCCCTGATAGAAGTGTTTGTTGATAAAGATCTTGAGCCGCGCCCGCATGGTCCCCGAGAACAGCACCACCGTCAGCAACAGCGCCGCCCCGGCCAGGCAAACCAGTTGCATGACCGCGCCCCAGGCGCCGCCGACGTAGCGCAAATACCACGCGCTGCCCGCCATCGCCAGCAGATACAGCGCGGAGCCCAGCAAGGCGGCCGAACGGAACATGATTTGCCGCGACAGCAGCAAGCCAGGCGTCCACACCGGATTGCGCGTCGCCGCCACCGCCAGCAGCGGCGCGCTGAGCGCGTTGACCACCCCGCGCGCGGCCCAGATATCCTGATGTATCCGGCGGAACAACAAGGCGTCGCTGTACAAATAGAAGTCGTAGGCGAACAAGGCGCCGATGCCCAGGCAGGCGAACTTGATGCCCCAACGCGCGTTCTGCTGGGCGCCGCGATATACATGCTCGACCAGTAGCATGCCCAGCACCGCCAGCACCAGCCGGACGACTGCCAGCATCGCCGGCCAGGCTTGCGCGCCCACCAGCACCGCCTCCGGCAGCAGCGCGCCACCCAATTGCACCAGCACCAGCAAGGCGACGCCGGCCAACCAAACGCGCAAGCGCCAGCCGCTGGTGCTCAACGCCAGCAGCAGGGCCAGCCATGCGGCAGTGCGCAGCACTTCCGGCCCATCGAGCAGCAGCAACGACATACGGTCGATCGCGCCGGAGGCCGCCGCGCCCCCGGCCCAAGCGGCCGTCAGCAAAGCGGCCATGCCGAACGCGCGGGCGTGCGGACGCGCGTGCCAGCGTCCCAGCAGCAACACCGCCAGCAGCAGGAAAGCCGCCGCCGCGACGCCGTAGCTGGCCACCGGCACCAGCTGCGACGGCACCCCCTGCAGCCAGTCCCACCGCATCAACGCCCCTTGCCGAACAACACGACTTGCACCGTGTCGATCAGGATCAGCAAATCGAGGAACAGGCTGTTGTTCTTGACGTAATAAAGGTCGTATTGCAGCTTGCGCACGGCGTCATCGACCGAGGCGCCATAGCCGTGGCGCACCTGGGCCAGGCCGGTGATGCCCGGCTTGATGCCGTGCCGCACGTTATAGTAGGCGATCTCCTGGCACAGCTGCTCGACGAAATAGGCGCGCTCCGGGCGCGGACCGACAAAACTCATTTCGCCCTTGAACACATTGAGCATCTGCGGCAACTCGTCGATGCGCAGCTTGCGTATCCAGCGCCCGACCGCCGTCACGCGCGGATCGTCCCGGGACGCCCATTTCGGTTTGCCGTCCAGCTCGGCGTCGACCCGCATGCTGCGGAATTTCAGCACCTTGAACGGCCGGTTGTCGCGGCCGACCCGCTCCTGCTGGTAAAACACCGGCCCGCCATCCTCGAGCTTGATCGCCAGCGCCGCCAGCAGCATCACCGGCAACGCCGCCAGGCAGATCGCGCCACTGGCCAGCAGGTCGAAGGCGCGCTTGACCGCCGCCCGCAGCGGACTCTGGTCGAAACCGCCGCCGAAAATCAAATAGCTCGGCTGCAGCGAGTCGACGCGGATCTGGCACGCCTCGCGCTCGAAGAAACTGGCGGCGTCGGTCACGCGCACGCCGCCCAGCGCGCACTCGAGCAGCTGGCGCACGGGGAAGGCACCGTTGCGGCGGTCGCCCACCGAAACGATGATCTCGTCGGCGGCATGGCGCCGCGCCAGCGCCAGCAACGACAGCTCGGGCGGCAGCAACATCGTCGGCGGCACGCAGCGCGGCTCGCCCTCGACCGGCACGCAGCCCACCACCCGGAATTGGTGGAAACCGATGCCCGTGGTCGCCAGTTCCATGCATTCGCGCGCGGTGGCGCCGTCGCCGATGATGATCAGGCGCTTCTCCAGCATGCTCGACTGCGCCGAGGTGAACACCAGCAGTCGCGCCAGCAGCACCGCCGCGCCGCCGACGACGAACACCACGCTGCCGAGGCGCACGAACTGGGTGCCCGGCAGCAGCTGCGCCAACAGGCTGAACAGCACGAAACCCAGCACGAACGACGGCAGGATGCGCACGAACGTACTTTTGATATCTTCGCGCGACTGGTTATGCTGGTACATGCCCAGGGCGCCCATGCTGAACACCAGCACCAGCGCGAACACCAGCGCCGGCGGATAGAGGCTCTCGGGCGCGGGACCGCCCTGCCGCCACAACGGCGCGCTGGCGACAGCGGCCGTCAACAACACCAGCAGCTCCAGCAGCATCAGCATGAAGGCCATTTTCGACACGTAATGATGAAATATTCTGATCACAATAAGCTCCCTGCCGCTCTGACCGGCGGAACTTTCATGATGGAGACAAGCAGGTCCGTTCGCTTTGAGCGCCCGCAACCGCATACCGGCGCCAGCGCAAACCGGGCGCGGAAAAGGGATAAAGACCAGGCAAAAAACGGGGAATATGACGAAGGTGTGACAAATAGTCTATAGTCATGCTTCCTTACAGCATTTCACATGTGATCATGAAATTTGATGTTGCAATCGTCGGCAGCGGATTGGCCGGCCTCTCGGTCGCCCTGCACCTGGCCGAAACGCGCACAGTCGCGATTATCTCCAAACGCGCGCTCAAAGACGGCGCCAGCAACTGGGCGCAAGGGGGCATCGCCGCCGTGCTCGATTCCGGCGACAGCCACACCCAGCACATCGACGACACCCTGGTCGCCGGCGGCGGCCTGTGCGACGAGAGCGCCACGCGCTACATCGTCGAGCACGGCCGCGAAGCGATCGAATGGCTGATCGCGCAAGGCGTGCCGTTCACGCGCGACGCGTCGGCCGAACTGGGCTTCCACCTGACCCGCGAAGGCGGCCACAGCCAGCGCCGCATCATCCACGCGGCCGACGCCACCGGCCACGCGGTACAGGTCACCTTGGAGGAAAAAGTCCGCGCCCATCCGAACATCACCTTGTTCGAGCACCACTGCGCGATCGACCTGATCACCTCCGACAAGCTGCATCCGGTCAAGAAGGGCCATTCCCAGCCGAAATGCTACGGCTTGTACGTGCAGGACGAAAAATCAGGCCAAGTGCTGACCTTCGCCGCCGAACACACCGTCATGGCCACCGGCGGCGCCGGCAAGGTCTACCTGTACACCACCAATCCGGACACCGCCAGCGGCGACGGCATCGCCATGGCCTGGCGCGCCGGCTGCCGCATCTCGAACATGGAGTTCATCCAGTTCCACCCGACCTGCCTGTACCACCCGTACGCCAAATCGTTCCTGATCACCGAGGCGATCCGTGGCGAGGGCGGCCTGCTCAAGCTGCCGCCCGAAGCGGGCGCCGCCGCCGGCACGCGCTTCATGCTGGCCCACGACGAGCGCGCCGAGCTGGCGCCGCGCGACGTGGTGGCCCGGGCGATCGACTTCGAGATCAAGAAACGCGGCCTCGACTACGTGCACCTGGACATCAGCCACAAGCCGGCCGAGTTCCTGATCGAACACTTCCCGACGATCTACGCGCGCTGCCTGGAACTGGGCATCGACATCACCAAGCAGCCGATCCCGATCGTGCCGGCCGCGCACTACACCTGCGGCGGCGTGGTCACCGACCTGTTCGGCCGCACCGACCTGCCCGGCCTGTACGCCGTGGGCGAGACCGCCTGCACCGGCCTGCACGGCGCCAACCGCCTGGCCAGCAACTCGCTGCTCGAATGCGTGGTCATCGGCAGCGCCTGCGCGCGCGACATCGCCGCCAAGGAAAAAGGCGAAGTGCCCTACCTGCCCGATTGGGACGAAAGCCGCGTCACCGACGCCGACGAGGAAGTGGTCATTTCCCACAACTGGGACGAACTGCGCCGCTTCATGTGGAACTACGTCGGCATCGTGCGCACCACCAAGCGCCTGGAGCGCGCGCAGCACCGCATCGCGCTGCTGAAGGAGGAAATCGACGAGTACTACCGCAACTTCCGCATCACGCACGATCTGCTGGAACTGCGCAACCTGGTCGACGTGGCCAGCCTGATCGTCAACAGCGCGCTGCAGCGGCGCGAAAGCCGGGGCCTGCACTTCAGCCGCGACTATCCGGAAACGTTGCCGAAGGCCTTGCCGAGCATCCTGATGCCGCCGCGGCGTAGTTAAGGAGCGGCAGCATGACGGTCACCGTACGCGCCGCCGCGCCCGCCGACATTCCCGCCATGGAAGCGCTGATCAAGCGCTCCGGCATCGAACTGAGCGAAGGTTTCTACACCGCCGAACAGGCGCGGGCGGTGACCCAGCACGTATTCGGCGTCGATACCCAGCTGGTGGCCGACCAGACCTATTTCCTCATCGAGCAGCAAGGCGAGCTGCTGGCCTGTGGCGGCTGGAGCAAGCGCAGCACCTTGTTCGGCGCCGACCGGACCAAAAAAGGCGTCGACGCGCTGCTCGACCCGGCCACCGAACCGGCCCGCATCCGCGCCTTCTTCGTCGAGCCGTCCGCCGCCCGCCGGGGATTGGGCCGGCTGCTGCTGCAACACTGCACCGACGCCGCCGCCGACGCCGGTTTTCACACGCTGGAACTGGCGGCCACCATGCCCGGCGTGCCGCTGTACCTGGCGTGCGGCTTCAGCGAGGTCGACACCTTCGAAATCACCCTGCCCGGTCCGGTGCAAGTGCCGCTGACCCGCATGCGCAAGGCCATCACCGTCAGGGCACGCTGACCAGGTGGCGCCGGGCCATGCGGCGCAATTCGCCGCTGCTCTTCAATTCCGACAGCAACTGATCGAAGGCGCCGGCCAGTTCCGCGCCGATCGGCAGTTTGGGAAAGGCGAAATAGGCGTTCTGCGTATCGATCAGCGGCGCCACCGGCAGCAGCTTGTCGGTCAAGCCCATGCGCTGTATCACCGGATCGGTGTCGCGCCGGTTGCTGGCGAACATGTCCACATGGCCGTAGACCAGCATCATCAACCCGTTTTCGACGTTGTTGGCGACACTGATATTCAAGCCCGCCGCCGCCGAGGTGAAGGCTGCGCCGTAACTCCAGCCGTTGAGCGTGACGATGCGCTTGCCCTTGAGCGCGGCGTAGTCACCACCCCAGAACACCATGCCCTTGGCGCGCGAATAAAACGCCACCTGGTCCTGGAAAAACGGCTGTTCGCTGAAGCGCATGGTTTGCTCGCGCTCGGCCGATTTGTAGGGCCCGACCAGCACGTCGGCCAGTCCCATGGCCACGCGCTGCTGCGCGCGCCGCCACGGATAGACCTCGAACTGCACGGCGCAGTCCCGGCGCCTGGCGAGCAAGCGCACCACCTCGACACCCAGGCCGGAAAATCCGCCGTCGGACTGGCGCTCGTAGACGCCCTCGAAATGCGTGCCGACCACCCGCAGCGGCGCTTTGTCGGCGCCCAAAGCAAAATGCGGCAAAGCGCCGAGCGCGATGCCGCACGTGCCGAACAGCAGACGCCGTCGAACGAGAAAAGCCAATGGGTCTTCCTGAAACGCCGCGATCACGCGCAAGCAGCCTCCCTGCCGGAGCATCCGGCACAACATACCGTGCAACAAGGAGGATTCTAGCAGCTCATCGCGGCAGCGCCGCAATCGTCGCTCGACGCCGGCGGCCCGTCGTTACCCTTACTCAGGCCTTGGCGGCTTTCTTGCGGCGTGCCACCCAGCCCATCATGCCCAGTCCGGCCAGCATCATGGCGTAGGTTTCCGGCTCGGGTACCGGCGGAACATAGGAACCGAAGCCGTCGATATAGGCGTAGCCGGTGTGGCCGGTAGGCTCGCAGTCGGCGGCCAGCAGCGACAACGTGAAGTCGTGGCCGGACAAGGACTGGTCGATGCTCAGGTGCTCAAGCTGCCATGCCGCCGTGTAGAAGAAATCGCCCGAGGACTGGAAGCGCGAATCGACGCCGCCGCCGCCGTTGCCGGCGTTGTAGGTGCGGCTCAGGACCAGTTGGCCGGTGGTGTTGTCGGTCAAGGTCAGGATCATCGCAGCCGATTCGTCCTCGACGTGGCCGCCGTTTTCCAGCACGGCCTTCCAGCCGAAGTAGATGTCGGTATCGGTGTAGTTCTTGACTTGCTGGCTGATCACGGTGCCGTAGCCGCCGTAGGTGGTGTCTTCCACGCGGTACGAATAGTTACCATCGAGTACGGTCGCACCGATCAACGCGCCCACGTTGGGATCGACATAATTCTTGTCGATGATCACGCCGCGGGCGCCGTCATCCGAGTTCAGGGCGCCACCGGCAAGGAAATCCGCCGGCGTGATGGAAGCGTTCGGGCTGCCGCCGCGATAGCCGCCGCCGGTGGTCCAACCACTGGTGCTGCCGGATTCGAAGCCGCCGTTGACGAAGTTGTCGGCCTGCGCGAAACCGCTCAAACCCACCAACGCGAACATACCTACAACATGTTTCAATTTCATCTAACTATCTCCCTGGTTAATAGTGGCAAAAGAACAAGGGAGATTATATTAGCTTTAAGTCATCTTTAACAATTGTATTATTTGCATATTTTTTAAATAATTTAGTTGACAATTCGCAAAGAATAGTCTGTGGCCCGCACATCTTTTGTCAAGCTTCCGATCGAAATGCGGTTGACGCCCGTTTCGGCGATGGCCCGCACGGTATCGAAGTTGATGCCGCCCGACGCCTCCAGCAGCGCCCTGCCCGCATTGATCTTGACCGCCTCGCGCATCATCTCGTTGCTGAAGTTATCCAGCAGAATGGACACCGCGCCCACTGCCAGCGCCTCGCCCAGCTGGTCCAGGTTCTCGACCTCGACCTGGATCGATACTCCCTTATCCAAACGCTTGGCGGCCAGCACCGCGTTGGTGATGCCGCCGGCCGCCGCGATATGGTTTTCCTTGATCAGGATGCCGTCGTACAGCGCCAGGCGCTGGTTCTGGCCGCCGCCGACGCGCACCGCGTACTTCTGCGCCAGACGCAGGCCCGGCAAGGTCTTGCGGGTATCGAGGATGGCCGCGTTGGTGCCGGCGATGACGTCGACGTACTTGCGGGTGGCCGTCGCCACGCCGGACAGCAGTTGCAGGAAGTTCAACGCCGCCCGTTCCGCCGTCAACAGCGCGCGCGCCGGGCCCTGGATGACGCAGACCACGCTGTCGGCCTTCATCATGTCGCCCTCGGCGTACCGCCAGTCGATCTCGATGCCGGCCTGCATGCAGTTCATCACGCCCTCGAACCACGGTGCGCCGCACAGCACCGCGTCCTCGCGCACGATCACGCGCGCGGTCGAGCGGCCGCCCTCCGGCACCAGCAGGCCCGTCAAATCGCCCGTGCCGACGTCTTCCAGCAAGGCCGACAGCAGATTGGCCTCGAAGGCCGTCTTCAGCGCATCATCGAAGGGCGCGAATTTATTCAACAAGGTACTCATCATGCGGGACCAATTCCTGAAAACAGTTGTGCTTCCTTGGCCAGGTCGGCGCCGGGCTGCACCCGGGCCTTCTTGGCCGCCGCGAAATCGAGCATGCGGTTGATCGACACCACCGCCTGGCGGCCGATCTCCGGATCGACGTGGATCTCGTTGGTCGTGCTGGTTTCCATGTTCTCCAGCACGTCGGCCAGGTTCTGCAAGCCGTTCATCGCCATCCACGGGCAATGCGCGCAGCTCTTGCAGGTGGCGCTGTTGCCGGCGGTCGGCGCCTCGATGAAACGCTTGCCGGGCGCGGCCGCGCGCATCTTGTGCAGGATGCCGTTGTCGGTGGCGACGATGAAGGTGTCGGCGTCCGATTCGACGGCGGCGTTGATGATCTGCGTGGTCGAGCCGACCACGTCGGCCAGCGCCACCACGTTGGCCGGCGACTCCGGATGCACCAGTATCTTCGCGTCCGGATATTGCGCCTTCAGCAGCTCGAGCTCGACACCCTTGAACTCGTCGTGCACCAGGCAGGAGCCCTGCCACAGCAGCATGTCGGCGCCGGTCTGCTTCTGAATGTAGGAACCCAGGTGGCGGTCCGGCGCCCACAGGATTTTCTTGCCCTGCGCGTGCAGGTGGGCCACGATGTCGAGGCCGATCGACGACGTCACCATCCAGTCGGCGCGCGCCTTGACGGCCGCGCTGGTGTTGGCGTACACCACCACCGTACGGTCCGGATGGGCGTCGCAGAAGGCGGTGAACTCATCGACCGGGCAGCCCAGGTCCAACGAACAGGTCGCGTCCAGGTCCGGCATCAGGATGCGCTTCTCCGGGCTGAGGATCTTGGCGGTCTCGCCCATGAAGCGCACGCCGGCCACGACCAAGGTCCTGGCCGGATGGTCGCGTCCGAAGCGCGCCATCTCCAGCGAATCGGAGACGCAGCCGCCGGTTTCCTCGGCCAGGTCCTGCAGGTCGCCGTCGACATAGTAGTGCGAGACGAGCACCGCCTCCTTCTCGACCAGCAGTTGCTTGATGCGGGCCTTGAGCGCGGTGCGCTGTTCGGCCGTCGGTGTCGCTGGCGTGCGCGCCCAGGCGTGGGCGGTGCAGCTGGCTCCGTCTTGAGGATGATCGTACTCGACGGATTTGATCTCTATGGTTTGCATGGTTCCGACGTGAATAAGGAAAAAAGTTAGTCGATGCCCTGGCTGGTCAGGTAGTCCTCGTAGTTGCCGCGGAAATCGACCACTTCGTTTTCCTTGATCTCGATGATGCGGTTGGCCAGCGACGACACGAACTCGCGGTCGTGCGAGACGAAGATCAGGGTGCCGGCGTATTTTTCCAGCGCGATGTTGAGCGACTCGATCGATTCCATGTCCATGTGGTTGGTCGGTTCATCGAGCAGCAGCACGTTGTGGCGGCCCAGCATCAGCTTGCCGTACATCATGCGGCCCTTCTCGCCGCCGGACAGCACCGTGACCGACTTCTTGACCTCGTCGCCGCCGAACAGCAGGCGGCCCAGGATCGAGCGCACGGCCTGGTCGTCGTCGCCTTCCTGGGTCCAGTCGCCCATCCAGTCGGTCAAGGTCGTGTCCTTGGCGAATTCCTCGGTCGGATCCTGCGGCATGTAGCCGACGTTGGCGTTCTCGGCCCACTTGACGGTGCCGTGGTCGGCGTGCAGGCCGGCGATGTCGTCGCCGCCTATGCAACGCAGCAAGGTGGTCTTGCCGGCGCCGTTGGCGCCGATGATGGCGATGCGCTCGCCCGCCTCGACCATGATACTGAAGTTATTGAACAGCTGGCGGTCGTATTTCTTCGCGATGCTGTCGACCTCGACGGCCAAACGGTGCAGCTTCTTCTCGCCGTCGAAGCGCACGAACGGATAGGCGCGCGACGACGGCTTGATGTCGTCGACCTTGATCTTCTCGATCTGCTTGGCGCGCGAGGTGGCCTGGCGGGCCTTGGACTTGTTGGCGGCGAAGCGGCGCACGAAGTCCTGCAGTTCGGCGACCTTGTCCTTGGCCTTGGCGTTGTTGGCCAGTTGCTGGTTGCGCGCCTGGGTCGAGGCAAACATATACTCGTCGTAGTTGCCCGGATAGATCTTCAACGTGCCGTAATCCATGTCGGCCACGTGGGTGCAGAC
This sequence comes from Duganella sp. GW821-FHT07F09, assembly GCF_059418705.1. NCBI lineage: Bacteria > Pseudomonadati > Pseudomonadota > Betaproteobacteria > Burkholderiales > Oxalobacteraceae > Duganella > Duganella sp. GW821-FHT07F09. Next base: position 569,696 of record NZ_JBWKQJ010000003.1, on the reverse strand, counting down.
CTGGTTGAGGAAGTGGCGATCGTGGGAAATGATGATCATGGTGGAGTTGCGGTCGTTCAGCACGTCCTCCAGCCAGCGGATGGTGTTGATGTCCAGATTGTTGGTCGGCTCGTCGAGCAGCAGGATGTCCGGATTCGAGAACAGCGCCTGGGCCAGCAGCACGCGCAGCTTCCAGCCCGGCGACACGTTGCTCATCGGTCCCTTGTGCAGCTCGATGTCCACACCGGCGCCCAGCAGCAGCTCGCCGGCGCGCGACTCGGCCGTGTAGCCGTCGTACTCGGACACCTTGCCTTCGAGCTCGGCGGCCTTCATGTAATCGTCGTCGGTCGCTTCCGGATTGGCGTAGATGGCGTCGCGTTCCTGCATCGCGGCCCACATCTCGGTGTGGCCCATCATGACCACGTCGAGCACGCGCATTTCCTCATAGGCGAACTGGTCCTGGCGCAGCTTGCCCAGGCGCTCGTTCGTGTCCAGCATCACGTTGCCACCCGAAGGCTCCAGATCGCCGCCCAGGATTTTCATGAACGTGGATTTGCCGCAGCCGTTGGCGCCGATCAGGCCGTAGCGGTTGCCATCGCCGAACTTGACGGAGATGTTTTCAAACAGCGGCTTGGCGCCGAATTGCATGGTGATGTTAGCGGTGGATAGCATTCTGAATTGGGCTTTTCTTAATTAAATCATGCCGTTAGGCGGAAATGCGAGATTATACAGCACCCACCGCGCGGCACCGGGGACAGGGGCTAAAACATGGCGTACCATTTTGTTAACCAAGCGGCTTTTAGTCCCCGGGAAGGACGCAAAATGGATGAGCGCATCGCCAGACTTGAAGAGTTCGCAACCGACGCCAGGGAACGACTGACACGGATCGAGGCGCGCCAGTCGGAGTTGGCGGCACACCAGCTGGAATTGACCGGCAAAGTGAGCGCCCTGCTGGTGGAAATGCACAAAGGCTTCGCCGACATGATCAAATGGGTGGTCGGCACCGCGATCGTCCTCGGCGGCACCGCGCTGACGGTGATCACATTCGTTCTCAACAACGCCACGCCCAAAGCCGCCCCGGTACCGCCGCAGTCGGTGGTGGTGTACACCCAGCCCGTGCCGGTCCCCGCCGGCGAAATAAATCAAGCGCCGTCGGCAGTCCACACATGTCGGATTACGGCGTTCCGCCTAATCCGACCTACGTGTCTCCCCGGCGGATCGGGGCGCGTGGCCGCCAGCCGTGGACCCGGACGCCCATCTGAACCACGTAGGGCGGATTAGCGCGCAGCGCGTAATCCGCCAAGCGCCGCCAGCGGCCGACGACCAGGTCGATAACAAAATCCCCCCTCAAACACCCGTTTTCCGCCCAAATCAATATCCCGCTCAAGCGGGTGATTCTTTTCCATTTAACAATCCGCGCGCCTGTTTTCGACACTAGACTAATCGCTAATATATCAGCCGGGCGAACACCACCGGCGCTAAAAAATGGCCGCGAAGGCCAGTCAGGGAGAGAGACAGCATGCACGGACACACCCAAGGCGCGCGCGCCACACCACTGAGCCTCAAACCAATCGCCTACGCGGTCTCGATCGCGCTGGCCTCGCTCGTCGCCGGCCATGCCGCCGCCCAGGACGCCAAGCCGGAGGCACCGGCGGCGCAAACGCCCGCGCCCGCGCCGGCCGCCACGGAAATCAAAACCGTCGTCGTCCAAGGCCAGCGCGCCGCCCAGCAATCGGGCATCGAACGCAAGAAGAACGCCGCCACCGCGATGGACTCGATCGTCGCCGACGACGTCGGCTCTTTCCCCGACCGCAACATCGGCGAGGCCATCTCGCGCATTTCCGGCGTCGCCCTCGACCGCGGCGACTTCGGCGAGGGCGTCAGCGTCGCCATCCGCGGCAACAGCGCCGACCTGACCCGCGTCGAAATCGACGGCCAGGGCGTGCAATCGGCCGGCGGCACCGACATGAACGGCGGCGGCAGCGGACGCGGCGTCGAGTTCCGCTCGCTCTCGGCCGATCTGATCAAAAGCGTCGACGTCGTCAAGGGCGCCACCGCCGACATGACCGAAGGCTCGCTCGGCGGCGGCATCATCATCAAGACCCGCACCAGCCTGGACTTCAAGGACCCGTTCTACTCGCTGCGCCTGGCCGGCTCGCAAGGCTCGCTAAACAAGGAGTGGTCGCCCGACACCAACCTGATCCTGACCCGCAAGTTCCTCGACAACCGCTTCGGCGTCATGCTCAACGCCTCGACCTCGCGCGTGGTCAACGAGTCGCACTCGTCCGAGGTCGCCACCACCCGCAACGCCGGCTATGCGCGCAACGTTGACTTCGACAATTCGCCCAACAAAACCTTCACCTACCAGCCGGGCACCCTGTCGCCGAACGACCCGGCCGTCAACGCGCCGACCTTGCGCTCGCCGTTGACGGCGGGCGGCTTCTTCGACCACGCCTCGCCGGCCGACATCCTGAACAAATCGGCGGCGGCGCAGAACAAGGCGGCCTGCTACGCCGCCTTCCCGGCGCTGACCACGGCGCAAGCCAACGCCGTCAACGGCAACACCGCCCGCAACGCCGCGATCAACGCGCGCGGCAACGAGCTGCTGAGCTGCCTGAACCAATGGAACGATTACACGCCGTCGCTGGTGCGCTTCATCGAGAAGCGCCAGGAGGAAAAGCGCGGCACGGTCGACCTGCGCTTCGACTTCAAGGTCAACCACCAGCTGACCGTGTACGGCAAGGTCAACTACGCGCGCCGCGAAGTGGACGACAACAACCAGACCTACGGCCTGGGCGGCCTGAACACCAATCCCGCGACCGCCTACAGCCCGACCTACCAGGGGCCGACCTACACCGACACGCCGGCCGGCGTGCGCAGCGCCGTGCCCGGCTCCGGCTACTACCTGTACGACGGCGCCAGCTACCGCGCCAACCTGTATCCGGCCAACGGCGTCGTCGCCAACGTCGACCCGCGCTCGGTGCTTGTGGACGCCAACCACCATGTGACGCAATACACGATCAGCGACGCCAACGTCAACACCGACCAGATCCACAACGTCATGAAGACCACGGACCGCTACTTCCAGACCGGCGGCGTGTACAAGGACGGCGGCTTCGCGGCCGAGTTCTTCGTCGGCGACGCCCGCTCCAAGTGGCAGCGCGGCGACAAGCGCACCAACTGGAGCTACAACTACGGCCCGACCACGATGCGGGTGCTGCCCAACGGCCTGTGGACCTACGAACAGCCGGCCGGTAGCGCCTTCAACCAGGCCGATCCCACCATCTACGCGCAGGTGCGCCCGGCCGGCGTCGACACCAAGGCGGTCGAGGCCGGTCCGAAGGGCCCCGCCGTGCCGGCCTACACCATCGACCAGCAGCCGCTGAGCACGCAGGCGCCGCAAATCAGCTTCTCGCCGAGGATGGCCGAGACCGAGGAGCGCACCGCCAAGGCCGACTTCAGCTATGCACTCGGCGAGAAAGTGCCGTTCTTCAAGCGCGTTAAGAGTGGTTTCAACTTCCGCCAAACCTCCGGCAGCAGCTGGGGCGGCGGCGGCTCGACCGTGCAAACGGCGGTGGGTGATTTCGGCAAGCCCGGCTACGTGCCGGCGGTGATCCTGCCGAGCGCCAACGTGCGCAGCTTCTTCTCCGGCTGCGCCGACACCCCCGGCTCGCTGGGACCAGGCGGCAAGCCGTGCGCGACCGGCTACGTGCCCAACACCGACCCGGCATCGGCCCGCTCCGGCAACACGTTCATGACGCAGCAGCAGTTCCAGGACATCATCGCGCAATCGATGGCGCAGCGGAACACCCCGTTCTTCAACGGCATGCCGGACCGGCCGGCCGGCCTGATCGACGGCTGGAACCAGATCGACGTCGAGAAGGTGTTCAGCCTGGTCAACTCGCCCAATGTCAACTTCGACTGTGTCAAGGAATGCACCGCCAACGACGGCAAGGTCTATCGACAGCCGGTCAGCACCTTCAAGGAGCGCACCACGGCGGCCTACCTGATGACCGACTTCGGCATGGACGAAATCCCGTTCACCAACCGGCGCCTGCCGTTCGGCATGGAATTGGACGGCAACTTCGGCTACCGCGTGGTGCGCACCAAGGTCCACGCCACCGGCGTGATGAGCTTCACCTCCATCGTCAAGACGGCCGCCTACGATCCGCTCAACCAAAACGCCGCCGGCGGCACCATCAGCGCCACGGCCAGCAAGCTGACCGCGCTCGACGCCAACACCACCGACTACCTGCCGATCCTGAACCTGTCGCTGTGGATGGTGCCCAACGAGGTGGTGTTGCGCTACAACCGCGCCAAGCAGGTCGCCCGCCCACCCGTCAACGCACTGATCCCGGCCGGCACCTGCACCTATGACGAGCGGCGCCGGGACGACGAGGAACAGAGCTGCTCGGGCACCATCGGCAACCCGGCGCTCAAGGCCCAGACCAACCAGAACCAGAACCTGGCGCTGGAATGGTATCCGAACGACGACTCCTCGTTCTCGGTGGGCGCGTTCCGCCAGGTGGGCAAGGTCGGCGGCAGCACCGTGGTCGGCAAGAGCGCGGTCAGCCTGTTCAACGGTTCCGGGCTGATCGATCCGCAGACCGGCCGTTCGCTCGACAACCTCGGCTTCGACTACCGCACCTACGAGAACGGCGCCAACATCACCCGCACCGGCCTGGAATACGGCAGCAAGACCGCCTTCACCTTCCTGCCGTGGCTGCTACGCTACACCGGGGTCGACCTCAACTACACCAAGCTGCGCTCGAAGAACACCGACCAGCGCGTGGTCGACTTGCTCACCGGCGAGGCGCTGCCGCCGGTCGGCGAATCGAAGTACACCTACAACGCCTCGTTGTGGTACGACGACGGCGCGCTGTCGATGCGGGTCTCGCTGCAGGCGGTCGGCCAGAAGTTCAGCTGCATCGCCGCCTGCGGCAGCACGGCGGTCAACAACTACCCGAACGCGGCCGGCGGACGCACCACCATCACGCCATACAACCCGGGTTCGCCGAACTTCAAGAACGCCACCCGCTATGTCGACGCCAAGATCGCCTACCGCATCAACAAAAACATGGAGATCTTCGCCGAGGGCCGCAACCTGAACCTGAGCTCGACCACCAACAGCCAGGCCCAGTACGCGGCCTTCGCCGACGGCACGCCCAACCTGCTCGACACGTCCTACGCCGGCCGCCGCATCATGGTCGGGATGAATTTCAGGAACTGACACCACGCACCCAGCACCAAGAGGAGGCGGTCTCCCTCCTCTCTTCGACAGCCCGGCCGCTCACGCGCCCGGGCTTTTTTTTTGCCGGTCGTTATCGACGCGGTTATATATAATCAGGAATCTCAACTTGGAAGGTATTCGATGAAAGCTTTGCTTGTATTGCTGGCAATGTCCGGTTCCGCGCTGGCCGACGATCGCGCCCTACTCCACTGCCGCGCCATCGCCGACGTGGCCAACCGTGTCGCGTGCTACGACGCGATTCCGGTGGCCGCCGCCGGCGCGCCGAAAGCGGCCGCCATCGCGGCGCCTGGCGCCGTGGCCGCTCCGGCGACCATGCCGGCGGCACCGGCGCCGGCCGCCAGCCCGGAGGCGGGCTTCGGCATGGACACGATCGCCAAGCGCAAAGCGGACACCCCATCATCGATCGAAAGCACCGTCGTCGGCAAGATCGAGGGCTGGGGCCCCACCACCCGCTTCACGCTGGCCAACGGCCAGGTCTGGCGGGTGGTGGACGGCAGCTCGGAATGGTTTATGGAGCGCACCAATCCCAAGGTGGTCCTGACCCGCAACGCCATCGGCACCATCTTCTTCGAGGTCGACGGGGCCAAACAGCCGCCGCGCGTGCGCCGCGTCGAATGACGACGCGCGCGGCAAAGGCGCGCTACAAGGTCGGATAGTCGCCGATCGTCAGCTCGAAGCCGCGCGCGTCCGACACCAGCCGCGCCGTCCCGCCATACGGCAGGGTGGCACGCCGCTTGATGTGGCCGAAGGGCAAGCCGGTCAGCACCGGCATCGGCAAGCGCTCGCGCAGATAGGCCAGCATGGTTTCGAAGTCGTAACCGTTTTCCAGCGCGCCCAGCTTGTAGCCGGAAAAATCACCCAGCACCAGCGCCCGCTGGCCGTCCAGCGCGCCCGCGTACAGCAGTTGCAACACCATGCGTTCGATCCGGTAAGGATGCTCGGCGATGTCTTCGATGAACACGATGCCGTCGTCCAGCGCGTGGAAATACGGCGTCCCGAGCAGGCTGACCATCATCGCCAGGTTGCCGCCCCATAGCCTGCCGCCGAGGTCGACCACCGGGTTGTCGGCGCGGCCGTCGGCCACCTCGCCGCGCACACCGTGCCGCGGACCACGCAGGCAGTCCCAGAACTGCGCCATCGTATAGGCTTCCGCTTCCTCACGGACGAAGTCGTCGCACATCATCGGCCCGGCGAAGCTGATGCGCCCGGTCTGCTTCATCAGCGGCATCTGGAAGGCGGTGAAGTCGCTGTAGCCGACAAACAACTTGCCGCTGTCGGCCATCGCGGCGAAATCGATCATCGGCAGCAGCCGGGTCATGCCGTAGGAGCCGCGCAGGGCGATGACGATCCGCACCTCCGGATCGGCGGCGGCGGCGTCGAGCTGCGCCAGGCGGGCGGCGTCGGTGCCGCCGAAGCGCAGGTGCCGCTTGTCGTCGTCATAATAATTGTGGACCAGGAAGCCCTGCCGTTCCAGCCGGGCGACGCCGGCCTGGAGCGCGGCGGCGTTGGGCGCGGCGCCACCTGGCGCGACAATGGCGATGCCGATTTTTTTCGTGTTCAAATTGTTTCGCAACTCTATTTTGAAGTTCAACGTGAAGCGCTATTGTTGAGGGGTGCCGCTGCCGGCGCGACGCGCGATCAGTGCGGGCATGTCCGGTGTCATATTACCGCGCAGATGGTTGTCGAGCAAGGCGAGCAGGCGCTCGATCAACTGCGGCGGCAGATCGTGGCCCATGCCCTCGATCACCTGCAGCTTGGCGCCGGGGATGGCCTCGGCCGTGTCCACGCCGCAGGCGACCGGCACCAGCGGATCGGCCGCGCCGTGGATGACCAGCGCCGGACAGGCGATCTTGCGCAGCAGCGGCGTGCGGTCGCCCGACGCCACCACGGCCACCATCTGCCGGGCTACACCAGCCGGATTGACGTTGCGGTTGAGCGCGCGCTCGATATTGGCGCGCAACTGGCGCTCCGGCGTCGGAAACGACGGGCTGCCGATGGTGCGGAACACGCCAACGGCGTGGTCGATCACTTCCTTGCGGCCGCTGGCGTTGCCGGGACCGCGCATCAGCGCCGCCCGCGCGGCCGACGTCGGCCCGGGCAGGCCGCGCCGCCCGCTGCTCGACATGATGGACGTCAGGCTGAGGGTGCGGGCGCCGAAGCGCGACGCGAAAATCTGCGCGATCATGCCGCCCATCGAGGCGCCCACCACGTGGGCGCGGGCGATGCCCAGCGCGTCGAGCAGGCCGAGCGCGTCGTTGGCCATGTCGTTGAGCGTGTACGCGGGCGACTGCCGCCAGCCCACCAGCGACTTCAGGTAGGCCAGCATCAGGTTGGGCTTTTTGAAATGGTCGAATTGACTGGACAGGCCGATATCGCGGTTGTCGTAGCGAATCACGTAATAGCCCTGCTCGACCAGGCCGTCGACCAGGTCCTGCGGCCAGGCGATCAGTTGCATGCCCAGGCCCATGATGAGCAGCACGGGGGTATCCTGCGGGTTGCCGCTGGCTTCGTAGGTGAGCGTAATGCCGTTTGCTTTTGCGGTAGCCAAAGCGGTCTCCGGGAAGGGGCTGGCGGCGATGCCGACGATGCGCAGCGCATCGTGGCTTCAGCATACCATTTTTGCCGGTGTCTGGAAACGCGGGCCGGGGAAACGTCTTGCCGGGAGGCTTATTCCTGGGCGGCGCGGCGCGCGGCGGCCGCGGCGGCGCGGCGGGCGGCGAAGAAACTCTTGAGCATGGCGCCGCACTCCTCGGCCATAACGCCACCGCTGACCTCGGTATGATGGTTCAATCGTTCCTGTCCGAACAGATCGACCACCGAGCCGCAGGCCCCGGTCTTCGGGTCGGTGGCGCCGTACACCACCTTGGCCAGGCGCGCATGCATCATGGCGCCCGAGCACATCACGCACGGCTCCAGGGTCACATACAGCTCGCAGCCCGGCAGCCGGTAGTTGCCCAGCACCTCGGCGGCCGCGCGCAGGGCGACGATTTCCGCGTGCGCGGTCGGATCGTGCTTGCCGATCGGCTGGTTGTAGCCGCGCGCGATCACCACGCCGTCCTTGACGACGACGGCGCCCACCGGCACCTCGCCCAGATCCCACGCGTGTTGCGCCTGTTCCAGCGCCAGCCGCATAAAATCATCTGGCGGCGCATCGGACATCGCGTCAGGCATCGGTGATCTCTGCCCAGCAATTGGGCGTCTCGTGCAGCACCAGCTTGTGCAGGTGCAAACCGGTGCCGTAGCGGTCCTTGTAGGCCGACTTGAGGATGGCGAACGCGACATGGGCCAGGTTCTCCACCGTCGGAATGCGGTCGATCACCACGGTCTTATGGCCCGGCAAGGTGGCCAGGAAGTCGCGCACCGCCGCGTCCTTCTCGTAGACGATGAAGGCGTGGTCCCAGACATCGACCAGGTGCTCTTTCGCCAGCGCCTTGATGTCGGAGAAATCCATGATCATGCCGTTGTCGGAATTGCCTTCGGCGGTGATGATGTTGCCGGTCAGGGTGATTTCCAGCGTATAGCGGTGGCCGTGCAGGTTGCGGCACTGGCTCTTGTGGTCGGGAATGCGGTGGCCGGCGTCGAATTCCAGCTTGCGGGTAATAGTCAGCATGACATCTTTTCTTAGGGTATTTGTAAAAGTTTATGGGTTTGCAGGCTCAGCTTCCATTTCGGATTGCGCTTGCAGGTTTCGATCGCCAGTTTGGTGTTGAACTCGGCCAGCGGGCCGTCCATCGCCTGCACATAGAAATTCTCGAAATCGAGCTGTTCGTAGGCCGCCAGGTCCTGGCCCGTCTGCGGAATCACGACCTTGATCTCGCTGCCCTTGGTCACCACCAGGGTCGAGCCCATCTTGGGGCTGACGCAGATCCAGTCGACGCCATCGGGCACCGGCAAGGTGCCGTTGGTTTCGATGGCGATCGTGAAGCCGACCGCGTGCATGGCGGCGATCAGCGCCGCATCCAGTTGCAACAACGGTTCGCCGCCGGTGAACACCACGTACTTGCTGGCCGGGTGGGCGGCCGGCCACAGCGCGTTGATCGTCGCCGCCAGTTCCTCCGGGGTCTTGAACTTGCCGCCGCCTTCGCCGTCGGTGCCGACGAAATCGGTATCGCAGAACTGGCACACGGCGCCGGCGCGGTCGCCCTCGCGGCCGGTCCACAGATTACAGCCGGAAAAACGGCAGAAAACCGCCGGCCGGCCGGCGTGCGCGCCCTCGCCCTGCAGTGTGTAAAAGATCTCTTTGATGCTGTAAGTCACGATAGTTCCCGATTGGACAGCCCTCAATTATATCCCACGCGACACTTTTTCGCGGTTTCCGGCGGAAGTTGACCTCGCACAATGCTGCTGTGCGGCAACCACGGTATTTTCACAGGGTGGCGACCGACTTCAGGCATCTAACCAAGTGCACCGGTCCGGCGCCCGACCACAGGGGACGAACCACCATGAACTACGCGACGCAAGTCATCCAGATCGATCTCATCGTCACCGGCGTGTGCGCGCTGGCCTGGCTCGCCCTGCTGTTGCTGTGGCGGCAGCAACGGCAACGCAGCGCGTTCGCCACGATCGAGGCGCGCTTGCAAGCGAGGCTGTCGCACGAGCGCTGCAGCCGCGCGCTGACCGAGCGGGCGCTGACCGACACCCGCCGCCAGGTTTGCCACCTGAGCAAGAGCCAGCAATCGCTGCGCGACGCCGACCGCCGCCGCATCGCCCGCGACCTGCACGACGACCTCGGCCAGCACTTGCTGGCGATGAGCTTTGAGCTGGGCGCGCTGGCCGCGCAGCACCCGGAACTGAAGGACGCGCTGCACAAGGTCGACGAGCGGATCGCCTCGACCTTGCGTTCGATGCGCTCCATCGTACGCGATTTGCAGCCGGAGGGTTTGCGCGACGGCCTGCGGGGCGCGGTCGAACAGCAGGTGGCGCAGTTCTCGCGCCTCAGCGGCATTCCCTGCCAGCTCGACGCCGGCGCCATCGCCGCCGACGGCCGCATCGACGGCGGCATGGACAAGGTCATCTACCGGATATTGCAGGAATCGCTCAGCAATATAGCCCGCCACGCCAAGGCGTCGCAGGTCTCGGTGGGCATCAGCCGCGCCGAAGACCGGCTGAGCCTGACCGTGCGCGATAACGGGGTTGGCATCGCCAGCGGCCAGGGCGGCGGGCCGGCCCGCGCCCCGGCCCACGCCGCGACCGACACCGCGTCCCCGGCCCGGCGCGGCAACGGCTTGCGCGGCATGGCGGAACGGGTGGCGGAGGCCGGCGGACGTTTCGATGTCGCCACCGCGCCAGGCAGCGGCACGGCGCTGACGATGTCGTTCCCGCTGCCATAGCACTTGCGGCACCTCCCATCCAGATTTCGTACCCATATCCCCCAAAGGCCGCCGTCATGAACCGCAAGCCCAAGATTCAGCATGTGATGGAATATCCCCAGCCGGAGCAGCCGCACGGATTCGCGCTCAAAATGATGGAATTGCTGGTCATTCCAACCTTCGTGCTCGACTGCCACGGTAAAGTCATCATCTGGAACCGCGCCTGCGAGCGCCTGACGGCGGTCGACGCCTGGGAAGTGCTGGCCACCACCGACCACTGGCGCGGCTTTTACCATGAACAGCGCACCACGCTGGCCGACCTGGTGCTGCTGGGCCGGGGCGCCGACCCGCACGGCCAGCGCCGCGCCGACCCCGACGGCAACCTGCGCGCGGAAAACTGGTGCGACATGCCGCGCATCGGCCGGCGCCGCTACCTGGCCGCCGACGCCAGCCCCATCGTCGACAACGAGGGCAAGCTGCTGGCGGTGGTCGAGACCTTGCGCGACGTGACGGACGAAAAATGCGCGCAGGTGGCGCTGGAACAGCTGGCCACGCGCGACGGCCTGACCGGCCTGGCCAACCGCCGCTGCTTCGACAACACGCTGTACGCGGAATGGCAGCGCGCGCTGCGCCAGCAACAGCCGCTGTCGCTGCTGATGGTCGATGTCGACAATTTCAAGCAATATAACGATGCCTACGGCCACCTGGGCGGCGACGAGTGCCTGCAGCGCATCGCCAAGGCGGTGGCCAGCGAAATGCGCACCAACGACCTGGTGGCGCGCTACGGCGGCGAGGAGTTCGCCGTGATCCTGCCCAACCAGTCGCTCAAGGGCGCCGCCATCGTGGCCGAACGCATCCGCTGCCGCGTCGAGCAACTGCACATGCCCAACCTGGGCACGCAAGGACATGTGGTCACGGTCAGCATCGGCGCGGCCACCGCGCTGGCGGCGCCGGACAACGATTCCAGCCAGCTGGTCGCGGCGGCCGACTCGGCGCTCTACCGCGCCAAGCACATGGGCCGCAACCGCATCAGCCTGCCCTCGGCGGACAGCGACATGGCGGCCGCCATCGTCGAAGCGGCTAAGCGATCGTAAACTCGATGCCGTTGCCGGTAACGCCGATGAGCGCGGCGCGGTTTTCGATCGATTCCGAAAAGTCCAGCAACACCATGGCCCTGGTGTTGCCGGCAGCGAGGTTTCCTACGTGGTAATCAAAGCCGCCCGCGTCCGGCGCCCGGTGCAGCACGTTGGCGTACAGGGAGGTGACGAACTGCGCATCCGTCAGCGAGCCAAAACTCGCCACCCCCTCGCCGCTGCGGAGGAAATCCTGAGACATCGCGAGCAAGTCCATCCCTTTATCGAGCTGAAGGAGCCAGAAGCCCATACCGGAAAAATCCGGGGTCCGATCGAAGGCCGCTTGATATAGACGAAAGGCCTGGCCGGCGAAGCCATCGACATCGAGCGCGACGCCGTTGCCGTCGGAAAACAGCAAACGCTCGACGCCGCCGACCAGATCGACGCCGCCGACGCCGGTTTTATCGCTCACGGTGAACGAGCCGCCGCTGCCGGCGATCGTGAAATTGCCGCGGGCGCCGTTGTAGGCGATGGTATCGGCGCCGGCGCCGCCGGAGAACAGCTCGTTGCCGGCGCCGGCGGTGAACGCGTCGGCGCCGGCGGTGGCGCCGTGCAAGATGCCATAGCTGGAGAGCTGTATCGTGCGGTCGCTGAACTCCAGTGTGGAAATTCTGCTGAGAACGTCATCGCCCTCCCCCGCCACCGTCAACGCGACTTGGCTACCCGCCACCGCATAAGCGCCAAAGGCTTTATCGAACACCACCTTGTCCGAACCGCCGCCGCCATTGACGGTGTCGCTGCCCGTGCCCAGGTAGATGCTGTCGTTGCCGATGCCGCCGGTGATCGTGTTGCCGGCGTCGTTGCCGAAAATGATGGAGCCGCCGCTGCCGGCGATCGCGCGTTCGATCGTCACGCCCAGCGCGATCGATATATTGTCATAGCCGGACGCGGTCGAGCTGAAGCCGAACTGGTTCATATTGATGACGGTAGCCCCGGCACAAGCCGAGAAGTCGAGCGTGTCGGTGCCGCCCGCGTCCCAGATGCACTGCGGCGCCGCATCCGCGCCAAACCGGTAAGTGTCGTTGCCGGTGTGATAGGTCGTGTTGGCGCCGTACATATACTGGATCGCCAGGATGTCATACATCATCGGCGTGACGCCGTAATTGCCGTTCAGTTTGAAGCCGGCGCCGGTGTTATACGACATCTGCGTATAGTCCAGATTGTCGGTCGCGGCAGGCAGGTACGGGCCTTCGGAGTGCTCGCCGGTCGAATTATAGTCGCCTGGGTGCTTCAATCCCAGCGTATGGCCAAATTCATGGATCAGCACCGACCGGCCGAAGTCGCCCTCGGCGTAGGTGGAGCCGGCCGCGTACTGGTTGTTGGTGTACATGTAGGTCGGACCGCGCCCGTCCGGCAGGTAAGCGTAAGCGCTGCTGTCGGTGCCTTGATTGTTGGTGCCGACCTGGATGTCGCCGCCGGCGGTCACTTGCGTGAAGGTGACATTCGCCACCGCCGACCAAGTGGCCAGCGCGACCTTGACCGCGGCCTGCTGCTGCGCCGTCATCGCCCTGAAGCCGTTCGCATCCTGGGTGCTGGCGGTGGCCGGCGCGGCGGTCAGGAAACTGTAAGTCAGCCCGACGGCGGTACCGGGGGTGCTCGTCCAGCTGCTGTGCAGCAATGAATCTATCGCGTTAATTCCTGTGGTCGTGGCCATGATTGGTCAAGCGTGATTGTTAATTGCCCTATAGTAACATCATCCGTCGCCGCCGGCGCCTCCGCGCCATGCCGGGGCGCCGGATGTCTCAAGATGTTGTAAATAAACCCAGAACGGCGGCCGCACTTTCCACCGCGGGCGTCACGTGCCGTCACTCGAACGGATTGGCCACACTCCGTGCGGACGGCGCCGGCAATGTGGCCGGCAACTCCATCGCCTCCAGCCGCGCCACGACATCGCCCAGCAGCTGGTGCAGCGCCCGCGCGTCGGCCAGCCCGCGCCGGTCGGCGGTCAGGTCGACGTCGCCGCTGAGGGTGATGCGGTCGACCCGGTTCTCGATCGTCAGATGCCCGATGTTCAGCACATCCGACTCGTTCGCATAGGGAATGAATGTGATGCTCAGTTGGCCCATTGCCTGCTCCTTTCCTTGCCCTTGCGTTGCCGCGCATGCGGCAGGCGCAGAAGCTCCTGCTTGCGCTGCGCCGACAACGACGGTAACAGATCGATGCCGATCCTGCTTTCCAGTTCGGCGACGCTGAGCACCTCGTACTCCGCGTCGGCGCGGTTTTCGACGAAATACGCGGCGCCGGCGCGCTGGCGCGGACTGTAGACCAGTTTATACAAATGCGTCGGCACCAGCACGTTGCCGACCTTGCGCAGTTCCCGGCCGATGAAGGCCGGGCCGGTGATCACATACAGGTCGCCCTCCTTCTGCGCCAGCTTGCGCACCACCGCCTCGATGCCGGCCCACAGATGGCGGTTATTGTCGGCGTCCTGCGGCACCATGTTGGCCAGCGTGAAGCTCTCGTGCTGGGTGCGGCGGTCCGGCATGTCGCCGTTGGGCGCCATGTGCCCCCGGTCGTAGCCGCTGCGCGCGTAGTCGTCCAGCTCGGCGCGGGCGCCGGGCGGCAGGCGCTTTTCGGCGTGGAAGCTGTCCTCGCGCGACAAGTCCCCGGCGGCGGCGATATTGTCGGCGGTCAGGTGCTCGGCCGACCACAGCGGCGTGCGCGTGATACCTGAATGCATGACGCCGAACACGCCATAGCACAACTCGGTTGTGGCGGCGCCCAGCCTGCGGTTGGCGATCTCCGGCAGCCGGCCGTCGACGTAGTGGGTGGCACAGCGGCTTGGAGCGGCGCGGGCCTCGAGGGCCGGCGCGACGGAAAACAGGCCCGACGTGGCGATCAGGCCGCAAGCGGCGGCCGTCGCGGCCACGCTTTTCTGAAACAAATTCATATTTCCCTGGGGCAGATTTTGGAGGCGGCATTCTAGCCGACCGCGCCCCAAACAAAAAGGGCCGAACCCGTCAGGATTCGACCCTTTCAAAACATCCGCCCTACCAGAGGCCTTGTTTTATATTTCCATTGCTATAACACTGCTTGTAATTTTAAATTGTTTTTCACGGTATGGGTGAAAACTTTGACAACGAAAGCGGCGACCTCAGGACGGCTTGCCGCGGCGCGTGGTATTGCGCCGGCGGTGGCCGGTGCCGGTGCGGCCGGGCGGCTGTTTGGTTTCGCCGGCCTCGGCCCGCTGCTTGTTGACGATCCGGGCCGCCACCTCCTCCTCGCGGCCGGGGTAGCGTCCTTCCTGTTCGAACTTGTGTTCCAGCTCCTTGTACTCGTGCTCGCGCTTGGGGCTTGCTCCTCGGGGCATGATGGACTCCTTTCTTCAGAACATGTTCAGCATCTACGCGAACCATGCTACTGAAACGCCGTCGGGGATGTCGCACGGCTGCTACGCCGCAATCGCTGTTTCGCTTGTCAGCTTTCCACCGACAACAGCAGTTCTATCTCCGCTAGCAACTCGGTCATCGTGTCGACCACCCGGTAGGCGCCGGGGAAATCGTGGCCGCGCGTGAGCGCGTTGCGCAGGACGACGCAGCGGATGCCGGCCGCCATCGCCGCCTGCAGGCCGCGCGGCGAATCCTCGACCACCAGCGCGTCGGCCGCCGCCACGCCCAGCCGCTCCAGGCCCAGCAGATAGGGGTCGGGCGACGGTTTGCTGTTGGCATAGGACTCGTGCGTGAGCACGAATTCGAAATGCCGCCGCAGCGGCAAGCGCCCGTGGATGATCTCGAAGTGCTCGCGGATCGAACTGGTGACGACGGCCATGCGCACGCGCGGCGCCAGGCTGGCCAGCACCTCGGCCGCGCCGGCGATGGCCGGGATGTGCTCCGACGCCAGCCGCAGCGCGTAGCGCTCGTTGCGGTGCGCGCGCGCCGCCTCGATTTGCGCCTCGTCCATGGCCGGCTCCAGCAAATGCCAGGCGCCGCGGTTGTCGGCCAGGTACCAGTCGAAAAAGTGCTGCTCGCTCAGCTCCAGGCCAAGCGGCCTGAACAGCTCCCGGTTGGCCTCGTAAAACAGCCGTTCGGTATCGACCAGCACCCCGTCGTTGTCCCACAAAATTGCTTGCAGCATACTCCGCATTCCTTGTAAAGGCCGGCAAGCGGCAGTGACGTGGCCGGCGCCGGCGCCGCGATGACCGTCGGCAGCGGCGATTGTACCCGCTGGTCTTGCCTGAAAGGGTATGCAATACTTGCCCCAACGCATATCCGAAGAGCGACATGGCCGTTTTCGCACGACTTCCGCGCAGCCTCAAGTTCCGCATGACCGGGGTCGTCGTGATGCTGGTTCTGGCCGCCACGATGACGGTGGCCTGGGTGGCGCTGGTGCTGGCCGAGCGCGACATGAAAAGCGTGATCGGCGACCAGCAATACGCGTTGCTGTCGTCGGCCGCCGCCCAGGTCGACGCCCAGATCACCTCGCGCAAGGTGCTGCTGGCCAGCCTGGCCGACACCCTCGGCGAAGGCGACGGCGCCGACGCCGCCGGCATGCAAGCCTTCGTCGCCCGCCATCCGGTGGCGCGCGGGCGCTTCCTCAACCTGCACATCTACAACCGCGACGGCGTGCTGCTCAACACCGCCGGCGACGGCGCCGCCGCGCTCGACCCCGGTGGCGAGGCGCGCGCCTATTTCGAACGCACGCTGGCGGCCGCCCGGCCGGCGATTTCGCCGCCTTTCAAGAGCATACTGACCGGCCGGCCCGCGATCATGATCCTGCAACCGGTGTTCAACGCCGCCGGACGCGCCGTCATGCTGCTGTGCGGCAGCATCGACCTGGCCAATCCCACCTTCATGCAGCAGGTGGCGGCGCAGAAGAGCGGCAAGACCGGCTATACCTTCATGATGACCGCCGGCGGCGTGCTGCTGCACCACCCCGACCGCTCGTTGCTGCTCAAGCACATCAACGACCGGCCCGGCCGCAACAGCGTCACCGACGCCGCCCTCAAAGGTTTCGAGGGCTGGGCCGAGACCACCGGCAGGGACGGCAGCGTCGGCATCTACACCTACAAGCGGCTGCGGACGACGGACTGGATCATCGGCGCCCGCTTCCCGGTCGAGGAGGCGTTCGCGCCGATGATCGCCATGCGCCACAAGGCCATGCTGGGCGCCGCCGCCTGCGCCGCGCTGGCCGGGCTGATGGCGTGGATCGCGGTGCAGTGGATGCTGCGGCCGCTGGGCCGCCTGCGCGGGCACATCGACGACATCCGCGGCGGCCGCGCCGACATCGGCGTGCTGCAGCGCGGGCGCGCCGACGAGATCGGCGCGCTGAGCGTGGCCTTCCACGAACTGATGGCCGAGCGCGAGGCCGCGCAAACGGCGATACGCGACAGCGAGGCGCTCATCAGCAGCATCCTCGAGCGCGCCCCGGACGCCTTCGTCAGCTGCGAAGCCACCGGCATCATCACCAAGTGGAACGCCGCCGCCGAGCGCAGTTTCGGCTGGACGCGCGAGGAGGCGGTCGGCCGCGACATCGCCGAGCTGATCGTCCCGCCGGCGCTGCGCGGCAAGCACGGCGCCGGCATGCGCAGCTTCGCCGACGGCCATGTGGGCAAGCTGATCAACTCGCGCGTGCGGGTGGCCGCGCTGCACAAGGACGGCGGCGAGGTGCCGGTCGAACTGTCGCTCGGCGCGCTGCGCCACGACGGCGCCTACTACGCCACCGCCTTCCTGCACGACATCACCGAGCGGGTGGCCTACGAGCGCAAGATCGCCGCCAGCGAAAAGCGCCTGCGCACGCTGGCCGACAACCTGCCGGTGCTGATCTCCTACCTGGACCACGCGCGCACCTTCCAATTCCTCAACGCCACCTTCCTGCATTGGTTCGGCATGGACCCGGTCAAAATGATCGGCCGCCACCTGGTCGAAGGCATCGGCAAGACCCAGTACGCGCTGGCGCAGCCGCACCTGGACCGCGCCTACCGGGGCCACAACGCCACCTACGAGCACACCGCCAGGATCGACGGCGGCGAACACGCGCTGGAGACCACCTTCGTGCCGGAGCTGGGCGCCGACGGCGCCGTCGTCGGCATCTACTCGCTGACCCACGACACCACGCGCATGAAGGAAATCGAGCAGCGCCTGACGCAGCTGGCGCGCATCGACACGCTCACCGGCATCGCCAACCGCCGCATGTTCGAAGAGATACTGCAACTGGCGATCGTGCGCGCCAGGCGCAATCGCCAGCCGCTGGCGCTGGCCTACCTGGACATCGACCACTTCAAGGCCATCAACGATACGCGCGGCCACGGCGCCGGCGACGCCGTGCTCAAGGAATTCGCCGCGCGCCTGACGGCCAACGTGCGCGCCTCGGACACCGTGGCCCGCGTCGCCGGCGACGAATTCATCATCATTTTCGAACAGGTGGCGCACGTCGACGAGGCGGCGCGGATGGCGCTCAAGATCGTCGAGGCGATCCGGCGGCCGTTCATAGTGGCGGACACCGGCATGGCGGTCACCACCAGCATCGGCCTGGCGCTGCACCATGGCGAGGGGGAATCGGCCGCCGAGCTGGTGGCGCGCGCCGACAGCGCGCTCTACGCGGCCAAGCACAACGGCCGCGACGGCCACGCGATCGCCGACTGAGACCTTACAGGTCGATCTCCATGCCGTCGTAGGCCGACACCACCTCCAGCGGCGTCTCGCCGGTGGCGGCGGCGTAGCGGCGCGTCTCGGCCAGCACGCCGGAGATGCGGGCGTCGTCGTAGACCGGCTCGTGGTGGAACAGGCACAGCGTGCGCACGCCGGCCAGCCGGCACAGCTCCACGCCCACCGCGCCGCTCGAGTGGCCCCAATCGGCCTTGGCCGACACGCACTCCGCCAGCGAATACATGGCGTCGAAGATCACCAGGTCGGCGTCGCGGAAGAACTCCACGAACGCCCCGCGTCCGTCGGCGTCATCGAGTTTGTGCTCGGAATCGGTGCTGTAGACCATGGCCCGCCCGCCGCGCTCGAGCCGGTAGCCATACGAATCGCCGTGGTGCAGCTGGCGCTTGGCCGTCACCTTCACGTCCTTGACCATCACCGGCACACCGGGCTCCATGCGCACGAACTCGATGGTGGCCGCCAGCTGGTCGAAGCCGACCGGGAAGCTGATCGGGTCCTGCTGGCGCCGGAACGCCGTCTCCAGCTCGGCGTGGCAGCCGTAGATGATGATGCGGTTGCCCGGAATGTAGGCTGGCGTAAAGAACGGAAAGCCCATGATGTGGTCCCAATGAAGATGGGACATGAACACATGGTAGGTCTGCGGATTGGCCGGGCCGTAGCGCGCCAGCTTGGCGCCGGCCAGCGGCCGCGCGCCCGAACCGAGGTCGAGGATGATGTGGTCGGTGGTGGCCGCCGGGTCCCAGGCCTCGACCTCGACGCAGCTGGAATTGCCGCCATAAGTGCCGCGCACGTCGAAATCGAGCTCGTTGTCGACGTACGACGCCACCTTTTCGCGCGAGTCGAGATCGCGGCCGATCGCCCCCACCAGCGCCGAGACCAGCTTGGCGCGGATGTGTTTGTGGTTCAGCGCCACCGGCAACGAGCCGCGCGCGCCCCAGATACGGGCTTTCATAAAGCGAATTCCATGTTGGTGCGGTGGCCCCGTATCGATAAAGCAACTAGTGCTGTCAAACAGGCAGCAGATTTTGCATTTTGACACCTCTATATCTAAAAGGCAATACAATATGCGATGTCCGGGGTGGCGCCGGGGTCGTGCTATCCTTCGCCCTCCCCGCGATACCGGGTCTACCAGGACCATGACCAGCCATGTCACTCAACCAATTCTTCAAGCTCGCCGAGCACGGCACGACCATCCGCACCGAAGCGATCGCGGGTGTCACCACCTTCCTGACGATGGCCTACATCATCTTCGTCAACCCGGCCATCCTGGGCGACGCCGGCCTGCCGAAGGACTCGGTGTTCGTGGCCACCTGCCTGGCCGCCGCGCTGGGCACCCTCATCATGGGGTTGTACGCCAACTACCCGATCGGCATGGCACCGGGCATGGGCTTGAACGCCTACTTCGCCTACGCCGTGGTGCTCGGCATGGGCGTGCCGTGGCAGACGGCGCTCGGCGCGGTGTTCATCTCCGGCTGCCTGTTCATCGCCGTTAGCGTGTTCAAGGTGCGCGAGCACATCGTCAACGGCATTCCTCATTCGCTGCGGGTCGCCATCACCGTGGGCCTGGGCCTGTTCCTGGCGCTGATCGCGATGAAAAGCGCCGGCCTGGTGGTGGCCAACCCGGAAACGCTGGTCACCGTCGGCGACATGCACAATCCGCACACCCTGATGGCCATCCTCGGCTTCCTGCTGATCGTCACGCTGGACCGGCTGCGCGTGCCGGGCGCGCTGTTGATCGGCATCGTCGCCGTCACCGTGCTGAGCTTCTTCTTCGGCGGCAACACCTTCAAGGGCTTCATGTCGCTGCCGCCGTCGATCTCGCCGACCTTGTTCCACCTCGACCTGGCGGGCGCCATCTCGATGGGGCTGTTCAACGTGGTGCTGGTGTTCTTCCTGGTGGAACTGTTCGACGCCACCGGCACCCTGATGGGCGTGGCCAGCCGCGCCGGCCTGCTGGTCAACGGCAAGATGGAACGCCTCAACAAGGCGCTGCTGGCCGACAGCTGCGCCATCGTGGCCGGCTCCGTGCTGGGCACCTCCAGCACCACCGCCTATCTGGAAAGCGCGGCCGGCGTGCAGGCCGGCGGCCGCACCGGCCTGACGGCGCTGGTGGTGGCGCTGCTGTTCCTGGCCGCCCTGTTCTTCGCGCCCATCGCCGGCGTGGTGCCGGCCTACGCCACCGCGCCGGCGCTGCTGTTCGTCGCCTGCCTGATGCTGCGCGACCTGGTCGACGTCGACTGGAGCGACACCACGGAAAGCGTGCCGGCGGCGATCACCGCGCTGGTGATCCCGTTCACCTACTCGATCGCCCACGGCATCGCCTTCGGCTTCATCACCTACGCCGGCCTCAAGTTGCTGACCGGCCAGGCGCGCCAGGTCAAGCCGGTGGTCTGGATCATCGCCATCGTTTTCCTGGTGAAGTACAGCCTCACGTAAACATACGGGCTCACAGCGGCCCGGACGGCGGCGACTCGCGGATCGCCTGCACGCCGATGACGTTGTGCAGGCGCATGCGGCACAACACCAGCGGATCCTCCTCCGGCGCGGCCAGGCGCAGATGCACCTCCAGCCCGTGGGCGCCGGCGGTCGTACGCAGGCCGCGCAACTCGATGCCGAGGCGGCGCACGACGGCCAGCGCCGCCTCCAGCGTGGCGATGGGCGCATCCGGCTCGATGCAAAAACGATAGTTTTTCTGTGTGGTATTCATGCCATCAGAATATCCACAACGGGGCGAAATAGGCTTCCGGAATTTCCCCGATTCCGCCACTTTCCAAGAACATCATCCCGGAACATGTAAAATCCATGGAATATTCATCTTTTCGGGAGCAAAACATGGAAATCGACGAGATCGATCGCCGCATCTTGCGCGAGCTGCGCCAGGATGGCCGGCTGAGCAACACCAAGCTGGCCGAAAAGGTCGGCCTGTCGACCACGCCGTGCTGGAACCGCGTGCGCGCGCTGGAGGAAGGCGGCATGATCGAGGGCTACACCGCGCTGCTGAGCCAGACGGCGCTGGGTTATCCGGATACCGTCATCATCGAGGTCACGCTGGATCGCCACGACGACGACATCTTCGACAAGTTCGGCAAGGCGCTGGCCGAGCTGCCGGAGGTGATGGAAGCCTATTTGCTGACCGGCGAATACGACTACCTGATCAAGGTGGCGGTGGCCGGAACGGCAGGCTACGAGGAGTTCCTGCGCCGCAAACTATACAAGCTTCCGGGGCTGCGCCACAGCCGCTCGACCTTTGTGCTGCGCTGCTTGAAACGCACTTATTCGGTCGCGCCGTGAGGCGCCGGCGAGGTAATTGCATTTAAGTAATTGTTGATAAGTTTAAGCAACTCCTGCGATTTCGCCTACATTTACACGAAAATCACTATTTTTTCCGATGCACAAGATTTATACTCTTGGGAAATTATATGCGAACGCGCATGCGAAAACTTTTTGCCTACTCCTATTTCATCGGCGATCCCGAACAGCAACGACAATTTTTTGTCGAGGGCCGTCCGGTCGTCATCCTGACCCAGGCCTTCGGACTGATCGCCTGGCTGTGCTCGATCACCCTACTGTTCGGCTCCAACGGCAATGGTCACCTGAAGGTGCTGCTGGGTGCGCCGGGTATCCTGGCCAGCCTGTTGATGACCGTCCGCGCCCGCTCGCTGCGCCAATTGATCGCCAGCGGCGTGCTGGGGGCCGTGACCACCGCCATCGCGTTCCGGCTGTTAGTGGACCAAACCGCGTATCCGGTGTTCTGGGTGCTGCCGATCGGCATCGCCATGGCGCTGGCCTCGGCGCCGGTGTTTAGCGGGTTGATCAACTACGTCGCCACCGTCGCCGTCATCTGGCTGGTCCTCGGCGTGGGCAATTTCCCCGGCCAGCCGGGGCAGCTCGACTTCAACCTGGCGCTGGTCGCCGTTGGCGGCAGCCTGTGCATCGGCGTCTATCTCAACATTTTTTTTCTGACATTGCGCGTTGGTAATTTCCGCGCCCGCAAGGAATTGACGGTGCTGGCGTTCAAGGACAGCCTCACCGGCATGAGCAACCGCCGCAAGTTCACCCTCGACGCCCGCGCCGCCCAGCAAACGGCGGGGCCGCTGCACTTGCTGATGATCGACATCGACGACTTCAAGAAAATCAACGATACCCTCGGCCACGACGCCGGCGACGAAGTGCTGAAAAGAACCGCCGCCGTCATCGGCAAGCTGTCCGCCAACCACCTGTGCGGGCGGCTGGGCGGCGAGGAATTCGGCGTCGTCTTCCACGGCGACCTTGCCGACGCGTGCGTGTTCGCCGGCCGGCTACTGGACGAGGTACGGGCGGCCTGCGTGCCGGCGCGCACGATCAGCATCGGCATCGCCGAATTCGACAAGGGGGCCGACCTCTCGGTCAGCTACCGCCATGCCGACCGGGCGCTGTACTCGGCCAAGCATGCCGGTAAAAACCGCTACGTCGTGGCCGCCGATCGGCGCGAAGCGGCCTGACGCCGGCGCAGGCTTTGTCGGCCGCGCGAGCGAGCCGGCCATGCCAATTAACGCGACGCCACGCGGCTCTGGCGGCGCAATTCGTCTTGCATCTGCAGCGTGCTGCGGGCCGCCTGCAAGGTCATCGCATCCGTGCCGCCGGCCTTGCGCACCAAGGGGCGCGGCAAATCGGCCCAGCGGCTGCGCGGCAGACCGGCGCCGCCCTGAATCCCGGGGACGACGCGCTCGACACCGCTGTTGATGACGATGCCATCGGCGCCGGTGTCGCTAACGGCCTCGTCGTTGGCGACGCGGCTGCCCTGCGGGCAATCGGCGTCGGTCAGCAGCACGGCGCCCTGCGGGTCGACACAGCGGTTGATGGCGGCGCCGGTGAACGAGGTGGCGCAGGCGGTGGCGGCGAACAGGCCGGCGCACAGCAGCATTTTTGTCGGTTTCAGTGATGTCTTCATGATGGTTACCCCGTTCAGCTAATGGGGCAATGATCCTCCGTTGAACCGGCCCGCTCTGTACGGAACCACACGTAATCGGTGTCGGGTACAATAGCGGCTTCTTCCGTACAAGACGACGCACCGCCGGCAATGCCCGGCCCCGCCCTCCCATGCCTATGAAACAATTGTTGTTCGTACCCGCGCTAGCGCTATCACTCACCTGCGGCCACGCGGCCGCCGTCGATCTAGACCCGCCCTACGGCTGGAGCACCTCCGCCGAACTGGGCGCGATTTCCACCTCGGGCAATACTGTCGGCACCTCCGTTACCGGCAAGATAGATTCCAAGCAGGAACTTCCCGACTGGAGCAACGAATACATCGCCACCGGCTACTTCAAGGACGAGCAGGTCACCAACAACGACGGCGAAAAAGTGCGCGAGCGCTCGGCGCAGCGCTATTCGCTGTCGGCCAAGGCCGCGTACAAGTTGATGCAGGACCGCGACCGCCTGTTCGCGCTGGCCACGCACGTCGACGACAGGTTCGGCGCCTACATCCGCTACTCGACGATCGGCGTCGGTTATGGCACCCAGGTCTACCAGTCCGAGACCAAGACCGTGGACGTGGAGATCGGTCCTGGCTACTTCCGCGGCGCGCGCGACACCGGCGAGACCGAGAACGGCATAACCATCCGCGGCGCGGGCAACTTCAAATGGCGCCTGAGCGAAAACGCCCTGTTCCAGCAAACCTTGATGGTCGAACGCGGCACCTCGAACACGCACTCGGAAGCGGAAACGTCGCTGCGCACCAAGATCAACAACACCATGCAGTTGAAGGCCGCGTTCAGCGTCCGCAGCGACACCAACGTGCCCGACGATAAAAAGAACACCGACACGCAAACCTCCGTGACCCTGGTCTACTCTTTCTGACGCCTTTACTTTCTTTTTCCTGAACCAACCATGAACACTCCACGCATCCTCGGCACGCCGCTGTCCCCCACCGCCACCAAAGTCATGCTGCTCGGCTCGGGCGAACTAGGCAAGGAAGTCATCATCGCGCTGCAGCGCCTGGGCGTGGAAGTGATCGCCGTCGACCGCTATCCGAACGCGCCCGGCCATCAGGTCGCGCACCGCGCCCACGTCATCAACATGACCGACGGCGCCGCGCTGGCCGCGCTGATCGAGCAGGAAAAGCCGGACCTGATCGTGCCGGAGATCGAAGCCATCGCCACCGACACGCTGGCCGCGCTGGAACAAGCCGGCAAGATCACCTGCATCCCCACCGCGCGCGCCGCGCAGCTGACCATGAACCGCGAAGGCATCCGCTGCCTGGCCGCCGAGACGCTCGGCCTGGCGACGTCGCCGTACCGCTTCGCCAGCAGCCTGGCGGAACTGGAGGCGGCCACCGCCGCCATCGGCTTCCCCTGCGTGATCAAGCCTGTCATGTCGTCGTCGGGCAAAGGCCAGTCGAAGATCGACAGCGCCGCCGAAGTCAAGGCCGCGTGGGACTACGCCGCCGCCGGCAGCCGGGTCGACTCGGGCCGCGTCATCGTCGAAGGCTTCATCGACTTCGACTACGAGATCACGCTGCTGACGGTGCGCTCGATCGGCGCCGACGGCCGGGTGGAAACGCAGTTCTGCGAACCGATCGGCCACGTGCAGGTGCAAGGCGACTACGTCGAATCGTGGCAGCCATGCCGCATGGACCCGGTGGCGCTGGAACGCGCGCGCGACATCGCCGGCAAGGTGACGGCCGACCTGGGCGGCCTTGGGCTGTTCGGCGTCGAGCTGTTCGTCAAGGACGACATGGTATGGTTCTCGGAAGTGAGCCCGCGTCCGCACGACACCGGCATGGTGACCATGGCGACGCAGGTGCAAAGCGAATTCGAACTGCACGCCAAGGCGATTCTGGGCCTGCCGGTCAATGTCGCGCTCAAGGCGCCGGGCGCCTCGGCCGTCATCTACGGCCAGCACGAAGCGGCCGGCATCGCGTTCGAAGGCGTGGCCGAAGCGCTGCGCGTGCCGGGCAGCGACATCCGCCTGTTCGGCAAACCGGAATCGTTCGCGCGCCGCCGCATGGGCGTGGCGCTGGCGACGGCGGACGACGTGGAAACGGCGCGCGCCCGCGCCAAGGAAGCCGCGGCCAAGGTCAAGCCGGTCGTCGCCAAGTAAGGCGACGCCCGCGTGACCACATGGACACGTAGGGCGGATTAGGCGGCACGCCGTAATCGGCCATCGATGAGCCGCTGGCGGCGCATGCATGGCCGATTACGCTGCGCTAATCCGCCCTACGTGTTTTAGAATTTCTCTACATCTGCCTGAACAAATCCACGTAATTGCGGCTCACCACCAGCTGCTCGCTACGCCCCTTGAGCTGCACCATCAAGCGTCCGCGAAAATCCTGCCGGGTTCCCGCCACATGACGCGCCGCGACGATCACACTACGATGTATCTGCCAGAACTGCCGCTCGTCGAGCTGCTCGCGCAATTTGCTGATCGGCGTGCGTATCAAACTCTCGCCATCGGCCAGAAACACGCTCGTGTACTTGTCATTGCTCTGGAAATAAACCACCTCGTCGATCGAAATCAGGCGCGTCTGATCGCCCTGCGAAGCGCGTATCCACTGCAGCGGCTCCGCCACCGCGGGAGCCACCGCCACCGCGCCACCCAGTTGCGCCAACAAGGCCTGCAAAGCGGCCGCCGTCACGCCGCCCGCCGCCGGCGCCTCGCGCCTCGCCCGCAAGGCCGCCTTCAACTTCACGACCGTCTTCGTCAAGCGGTCCAGGCTGGCCGGCTTCAACAAATAATCCACCGCCGAATGCTCGAACGCCTCCACCGCATACTGGTCGAACGCGGTGACGAACACAATGTGCGGCGGCTTGCTCCCCGCCACCAGCCGCGCCGCCACGTCGAGCCCTGTCATGCCCGGCATGCGGATATCCAGGAACACCACGTCGGGCGCCTGCTCGTCGATCAGGCGCAGCGCATCGAGTCCGTTGGCCGCCTTGGCGACCACCCGCAATTCGGGCCACACTGCGTTGAGTTGCCCCTCCAGATAATCGCGCAGGTGCGCTTCGTCGTCGGCTATCAGGGCGCGGAAGGTATCGATGTCGGACTCGCATTCAAAGGCAGCATCAGGCGTACCGTCACGCCGCAAGGTTGATTTTCCAGTAATTCTACCCGAGCCGCGCCGCCGTACAAACTGGCCAGGCGCTCGCGCAGGTTACTCAAGCCCACGCCGCCGCCCTGCTTCCTCGACCCCGCGCCTTGGCCGGCCAGGCCGGCGCCGGTGTCGCTGACCTCCACGCACACACGGTCGCCCAGCACGCGCGCGCTGATGGCGATCTCGCCGCCCTCCACCTTCGGCTCCAGGCCGTGGGTGATCGCGTTCTCCACCACGGGCTGCAGCAGCATCGGCGCGATCGCGAAGCCGCGCAGATCGTCCGGCACGTCGATGCGGTAGCGCAGCCGGTCGCCCATGCGCACCGCCAGCACATCCAGATACGCCGCCAGCAAAACCGCCTCGCTGGCCAAGGTCGCCTGGTCGCCGCGGCTGGCCGCCAGGCTGGCGCGCAGGTAGTCGATGAATCGTTCCAGCATATGCTGCGCGCACGCCGGCTGGGTGCCGATCAGGCCGACCACGTTGGCCAGCGTGTTGTACAGGAAGTGCGGCTCGATCTGCGCCTGCAAGGCGCGCAGGCGCGCCTCGGCCAGCAGCCGCTGGCTCGATGCGATCAGTTCATTGCTGCGCGCCGCCGCCATCGCCGCCTGCATCCGCCGTTCCCCGCTCCGATGGACCAGGTACATGAAACCGGCGACCATCACCCCCGTCGCCAGCGAATACACCCACACGCCGCGCTGGCCCAGCACCATCAGGGGATCGGCCCTGCTCATCAGCAGATTCCCGAGTCCTATGCCAAACGGCACGCTGACCGACATCAGCGCCACGTAGAAAAGCATGCGCCGGGCACCGCGCAGGCGGGCCACCCACCCGTCCAGCGAGCGATTCAACGCCAGCATCCCGCCATACACCAGCCCACCGATCAAATTGGAGATGACCAGCGTGGTAGGAAAATCGCTGCGCAGCCTCTGGCTGCTCGCTCCCCCGGCCATGTCGACCGCCGTCAGCACCAGC
Organism: Duganella sp. GW821-FHT07F09; assembly: GCF_059418705.1. NCBI lineage: Bacteria > Pseudomonadati > Pseudomonadota > Betaproteobacteria > Burkholderiales > Oxalobacteraceae > Duganella > Duganella sp. GW821-FHT07F09. The sequence goes on along the minus strand of NZ_JBWKQJ010000003.1, from coordinate 542,382 downwards.
GCCACCGCACAGCTGAAGATGACCGTGTAGATGACGTTGCGGGGCACCGAGTGGGGCCAGCGCCGGAAAAAGGGGATGACTTCGAGCGGATGCGCGATCGGATGCGGTTTGCCGCCCGTGATGGTGTCGTGAGTGGTATTCATGTCGCCAGAAAGTTACCATGAAAGCAAACCGGCGCGCGATAAGATAGTCGCGCCAGCGCCCTCGGACCGGCTTTGATGTTGTGCGCGTCGAACACCGTCAGCACCGTCTGCCCGCGCCGCGTGTCCTGCGCCACGCCCACCAGATAACCGTCGGTCTCCGAGCGCGCCCCGCGCCGGGGCACCAGCACATGCTCCTCAACTTGCCAGCCGGCGCCGAAGGCATAGCTATCCGCCTTGCCGCTGTCGGTGTCGATCAGATTGACGGTATTCATAACCAGATCCTTGCCGACGCCGTCGGCGCCGAGCACCGCCAACCTGCGGTGGCGCGCCGCCACCACCTGTGGCGCCACGCGCGGGAATTCGCTGACGCCGAACAGCCGCGCCTCGCGCGCCTGGCCGCTGGCATAGTCCAGCGTGATCTGCACCGTGCTGCTGCGCGCCTCGCGGTATTCGCGCATGTCCCCGCGCATCGGCAGCGCGGGGTCGGGCAGGATGTCGCCTTCGTGCAGCACAGCGTCCAGCCGCGTGCACGCACCGTCCTCGAACGCGTTCCCGAGATGGAAGACGGAACGCGCGGGCAACTCGAACACCTGGCGCAGTTCCAACGTATTCTTGTCGATCACGACCGCGCGCAGCGGCCGGGCGCCGCCGTCCCATCGCAGCCGTTCTGCCAGACTGAGACCGGCATCGGCGCGCATGGCGTACGGTGGCACCAGGAAGATCAGATGGCGCCCGCTGACGACAAAGTCGTGCACCATGTTCAATCCGGGCACCGGCACCATGGCGGTGCGCATTACCTCGCCGGTGGCGCTCAGGCGGTAGATGATTAGCCGGTCGCCGCCAGGTGGATTGCCGAAGTTCCACAGGCCGCCGCCGTCGGGGTCCATTTTCGGATGGGCGGAGAAAGGCATGGCCTTCAGATCGGCGCGCCAGGTCTTGACGCCGCGCGTGGCCAGTGTCTCCGGATCGAGTTCTGTCGCCGAGCCGCCCTCCCACAGCGCGTACACGGCGCCGTTGAACGGCAGCAGATTGGTATTGGCGACGTTGACGCTGTCATTGTTTTTCACCGCCCGGCGCTCGATTTGGGTGCCGAACGCCGGGTACAGGAAGCGGCCCGCCAGGCTCTCGTCCTCGAACTTTTTCGTCGCCACGAACCGGCCACGGTGAACGACCTTGCCGCCACCGATTTGCCAGCGCTGGGCAAAGCCGTCGCCATCGAACCAGTGGTGATAGCGCTCGCCGCCCAACTCGAAGCGTCCCGGCCCGTTGCGGTAGAAGACACCGTTCAAGTCCGGCGGCATCCGGCCCGACATCGTTGCGACGCCTGCCATTTCGCCGCTGGTATCGGCGTATACGGACAGACGCGGATCGCGCTCAAGCGCCTGGTGGAAGCGGCGGGAGGTCTCGCTATCGGCGAGCGCCGGTCCGGCGGACACCCCCAGGGCGGCAAGGCCGATGCCACGGGAAAGGAATTGACGGCGTTGGCTCATCGGAGTCCCCTCTCAACGCAGGTTGACGCTGACGGCGGCGCCGCCGGCCGGCAACTGAAAGCGCGCGTCCTCGTAGCTTGGCGCGGCGCGCTTGCCCATGGCGTTGTTGCTGAAGGCGTAGTCCTCGACAGGCATGCCAGCGGCGTTCATATCCAGCTTGCCGTTGCCATTGGCGTCGTGATAGACCGCGAAGGCGTAGTCGCCGGCCGGCAGCTCCGTGAACTTCAACGTGACGGTGCCCGCCGTCGCCGGGGCCATCAGCGCCCGGTAAGGCTTGCCGCGAAACGCATCGGCGGAATTGTACATAGCGACCATCACCTTGCCATCGGCGCTGGCCACGCCATCGACTGCGATGGTCAGGTCGGCCGCACTGGCGGCGGTGGCGGTGAAGAGGAAGGCAAGGATGGCTGTCGCGGTCTGGCGTGTCATGTCGGGCTCCGTTGGCAAGGTTGGTCAGGGTGGTGGAATCACGACTCCACTCTAGGGGGAGGCGACCGGCGCCGGCGGCCGGTGCGACGAACGGCGCGCAAACGGCGCGAAATGCATGCCGGCGGCGCGAAACGCGCAAACCCGGATGTAAATACGATATAGTGGCCGTGTGCCATTCCGATAACTAGAACATGCTGCCATGCGCGTAGGTCACGATACGGATTCCCCGGCCGCATCCGAGCGCTCCCTGGCCTCCGCCTGGACCGGGGAAGCCGGCGCGCCCAACACGCCAAAACGGCTACTCGGGCTTGCGCTGCTGGCGCTTTGCTACGCGCTGGTGGCCCGCGCCAGCCTGCTGCTGGCCTTCGCCAACACCAACGCCACCCCCGTCTGGCCGCCGTCCGGCATCGCCTTCGCCGCCATCCTGCTGCTCGGCTACCGCGCCTGGCCGGCTATCATGTTGGGAGCTTTCGCCGCCAATCTCGCCACCTTCCACGCCAACGGCCTGCCCCTGGGCGGCGCCGTGGCGTTGGCCTCCTGCGCCATCGCCATCGGAAACACCCTCGAAGCGTTGGCGGGCGCCTGGCTGATACGCCGCTACGCCGACGCCACCCAACCGATAGGCCAGCTGCAGAACGTCTACAAGTTCGCACTGGTCGCCATGGCCATGTGCCTGGTGAGCGCCGGCATCGGCGCCACCACCCTGGTGCTTTTTGGCCTGGCCGGCGCCGACGCCTACGCCACCGTCATGCTGACCTGGTGGGTCGGCGACACCACCGGGGTGCTGCTGGTGACGCCGGCGATCGTCGTCTGGCGGATGGATCGGTCGCTGGCCTGGCGCTGGCCTGGCGTGCTGGAGGTGGCGCTGTCGCTGGCGGCGTTGCTGGCGCTGATCGCCATGGTCTTCTTCCGCGCCTATTCGCCCGACGACCACCTCGGATGGCTGCCCTATGTGTTCGTGCTGTGCGTGGCCTGGGCGTCCTACCGCTACGGCCTGCGCGGCGCCAGTGCCGTGTACATGTGCGCCGCCGCCGGCGCGGTGCTGGGCACCGTCAACGGCCTCGGTCCCTTCGCCGCCGGCACCCTCAACGACGCGCTGATCTCGCTCGACAGCTTCATCGTGTTGTGCAGCCTGATCGGCCTGGTGCTGAGCGCCGACGCCAGCGAACGCAAACGGCTGCAGACGAACGTGCGGGAACACAGCGCCGCGCAATGGGCGACCTTGCTGCTGGGGGTGGGCCTGACGGTTCTGGTGTGGCACCTGGTGGCGGTGGACACCGAACGGCGCGCGCGCGAACGGTTCGACGCGGAGGCCGCCGAGATCGCGCGCGGCATCGTCCAGCGCATGGCCCTTTACGAATCGGGATTGCGCGGTGCCCAGGCGCTGTTCAAGGCCGAGCAGGAGCCGACGCGCACCCAGTGGCGCGACTTCGCCGCCGGCCTTGACCTGCCAAACAACTTCCCCGGCGTGATGGGGCTGGGCTACGGGATTTTCCTGCGCCACGACCAGCGCGCGGCACTGGAGCGCCAGGTGCGCCAGGAGGGCTATCCGGAGTTCCGCGTCTGGTCGCTCGATGCGACGCAAGCGGCGCCCCCGCCGCCGGCCTCGGTGGCGGTGCTGTACCTGGAGCCCTTCGACGAGCGCAACCGCCGCGCCTTCGGCTACGACATGTTTTCCGAACCAATCCGCAAGGTGGCGCTGCGCAACGCCGCGCGCTCGGGCATGCCGGCGCTGAGCGCCAAGGTGGAACTGGTGCAGAGCGCGAGGGACGGACACCAGCCGGGCTTCCTCATGTATTTTCCGGTCTACCGCAAACAGGCGGGACTGTCCGCCGGCGCGACGCCGGAGCAGCGCATGGCGGCGCTGCAGGGTTACGCCTACAGCCCTATCCTGGCCGAGGAATTGATGCGCGACTTGCTCGGCGCCGGCGGGCAGGCGGAAAACCACGCGGGCGCGCACGCGATCCGGCTGGAGATCTTCGACGGCGACGAGGCCGACGCCAGGGCGCGCCTGTACGCCAGCGCCGCCGACCGCACCGAGAACGACCGCCTGCATTATCCCAATCCGTTCGCGCGCGAGATGCCGCTCGAGCTGCTGCAGCACCGCTGGACGCTGCGTTTCACGTCGCTGCCGGCCTTCGAGCGCTCCATCGACCGCCAGAAATCGCACATCGTGCTGCTGGCCGGCGTCATCATCAGCCTGCTGTTCTTCGGCGTGGTGCGGGCGCTGACCGCGCGCCACGTCTACGCCACCGCGCTGGCGCGGCAAATGACGGGCGCGCTGAGAGAGTCGGAAGGCTCGCTGATCGCCGCGCGCGACCTGGCCGAAGCGGCCAGCCGCGCCAAGACCGAGTTCGTGGCCAACATGAGCCACGAGATCCGCACCCCGCTCAACGCCGTGCTGGGAATGACGCACTTGCTGAGCAACACACCGCTGTCGGCAGACCAGCAAAAGTACCTGGAGATGATACGGACGTCCGGCAACTCGCTGCTCGGCATCCTGAACGACGTGCTGGACTTCTCCAAGATCGAGGCGGGCCGCATGGAATTGTCGCCGGCGCCGTTCCAGCTCGGCGCCGTGCTGGAGACGCTGGCCAACATCATGACCGTCAACGGCGGCGAGAAGGACCTGGAGCTGGCCATCGGCATCGAGCCCGGCGTGCCGCAGGCGCTGCTCGGCGACGGCCACCGGCTGCAGCAGGTGCTGGTCAACCTGGTCGGCAACGCCATCAAGTTCACCGAAAAAGGCTCGGTTGCGGTGCTGGTGGAACTGGTGGCCGGCGCCGCCGGCGTCAACCCGGCGGCTGGCGCCGCGGCCACGCTGCGCTTCACCGTCAGCGACAGCGGCATCGGCATCCCGGCCGACAGCCTGGCGCAGTTGTTCGCGCCCTTCTCCCAGGCCGACGCCTCGATGACGCGCCGCTTCGGCGGCACCGGCCTGGGACTGGCGATCTCGCGCCGCATCGCCGCCTTGATGGGCGGCGCGATCGAGGTACGCAGCACGCCGGGCGTCGGCAGCGAATTCGTGCTGACGGTGCCCATGCTGCGCGCCCACGCGCCGGCGGCCGACGATGCGGCCGGCCTGCCCGCGCAGCATTTGCTGGTGGTCGACGACGATCCCGTCAGCGTCCGCTATCTGTACAAAACGATACGCGCGCAAGGCTGGCGCTGCGACTGCGCCGGCTCGGGCGAGCAGGCGCTGACGTTGCTGCGCGGGGCCGCCGGCCGCTATGGCGCCGTGCTGGTGGATTGGAACATGCCCGACATGGACGGCCTGGCGACGATGGCGGCGATACGCGCCGCCGACCCCGGCGCGCCGCCCATCGTCCTGATGGTCAGCGCCTTCGGCCAGGGCAAGCTGCTGCTCGCCGACGGCGCGCAAAGCGCCGACGCGGTGCTGCTCAAACCCGTCACCGGCCAGCGCCTGCACGATACCGTGCGGCTGGCGCGCGCCGCGCGCGAAACATCGGCGGCGGACAAGGAAAAATCGGAAAATGCCGGCGCTCCGGCGACGCCGGATTCCGGGTCCGCCGCCGATGCGGCGCAGTCGCCCGCCTCGGGACCGCCCCCCGGCCTGCGCGTCGACGGTGCGCGCATCCTGCTGGTGGAGGACAATCCGATCAATCAGCTGGTTGCCAAGAGCATGCTCGATTACGCCGGCGCCATCATCGACACGGTCGAGAATGGCCGCGAGGCGGTCGACCTGCTGCGCACAGAGTCGCACCGCTACGACCTGGTTTTAATGGACGTGCAGATGCCGGAAATGGACGGTTTCGAGGCCACCCGCCTGATCCGGTCCGAACTGAAACTGACGCTGCCCGTGCTGGCGATGACCGCCGGCGTGATGGCCTCGGAGCGCGAACAATGCATCGCTTCCGGCATGAACGACTTCATCGCCAAGCCGATCGACGTCGAGGAAATGCTGCGCGCCATCGTGCGCAACCTGCCCACGACACCGCGCCCCGACGCGCGCTGACACCCCTCCCCCCTGCCGCCGACTTTGTGTCATGACCCGGTTGCGCCCGGCGCCGGCGGACGTGCCGAAAATCACAGACATGGCTTAGGAAAGCTTGCCGTTTGTGTCACATGATAGCGATCCCATATTGCAAGTCGTTGCCCATGAACAACGAAATTGTGACATTTCCGTATAAATTTGACCCAAATCAACGCCTTCCGAGCCACACTAAAAAAGACGATCAGGACAGCCAAGACGTCCAGACACAACCACCGGAGGGAACACGATGAAACAAACCAGGCTTGCAAACCGCACTTTAGCCAGCACCCCAGTTTTCACTCCCGCGATGAAGTCGCTGATGGCGCTGGCGGTCCTCGGCGCCTTTTGCGCCACGGCCTACGCGCAGGACGGCCTGCCGATCACCATCAGCGGATTCGGCACCGGCGCGCTCACCAGGACCAACACCGATCTGGCCGAGTTCGGCCGCGTCAGCCAGGCCTCCGGCGCCGGCAAAGACTTCCGCACCGGCGTCGATTCCAACTTCGGCGTGCAGGCCACGGCCAAATACAGCGACAATCTGTCCTTTACCGCGCAGGGCCTGGTGCTCAAACGCGGGGAATACGACGAGTACAAAGGCACGCTGGCATGGGCGTTCGCCAAGTACAAGATTAACGACGATTTCAGCGTACGCCTCGGCCGCATCGCCGCGCCGATCTATATGATCTCGGACGTGCGCAACGTCGGCTATGCCAACACGATGCTGCGCCCACCGACCGAGGTCTACGCGCAGGTGCCGATGGACTCCATCAACGGCGGCGACATCCTCTACCAGCACGGTTACGGCGACAGCACGGTGACGGCGCAACTGGCCGCCGGAACGGCCAAATCCAAGACTCCAGGCACCGTCTCGAACGTCGGCACGGTCGCGGCCTACGTGTCGCTCGAAAATGGTCCCTTCACCTACCGCATCGGCCATGCGCAGGCCAACGTCAGCATCCATAATCAAGGGCTCGATCAGTTGGTCGGCGCCGCCAAGGCGGCCCGCCTGGGTATCGACGACCAGTTGGACGTGATCGACTTCAAGGGCACTTTCAGTTCGCTGGGCCTGGTCATGGACTACAAGAACATCATCGCCCAGGCCGAATACGGCGTGCGTAAGACCGATACCCGCCTCGTGCCAGATACCACTTCGTGGTACGCGATGCTGGGCTACCGCTACGGAAAATTCGTGCCCTATTATGTGCACGGCGACGTCAAGCAAGACAGCATCCGCGAATTCTCATCGCTGCCCACCACCGGCCCGCTGGCCGGCCTGGTGGCGGGGCTCAACGGCGCGATCAAGGGCGGCGAACAATCGAGCGACGCCGTCGGCATCCGCTGGGACTTCTATAAATCGGCGGCGTTGAAGGTGCAGGTCGACCGCCTTAAACCAAAGGGCGGCGGCAACGGCACCCTGATCAACGTCAAGCCCGGCTTCAACGGCAGATCCGTGACCGTCTACGCCGCCGCCATCGATTTCGTCTTCTAAGGAGAGCCACATGAAAACGACTATCGGCAAGCTGCTGCTGGCGGCGGGTGTCTGCGCGTTCGCCGCGCCTTCGTTCGCGGCGGAGATCGTGGTGATCGTCAATCCGAAGAACCCCGCCACGCGCATGTTCAGCGAACAGGCGGGCCAGTTCTTCCTCGGTAAATCGACCCTGTTCACGCCCATCGAACACACCGACGGCGCGCTGCGCAACGAGTTCTATAAAAAGGTGCTGGACAAGGACGCCACGCAGGTCAAGGCCATCTGGTCGAAGCTGGTCTTCACCGGCAAGGCCAGCGCGCCCAAGGAGTACGCCTCCAGCGCCGAAGTGAAGAAGGCCGTGGCGGCCGACCCGAGCGCCATCGGCTATATCGAGAAATCGCAGGTCGACGACACGGTCAAGGTGATCCTCACCGTGCAGTAAAACCGCGCGATAAAAACCGCCCGCATCCGGGCGGTTTTTTCATCCCTCGACCACGATCACGGGCCGCAGCCGCTTGCGCGAGGCCCGCGCGTGCGGCACCCACGCGTGGGTTTGCCAGCGGTGCCACATGATCAAGCCGCGTATCCATTCATCGGCGACGTAGGCGATCCACACGCCGACCAGGCCCCAGCCCAGCACCACACCCAGCACCCAGCTGCCGCCGGCCAGTACCAGCAGCATCGACAAGGCGCCCGCCATCACCGGAAAACGCGCGTCGCCGGCCGCGCGCAGCGCGTTGATCACCACCAGGTTGAAGGTGCGGCCCGGCTCCAGCAGCACCGTGATCCACAACAGCGCGATGCCGGCGTCGATGATTTGCTGGTCCTGCGTGAACCATCCCAGCAGCCAGCGCCCGGCCAGCGCGGCGGCGGCGGCGATCACCACGCACGCCACCAAGCCGATTTTCAGCGCCCGCCGCACCACGGCGTGCGCCTCGCGCAGGTCGCCCGCGCCGATCAGGTAGCCGACCACGATCTCCACCGCCAGGCCGGTGGCGATACTGAACATCATCACCCCGCCCATCAACTGCAGCACGTAGGCCTGGGTCGCCAGGGCGGTGGCGCCCAGTTGCGCCGCCGTCGCCACGCTGAACATGAACGCCAGGCGGTAGGCGATATTCTCGGCCGCCCCGGGCAGGCCGATATGCAGCACCGCCGCCAGCTCGCGGCGCGGCAAGCGCCACCAGTCGCCGCGCACCAGGGTGACGCCGAGGTGGATGCGCCACAGCCACAGGTGCAGCGCCAGGCCGATGGCGCGGCTGACCGCCAACGCCGCCGCGAATCCGGGCAGGCCCATGGCGGGCACCGGGCCCCAGCCGTACATCAGCGGGATGGCCAGCGCCAGGTGGCTGGCGTGCATGGCGATCAGCACCAGCAGCGTGTCGCGCGTGCGCAGATGGGCGCGCATCACGCTGGCCATGGAAGCGTTCCAGGCGTCGAACAACAGCGATGGCGCCAGCGCCATCAACAGCGGCGCGGCCAGCGGGAAGACCTCGGGCGGCGCGTTGAGCAGGTGCAGCAACCCATTGGCGCCCACCAGCGCGGCGAGCGCCGCGACCGCGCCGAGCCAGGTGCTGGCGCCGACCACCGCGCGGGCGACCTTGTCGGCGGCGTCACGCTGGCCGCCGCCGAGATTTTGCGTGACCACCACGCTGACACCGGCGCCGATGATGCGGAACAGGATGAACAGGGTGGCCGAGACCTGGCTGGCGATCGCGAAGGCGCCGCCGGCGGCGTCCGAGATGCGCGAGGCCAGCGCGGTGCCGACCACGCCGGCGCCTATCGCCAATCCCAGTTCGACCAGCAGCGGCCACGCCAGGTTGAACATGGGCGGGGTGCCGGAGGGGGATTTGGGAGCGGACATGGATGGTTCGGGAGAGTTAGTAGTGCTGGGCTCCCTTAGTTTACAGCAATATCGGCCAGTGGATGGGCCGCCGCAACGCATGCGTGGCGGATTACGCTGCGCTAATCCGCCCTACGTGGATCCGATGGACGCCGGATTTCGTAGGCATCGGTGGTTTGCGCGTCGTGGCGTCGATCTGGAAGGAGCCCACCAGTTGCGCCAGTTCTTTCGCCTGCGCCTGCATCGCGCCGGCGGCCGCCGCCGCTTCCTCCACCAGGGCGGCGTTCTGCTGCGTGACGCCGTCCATCTCGCCGATGGCGGTGGTGACCTGCCCGATGCCGTGTTCCTGCTCGGCGCTGGCTGTGCTGATCGAGGCCATGATGGCGGTGACCCTGCGCACGCTCAGCACGATTTCGTCCATCGTCGCGCCGGCGTTTTCGGCCAGCGCGCTGCCGCTGGCGATTTGCTCGGCCGAGTCGTTGATCAACTTCTTGATCTCCCTGGCCGCCGCCGCCGAACGCTGCGCCAGGTTGCGCACCTCGGAAGCGACCACCGCGAAACCGCGTCCCTGCTCGCCGGCGCGCGCCGCTTCGACGGCGGCGTTCAACGCCAGAATATTGGTCTGGAAGGCGATGCTGTCGATCACGCCGGTGATGTCGACGATCTTGTGCGCGTAGTCGTTAATGCCGGCCATCGTCCGCACCACTTCCGACACCACCTTGCCGCCCTTTTCCGCCACCTCGGACGCCGACAAGGCCAGCGCGTTGGCCTGGCGCGCGTTGCCGCTGTTTTCGCGCACCGCCGACGTCAGTTGCACCATCGCCGACGCGGTCTCCTGCAGCGCCCCGGCCTGATGCTCGGTGCGGCGCGACAGATCCATGTTGCCGTTGGCGATCTCGCGCGAGGCCGAGTCGATCGCCACCGCGCCGTCGCGCACCCGGCCGACGGTGTGGGCCAGGCGGCCGGTCATGTGGCTCAACGCGTCGAACAGTTGGCCGATCTCGTCGCCGCGCCCATGCTCGATGACGACGTGCAGCTGGCCGGCCGCCACCTGTTCGGCCAGCGCCACCGCCCGCGTCAGCGGACGCACGATACTGCGCGTCAGCATCAACGCCAGCACGGCGCCCAGCGCCAAGGTCGCCAAGCCAAGGCCGATCAGCAGCGCGCGGCTGCTTTGGTACTGGCTGGCCGACAGCGCCGCCATCGTCCTGGCCTCCTGCGTTTGATACGCCAGCAGTTTCTGCAGCGCGCCGGTGTAGGCGCCGAAAGCGGCGCCGAGGCCGGTGTCGAGCAAGTCGCTCACTTCCTGTATCCGCCCGCCGTCCTTCAATTTGAACAGGTCTGCGCGCACTGCCTGATACGCCGCCCGCCTGGCGCCGACGGCCACCAACAGCTCGTGCTCGACGCCGTCGGCCGGCATCGCGGCCAGTTGGCGATCCATACCCGCCGCCACCTTTTCGCCGGCGACCAACTGCGCGTGGAAGATGTCGCCCACTTCCAGGCTGTCGCTGCGGGCGATCGAGATCGCCCGCAAGCCATTGAGCTCGGCCACGCCCAGCAGCTCGGACGTCAGCTGCTGCTTGGCCAGTTTTTCATCGACCAGGTTGGACGCGGTGTCGTTGGCCGACTGCAGGCGCCACAGCGACACGGCCGACATGCAGCCCATCGCGAACAGCAGCATGGCGAACGACGCCAGCACGCGCGCGCCGGTTTTCAATTGAGGGAGTTTCATCGCGACAGTTCTTCCGAGTAATTAATGTTATAACACCGACATTAATCACTATACGCGACGAATATGACGCCTTAATTACCACACGGCAATTTATACGACGGGAGTGGGAAGCGCGCCCCCGTCGAAATGCGCCAGCAGGTTATCCACCACCAGTTGCCCCATCGCGTGGCGGGTCTCCACCGTCAGGCTGCCCACGTGCGGCGCCAGCACCACGTTATCGAGCCCGCGCAGCGCGGCCGGAACGCGTGGCTCGTCGTCGAACACGTCGAGCGCCGCCATCCCCAACACGCCCTCGCGCAGCGCCGCGATCAACGCCTGCTGGTCCACCAGCGAACCGCGCGCGATATTCACCAGCGTGCCCTCCGGCCCCAGCGCCGCCAGCACCTGCGCGTCCACCGCGTGCCGCGTGGCAGCGCCGCCGGGCGCGCACACCACCAGATAGTCGCTCGCCCGCGCCAGTTCCAGCAGGGAGGCGCTGCGCTCCTGCGCCACGCCGGCGATCGCGCGCGGCTGGAAGTACAACGTGCGCATGCCGAACGCCTCGGCCCGCGCAGCCACCGCCTGGCCGATGCGGCCGAAGCCGAACACGCCGCAGACCTTGCCGCGCAGGGCGCGCGTGGGCGCCAGCGGCTGGCCCGCCTCCCAGGCGCCGCTGCGCACGTAGCGGTCCAGCGCCGGCAGGCGCCGCGCCGCCGCCAGCAACAACGTCAGTGCCAGATCGGCCACGTCGTCGGTCAGCACGCCGGGAGTATTGGTGACGACAATGCCGCGCGCGCGGGTCGCCTCCAGCGCCACGGCGTCGGTGCCGATGCCGTTGACGGCGACGATTTCCAGCGCCGGCAACTGCTCCAGCAGCGCCGGGCCGACGCCGATCGCGCCCGTGGTCAGCAGGCCGCGCACACCGGCGGCCACGCCGCGTATGTAATCCGGCTGCGCCTCGCGCGGCTGGCGCCAGGCGTGGTGGCATTGAAAGTGGAGGTCCAGTTGTTCCATGACGGCGGCGGAGGGGCTGGCGGCCAGCACCAGTAATTGAGGTTTCATAGCGACGGTTTCATAGAGAGGGTAATTCCTTGTAAGGCGGTGCTGACGGCGATTGTACAAGCGGCGGCGAATTCGCGCCGCAAGCATGGACTTTCGGCCGGCTATTCCGTATGCTGATAATCACTTGCCGGGAGAATGCCCTGATTTGAACATCCATGCCCTATCACTGCATGCCTGTATCGCCGCCCTTGGTCGACTTTTTCGGCTATGCCGTGTCGTCCCGCCGTCCCGTGTCGCCTTCGCGCCGGCGGCCTGCCTGTGCCTTCTGGCCGGCGCCATGTTGTCCGGCCCCGCCAGGGCCGGCTCCGAGCGCTGGGACAAGCTGGCCACGCCGCTGTTTGAACATCTCGGACTCGAACAGGGCTTGCCGCATCCCGTCAGCATGGCGCTGGCGCAGGACGGCGACGGCTACATCTGGATCGGCACGCAGAGCGGCCTGGCGCGCTGGGACGGTTACCGCGTGCGCAGCTTCCACCACAACGCCACCGACCCCACCAGCATTCCCGGCGATTTCATTCAAACCCTGCACGTCGACGCGCGCGGCCGCCTGTGGGTCGGCACCGCCACCGCCGGCGTGGCGATGTACGACAATCGCAAGGAATACTTCGTCCGCATCAACGAGGAGTTGAGCCATGGCCTGGTCAGCGCGATCGCCAGCGACGCCAAGGGCAATCTCTGGATAGGCACCCCCACCGGCCTCAAATTCTACGACGCCGTCGCGGGCACCGTGACCAGCCATACCCGCGAAACCGCGCCGGGCCTGCCGGACAACCAGGTCCGCGCGCTGCTGGTGGACCGCTCGGGCAACCTGTGGATCGGCACCGGCACCGGACTGGCGCGGATGAAACCCGGCGGCGCCATCGCCGCCATCCCGGTCGGCGCCGCCGGCCGGAGCGGCTGGAGCGACACCGTCATGGCGCTGGGCGAAAACAGCCGGGGACAGATCGCCTTCGGCACGCTCAAAAGCGGCATGGGCACGGTCGATCCGCTGGCCGACAGCGGCCAGCTGGTCGCGCTCAAGGGCGTCAAGGACATGGAATCGAATATGGTGCTGTCGGTCGCCGAGAGCACGCCGGGCACCTGGTGGGCCGGCACCTACGGCGGCGGCATCGTCGAGTATCACACCGCCACGGGCCGCAGCAACCGCATACTGCACCAGCCGGCGGTGCCGCTCAGCCTCAGCAACGACCGCACCGCCGCGCTGCTGCGCGACCGCAGCGGCATGATCTGGGTCAGCACCGAGCGCGGCGTCGACATCCACGATCCGCACAGCGAGAGCATCGACTCGGTGTTCGGCGGCGAGGGCAAGCTGGAGGCGGCCGTCACCGCGCTGATGACCGACAGCCGCCGCGAAGTGTGGATCGCGCTGGCCGACCAGGGCATCGACATCGTGGCGACCGATGGCGCCCGGCGCGCGGCGCTGCGCCCCGACCCGCACCAGCCGGAAACGGCGCTGCCCAACCGCGTGGTGCTGGCACTGGCCGAGGCGGAGGCCGGCGAGGCCTGGATCGGCACCCAGCTCGGTTTGTACCGCACCCGGGGCGGCGGGAGGGCCGTCAAACGCATCGCCCTGCCGCAGGAAAACCAGTATCCGCGCATCGGCACCATCCTGAAGCGCGACGGCCAGCTCTGGCTCGGCACTTTCGAAGGACTGCTGCGCTACGATGTCGCCGCCGGCACCATCAAGCGCTACGTCCAGGGCCCGCAGGAGGGCGGCGGGCTGACCGACAACCGCATCCACGCCGTGGTCCCCGATGTCGACGGCGCGCTGTGGATCGCCACCCGCAACGGCCTCAATCGCCTCGATCCGGCGACCGGAAAGATAGAGCAGATCCACGCCGCGCCGGCCCTCCCCACCGCGCTCTCCGAGGCCGTTATCAGCTCGCTGGTGATCGACGGGCGCGGCCGGCTGTGGGTGGGCACCTACGGCGGCGGCATCTGCGTGATGACCGGGCGCGATGCCAGGGGCGCGCCGGTGTTCGAACGGGTCGGCGTCGCCGAGGGACTGTCGACCGGCACCATCATGGCGTTGCAGTCGGATCCCGCCGGCCGCATTTGGGCCGCCACCTCGGACAGCATCGCCGTGGTCGACGCGACCACGCTCAAGGCGCGCGCGCTGGCCCGCGCCGACGGGCTGGCGTTCCGCACCTTCTTCATCGGCGCCAGCACCGTCACCAATGAACGCGATCTGCTGTTCGGGGCCACCTCCGGCATGGCGGTGGTGTACGCCGCCCGCCTGAACGACTGGGCCTATCGTCCGCCGCTGGTGATCAGCGCGGTGCGGGTCGATCAGCGCGCGCTCACGCCCGACCAGCTCAGCGCGCCCGAAGGTCCGACCCTGACCCTGACGCCGGACACCCAGAACTTCGAGGTCGAACTGGCGGCGCTGGACTACTCCGCGCCACAGCGCAACCGCTACGCCTACCTGCTGGAGGGATTCGACCGCCGCTGGACCGAGGCCGACGCCAGCCGCCGCGTGGCCAGCTACAACAGCCTGCCGCCCGGCACCTACCGCCTGCGCCTGCGCGGCAGCAACCGCGAGGGCCTGTGGAATGTCGATGAACTGTCGCTGCGGGTGGTGGTGCTGCCGGCCTGGCACCAGACCTGGTGGGCCAGGACCGGCTACCTGCTGGCCGCGGGCCTGCTGGCATGGGCGCTGGTGCGCTGGCGCGTCAGGCAGCTGCACAACAAGGGCGAGGCCCTGCAGGCGCTGGTCTACTCGCGCACCCGGCATCTGGAAAAACTCAACGCCATCGTCAAATCGATCAACGAGCAGCTGGACTTCGACGCGCTGCTGCAGACCATACTGCAGGAATCGACCGTCATCAAGGGCATCGATTCGGCCCTGGCGCTGGTGCGCGCAGCCGGCACCGAGACGCTCACCTTGCGCGCGGCCTGGGGCCGCATCGACGCCGCCGCCGACGCCTACAGCATCGACCTGCGCCAGGCGGAGCTGCGCTACGCCCCGCCCGAATCGATGATCGCGCCGGACATCTTCGAAATTCACCATCACAATTCGCTACCGGGCGACGTCTGCGCGATGCTGGCGGTGCGCGTGGTGATCGACGGCCAGGTCGAGGGCTATCTGATTTTCGAGAACTACCAGTACCAGACCAAGTTCGAAGCGAGCGACCTCGATCTGCTCAAGGCGCTGAAGGAACCGTTCGTGTCGGCCTACCAAAAGGCGCGGGCGCTGCGCATGATCGAGCAGGCGCGCGCCAATGCCGAGGCGGCCACCCGCGCCAAGAGCGAGTTCCTGGCCAACATCAGCCACGAGATCCGCACGCCGATGAACGCCATCCTCGGCTTCGCCGGACTTGGCACACACCTCGACCTGCCGCCGCAGCCGCTGGACTACTTCCGCAAAATCGGCCGCGCGGGGCAAAGCCTGCTCGAGATCATCAACGATGTGCTGGACTTCTCCAAGATCGAATCGGGCAAGCTGGAACTGGAGGCGCTGCCCTTCGACCTGCCCGACACGCTCAACCAGCTGGCCGACCTGTTCTCGTGGCGCGCCGCCGAAAGGGGGTTGGAACTGGTGATCTGGTCGGCCCCGGACGTGCCGGCCAACCTGCTGGGCGACCCCCTGCGACTGAGCCAGATCCTGGTCAACCTGGTGGGCAACGCGCTCAAATTCACCGCGCGCGGCCACATCGAACTGCGGGTCGAGCTGGACCCGAACCTGGCAGCCGCCGAGGTCGCCCCCGGCGCCTTCGCGCTGCGCTTCACCGTCGAGGACAGCGGCCTGGGCATCAGCGGCGAGCAGCAGGCGCGCCTGTTCCAGGCCTTCGCCCAGGCCGACGCCAGCACCACGCGGCTCTACGGGGGCACCGGACTGGGACTGGCGATCTCGCAACAGCTGGTGCGCAAGATGGGCGGCGTGATCGCCGTCGACAGCGAACCCGGTGTCGGCAGCAGCTTCAGTTTCACCGTGCAGCTGCAGCCGGCCGCCGACCAGACGCCACGCCTGCTGCCGGTACCGGCGCAGGTACTGGGCAAGCGCGTGCTGGTGGCCGACGATTGCGAAGCGGCGCGCCACATGCTGACGATCCAGCTGGTCGGCCTTGGACTGCGGGCGCGCGCCGTGGCCTCCGGCGCGGCGGCGCTCGCCGCGTTGCAGCTGGAGCCATACGACATCTTGCTGATCGACGCCGACATGCCGGAGCTGGACGGCCTGGAAACACTGCGCCGCATCGGCGCAAACCCGGCGCTGGCCGAGGTGCCGGCCATCCTCATGGTCACCGCCTACGCGCGCGAGCACGATATCGAGGCGGCCGAGCAGACCCGCCGCATGCCCTTCATCGACAAGCCGGCCAACCCCTACCTGCTGCGCAGCGCGATCATGACGGCGCTCGGCCTGGACGCCGGACAGTCCGCCGTCAAGCCGCCCGCCCCGCCCTCGTTCGCGGTCCAGCGCATACGCGGCGCGCATGTGCTGGTGGTCGACGACAACAGCATCAACCAGCAGGTGGCGAGCGAAATCCTGCAACGCGCCGGGGTCCGGGTCGACCTGGCCGCCAGCGGCGAGGAGGCGGCGCGCATGGTCCACGCGCGCCCGTACGACGCGGTGCTGATGGACATACAGATGCCCGACATGGACGGCTACCAGGCCACGGCGCTGATCCGCGCCGACGAGCGCCAGGCCGCGCTGCCGATCATCGCCATGACGGCGCACGCGGTGGCCGGCTACCGCGAGCGCTGCCTGAACATGGACATGAACGACTACGTCACCAAGCCTATCGACCCGGACACGCTGTACGCCGTGCTCGCCACCTGGGTGAAGCACGATGCGGCACGCGCGCCGGGGAACGAGCCGGACGCGCCGCGCGGCGCGGGCCCGGCGCCGGCGGCGCCGCCCAGCGCGCGCCCGGGCATCGACATGAACGCCGCGCTGGAACGCCTGGGCGGCCACGGCGCGCTGCTGACGCGGCTTTTGAGCCTGTTCGCCCACGACTTCGGCACCACTTTGCAACACATTCATGATGCAATCGACGCCGACGATCTGGCGCGGGCGGCCGAACTTGTACACAAGATCCGTGGCGCGGCTGGAAACATTTCCGCACCCGATCTATTTGAGACGGCGACGGCGCTGGAGGAGCGTCTCAGAGCGAGGGAAACCGCGTTGCCGCAACTGTTGAGCGATTTCCAGCAAGCGTTCGAGATCGTCATGCACAGCGCGCACGACGAGATCGCCAAACAATCATCAACGCCGCCCACGACCATGGAAAACACCGGGCAGACTCACTAGCATATTGCTATGTTGAAATTTCTTGAGGTCGCTCAGGCTTTGTCCTAGCATGGACTTGCGTATTGATACGCATCAACCTGCCCCCCCCCTCACGAAAGGTGACCACATGGCCTCGCATTCCCCGCACGATCTCGACCTGCTGCTGTCCAAACTGTCCGGCGACGACGGCTTCCGCCAGAGCTTCCTGAGCGACCCGCAAATGGCGCTCGGCGGCTTGGGCATCCGCATCGACGCCGCCCAGATTCCAGCGCTGCGTAGCCTACCGTCCAAGGAAGTCCTCGCCGCCAATCGTCACACCATCAAAGGCAAACTTGAAAATGCCGCCGGCGCGATTCCGTTCTTCCTGTCGGGCCAACGCTGAACGCCGTCCGCGCCTCAATCGAATTTCACCCGCGCGAGTTCTCCTTTATTGCCGCTGGCCCAAGCCGTCTTGCGGCCGGCGGCAAAGCTGATCGCGTCGAAGCCGGCGACCGATGTCGGATAGGCCAACGGCGCCCACGTCCTGCCATCATCCCGCGACACATCGGCGCCCGACGGGCCGACCGCCACCAGCGACCTGCCGCCGCCGGGCAGGTACTTCACCGCCGAGCGGTAACCGGACAATCCTTTTTCGCGCACCAGCGACCAGCTCTTCCCTCCATCGCTGGTGACGGCGACGTTGTTGACGGCCGCGCCTTCCCGCTTATAGTCGCCGCCGACGATCACGCCATGCAGCGCGTCGCGGAACGTGATCGAAAAGATGCCGGCCGACTCGCCGCTATCGAGCGGCGCCTGCACGACGCTCCAGGTTTTACCGCGATCGCCGGTGTGCAGCACCCGGCTGCCGGTGGCGATCCAGGCGTCGTCACGGCCGGCCATGGCGATGTTGGAACCGCTGGCCGAGAACGATCCCTCGTTCGGCAACGCTGGCGGCAGCGCGGCGGCGGCGATCTTGTTCCATGTCGCGCCGCCGTCGGCGGTGCGCAGAATCTGGAAGCGGCCGTCGATCGAATCGCCGACCACCAGGCCATTGTTCGCATCCCAGAACGTCATCGCGTCGAGGAATCCTTTTTCATCGGGATTGACATACTGCTGCGTCCAGGAGGCACCGGCGTCGGTGGTCTTGAAGATGCGAGAGGCCGTGGACGGCCCGATGCTCAACAGGTAGGCGGTGCGGGCGTCGACGGCGTCGATATCGCGGAAGTCGAGCGGCGTGGCCTTGGCGTCGACCGGCGGTGTCAGGCTGCGCCAAGTGGCGCCGCCATCGGCGGTGCGCAGCACGGCATTGCCCGCGCCACTGGCCCAGGCCACATTGTCATCGACGGCGCTCACGCCGCGCAAGCGCCCTTCGACGCCGCTGGCCTGCTTGTCCCAAGTGGCTGAAGGTGCATCGGCAAACGCATACCCGGCGAACAAAAAGACCGGCAGCAAAAAAAGAGTTTTCATGGTCAACATAGGAGTAGTCAGTCAAATCTAAAACACGTAGGGCGGATTAGCGAAGCGTAATCCGCCATGCAAGCGCCGTCAGGGACGCATATCGGCATCAAGGCTCATACCGCATCTCCACGGTATCCTGCGCCCCCGACGCCGCACCGCAGCCACAAACCGCCACCACCATATCCTTCAACGGATCAAGCCCCAACGCCTGCTCTATATCGACCTCATTCACGGCCGCCGTCACAAAGGCCGGCATCCCCGCCTCGGTCGCCAGCAGATAAAACGTCTGCGACAAGTGCCCCGCGTCCAGCAACAGCGCCCGATAAGCCTTGGCGTGATTACGGTACTTCCAAAAATTGCGCTCCACGCGCGCCGCCAGCACCACCATCATCGGCGCATCGACAAACCAATCCTGATCGGCCACCATGCGCATCGCCAGCTCCGCCGTCCGAATGGTATCCATCGCCACCAGCGGCTCCAGCGCGTGCCGCACCGGGTGGTAATGATACAGCCCCGGCGCCACACCCTCCACGCGCTGCGCCAGCACATACGCCTCGGTCGGATGCAGGCCGCCGGCGGAGGGACTAAGCTTCTTCAACACAAAGGCATCCGGGGCCATCTCGCGCTCGCCCTGGGAGCCAAAGGCGCGTTGCAGCAACCGCGATGCGGTTGCCAGCGGCAAGGTTGCGACAGGATCGAAGTTACGTCCGGTATAACGCCTGAACAACGTCTCGTCCAAACCGGCGCTCTCGGGAACCGGCAGCGTCAGTGCGTCAATGGGGGCCCCGCGTTCGACGACAGGTCCCGGCGGCGTGCCGTACGATTCGACCAACTCCTCGAAACTGGGGAACTGCATGCCCTTGTCGACCCGCATATCGCCCCACCGGCTGAATATATGCGCGGTGGCGGACAAAGGCCGCCAATGCTGCGAGCGCAGCACCTCGTCGCGTTCGCGCATCGCCGCGCCTTCGGGCGCATCACTCAGTAGCAGGCCGTGCGCGAGCAAACGCGCGATGACGTCGGCCGACGACTTCTGCTCGCAGACGGCGCGCTCCTGCCACAAGGTCAGGCTGATGCAACCCAGGGCCAGCATTTCGTCGCCGCCGATCTCGACCTCGGCGCCGAGATGCGGCGCCAGCGCGATCCAGCGCACCGTCGCGCCCAAGGCGCTCTCGCCGGCGAACAGCGACGACCAATCGATATCGAGCTCTTCGCGGGGCTCGACAAACAGCACGGCACAGCGTCTGATCAGCATGACGGTTTTACCTTCGGCGATTATGGTGCGATTTCGGTCAACTCGTAACCCGTACTGCGTCCTCCGGCATCCATTTTACGCAGAACTCCTCGCCCGACCAAATCGGTGATGTCACGCAGCGCAGTGTCGGTCGAACACTTGGCGATAGCGGCCCACTTGCTGGTCGTGAGCTTGCCTTCAAAGCCATCAAGCAGCTTGTTGAGCAGCTTGATCTGACGCTCGTTCATCGGCGCCTCCGCCCATTGTCGCCAGAAGCGCGCTTTCCCCAAAACGACGTCGAGACCGACATGAGCCTGCTCGACCGCGCCTCGCAGCGTATCGAAAAACCACAGCAGCCATTCGGTGACGTCCATCGAACCCTTCTGCGTCCGCTCCAGAATCTCATAGTATGCCTTGCGCTCGCGCTGGATTTGCGCGGACAGGCTATAGAAGCGCTGGGGACATCCCTCGGCGCGCGCCAGCAGCAGGTCGCAGACGGCCCGCGCGATGCGGCCGTTGCCATCGTCGAACGGATGCAGTGTCACCAGCCACAAATGCCCCAGACCGGCCCTGATCAGCGGAGGAACGTTCGAATCGGTGTCTATCCAGTCGACAAACAGAGCAATTTCAGCTTCAAGCACGCACGCGGGAGGTGCCTCGAAGTGCACCCGTTGCCTGCCGACGGGACCGGAGACCACCTGCATCGGGCCGCTGACATCGTCGCGCCACGCACCTGCATTGATTTTGGAAAGGCCTGAATACCCGGTAGGAAACAGCGCCGCATGCCAACCGAACCAGCGATCCCGCGTGACCGGCGCGTGGCAATTGGCCGTCGCATCGAGCACCATGTCGACCACTCCTTCCACATGGCGATCAGCCGGCGCAAGGGCGCCGATGTCGACGCCCAACCGGCGGGCGATGGACGAGCGGACCGAAGACACGTTGAGCGCCTCCCCTTCGATTTCGCTGGTCTTGACGACGTCCTCGGTCAACGCGGCCAGACTTGCCTGGTCGCGCAGCGCTAGGCCGACGTCTGCCAAACGCCCGACCAGACGGCCTTGCGCCCTGCTAACCTCGGCCATGGGAGCGGCCAGTACGGACAGGTCAAAGCACCACGCCGGCCAGTCAGGGGTCTGCCAAATATACATGTAATCGCCGCTATTCATGCGGTGATTATTAACCGCTTTCGCCGCACACGCAAGATATTTACCGCATATCTTGCGGTGAATATGGGTTGTATTCACCGCTTGCGGCTATGCCCACAGCATACATCCTCGTTGTCGCGCAGGAAGCCCTTCTGGCTATTAGCTAGCAAGCCGCCAGCGCGCCAAAGTGGCGTACACCGGCTGGTTCTGGCCGATCCGGCTGTGCAGCAACACCAATTCCCGCACTGTCCACTGGATCGCCGGTACGGGCTCCGGCGCGGCCGTTACGTCGTCGTACAGCAGCGTGACATGCGGCGTGTAGCCAGGCGGATTGCCGGCGATGCCGACCTTGAGCAGCGCTTGCGCCAGATTTTTATAGAGGGCCACCAGGCCCACCACGCCGTCGCCGCCGGTCAGCACGAACGGCCGGTTGCGGGAACGATTCACGAAGGTCTGAGCGGAATCGAAGGCGACGTCGAACTCCGGCGTGCTGGCGGCCACCAACGCCGCCGCCTGCTCCGCGCGCGCGACCAGGCTGGCCGGCATGCCCGGAAAGTCACCCAGATTGCACAAGGTCGCATGCAGTTTGGCATCGACGATTGGCCGGCCGCGCATGCCGTGACGGGCTTTCAACTCCGCCGTCAGCTGATTGATCCCGGCAACCGCCGCGCCATCCGGCATCACCGCGAAAAATATCCGGTCCGTCAGTTCCGGTTCGGGCTCGAAGCCGGGAAATGAAGCTTGTGCCATTATTTAACCCGCTGCTTTTCCAGCTTGCGCGCCAGGGTGCGGCGGTGCATGCCGAGCCGGCGCGCCGCTTCCGAGATATTGAAGTCGGTCTCGGCCAGCACCGTGTGGATATGCTCCCACTCCAAGGTCTTGATCGACGTCGACCGGTTGGTCAGCTCCAGCTCGGCCGAGCCGGCGACGTGCTCGAACGCCGCCTCGATATCGTCGGTGTTGGACGGCTTGGCCAGGTACTGGCAGGCGCCCAGCTTGATCGCCTCGACCGCCGTGTTGATGCTGGCGAAGCCGGTCAGCACCACGATCAGCATCTCCGGATCGTGCTGGTGCAGCATCTGCACACAGGCCAGGCCGGACGAGTTGCCCTTCAGTTTCAGATCCACCACGGCGTAGCCGGGCGAGTGGTCCACCAGCACCGCGCTGGTCTCGTCGACGTTCTCGGCCAGCAACACCTTGTAGCCGCGCCGTTCGAACGAACGGCTCAAGGTGCGGGCGAAAGCGGCGTCGTCCTCGACCAGCAACAGCAAACGTTCTTCAGTACTCATGATTAGCTTGTTCCGATTTGATTTCGATGGCCGACAACGGCAGCGTCAAACGCACCATCGCCCCACCCCGCTCCAGATTGCTGGCGGTGACGGCGCCGCCCAAGGTGCGCGCCACGTTCACCACCAGGAACAGCCCGAGCCCTCCGCCCGGCCGTCCTTTACTGGAATTATACGGTTTGCCAAATTGGGCCAGCATCGCCTCGGCGAAACCGGGGCCGGCGTCGGTCACCTGCAGCACCAGCGCATCATCCTCGCGGCTGGCTTCCATGCGCAGCCACTGCGGCGACGCCTCCAGCGCATTATCCAGCACATTGCAGATCATTTGCTTCAGCGTCGAATCGGACACCACCGGCAAATCGGGATCGATGCGGTTCTCGAACTCGAACGCCACCACCGGACGGCCGATGCGCCACTCGGCCACCACCTCGTCGAGGAAGGTATTGATGGTGGTCGCGGCCGACGATTCGCCGCGCGTCTCGCCGGCCGACAGCAGGATGCCGCTGACAATGGACTTGCAGCGTTTGAGCTGCGTCTGCATCTCGGCGATTTCCTCCAACAGCACCGGATTGCCCTTGAACTCGGGCATGCGCTTCCAATCACCGAGGATGACGGCCAGGGTGGCCAGCGGCGTGCCGAGTTCATGCGCGGCGCCCGAGGCCAGCAGGCCCATGCGAATAATGTGCTCCTCTTCGGCCGCCCGCTGGTGCAAGGCGGCCAGCTTGGCGGCGGTGGTGCGCATGTTGCGCGTGATGCGGCTGATGAAGACCACCAGCAGCGCGGCGTCGAGGATGAAGCACACCAGCATGCCCTGCACGTACAAGCTGAGGATGCCGCGTTCGTGGTCTTGAGGCAGCCGCAACGGTTCGGAGAACAGCGCCAGCCAGGCGATGCAGGCGCCGGTGACGGCGACGATGGTCCAGGTCGACCAGGCTTCCAGCAGCACCGCGCCCAGGATCACGTGCAGCAAGTAGAGGAACACGAAGGGGTTGGTGGCGCCGCCGCTCAAATAGAGCTGGGCGGTCAGGCTGGCGACGTCCACCGTCAGCGCGAGCAGCAGCTCGTTGTTGGAGACGAACTGGTTTTCCTGCCAGCGCAGGGTGCTGGCGATGTTGAAGGCGATCAGGCAGGCCAGCACGTTGAGCATGGCCGGCATCGGCAGTTGCACGTCCAGCAGCTGCGAGGCGGCGGCGATGGTGGTGATCTGGCCGATCACGGCGATCCAGCGCAGCTGGATCAGCTGCTGCATGTTCTTGTGGCCGGCCGCGTGCGTGATGGTGTTGGCCGACGCTTTCACGGCGGCCAGCGGTTCGACCACGGGGGCGTTGGGACGACCGCGGTCGAAGGGGTTGGGGTATTTTGTCGCCATCGCTGCTATTTTACGTGATCCATCCCTTGTCGGGTTCCACGCAGGGCGGATTAGGCGGAACGCCGTAATCGGCCATGCGGGAGCCCTCGGTGACGCATGCATGGCCGATTACGCTGCGCTCTTAAGCCCTACCGGCAGGTAGGGCGTTCCTTCGATGGGCCCCGGGGCGGTTAGCGGGCCTCGCCCGCTAATCCGCCCTGCGTGTATCCCGGGCGACCCACCACGCGGCTGCCGCCACCATCAGCGCCAGCGCGAACCAGGTGACGGCATAAACCAGATGGTTGTTGACGAAGGAGATCACCGTCAGCCCACCGATCGGACGCACGCCTTCACCCGGCAGGTCGACCTGCGCGGAGGCGGCGTCGGCATCGACGTAATACGGCGCCACCGCCGGCAGACCGCGCGCCTTGGCGATCGCCTGCAGGTCGCGCGTGTACCAGTAGTTGCGCGCCGGCTCGTTGGCCCGCAGCGAGCTGGTCTTTTCGCTGACGCGCAGCAGGCCGGTGACGGTCAGCGCCGGGCCGCCAGCGACCGTCGCGCAGGCGTTGGCCGCTGCCGGCGCCGGCGCCGGGCGCGGACTCCAGCCGCCCGTTCCCGCCGGCACGAAGCCGCGGTTGACCATGACGATGCCGCCGTCGGCCGCGCACAGCGGCGTCAGCACCCAATAGCCGATGCCGCGCTCCAGCGACGCCAGGGTCCACGTGGTCGAGGCCGGCAGATACACGCCGCGGATACGCACGCGACGGTACTCGTCGTCCTCGACGCTCAGCTTCGGCCAGTCGGCGATGCCGGGCGCCGGCGCCGGCGCGGCGTGTACGCGTTGGTCGACGCGCTCGATCAACGCCAGCTTCCACTGCAACCTGAATATTTGCCAGGTTCCCAAAGCAAAAAACCCTGCGAACATCACCCCGGCCACGAGGGCCAGGGTGACGCGCAGGGCGCGGGAACGTTGGCGCGATGCGCCAGTCGTCATTTCATGTCGTGCATGCTGTGCACATCCGAGCCCATCGAAGGCATCATGTTCAGGTTCATATGGTACATGACCCAAATCGAGCCGGCCAACACGATCACCAGCAGCACCAGCGTGAACAGCAGCGCCAGCATCGACCAGCCGCCTTCGTTCTTGCCGTTCATGTGCAGGAAGTAGACCATGTGAACGACCATCTGGACGCCGGCGAAGGCCAGGATCACGGCGGCCGTGGTGCTGGACTTGTCGAACACCTTGGCCATCACCAGCCAGAACGGAATGGCCGTCAGGATGACCGACAGGACGAAGCCGATGGCGTAATCGCGCAGGCTGCCGTGGGCGCCGTCTTCGCCGTGGCCGTGGTCATCATGGCCGTGGCCGTGACCGTGGTCGTGGTTGTGTGGCGCGCTCATGGCAGGACTCCCATCAGGTAAACAAAGGTAAATACACCGATCCAGATCACGTCCAGGAAGTGCCAGAACATCGACAGGCACATCATGCGGCGCTTGTTTTCGACCGTCAGGCCGTGTTTTTTCAGCTGGAACATCAAGGTGATCAGCCAGATCGTACCGAAGGTCACGTGCAGACCGTGGGTGCCGACCAGCGCGAAGAACGAGGTCAGGAACGCGCTGCGCTGCGGACCGGCACCGATGTGTATCAAGTGCATGAACTCTTCGATTTCCAGGAACAGGAACGCCAGGCCGAACAGGCCCGTGATCCCCAGCCAGATGATGGCGAACTTCAGGTTCTTGCGCTGGGCGGCGATCATGGCGAAGCCATAGGTGATCGACGACAGCAGCAGGAACGCCGTGTTCAGGGCGATGGTGCCCAGTTCGAACAGCTCGGCGCCCGACGGGCCGCCCGCATAGCTGCGGCCGAGCACGGCGTAGGCGGCGAACAGCGCGCCGAACAGCAGGCAGTCGCTCATCAGGTAGAGCCAGAAGCCCAGCAGGGTGCCGTTCTCCGGGTGGTGGTCGGCTACGTAGTAGCGCGCGCTTGGGTCGTCGCTCATGGCGGCGTTAGCGGTTATATCAGACATGGCTTTCCAGCAAACGAGTGTGCGCGTCTTCGGTACGGACGACTTCATCCGCCTTGATGTAGAAATCGCGCTTGTAGTTAAAGGTGTGGGTGATGATGGCGGCCATCATGGCGACGAAGCCGATGATCGCGAGCGCCCACATCTGCCAGACCAGGGCGAAGCCCATGACGAACGACAGTGCCGAAATGATGAAGCCGGCGGCCGTGTTCTTCGGCATGTGGATGTCGACGAAGCCCTTGGTCGGACGCTTGTAGTTGTGCGCCTTCATGTCGGCCCAGCTGTCGCTGTCATGCACCACCGGCGTGAACGCGAAGTTGTAGTCCGGCGGTGGCGACGAGGTCGCCCACTCCAGCGTACGGCCGCCCCATGGGTCGCCGGTGACGTCGCGCAGTTTCTCGCGGTCGCGCCAGCTCACATAGATCTGCATCAGGAAGGCGCCGATACCGCCGGCGATGATCAGCGCGCCGATGGCGGCGATGACGAACCAGATTTGCAGCGACGGATCTTCGAAGTGGTTCATGCGGCGGGTGACGCCCATGAAGCCCATCACGTACAGCGGCGTGAAGGCGACCCAGAAGCCGATCAGCCAGCACCAGAAGCAGACCTTGCCCCAGAACTCGTCGAGCTTGAAGCCGAACGCTTTCGGGAACCAGTAGTTCATGCCGGCGAACAGGCCGAACACCACGCCGCCGATGATGACGTTGTGGAAGTGGGCGATCAGGAACAGCGAGTTGTGCAGCACGAAGTCGGCGGGAGGCACGGCCAGCATCACGCCGGTCATGCCGCCGATGACGAAGGTCAGCATGAAGCCCACGGTCCACAGCATCGGCACGTCGAAGCGGATACGGCCCTTGTACATGGTGAACAGCCAGTTGAAGATCTTGGCGCCGGTCGGAATCGAGATGATCATCGTCGTGATGCCGAAGAACGAGTTGACGCTGGCCCCGGAGCCCATGGTGAAGAAGTGGTGCAGCCATACCAGGTACGACAGGATGGTGATCACGACGGTGGCGTACACCATCGAGGTGTAGCCGAACAGGCGCTTGGCGCTGAAGGTCGAGACGATTTCCGAAAACACGCCGAACACCGGCAGGATCAGGATGTACACCTCGGGGTGGCCCCAGATCCAGATCAGGTTGACGTACAACATCGGGTTGCCGCCGAGGTCGTTGGTGAAGAAGTTGGTGCCGACCATGCGGTCGAGCGACAGCATCGCCAGGGTCACGGTCAGGACCGGGAACGACGCGACGATCAGCGCGTTGGTGCACAGCGCGGTCCAGGTGAACACAGGCATCTTCATCAGGTCCATGCCCGGCGCGCGCATCTTGACGATGGTGGCGATCAGGTTGACGCCGGACAGGGTCGTCCCCACCCCGGCGATCTGCAATGACCAGATATAGTAGTCGACCCCCACGTCCGGACTGGCCATGATGCCCGACAGCGGCGGGAACGCCAGCCAGCCGGTCTTGGCGAATTCGCCGACGAACAGCGACACCATCGTCAGCATGGCGCCGAAGGTGGTCATCCAGAACGAGAAGTTGTTCAGGAACGGGAACGAAACGTCGCGCGCGCCGATTTGCAGCGGCACCACGTAGTTCATCAGGCCGGTAACCAGAGGCATGGCCACGAAGAAAATCATGATCGTGCCGTGGGCCGTGAAGACCTGGTCGTAGTGGTGCGGCGGCAGGAAGCCGGCGTTGTCGCC
Source organism: Duganella sp. GW821-FHT07F09 (assembly GCF_059418705.1). NCBI lineage: Bacteria > Pseudomonadati > Pseudomonadota > Betaproteobacteria > Burkholderiales > Oxalobacteraceae > Duganella > Duganella sp. GW821-FHT07F09. The sequence continues at coordinate 514,833 of NZ_JBWKQJ010000003.1, read as the reverse complement.
GAAGGCCATCGCTTGCTGGGCGCGCATCATCAGCGCGTCGGCGAAGCCGCGCAGCAGCATGATGATACCCAGGATCATGTACATGATACCGATCTTCTTGTGGTCGATACTGGTGATCCAGTTCTTCCACAGCGGGCCCCACAGGCGGAATTTGAACATGACGGCGAGGAAGGCCAGGCCTCCCAGCGCCACCATGGCGAAGGTGCCGATCAGAATCGGCTCATGCAGCGGGATCGATTCCCACGACAGGCGACCCAGGATCGGGTGGTTGGGTGTCAAGGTGTGTTCGGACATGGTCATTCTTTACGGATAGGTTGGGCGGTGGCGGCAACGTCGGTCTCACAGACGTCTTTGTCCAGCGCTTTGACTGCGGCCGCCGCCTTGATGCGTGTGGCGTCCTGGTGCATCAGGGTGTTCATGCAGACCGAACCTTCGATGACGCAACGGTTCAGCACGAGGTCGTACAGACCCTTGTCGACATTGCCGAAGTGCATGATCGGGTGCTTGATGGTCGGCTTGTCCAGCGCCACGAACTCGGCGCGGGTCAGCGCGCCGGTGGCGCCGCGGGTTTTTTCCACCCAGGCGTCGAAGTCGCCCTGGCTCACGCCGTGGTACTTGAAGCGCATCTGCGAGAAGCCGGCGCCGCTGTAGTTCGACGAGAAGCCGTCGTACACGCCCACCTTGTTCATCACGGCGTTCAACTGCGTCTCCATGCCGGGCATGGTGTAGATCATGCCGGCCAGCGCGGGGATGTAGAACGCGTTCATCACCGTCGACGAGGTCAGCTTGAAGCGCACCGGCACGTCGATCGGGGTCACCAGTTCGTTGACGGTGGCGATGCCCTGCTCCGGATAGATGAACATCCACTTCCAGTCCATCGCCACGACCTGGATCTCCAGCGGCTTGACGCCGGCGGCGATCGGACGGTCGGCGTCGATGCGGCTCAGCGGCCGGTACGGGTCCAGCAAGTGGGTGTAGATCCAGGTGATCGCGCCCAGCACGATGATGATCAAGAGCGGCGCGCCCCAGATCAGCAATTCGAGCTTGGTCGAGTGATCCCAGTTCGGTTCGTATTTGGCGGAAGTATTTGACCTCCTATAGCGCCAAGCGAACAGACAGATCAAAATCATAACGGGTACGATAATCAACAGCATCAGCAATGTGGAAACAATGACAAGGTTTCCCTGCTGAGCCGCGATATCTCCGGACGGGTTCAACACGACCGTGTTGCAGCCGGCAAGCCACAACAACGGTGCGAGGAATAGCCCACGACGTGCGATAGGAGGAATCATGCGGTAATTTACGTCACAGAATATGGATAACATGCTACTGTACCTATTACGGAATGTTCTTGCCATTGGACACTTTGTCCTAGTGGTCCGGGGACATGATCGTAATAAAAACTAATTTACTTACGAGACGAGACCATGGCCAATACGACTACATTAACGGGCGTCGTCCCAGAGCATCAAACCAGCCAGGGCGCGCGTAACATCAATGCCAGGGATGGGGATATTTCACCGGGCGAAATCGCCATCGGCGTGGTCATCGGCCGCGCCTCCGAATACTTCGACTTCTTCGTCTACGCGATCGCTTCGGCGCTGGTGTTCCCGTCGGTGTTCTTCCCGTACGAGAGCCGCCTTGACGGAACACTATACGCTTTCGCGATTTTCTCGCTAGCATTTATCGCCCGGCCGCTCGGCACTGTGGCGTTTATGGCAGTACAACACCGGTTCACCAGGGAAGCCAAGCTGATGCTGGCGCTGATGGTGATGGGCGTCTCCACCGCCGGTATCGCCTTCCTGCCCGACTACGCGTCGCTGGGCACGACCTCCATCGTCATCCTGTCGCTGCTGCGCATCGGCCAGGGCATCGCCCAGGGCGGTTCGTGGGACGGGCTGCCGTCGCTGCTGGCCCTCAACGCGCCGGAAAACAAGCGCGGCTGGTACGCCATGCTGGGCCAACTGGGCGCACCGATCGGCTTCCTGATCGCGGCCGGCCTGTTCGCCTACATGATGGCCACCCTGAGCTCGCTGGACTTCCTCGACTGGGGCTGGCGCTATCCGTTCTATGTGGCCTTCGCCATCAACGTGGTCGCGCTGTTCGCCCGCCTGCGCCTGGTGACCACCCATGAATACTCGCACTTGCTCGACGAGCGCCAGCTGGAGCCGGTCAGCGTGGTCGAACTGCTGAGCAAACAGGGCCGCAACGTCCTGATCGGCGCGCTCGCCGCGCTGGCCAGCTACGCGCTGTTCCACCTGGTGACGGTGTTCCCGCTGTCCTGGATCAGCCTGTATTCGCCGCGCTCGGTGTCCGGCTTCCTGCAGGTACAGATGGTGGGCGTGGTATTGATGACGATCGGCATCATTATTTCAGGCCTGGTGGCCGACCGCTACGGCCGTCGCCGCACGCTGGGCACCCTGGCCATCATGATCGCTGTCTTCAGCGCGGCCGTGCCGTCGTTGATCGACGGCGGCGAAATCGGCCAGGACATCTTCATCCTGGTGGGCTTCGCGCTGCTGGGCCTGTCCTACGGGCAAGCCGCCGGCGCCGTCACCGCCAACTTCGAACAGCGCTTCCGCTACACCGGCGCGGCGTTGACGTCGGATATCGCCTGGCTGGTCGGCGCCGGTTTCGCGCCGCTGGTGGCGCTGGGCGTGTCGGCGCACTTCGGCCTGGCCTACGTCGGCCTGTACCTGCTGTCGGGCGCCGTGGCCTCGCTTGCCGCGCTGAGCCTGAACCGCAGGCTTGATATTCGCAATTGATATAGAGTGATATATACTTAGCAAATAATAAGATGTAATAACACCTGCTTCAGGAGGCGGGGCCGCACATCGCGGCCCCTTTTCTTTCAGAGGAGACAACATGAAAGTATGTATCGTCGGCGCCGGGGCCATTGGCGGTTTCATCGGCACCCGTCTGGCGGCTGCGGCCGCGTGTGATTTAAGTGTGCTGGCGCGCCGCGCGGCACTCGTTTCGCTGCAAGAAAACGGTTGGCGGCTGCGCCAGGGCGACGTGCTGACCACGGCGCCGGCCCGCGCCAGCGACGATGCGTCGCAGCTGGGACGCCAGGACGTGGTCATCGTCGCCGTCAAGGGCCAGGGTTTGACGGCCGTGGCGCGCGAGATCGGTCCGCTGATCGGACCGGAGACGGTGATCCTGCCGGCCATGAACGGCGTGCCATGGTGGTTCGGCCAGGGCGTGGCCGCCATCGGCGACCAGCCGCTGGCCAGCGTCGATCCGGAAGGCACGATCACCGCCGCCCTGCCCTACGCCCAGGTGCTCGGCTGCGTGGTGCACGCCAGCACCTCGTCGCCGGAGCCGGGCCTGGTCGCCCACAAGATGGGCAACGGCCTGATCATCGGCGAGCCCGGCGGCGGCGAGTCGCCCCGCGCGCGGCAGCTCGGCGCGCTGCTGGGCGGCGCCGGGTTCGACGTCACCGTCTCCGACAACATCCGCTACGACATCTGGTACAAACTGTGGGGCAACATGACGTTGAACCCGGTGTCGGCCATCACCGGCGCCACCGCCGACCGCATCCTCGACGATCCGCTGGTGGCCGAGTTCTGCCGCGCGGCCATGCGCGAGGCGGCGCTGATCGGCGACCGCATCGGCTGCCACATCGACGAGACGCCGGAGCAGCGCCACCAGGTCACGCGCAAGCTGGGCGCCTTCAAAAGCTCGATGCTGCAGGACGCCGACGCCGGCCGCGTGCTGGAACTGGACGCGCTGGTGGGCGCCGTGCGCGAAATCGGCCAGCGGCTGCAATTGCCCACGCCCCACATCGACGCCCTGCTCGGCCTGACCCGGTTGTTCGGCCGGGTGCACGGCCTGTATCCACATTAAAATGCCCTCGGGATGGGGTGATCGGTGTAACGGATCGCCCCCCACTGGCAACATGCGTACGCGCCGAGGATGAGCGCGGATGGCCGCCACATACAGACAGCGCCGATATCACTTGCCAACGCCATGCTGTACATCTATAATGAGTGATCACTCGGTCATTAATTAACCGCCAACGCAAGTAGCGCGCTTGGCGTGATGCTCAAACGCATGGGACCACACAATGGGAAATCATATGGATTGGACTGCGGGATATGCCTCGGACGTTGAATATACAGCCGGCTTTTATCGCGAGCAAAGCCCGGCATGGCTGAATTTGGTCTGTCTGCTCAATGGCATCGAACCAGTGGCGATAACCGAGCGGTTCCACTACTTCGAACTGGGGTTTGGCCGTGGCTTGACCGCGAAAATGCTCGCGGCCGGCAACCCGGAGGGGAGGTTTTTCGCCGCCGACTTTAATCCTTCCCACGTGGGCGGCGCGACCCGCCTCGCGATGGAAGCGCGATTGCCAAACCTTACGTTCCTGGAAAACAGCTTCGAGGAATTGGCGAGCGGTGGCCTGGACCTGCCGAAGTTCGATTTCATCACCCTGCATGGCATCTATACCTGGGTGAGCGAGGAAAACCGGCGCAATATCATCCGGTTTATCGACCGCCACCTGAAGCCCGGCGGCATCGTCTACGTCAGCTACAACTCGATGCCCGGCTGGGCGCCCGCGCTGCCGCTACAACGTCTGCTGAAGGAGTACGCGGACCTGTTTCCCAATCATAGCGAGCTTCAAATGAAAGGCGGGACTGAACTGATCAACGAACTTGACCATGCACAGGCAGCTTACCTTATACAGAATCCGGGGCTGCGGACCCACAGGGATAGCCTGCGCACGGCAAAACCGAACTATCTGGTGCATGAATACATGCATCAACACTGGCAACCGCTATTCCACGCCGACGTGGCGCGGGATCTGGCCGGCGCCAAGCTGGCATTCGCAGGGTCGGCCGATCTCCCCTTCGCTTATCCCGACCTGTACCTGAACGAGCACAGGCAAGCGCTACTCGCCCGGATCCCGAACCCGAACATGCGCGAGACATTAAAAGACTATCTCCTGAACACTTCCTTCCGCAAGGACGTGTTCGTGCGTGGCCCGCAGCCCATGAGCAAGGTGCGGCAAGCGGAGATGCTGGAAAACGTAGGGCTCGTCTTGACGATCCCGCGCGCAAGAGCCACATGCGAAATCAAGCTTTCGCTCGGGGAATTCAACGGCAACGCCGATTTGTATAACGCGGTCCTCGACGCTTTGGCCGCGCGGCCGCACACGCTGGGCGAACTTGCGGAACTCCCCACGCTGGCGCGATTGGGGATGGATGAGCTGGCGCAGATCGGTGTGCTGCTGTGCGCGTCCAATCAGGTGGAATTCTATTTCGCTCGAAACACTACCTCGTCCGATGATGCCGCCCGGCGTCTGAACCACACACTGGCCGCGCAAGTACGCTACGGCGACGAGCACGAGGCACTTTGCGCGCCGTTGCTGGGCAGCGGCGTCACGGCGAATTTCATCGAGCGGCTGTTCTACCTCTGCATGGTCCTGAATCCGGAAGATCAGACGCCCTCCGCAATCGCGCGCCTGGCATGGCAGACGATGGCCCCTATCCGCAGGCGCATGCTACGGGAGGGCCCCACGCTCGGGGCGGCAGTGGACAGCTTGCCGGAGCTCAAGAGAATCGCTGAAAAATTCTGGGTAGAAAAACTTCCCGTCTGGCGGCACCTCAAAATAGTGTAAGCACATTTGCAAAGCAAGTCGTAAAAACCACGCAGTAACCTAACCTTGGGAAAAACCATGCACTATACACAACTTGGCAGTACCGGCTTAAAGGTAAGCCGCATCGCACTGGGCTGCATGAGCTTTGGTCAGCCAGCCCTGCAGGGCACCTGGACACTGGATGAGAAAGACTCGCAGCCGGTCTTGAAACAGGCACTCGATCTTGGTATCAATTTTTGGGATACCGCAAACGTCTACGGATTCGGCTCTTCGGAGGAAATTATCGGGCGCGCCATCGCCAATTACGCGCGACGCGACGACCTTGTGCTGGCGACCAAACTCCACTTTCCCATGCACGGCGGCCCCGGCGGCTCGGGCCTGTCCCGTAAGGCGATCATGGAGCAGATGGACGCCTCGCTGAAGCGTCTCGGCACCGACTATGTGGATCTGTATCAGATCCACCGCTTCGATCCCGCCACGCCGGTGGAAGAGACGATGGAAGCGCTGCACGACCTGGTAAAAGCCGGCAAGACCCGCTACATCGGCGCCTGCTCCATGTGGGCATGGCAATTCGCCAAGATGCAAACCGCCGCCGCGCACAATGGCTGGACACGTTTCGCGACCATGCAGCACCAATACAACCTGGTGCATCGGGAGGAGGAACGGGAAATGTTCGGCCTGCTCGCGGACCAGGGCGTGGGTTCCCTCCCCTGGAGTCCGCTGGCGGCGGGCCTGGTGGCGCGTCCCTGGGGCCGGACCGGCACCACCAGGGGCAAGGAAAACCCGGCAAAGGATATGGCCGACCGCCCGTTGTACCTCGACAGCGACCGCGCGATCGTCGACGCGGTCGAAAGGATCGCGGCGACGCGCGGCGTGTCCATGGCCACCGTCGCATTGGCCTGGGTGTTAAACAATCCCGTCGTGACCTCGCCGATTGTCGGCGCGACCCAACCCCAACACTTGGCCGACGCGGTGGCGGCGCTCGATCTGGATTTGACCTGCGAGGAACTCGCGGCACTCGAGCAACCGTACGCGACGCGCATGCCGACCTATTTCTAACAGGTGGCGGCCAGCGCAAATCGCCGGCCAATCGGCTCCCCCAGGAAACCGACTGGCGGGGCAATTGCATGAAGGTTATAATGAGTGATTACTATCATTACCCAAGCGCCCAGACCTTGCGTCGGCGGGAAAAGACCCATGGCTCGTCCGAAAAGTGAAGAAAAACGTTTGGCCATTTTGACGGCCGCCGCGGAGGCTGTGGCCGGGCACGGGCTGGCGTCCGCTCCGACCTCGTTGATCGCCAAGAAGGCGGGCGTGGCCGAGGGTACCCTGTTCAGATATTTCGCCAACAAGGATGAGCTGCTGAACGAGCTTTACCTCCACATCAAACAGGGAATGGGCGAAGCGATGATGCGCACGTACGCCCCCGCCGCGCCATTTCGCGACCGTGTGCGCCTGATGTGGGATAGTTATATCGACTGGGGAATCGCCAACGAGGTGCTGAGCAAAGCGGTGAATCAAATCGCGATTTCATCGATTCTCACGCCCGCGACCCTGGCCAAGGCGAACGAATATTTCCCCGACCTGGACGTCGCCACCGGTTTTTCCGACAACGCCCTGTTCCGGTGCGATGGCGAGTTCGCGGAAGCGGTCTTCATCGCGATTGCCGACACCACCATGGCCTTTGCCGCCCGCGCGCCACAGGAGGCGGAAATGTATAAGGTCAGCGGATTTTCCGCGATGTGGAAAATGTATGGCGACACCTGAGTATCCGCGGTTATAGCACCGCGGCCTTTAAATGAGTGAGCAATCACGCCCAATGAATGGTTGATATGACAGTTAAAAACATATGTTTGCGAACCGGAGCCGCGCTGCTGCTCCTGCTGGCCGTCGGTCTTTTACCGGCTTGCACATCGTTCCTGCCCAGCTTTGGCAAGCTGCCGGAAGGCTCCAGACTGGAACGGACCACCTCGTCCCGCAATTACGCCAATGGCGAGTTCCAGTACTACCTGCCGACGGATTTGTGGACCGGCGGAGGTTCAAGCTCGTATTTGAAGGAAACGCTGTTCGGCGCAAGCAAACCAGTCCGACCGGACCACTCCCTGCCCATCGTCCACACCGATCTGTCGGCGCTCGATATCCGCAAGGATTTGGTGGTTTGGCTTGGCCACTCGACTTATTACATCCAGCTCGCCGGCAAGCGCATCCTGCTCGATCCGGTGTTAAGTTCGCATGTCTCGCCGGTGCCGGCGATCGCGCGCGCGTTCGACAGCGACGCCCTGTTTGCCGATTTCCCCTTCTCCGCCGCCCGCATGCCGGAGATCGACTACGTGCTGATCTCCCATGATCACTGGGACCATCTGGACTACGCCACGCTCGCCGCGCTCAACCCGAAGGTCAAGGCCATCATCACCCCGCTGGGCGTCGGCGCGCATCTCGAGCGGTGGGGCTACGCGCCGGCCAAGATCCACGAGGCCGACTGGAACGAGCAAATCACGCTGGAACCGGGCCTGACCATCCATGTCTTACCGGCGCGCCATTTCTCCGGCCGCGGCTGGCGTAGCAATCAAACCCTGTGGGCCGGCTACCTGCTGGAGACGCCCGGGCGCAAGATCTTCTACAGCGGCGACGGCGGCTACGGCCCCCATTTCGCCGACATCGGCAAACGGTTCGCCGGGGTCGACCTGGCGATCATGGAAAACGGCCAATACGACGCCCACTGGGCGCAGGTCCACATGATGCCGGAGGAAGCGGTGCAAGCCGCGCTGGACGTGCGGGCCAAAGCGGTGATGCCGGCGCACGCTGGCCGGTTCGCGCTGGCCGGCCACGCGTGGGACGAGCCCTACGAACGCATTTCCGCCGCCAGCGAGGGCAAACCGTTCCGGCTGCTCACGCCCATGATGGGCGAGGTGGCCGAACTGGATAACGCCGCCGGTTCTTTTTCGCCCTGGTGGAAAAGCAAGGCGCAAGAAAAGTAACCTCCCCCCGTTTCACCGTAGTTTTTCATCCAACCGAATAGGAGCTGCCATGCAAAACCCAAACCAAAGCAACAAGCTAGTCAACGCCACATTGAAGACCCTGACGCTGACGATGGCCTCGGCGTTGATCTTTTCATCGGCGCACACCGCCGCCTACGCGCAAACGGCCACGCCGGCCGGCCAGCCGGCAGCCGTCAAAAAAGTGTCCTTCAAGAACATGATGGGCACCAAAATCGTCGGCAACGTCCACTACCCGGCGGGGTTCAACAAAAACAAATCCTATCCGGCGATCATCACCATTCCGCCGGCCGGCGGCGCCAAGGAACAGACGGCGGGGCTGTACGCGGCGAAACTGGCGGCGAAAGGCTTCATCACCATCGCCATCGACGGCTCTTTCCAGGGCGAGAGCGGCGGCCATCCCCGCTACAAGGAAGATCCGATCGCGCGCGTCGAGGACATCCGCGGCGCCGTCGACTACCTGGTCACCCTGCCGTATGTGAATGAACAAGGCATCGGGGTATTGGGCATCTGCGCCGGCGGCGGCTACGCGGTCAGCGCGGCGATGACGGAGCGCCGGCTCAAGGCCGTCGGCGTGGCGGTGCCCGTCAACGGCGGCCGGGAAAATCGCGCCGCCGGCGGCGAGGCGACCATCGCCACCCTCGATACGATCGCCAAGCAACGCACCGCCGAGGCGCGCGGCGCGCAGCCGATGATACTGCCGTGGATAGCCGACGACAGCAAGGACGCGGCCGACATCGACGTGCGCGAATCCTACCAGTACTATCGCACGCCCCGGGGGCAGCACCCGAACTGGCAAAACAAGATACGCTTTGTCAGCATGGACGCGGTGATGGCCTACGATGCCTTCTATCTCACCGAAATGCTGCTCACCCAGCCGTTGCAAATCGTCGTCGGCAGCCAGCCGGGCGCCTTCGGTTCCAATCTCGATGGGCACGAGTTGTACAAGCGTGCCGCCTCGTCCCAAAAAGACCTGCTGGTGATGGACGGCGCCTCCCATTTCGACCTGTATGACAATCCCAAATACGTCGACCGCGCGGTCGAGACATTCGCGCGGTTCTACCAAACCTATTTGAAGTGACGCGGGAGCCGTCCATGCAATCTCTATCCCCAACCCTGGTCATCGGCGGCAACGGCAAAACCGGCAGCCGGGTGGTCGAACTGCTTGCCGCCCTCGGCCGATCCATCCGCATCGGTTCGCGCCGCGCCTATCGTCCCTTCGTGTGGGAAGACCCGGCGACCTGGGCGCGCGCGGTCGAAGGCGTCGACCGCGCCTACATCACCTATCCCGACTTCACGGACCCGGAAGCCGGCGAGCGCATCGGCGCGTTCTCCCGCTTCGCCGTCGCCCACGGCGTACGCCGGCAAGTGCTGCTGTCCGGGCGTGGCGACGAGCGCATGCACGCCCTGGTGGAGAACGGCGTCAGGACGTCCGGCGCCTACTGGACGATCCTTCGCCCCGCCTGGTTCAACCAGAACTTCAGCGAGGGATTCTTGCTCGACGCGGTGCTGGCCGGGCGCATCGCGTTGCCGGTGGGCGATGCCAGCGAGCCCTTCGTCGATGTCGGGGACGTGGCCGAAGTGGCCGTGGCCGCCTTGCTCGACGAGCGCCACATCGGACGGACCTACGAGCTGACCGGCCCGCGTCCGCTGAGCTTTGCCGACGTCGCCGGTGAATTGGCGGCGGCCACCGGCCGCGGGATACGCTTCGACGCCGTCACCATGGACCAGTGCCGCGCGTCGTTGCGCGCCAGCGGCCTGCCGGCCGAGTACGCCGACATGTATACGGACATCGTCGGCGGCCGGTTCGCCGCCGCCACCGACGGCGTGCGGCAAGTCCTGGCCAGGGAGCCCAGGGACTTCGCCGACTACGCCCGCCGGGCCGCCGCCGGCGGCGTCTGGAACCCGGGCGGCGCCGGCGCGCCGGCGGACGACTAGTCCATCGGCGCCGGGGCGGGCGGCGTGCCGGCCCGCGCGTCCTGGTCGGCGAACAGTTGCGTCACCACCGAACGCAACCAGATCAACTTGGCGTCGTCGTGGTAACGGCGATGCCAATGCTGCTTCAAGTCGTAGGATGGGATCTCCACCGGGGTCTGCACCACCCGCACCTTGCTCGAGTCGGCGAAGGCGTTGCCGACCGGACGCGGCAACACGACCACCAGGTCCGAATCGGCGATGATGGTCGGAATGCTCATATAGTGCGAGGTCCTGAGCACGATGTTGCGGACGATCTTGCGCGACACCAGTTCCGCCTCGAACATCTCCTGGCTGCGCCCGCCATCCTGGACGAAGGCGTGCTCGGCCTCGGTGAATTGGTCCAGGGTCATGCGCGGCCCCTGGATCGCGTGGCCAGTGCGCACCATGCACACCAGGCTGTGGGAGAACAGGCGCTGCTGGAACATATTGCCCTGCTTGATATCCGGGAAGTAGCCCAGCGCCAGGTCCACCTCGCCCCGGTTCAACGCCTCCTCCAGTTGCGGCGGCGGCAGGCTGACCGAACGCACCCTGGCCTGCGGCGCAGCCTTGCGCAAATAATTAAACAACGCCGGCAGGAACACGATCTCGCCGATCGCGCTCAGGCAAAAAACGAACTCGTCGCGCGACTGGGCCGGATCGAAGGCCGCGCTGCGTAAAATATCGGCGTCGATCAGGCCGATGACCTCGCGCGTCTTGCCGATCACGCGCTGCGCGCGCGGCGTCGGCAGCATCGCCCCGGCCTGGCGGATGAACAAGGGATCGCCGAGCGATTCGCGCAGGCGCGCCAACGCGGCGCTGGCGGCCGGCTGGCTCATCTTCAACTGGGCGGCGGCGGCGGTGACGCTGCCGGTGTCGTATACCGCCACCAGCAGGCGCAGCAAATTAAGATCCGTTTTCATGGCGCAGTGGTGGGTTTCTGATCATCCCGCCAGTCTATTTCCGAACGGGAAAATATACCAGCCGGCCACGGCAAAAACATCTGAAAACAACGCTCCCCGGCCGGCATCATTTTCCCGCCGCCTGCTTTTTCCACCAGGGGGAAAAAGACTGGCTGGCATTATCCAGTTCGGCCACCTCGCCCATCATCGGCGTGAGCAGCCGGAACGGTTTTCCCTGGCTCGCCGCCGAGATGCGCTCGTAGGGTTCGTCCCACGCGTGGTGGGCCAGCGCGAAACGTCCCGAACCGGCGGGCATCACAGCCTTGGCGCGCACGTCCAGCGCCGCTTGTACCGCCTCCTCCGGCGTCATGTCCACCCGGGGCCAACGCGCGTCGTACTGGCCGCTTTCCATGAGCGCCAGATCGACACCCTTGAACCGTTTACCGACGTCGGCGAAATGGGGGCCATAGCCGCCAGCGCCGCTATAGAAGATCTTCCGCTTGGGCGTCTCCAATAGGAAACCCGCCCACAAGGTTTGATTGCCGCGCCGGCCGCGGCCGGAGAAGTGGCGCGCCGGCAGGATATGGATGGTCAAGCCGGGCTCGAGAGTGACTTGCTCGTTCCAGTCGCCCTCATGAATCCTGGACGGCGCGTAGCCCCAGCGCTCGAGATGGGCGCCGACGCCCAGCGGGGTGACGATCGCCTTCACCTTGGAATTGAGCGCGGTAAGCGTGGCGTAATCCAGGTGGTCCCAGTGGTCGTGCGAGATCAGCACATAGTCGATCTCCGGCATCTGGTCGGCGCGGAAGGGAAAGGTGGAAAACAGGGCGTCGCCGTCGAACGCGCGCGCGATCGACGGCGCGGGCGAAGCGTGTGAGCTGAACACCGGGTCGACCAGGATACGCTTGCCGGCCAGTTGGATGAAATAACTTGAATGACCAAGCCAAACCACCACATCCCGGCGGATATCCAGCGCCGACAAATCGGTGCGCACGATGGGCAACGGATGGTCGGGCCTGAGCCGTTCGTCCACGCCGGACGGGGTTTCCTTCACGGGCGACGGCGACCCGGCGCCGGTCCATGACGCCGTCGTGCCGGGGTAGCGGAACGCGCCGTTGGCGTAATTCGGCGACGCGGCGATCCGTTCGAGTCTGCGGCCGTCGGGCAGCCCGCCAAAGCTCGGCACGAAAGTTGAGCAGGACTGCAAAAGACCCACGGCCAGCAGCAACAGCGCTCCAACCCCGGCTCTGAGATACACATTTTTCAACATTCATGAACACACTTGAAAACAACGTCTATTTGACTGGAAATGCCCAGCCGGGCACCTCCAGAACCGATACCGCCCGATCAGAAGGAATGGCGCAGGCCCGTCATCACCCCGTTCTGCGTCATGCCCGCGCCGACCGTGCCGCCGGCGTCGAGCGCGATGGCCGATAGCCCCGAATTTTTCATCCTGCCCAGCCCGCCGTACACGGCGGTGCGTTTCGACAGGTTGTAAGTCACCCTGGCGACCAGCATCGTGGCGTCCGCGTCGCTGCGTTTCAGGTCGCGGCGGGCTACCTGGGTGTCGAAGGTGAGCAGCGGCGTCAAGGCATAGGTGACACCGGCATAGTACAAGTCCGATTCGGACAGCCCGGCGACGGCGCGCGTGGTCCGGTCGACCATGCCGCCGCCCAGTTTGACCGCGCCGGTCTTGACATAGCCATGCACGCCGATGCGCCGGTCGCTGTTGTCGCTGCCGGTCAAGCCGCCGGCCGCGCCGGTGTTGCCATACAAGATGTCGTAGACGACGTTGAAGCCGTACGCCGGCTTCTCGTAGCCCAGCAAGGCGGTGACCTGGCGGCACGCCTTGCCGTTGCCGGCGACCTCGCCCGGGCAACCGGTGGCGCCCGGTCCGCCGGCCGCCGACGTGTCGCGGCCGGTGCTGTAGGTGGCCCCTACCACCAGATCCTTGAAGTTGCCGAGGTAGCCGACCGCGTTGTCGCTGCGGGCGTTCGGAAAGTAGCCGTCGATGCTGCTGATCGAAAACAGGTTCGGCCCCATCACATCCGACTTGAGGATGGAGATAAACGTCATGTTGATCTGGCGGCCCAGGGTCACGGTGCCGAAATCGCCCTTGAGGCCGATCGAGGCCTGGCGCCCGAACAGGCGGTTGCCCTGGCTGATGCCGCCGCTGTCGAGCAAGATCCCGGTTTCCAGCGTGAAGACGGCCTGCAGCCCGCCGCCCAGGTCCTCGGTGCCGCGAAAGCCCAGCCGCGACGGGAAGGAGCCGGTCAGCGACGGCATCCTGGTCGCCGAGGCGCCGGCGGCGCTGGCGTTGGTCGTGTGGACCAGGCCGGTATCGAGCAGCCCGTACAAGACGACCGAGCTTTGCGCCATGGCGCTCGACGCGGTCGAGACGGCGAGCAGCGCAAGCGCCCGGCGTATGCTGGTTTTCATTGTTGTCTCCATTTTTATTTGGTATTCAATGGGCGTTGACCACGGCGCCGCCGGCCGGCTTGCGGTAGCGGGCGTTGATGGCGTACAGCGCCACGGCGGCCAGCGCGGTCGGGATGGCGACCATCTGGAACAACGACGCCGGATCGGCGAACGCGGCCATCAGCGCGCCGCCGATCATGGAGCCGACGATGGAGCCGATGCGCCCCACCGCCAGCGCCCAGCTGATGCCGGTGGCGCGCGCCGGGGTCGGATAAATGCCCGCCACGAAGGCGTTCATGCCGGTCTGCGCGCCGACCACGCCGAAGCCGACCACGAAGGCGACGAAGGCCAGCCAGCCCGGCTCGGCGATCACATGGCCCAGCGCGGCGATGGCCGCCCCCGACAACAGGTAGGTCAGCGACAGCACCAGGCAGGGATTGACCTTGTCCATCAGGCGCGCCAGCAGCACCGCGCCGATGGTGCCGCCCAGCGGCACCATGGCGGCGATGCGGGCGGCGTCGGGGATCGAGTAGCCGGCGCCGCGCATGATGGTCGGCAGCCAGCTCGACAGCAGATAGAACACGAACAGCGAGCAGAAATACGCCACCCACACCAGCAGGGTGGCCTTGGCGTGGCCGTCGACGAACAGCAGCGCGATCGGCGAGCTGGTTTTGCCAACCGCGTCGCCGGCCACGATCTCATGGTCGTCCCAGCGGTTGTCACCGGCGATGCGGCGCACGATCTTGTGTAGCGCCCGCTGACGTGTGGGGTCGGCAGCCAGGTAGCGCACCGACTCGGGCAGCCACAGCCACAATGCCGGCAGCAACAGCAACGGCGCCACCCCGCCCACCACCAGTACCGCGCGCCAGCCGTAATGGACGATGATCTGCGCCGACAACGCGCCGCCTAGCGCGAAACCGAGCGTGAAGCCACAAAAGCTCAGCGTCACGAGCAGCACGCGCTGGCGCTGCGGCGAATACTCGGACGTCAGCGCGATGCAGGTGGGCATGGCACCGCCGAGGCCGATGCCCACCAGGAATCGTATCAAGGTCAACATCTCCAGCGAGCTCGAGGTGGCCGAAAACAGCGTGCCGGCGCCGAACACGGCTACGCTAATGAGCATGGCGGCCTTACGCCCGATGCGGTCGGCGATGGGACCCATTAGGAAGGCGCCGATCATCAGGCCGAACAGTCCGGCGCCGAACGCCGGGCCCAATTGCGCCGGCTTGAGCCCCCATTCCTGAGTCAGCGCCGGCGCGATGTAGCCGATAGCGGCGGTGTCGAAGCCGTCGATCGCCACCACCACAAAGCACAACACCAGCACCAGAATCTGGTAGCCCGACAACTTGCTGGCGCCGATGATCTGGTCGACCGTTACTGTATTTTTTATAGTCATTTTTGTCTCCTCTTGGTTTTTCGTTAAGGCCGGTCAACGCCGGCTTAAATCCAGTGCGACGTCGACGATCATGTCCTCCTGGCCGCCGACCATGCGGCGCCGGCCAAGCTCGATCAGGATGTCGACGGTCTTCAGTTCGTAGCGCGCCGCCGCCGCCTCGGCGTGGCGCAGGAAGCTCGAGTACACGCCGGCATAGCCCAGCGCCAGCGTTTCGCGGTCGACCCGCACCGGACGGTCCTGCAGCGGCCGCACGATGTCGTCGGCCGCGTCCATCAGCGCCAGCAGGTCGCAGCCGTGGTTCCAGCCCAGGCGCGCGGCGGCGGCGATGAACACCTCCAGCGGCGCGTTGCCGGCCCCGGCGCCCATGCCGGCCAGGCTGGCGTCGACGCGGTCGCAGCCCTCCTCGACCGCGACGACGCTGTTGGCCACCCCCAGGCTCAGGTTGTGGTGGGCGTGGATGCCGGTCCGCGTCTCCGGCTTGAGCACGTCCTTGAAGGCGCGGAAGCGCGCGCGCACCTGGTCCATCGTCAGCGCGCCGCCGGAGTCGACCACATACACGCAGCCGGCGCCGTACGACTCCATGCGCTTGGCCTGTTGCGCCAGCTCCGCCGGGGAGATCATATGGCTCATCATCAGAAAGCCGACGGCGTCCATCCCCAGCTCCCTGGCGCAGGCGATGTGCTGGCGCGCGATGTCGGCCTCGGTGCAGTGGGTCGCCACGCGCACCACGTGGACACCGGCCGCGTGGGCGTTCCTCAGGTCGTGGATGGTGCCGATGCCGGGCAGCAGCAGGGTGGCGATCCTGGCCTGGCGCACGGCGTCGGCCGCCGCCGCGATCCACTCCAGGTCGGTGTGGGCGCCGAAGCCGTAGTTGAAGCTGGAACCCTGCAGGCCGTCGCCGTGGGCGACCTCGATGCTGTCGACGCCGGCCCGGTCGAGGGCGCCGGCGATCTCGCGCACCTGCGCCAGCGAGTACTGGTGGCGTACCGCGTGGCTGCCGTCGCGCAGCGTCACGTCGGAGATATATAGCTTCTTGTCGTTCATGTCAGTTCTCCAGGTAGTGCAGATGCTCGGCGTAGCGTTCGGCGCAGGCCAGCGCCGCGCTGGTCATGATATCGAGGTTGCCGGCATACGCGGGCAGATAATGCGCGGCGCCCTCCACCTCCAGGAAGACCGAGGTCTTCAGGCCGCCCAGCAGGCCCAGTCCCGGGATGTTGAGCTCGCGGCCGGCGCCGAACTCCTCGAACTGCACGCGCTGCTTGAGGCGGTAGCCGGGCACGTATTGCCGCACCTGCTCGACCATCTCCAGCACCGCCGCCTCGATCCGCGCCTGGTCGGCGAGGTCGGAAAGGCAGTACACCGAGTCGCGCATCATCATCGGCGGCTCGGCCGGGTTGAGCACGATGATGGCCTTGCCGCGCGTGGCGCCGCCCACCGACTCGATCGCGCGCGAGGTGGTCTCGGTGAACTCGTCGATGTTGTCGCGGGTGCCGGGGCCGGCCGAGCGGCTCGACATCGACGCCACGATCTCGGCGTAGTGCACCTTGGCCACGCGCGAGACCGCCGCCACGATCGGGATCGTGGCCTGGCCGCCGCAGGTGACCATGTTCATGTTGCGGGCGCCGCGCTGCTGTTCCAGGTTCACCACCGGCACCACGTAGGGACCGATGGCGGCCGGCGTCAGGTCGATCACCTGCTTGCCGTGCTGTTGCAGCAGCGCGTTGTGGCGGTGGTGGGCGCCGGCGCTGGTGGCGTCGAACACCAGGCCGATGTCGGCGAAGCCCGGCATCGCCAGCAGGCCCTCGATGCCCTCGTGCGTGACCGGCACGCCCAGCCGCGTGGCGCGCGCCAGGCCGTCCGAGGCGGCGTCGATGCCGACCATCGCCCCCATTTCCAGGTGGCGCCCGTGGCGCATCACCTTGATCATCAAATCGCTGCCGATGTTGCCGGAGCCGATGATCGCTACCTTGATTTTTTTGTTCATGATGGTCCCCCTGTGTGTGGTGTCAGCGGCCCAGCGCCTTGGCGCTCTGGCCGCCGATGCCGAAATGGTTCTTCGGCAGTTCGTGCAGCAGCACGCGCACGCTGTCGCGCTTGGCGCCCAGCGTGGCGGCGGTGGCGTCGGTGATGGCGCCGATCAGCGCCTCCTTGAGCTCGTCGCTGCGGCCTTCCATCAAATGGACGTGGATAATGGGCATGGTCGATTCCTTTCCGGTTCAGGTGAATTGCATGGACACGCTGCCCAGCCACTGGTAGTCGACGGTGACGCGGTCGCCCGCCTCCACCCGTATCGCCTCGGTGGCGCCGCCGGTCATGATCAGCACGCCGGCAGGGATCTCCCGGCCGCGCGCGCCCAGCATGTTGGCCAGCATGGCCACGCTGGCGGCCGGATGGCCCAGCACGGCGGCGCCGGAGGCGGTGGCCGCCACCTCGCCGTTCTTGCGCAGCACGATGCCGAGGTTTTTCAGGTCCAGCCCGACCGCGTCGTGGTAGCTGGCGCCGAGCACATAGCGCGCCGCCGAGGTGTTGTCGGCGATGACGCTCTTGAGGTCGAACTTGAAGTGCTCGTAGCGCGAGTCGATCACCTCGACGGCGGCCACCACGTAGGCGGTGGCGGCCAGCACGTCGCCGATATGGCAGCCGGGACCGCGCAGCGGACGGTTCAGCACGAAACCGATTTCCGCCTCCACCTTCGGATGGATCAGTTTTTCCATGCTGATGTCGGCGCCGCTTTTGAATTCATGGTCGCCGTTGAGGAAGCCGTAGATCGGCTCCTTGACGCCCATCTGCAGGATCTTGGCGGCCGAGGTCAGGCCCATCTTCAGGCCCGCGACCGGCACGCCGCGCGCCGCCTTGGCGGCGCGGATCAGGTCCTGGATCGCGTAGGCGTCGTCCCAGTCCATGTCCGGATGGTCGTCGGTGATCTTGCGCACGGCGGTCACGTCGAGCTCGGCCCGCTCCAGGTGCGCGGCCAGCGCGGCGATGGTGTGTGGTGTCAGTTTCATTGGTGTCCCTAGTAAAAACGTACTTCGGCCGAGCCGATCCCGCCGAGGCTCATGCGCAGGCGATCGCCGCGCGCCACCGGCACCATCGCCGCCAGCGATCCCGACAGGATCACTTCGCCGGCGTGCAGCGTCTGCCCCAGTTCGCCCAGCGTGTTGGCCAGCCAGGCCACCGCCGCCAGCGGATGGCCCAGCGCCGCCGCGCCGGCGCCGGTGGCGACCACCTCGCCGTTCTTCTCCAGCGTCATGCCGACCGTCGCCAGGTCGACCGCGCGCGGATCGGCCGCGCCGTCGCCCAGCACGAAGCAGCCGGAGGAGGCGTTGTCGGCCACCGTGTCCTGGATCGCGATCTTCCAGTCGCGCACCCTCGAATCGACGATCTCGAAGCACGGCAGCACGCAGGCGGTGGCGCGCAGCACGTCGGCCTCGGTCACGCCGGGGCCGGCCAGGTCGTGCTTGAGGATGAAGGCGATCTCACCCTCGGCCTTGGGGGCGATCAGGCTGTCGATCGGCACCGCGCCGTCGTTGTGGACCATGGCCGAAGTCAGGTGGCCGAAGTCCGGCTGGCCGACCTTGAGCATCTCCATCACCACCTTGCTGGTGACGCCGATCTTGTGGCCGATCAGGCGCTCGCCCCGTTCCAGGCGGCGGCGCAGCAGGTCCTGCTGGATGGCGTAGGCGTCCTCCAGCGTCATGCCGGGCACGCGCTCCGACAGCGGCGCGACGGGCGCGCGCTCCAGCAGCGCTTCATACAACTGGGCGCCATGGGTTTCGATTTCTTGCTGGTTCATAGTGTCCTCAAAGTTTGATGCAAACGTTACGAAGTTCGGTGTAGAACTCCAGCGAATGGACGCCGCCCTCGCGGCCGATGCCGGACTGGCGCGAGCCGCCGAACGCGGTGCGCAGATCGCGCAGGAACCACGAATTGATCCAGCAGATGCCGACCTTGAGCCGCTTGCCCATGCGGTGCGCGGTGCCCACGTCCCTGGTCCAGACGGTGGCCGCCAGGCCGTAGCGGGTGTCGTTGGCCAGCGCCACGGCCTGCTCCTCGGTGTCGAACGGCGCCACGTGGCAGCACGGCCCGAAGATCTCCTCTCGGATCAGCGCCGAGCTTTCCGGCAGGCCGGTCCAGATGGTCGGCTGCACCCAGGCGCCGGCGGCCAGCGCCGCCGGCATGTCGGGCACGCCGCCACCGGTGACCACGGTGGCGCCCTCCTCGGCCGCGCGGCGGTAGTAGCCCAGCACCTTGCCGCGGTGCTCCTGCGACACCAGCGGCCCGAAGTTGGTGTCCTTGTCGTTCGGATCGCCGGGGCGCATCGCCTCGGCGCCGGCCTTGAGCGCGGCGACGAAGCGCTCGAAGATGGGCCGCTGCACGTACACGCGCTCGGTGCCCAGGCACACCTGGCCGCTGTTGAAGAAGGCCGAGCGCAGGATGCCGGCCACCGCCGCGTCGAAGTCGCAATCGGCGAACACGATGCCCGGATTCTTGCCGCCCAGTTCCATCGACACCGGCCGGATGCCGCGCGCGGCGGCGGCCATGATGGCCTCGCCGGTGCCGGTCTCGCCGGTGAAGGTGTAGGCGTCGACGTCCGGATGCGCGGTCAGGAAGGCGCCGGCCGAATCCTGGCCGTAGCCCTGCACCACGTTGTAGACGCCGGGCGGCACGCCGACCTCGTTCATCACCTCGGCCAGCAGCGCCGCCGTGGCCGGCGTCTCCTCGGACGGCTTGACCACCACGGTGTTGCCGCAGGCCAGGGCCGGGCCGACCTTCCAGGTCATCAGCAGCAGCGGCAGGTTCCACGGGCAGATCACGCCGATCACGCCCTTGGGCACGCGCACCGCGTAGTTCAGGGCGTCGCCGCCATCCGGCGCCACCATCTCGAAGCTCTCGGTGGCGACGTTCTTGACGACATCGGCGAACACCTTGAAGTTGGCCGCGCCGCGCGGCACGTCCAGGTGGCTGGCCATCGCGTACGGCTTGCCGGTGTCGGCCACCTCGGCGGCGACGAACTCGCCGAAGCGGGCCATGATGCCGTCGGCGACCGCGTGCATCAGCTCGGCGCGTTTGGCGGTCGACATCCTGCCCCAGGGGCCGTCCAGCGCGGCGCGGGCGGCGCGCACGGCGGCGTCCACCTCGGCGCGGCCGGCCTCGCTGACCATGCCGATCAGGGAGTTGTCGGCCGGATTGCGGTTCTCGAAGCGGCGTTCGCTCTCGACCCATTGTCCGTCGATGAAGTTGGGGAAGCCGGCGGGTCTCTTCGTACCCATCGTGTTGATTGTGCTCATTGCGATTCCTGTGTCGTGGAGGGTGAGAGTTCGGGATCGCCGTCGGTCAGGTAATCCCACATGCGTTCATAGATGCGGCCGGTGCCGACCGCGCGCGCGCGCGCCTCCTGCTCGCTGAGCACGGCCGCCTGGGCGTCGAGGCCGGCGGCGCGCAGTTGCCAGTCGGTGCTGGCGGCGTCCTCCATGTACCAGGTCAGCACCACCGCCCGCTCCAGCGACGGCGCCGCGATCACCAGGCCGTTGCCGCGCATGACGACGGCGTTGCCGCCGTCCATGGCCAGCGCCACGGCGGCCGCCTGCGCTTCGGTGCGGATCAGTTGCGGGTCGTCCCACAGCGGCACCGGATCGGCGAAATAGGCACCCATGCCGTGCAGCCGGCGCGGCGTGCGGCGCGCCGCCGACAGCGACATCACCGTCGGCGGCATGCTGCGGATGACGGCGCCGGCTTCCGGCTGTTGGCGATAGATGTGCTGGTGGATGCGCACCTCGCCGAGCACGCCGTCGGGCAGTTCGCCATGCACCGGCACGATGACGCCCTCGTCGCCCGGCCCGATCAGCGCCATCGGTTTGGCCGCGCAGACCAGGAAATGGCCGGCGTCGAGCCGCATGCTGCAATGGCCATAGGCGTGCACCAGGCCCGCGCGCGCCAGCGCCCGCGCCGCCACCCGCACCTTCAGTTGGGCGGCGCGGCTCATTTCTTGAACTCCGGGATGTCGGGCCGCGAACCCCACTGGCAGAACGAGTCCGGCACGAACGGAAACTGGCGCGGAACATAAGTGCGCTCGTCCTCCTCGGTGATGGTGCGCACGCCGGTGGAGTATTCGAAGGTCAAGCCGTCCGTGCCCTCGAAGTACAGGAACATCGCGCCGGAGGTCGGATGGCGTCCCGGGCCGAAGCGGATCGCGATTTTCTTCTCCATCAGGATGTAGTAGGCGCGCATCAGTTCGTCGATGCTTTCGACCTGGTGGTTGATGTGCTGGATGCCGGCGTAGGTCGACGGGAACAGCGCGATCTTGTGGTGGATATCGTCGATGCGCAGCAAGGGCGCGTCGCCGATCCAGTCGCTCACCTTGGCGCTGCACAGCGTGGTCCAGAAGGCCTCGTCGCGCTTGGCGTTGGTGGTGCGCAGGCCGACGTGGCTGAAGCCGGTGATCTTGACGTCGCGCGTCGGGAAGTAGCGCTGGCCGCTGTGGTGCGGCGCCAGCACCAGGTCGATCTTGTTGCCGGTCGGGTCCTTGAAGGTCAGGAAGCCGCGCGCATGGCGCTGCTCGCATTCGTCGGCCGTGCCCACGTGGATGCGGAAGTCGTTGGCTTCCAGCGTGGCGGCCGCCGCGTCGAAGGCGCCGGCGTCCTCGATCTCAAAAGCCGTGGTGTGGTCGCCGGGATCGCCTTCGAAATAACACAGCGTGTGGTCCCGGCTGTCCGAGCGCAGGTACAAGGCCTTGCCTTCGCGGCGAGCGACCTGCAGCCCAAGGACCGTGGTCGCGTAGTGTTCGGCGCCCGCCAGGTCGCGTGTGCCCAGTCTGACATAGCGTATGTCATGCAAGTTGATCATGCCGTCTCCTTTTCAGATGCTTGCTGTTATGACTCCACTGTAGAGAAGGCATCGGCATGTGAATAGCGAATGTTTTGGATTGGCGGTATTTGCTTTTTTTATAGTGGCGCATGGCCGTCGGAGGCCGGCGACAGGTCCGCACGGCGGTATCGTGGCGCACGCAGGATTCCGCGCACGTGAGAAAAAAAAGGGGGGGGGGAGGAAAAGCTGGAGCGGGCGCGGCGGTCAGCGCGCCTCGTCACGCGGGACATCCGCGGGGGCCGATGCAGCGGCGCGGTCACCGGAAGGGGCGGCGGCGACATCGCCGGCCTTGTCCAGATGGCGCAGCAACATGGCATGGGCCCCGCGACGCGCCACCGCCAGGATGAATTGCAAATCGTCGACGTCGGTATTATTCATTGATGTTCGAATCGAATGACGGGCGGCTAGGGTTTGAAGACGCCCGAACCGACGAAATAGTTGTCGTTGCGGACAAGGTAAAACTGCCTCAGTTCCATCTTGCTGGTGACAGGATTATTCCAGCGGAATTCTATCCAGCCCGTCCCCTTGGTGTTGGCGATCTCGATTTGCTCCTTGACGAAGTACTTGCCATCGAGATCCTTGATCTGCAGCAGGTTCTTTCCGACGAGCTTGCGGTTGGCGCCGTTCGCCAGCACGTTTCCCCGCAGATCGACCACCACCACGTACAGCTCGCCTTCAATGAACTTGCCCTTGGGATCGTTGAAGTCGGCCAAGGCCTTGGCCGTGTCGTTGGCCTTGATATGGGCGACCGCCCGGTCGACGAAAGCGACCGCCTCGTCCTTGGTGGCGCGCCGCTCGGCGGCGATGGCCGGCACAACGGCCAGCGTCAGACACAATGCAAGGATAGTCCTGCGTTTCATGATGGTCTCCCGTATTTTTCACTACACTGTCGCGATCCCCAGTATGGAACAGCCGTCGGCTTCTGAACAGTAAATATTTTGGATAGGGCGTATCCGTTTTTTTTATGGATGGTGGTCGGGCCATGGATTGGTCCGGAACGCGTCGACCAGCCAGTTGATCAGCAATCTTATTTTGGCCGGCACATGCTTGCGACTCGGATAAACGGCATAGATGCCCAGTTCCGCCGATCGGAATTCGGGCATGAGTTCGACAAGTCCGCCCGTTCGAAGATGCTCTCCGACCAGGAACGTCGGCTGCAAGGTCACGCCCTGATGTGACAATACCGCCGCGAGGTTGGTGTCGCCGCTGTTGGTCTGAAAACAGGGCTGGGTGCGCACACTGACTTTGCCGTGTGGGCCATCGAACTGCCATTCGTTCCCGGTCGACCAGTAGTTATAACCAATGATCGAATGATCGAGCAACTCGGTGGGATGCCGGGGCGTGCCGCGCGCCTCGAGATATCGCGGCGACGCGCACAGCACCATGCGGGTGGTCGACAGGCGCCTGCTGACCAGCATGGAATTCGGCAGTACGGCGATGCGGATCGCCAGGTCGAAGCCCTCGTCGACCAGATCGACCACGCGGTCGGACAGGGTGACATCGAGCGTGATCCTGGGCTGCAGGGTTCTGAACTTTCCCCAAAGTGGCGCCAAATGGTGTATGCCGAAAGTCACCGGCGCGTTCACGCGGATCCGGCCGCTGGCATCGGTGTTCCCCGAGCTGATCTCCGCCTCCGCCTCGTCTATAAAGGACAGCACTTCCTTGCACCGCGCATGGAACACCTCGCCTTCTTCGGTCAAGGACAAGCGTCGCGTCGTTCTGTGCAAGAGCCTGACGCCCAGCCGCGCTTCCAGATCACCGACATACCTCGACACGGCCGCCTTGGACATCGCCAGCGCACTTGCCGCCCTGACAAAACTGCCGGCATCGACGACCGCGGCGAAGGTCTGCATCTCCAGGAATTTGTCCATGTTGTCTCGCTCGATGGAGTGGTTTTAACTCGGGTTGAGGATTCCCGGCAGCATACAGGATATGTCGACCGGGCATCGGCCCGCGTCATTGTCTCGATTCAAGGAATGGTAGATCCCGCGATGGGCTGTTTATCTGGATGCCGCCCGATCCTATACTCCGATCCACCTTCCGCCACACCCACAACGAGCATCAGCATGGAACTTTTTCCCAGTTTGTACATCTCGCACGGCGCGCCAACCTACGCGCTTGAACCCGGCATCGCCGGAACCGGCCTCGCCGCGCTCGGGCGCGCGCTACCGCGGCCGCGCGCCGTATTGGTGATCTCCCCCCACTGGATGACGCCGGTGCCGCTGGTGACCATGTCGCCCCGGCCGTCCACGATCCACGACTTCGGCGGTTTTCCCCGCGCACTGTACCGGCTCAGCTACCCGGCCCCCGGTCATCCGGCGTTGGCGGCCCGCGCGCTCGAGGTGCTGCGCGCCGCCGGCTATCCAGCCGAGGGCGATGCCATCCGCGGCCTCGATCACGGCGTGTGGGTGCCGCTGATGCACTTGTACCCGCAAGCCGACGTGCCGGTGCTACAAATCTCCATGCCTATAGGGATCGACGCCGACTCCGCGTTCGCGCTCGGGCGGGCACTCCAACCGCTGGCGGCGGAGGGCGTGCTGGTCGTCGGTTCGGGCAGCCTCACGCATAACCTGCACGACTATCACCACCAGCGTGGCCGCGATGAAGACTACGTCGCGGAATTCGCCGCCTGGATCGCCGCGGCGGTGATCGCCGACGACCACGATCGGCTGCGGCGGGCGATGACGATCGCGCCGCACGCGCGCCGGGCGCACCCGACACCCGAGCACTACTTGCCGCTGCTGGTCGCCGCCGGCGCGGCGACCAATCGTCTTCCCGTCACCGTGCTGGAGGGCGGCATTTCCCACGGCATGCTAGCGATGGACTCGTTCCTGTTCGGGCAAGCCATTTCATTGTCGCGATAAAACCACCTTACCGGATTTTCATCATGCATCTCAAACCTGCCACATCACCGTCCTACCATCCATTCTCGAAATGCCTGCATTGGGTGATGGCCGCCCTGTGGATCGCGGCCTGGCCGATCGGCTTCGCCGCGGTCCACATGCGTGAACAATGGAACGTCCACCACGGGTTGACCACCCTGCACAAGGAAATCGCGAGCACCATAATATTCCTGACCGCGCTGCGCATCGTTTGGCGCCTGACACATCCCATTCCCGATCTGCCGCCGACGGTTTCGCCAACGATGCGGCGCGTCGCACATCTGGGCCATCTGGTGTTGTACGCGTTGGCGTTGATCGCGCTGCCGTTATCGGGTTGGCTGTGGAGTTCAGTGGCGGACAAGCCGATCTTGATGCTGGGCTTGATCCCCTTGCCGCCACTGACCGCCCCCGCTCCGGAATACTACGATTTAGCCAAATTGGTCCACCAGTTGTTGTCGTGGAGTCTGGGACTGGCCGTCCTCGGCCATATCGCCGCGGCTTTCAAACATCATCTGATCGACCGGGATGGAATACTTGGCAGCATGCTACCGGTCCGAAAAACGGACAAACCCTGAACAAAGACATTAGAAGGAGTCCAGCCCGGAAAACGCGGTCAGTTCGATGAAGAGGGCGACTTGGCGATGTCGCGATACGGCCACCAAGCTATCAGTCAGCGGCCATTCATCGGCCCGCCGCGGCGTTACGCTTAAGGCCCCTTAAACAATGGTTTAAACGCCATACCATAACTATACAAGAGACAATTTATGAAAAAAAATCCAGCCCAAGCGGTAGCTGTCGCCGTCCTGTCAGCCGCGGCCGCGCTGCTGCCGTCGGCGGCGCATGGCGAGGAAAGCTTCCAGATCAACCAGATATCTTTTCTGGCGACGGATCGCGCGAAATTAAATGCCATCACCGGAGCGGGGACCGACACCGGCACCATGCAAAATCTCCAATACGAGCATTTCGGATCGACCAAGTGGGGATACTTCTACTTCGATCTGGAAACGTTTCATGGAAACGGCGTGGGCGCCTTGCCGCCGTTTGAAAGCAAGGGCAGCGCTTTCGACATGTATACGGCCGTCACCCCCGCCGTCAGCCTGTCGAAAGTGACCGGCCGCAGCTTCACCATGGGCCCGCTCTCCGATGTCTCGTTGATCTTCCTGGGAAGGTTGTCGAGCTACGCGCGGTTTCAGTCCGCCGGCGTCGGTCTTTCATTCAACTTTTACGTCCCCGGCTTCGACTGGTTCGAGTCGGGTTTGATGACCCAGGACTCGAAATGGAATGTCGAACCGGGCACCTTCAACACCAATACCGGCAAAAATTATACGCTCGATAAAAACAAATTGATGTGGCGTACATACTTGATATCCAAGCCGCTCGATATCGGATCCGAGCGTTTCCACTACAGTTTCTTTTCGTTCATCAATACCAGCGGCAACGGAAAGGACAATCGACATGGCACCGAATATTTTCTACGCCACGATCTGCTGTGGGAACTCGGCGGCAATTCCGACTATCAGCTGGGAATACGCCTCGAACAAACGCGACACAATAATTCGCCGCTGATCAACTTCGGGAGGAACACCTACAAATCGAATGTGCCCTTTCTCATGTTCAAAGGCGTGCTGTAGCGCCTGAACGCCTCCCCCACACACCCTCACCAACCCACCAAGGCTTTACCATGAAATTCATCGCAATCCTGCTTGCCGCCACAACCCTCTCCGCCACCGCGGTCGCCGCGCCGATCACATTCAATGTCGATCCGACCCACGCGATGCCGCGCATTACCTATACCCACTTTGGATTTTCCTCCCAAATGATCCGCTTCGAGAAAATGAGTGGCAAGCTCGTCCTGGACTTCGACGCCAAAAGCGGTACGGCGGAGTTCGACATCGACATGGACTCGGTCGACGGCGGCCACCCCATATTGACCAAGCATCTCAAGAGCGCGGATTTTTTGGATGTCGGTAAGTTTCCAACCGCAACATTCAAGTCCACCCAGATCGTGTTCGACGGCGACCGGCCGGTGGCGATCAACGGCAACCTGACGATACACGGCGTCACGCTGCCGGTGACGTTCACGGTCACCGCATACAAGCATGGCCCGCACGGCGGTCTTCAAAATCGGGAGGCGGTGGGCGGCAACGCGACGGCCTCGATCTCGCGCACCGCGTTCGGTGTCGGCCGCTTCGCGCCGAACGTCAGTGATGACGTGAACATCAGCATCGGTCTGGAAGCGATTCGCGACTAACCGGCCGCTCCTCAAAACCGGGCAACCGGGCGCATGCCCGGTCGCCTGCTCATCCGGCGGCGGCGAACCGCACCGTTTCGCGCGCCGCATCGACACTCCTCAGGCCGGCGTATCCGGCCGCACGCCCTCGTAGGCCTGCTGCAGCAATTGGCGGATGGCGCCGCGTTCCAATGGCCGAGGGTTCGGATATGCGTTGGTCGTCGCCAGGACGGCGGCGGCGTCCAGATCCTCCGGCTTGAGCCCGAGTTCGCGCAACGCGACCGGGGCGCCCAGTCCATGCGCCAGGTCCCACACGCCGCCGGCGGCGGTCTCGCTGCCGAGGGCGCGCGCGGTGCGCCGCATCGCTTCGGGCGCGGCGGCGGCGTTGTAGGCCAGCGCATGCGGCAGAATGATGGTGTGCGTCTCGGCGTGCGGCAGGTTGAAGGCGCCGCCAAGCGTATGGCACAGCTTGTGGTGCAGGGCCATGCCGACGCCGCCGAGCACGGTGCCGCAGAGCCATGCGCCGTACAGGCAGCGGCCGCGCCCGTCCATGTCGTCCAGCTGGCCTCGCAGCAGCGGCAAACCTTGCGCCAGCGCACGCATGCCCTCCTCGGCCAGCATGGCCATGATCGGGTTGCCGTCCCGCGCATACAGGCCTTCGGCGGCGTGGGCGATGGCGTTGATACCGCTGCTCACCGACATGGCGAAGGGCAGCGTGCGCGTCAGCTCGGGGTCGTAGATCACCGTGCGCGGCAGGACGCGCGCGTCCCTCCCGGTCTTCTTCACGCCCGCTTCGGTGATGCCGTAGATCGGCGTCATCTCCGAACCGGCGTAGGTGGTCGGGATGGCGAGGATAGGCAATCCGGATTCCAGCGCGATAGCCTTGCCCAGGCCGGTGGTGGAACCGCCGCCGATGACGATCGCGCAGTCGGCCCCAAGGCGCCGCGCCTCGTCACGGGCCTCGCGCGCGCTTTCGATCGGCACGTGCATCACCGCCCTGGCGTAGACGCCGGCGCAGCGCGGGCCCAGGCGCTCGGCCACCATCTCGGCCAGCGCGCGCTGCTCGGGGGTGGACAGC
The DNA here is from genome assembly GCF_059418705.1 of Duganella sp. GW821-FHT07F09. Taxonomy (NCBI): domain Bacteria; kingdom Pseudomonadati; phylum Pseudomonadota; class Betaproteobacteria; order Burkholderiales; family Oxalobacteraceae; genus Duganella; species Duganella sp. GW821-FHT07F09. Next base: position 486,515 of record NZ_JBWKQJ010000003.1, on the reverse strand, counting down.
ACCAGCGCCTTGGCGGCGCCGAGCAGGTCGACCTCGCGCTCCAGGTGGCGCAGGGCGCCGGACTCGAATACCACGCGCGGAATGAGGTTCTGATAGACAAATGAGAGCATGTTTTTTTCACAGGGTCAGAGTAGTTGAGCGGCATCATCGAAACGAAGGCGCGGCTTGGGGTCGAACGGTTGCGCCGGATCGCCCTTGCCGAGGTTGCACAGGAAGTCCGCCTGGTGACAGCCGTCGGGGAAGAACTCGGCGTTGACGCTGGCGGCGTCGAAGCCGCCCAACGGCTCGCAGTGGAGGCCCAACGCGCGCGCGGCCACCAAAAAGTACGCGGCCTTGTGCGAGGCGTTGCGCGGGGCGGCGGGAGCGTTGTCGGAAGCGCACTTCCCGCGCTCGGCCACGCGCCCGATGTTCTGCATGTCGTCATGGAAGGGGGCCGCATAGGCGACGATGACTGTGACGGGGGCGTCCCTGGTCTGGTCGACGTCGCCCTGCCTCAGCGCGGGCAGCAGCCGCCCCTTCGCTTCCGGCGTTCGCAAGAACACGAAGCGCGCGGGCGGGAAGTTCATCGAGCTCGGGACGATTGTTGCCAACTCGTACACCCGTTGCAGCAATACATCGGACACAAGTTGGGAACTCCAGCCGTGGCGCGTGCCGGCATGGCGGCAGCCCGGATCGGGCAACCGTCCCGAAGCGCACGGGTCGGTGGTATGTTGTTCGGGCATGTAGAAACTCCTGGGCTTGGTTGAAACGCTGAATCCGCGCGCCGGCCGGTCAGGCGGTGTGGAGCACGAAGTCGAAATCCAATGTGTAATAAGGCGTATCGAGGATCGTGCCGTCATCGCGGCGCCCGGGATCATGCCGCAACCATTGCGCGATCAGCGACGAGCGCACGCCGAACACTGCATCGGAATCGAGGTAGGGGTCGCCGTCGCGGAAGACGTGGGTGGTCAGCGTTTGATAGCCGGGGGCCGAGATCATGAAATGCAGGTGCGCGGGACGCCAGGGGTGGCGTCCGGTGGCCCTGAGCATGTCGCCGACCGGCCCGTCGTGCGGTATCGGATAGGCCTCAGCCACGATGGAACGGAAGTGATACCGCCCCGCCCCGTCGGCATGCAAGACACCCCGTCCCTGGTGGTGTTGCAAGTCCTCGTACTGCACATCGTAGTAACCGTCGGCATCGGCCTGCCAGACTTCGATGCGGGCGCCCGGGATCGCCGCGCCGTCGCCGCCGCGGACGGTCCCGCCGACGAAGCAGGGCTCGCCCTTGGCGCCGTTCGACACGTCGGCCCCGCATGGGTACTCCGGCGCGTTCTGCACGTGGAACGGGCCGAACACCGTCGCCTCGGTGCAGCCGTCGGGCTTGACGTGATTCAGGGCGACGGTCAGCATCGACAGGCCCAGCGTGTCCGACAACAGGATGAACTCTTGTCGTTGGTCGTCACACTTTTGCCCGACCGCTGTCAGAAAGCGGATGCCCGCCATCAGTTCCTCTTCGGTCAGCCTGATCTCGCGCGCAAAGCTGTGCAGGTGTCGCACCAGCGGGGTCAGCACCTGCTTAAGGCGCGGGTCGGGCGTATTCGCCAGGCGCGCGATCACCGCCTGCGTGATATTGTCTTCGTTTAGGTTACGCATACTTATCTCCAGGAATTGCCAGTTGTTCGAATGCCGCGGGGCCGCGCGGCATATCTGTCCGCGTATCGCTGCGTTCAGGGCTTTTGCACCAATTCGAGGGCGATCTTCAGATCGACTTCGTCGGCGATCGCCGCGAGATACTGCGTCATGCCAAAGTCGCTGCGCTTGATCTTGGCGCTGCCGACAAAACCGACCACCGGAAGCTTCGCGAAGGGATTCACGGCGCGGTTCGTCAGAACGGTGTTGAAGTCGACCGGGCGGGTCTTTCCGCGGATGGTCAGGTTGCCGGAAATGACGTAGTTCTTGTCATCGATACGGCGCACCGAAGTCGAGGTGAAGGTAATCCTTGGATTCTTCTCGACGTCGAACCAGGCTTCGGTGCGCAGGTCGGCGTCGCGCTGCGCGTTGACGGTGTCGATCGACGCCGCGTCGATCGCGATGGTTACGCTCGACGCCTCGACCTTCTTGTCGTCGAACGTCACATTCCCCTCCACCTTGCGGAAAACCCCCGGGGTATGCGTGACGCCGAGATGGCTGACCTGGAAGCTGACGTGCGTGTGCGAGGGGTCCAGCTCCCACGCCGCGAGCGCGGCATGGGAATACAGACTTCCGATGGTCAGCATGAAAAGGGATGGCAGTGCGGATAAGCGTTTCATTTTCAATTCCGATTGTTGTAACAAAGAGGGGTGTGGGCAATTTGGGCGGCCCTAGTCCATCGACGTCAACGCCGCCACCAGCTCCGCCGGCGCCGAGGCGAACGGCGAATGGCTGGTCGCCAGCGTCCTCTGGGCGAACCTGTTGCCAGGGGTGAAGGCATCGGCCTCCGCGATCATCTTGTCCTGCACCGCGATCGGAATGGCGCGATCGCCGGTGCAGCGGATGAAGGCGCGCGGCACGCTTCCCCAGCGCGCGACGGTGGCATTGATCGGCGTGGTGAGGGCCCGCAGCGGCTCGTCGGGCGTGAGCAGGTTGGCGATCGCCGCGAAGGCGGCGTCGCCGACATCGTGATAAAAGGCGCTCTTCACCCTGGCCACGTAGCCGGCGTCGGCCGAGTCGTGGTTGATGCGCGTGGCCGTCACGGCGGCGGGGTCGGCGACGAACAGCGGCGGCACTTCGGACGCGGCGAAATCCGGCTGCTGGAGGTATTGGATCACCGTCGGGAAGAGCACCGGCACGAAGGCTGTCAAGTACACCAGCCGGCGGATCAACGATGGTTCGGCCTCCGCCACCGCGCTCAGCGTCGCGCCGCCCAGGCTGTGGCCCACCAGCACCACCGGGCCGCTGCCGGCGGCGACCAGGGCGCGGATCACCTTGAGCGCGCTGTCGCGGTAGTCGTTGAGGGTGAGCGCGGCCAGCGGCGACACCTCGGCGGCGAGCGCCGCCGTGTTTTGCGGCCGGGCCGTGTAGGCGGCGGGGAAGCGCGCGTCGAGGCCGTGGCCGGGCAAGTCCAGCATCACGCTCTGATAACCCCGCTCGGCGAGCAGCCGCGCCACCTCGGACCAGCACCAGCCGCCGTGCCAGGCGCCGTGCGCGAACACGAAGGTGGGCTTGCCCGTGGCGCCGGCGTTGCTGCCGCCGCAGGCGGCGAGCGCGACGCCGGCGATGCCGGCGGAAATGTTGGTGGCGAAGGTCCTTCGATCCATGCTGGTCTCCTTGATTGTTGGGGTACCAGCAGTCTATGGGGGGATGGATGCGCGTGCTGGCCCAAGACTGCCAGGACGATAGTCGGATGCTGCCAACCTGGTGCAGGCGCCGTGCGGTGCGCACCGAACGGCGCCCGCCACCGCTACCCGGCCTTGTCGGCGCCGAAATAGATACCCGCACAAACCAGAGTTTCCCCCACACCCTGTTCGCAGTAGGATTTCTTGTATTCGTAAGCCTGGGTCTGCGGATTGACGAACTTGAACGGCCCGTACCAGCCCTTCTTCTTGGCCTTGACCATGTCGATCACGCCGCGCGCCAGCGGCACGCCGTCGGCGTCCCTCAGCTCGATCATGTTCTTGCCGACCATTCTAGGATTGACGGCCATCGCCAGCATGACGCCCTGAAAATCGTACACGAAGGCGAACAGGTCGCGGTCCTTGAAAACCTTGTCGGATGGATCGTTGATCTGCTTGAGCGTCTTGTCCAGCCCCGCGTTTTTCATCAACGCGACGCCCTTGCGCACCATCGCCTCGGCTTCGGCCGCGGTGCCACGCTCGGCGGCGACGGCGGTAACGGACTGAAGTAAAGTCAACGCGACAGCGGATGCCAATGTTTTGTTCATGATTATCCCTTGGTTGTGGTGGGTGAAGCTGACGGCAGCGCGGAAGGAAGGGCGCAGGGCGCAGGCCCGCGCCCCTCCCCCCGCTCAAAACGTATGCCGCATGCCGACCATGACACCGGTCTGCGATGCGCCGGCGGCCGGATTGCTGCCCGCCGCGCCGGTACTGACGGACAGGTTGAACGTACCGCCGTTCGAGATGCGCCCGGCCGTCACATATCCCGCCGTGCGCTTGGAGAGGTAGTAGATCCCGCGCACCACGAACAACGTCGCCTGGTTCGCGCTGTTTTTCATGTCCAGCTTCATCAGTTCGCCATTGAGCGTGAGGAACGGTGTCAATACGTAGGCGCCGCCGATATAGTAGAGATCGCTCTTGGGCGTGGCGCTGGCCTCGTTGTTCCGGCGAATCAGGCCGCCGCCCAATTTCGCCTGGCCGAACTTGACGTAGCCGTTGAGCACGGCGCGGCTGTCGGCCAGGCCGGCGGACAAGCCGCCGAACGCCCCCGGTCCGCCGTGGAGGCGCTCGTACGCGGCGGCCGCGCCCCAGGACGCGTTGTCGTATTTCGCCATCGCCGACCATGCGCGGCAGACCTTGCTATCGCTCGCGCTTTCGCCCGCGCAGTTCGTCCCCGCCGGCGCCGGGCCGGCGTTGACCGTGTCGCGCCCCTGGCTGTAGGTGGCCCCGAGCGTCAAGTCGCCGACGCCGCCGCGATAGCCGATGGCGTTGTCGGCGCGGGCGTGCGGAAGATAGTTGTCGAGCGAATTGAGACTATAGACGTTGGGCCCCAGGATGTCGCTGTCGAGCAGCGAATAGGCCAGCATCGTGTATTGGCGGCCGAGCGTCACCGCGCCCCAGTTGCCGGACAGGCCGATGAAGGCCTGGCGGCCGAACAGGCGGCCGCCCTGTCCCGGCATGCCGTTATCGGCGCCAAAACCGTTTTCCAGGGTGAACACGGCCCTGAGGCCGCCCCCCAGATCTTCGCTGCCGCGGAAACCGATGCGTGACGGCAACGAGCCGGTGTTGCTCGGCATGCGCACCAGCCCGTCGCCCGCCGGCCCCACGTTCGTGACGTACTCGACGCCGGTATCGATCAGTCCGTAGACCTCGACGTTGGAACCCCGCGCTTGGACGGGCGTCGCCGCCGCCATCATGACCGCTGCCGCAATATATTTTTTTTTCATGGTGTCTCCTCCCTTTGGGCGGCGGCCGGATCGCCGCCACCGTCAAACCACGCGTATTTTTTTAGTTTTTCTTACAGATCAAGCTTGAACAGCTTGATGGCATTGGTGCGGCCGATCTTCACGCGATCGGCCGGCGAGATGCTCGTCTCGTCGAACCACGTCGACGCGTGGTCGACGTTTTCGAACGGCCAGTCGGTGGAGAACAGAATGCGGTCCGCGCCCACCTCCAGCATCGCGTCGACCAGGGTCTGGGTGCGGAAATTTCCCGATGTCGTGAGATGGAAGTTCTCGCGGAAATAGTCGCCAAGCGGGCGTTTGGCCGGGTAGCCCTTGGGCACGTCGACCCAGGCGTTGCGATTGTCCACACGCCAGATATTGAACGGCAACCCCTCCCCCATGTGCCCAAGAACGATCTGCAGCGTCGGATGCCGGTCGAACAGCCCCGACGCCATCAGGCGCAACGCGTGGACCGCCGTCTCCTGGGCAAAGGCCCAAGTCGGCCCCAACAACCATGGATGCCCGTTGTAGATCTGCGACCAGGCGGCAATGGGATTTCGGGGGTGCAAATAAAACGGCACGCCCAGCGCCTCGGCCCGCGCCCAGAAGCCGGCATACTGCGGCGCGTCGTAATACACGCAGTTGTCCGGGGTGTCGACCTGCGAGAAGCCGTTGACCAGCGCGCCCTTGAACCCCAGCTCCTTGACGCAGCGCTCCAGTTCCTCCGCCGCGCGTTCCGGGTCCTGCATCGGCAATGCCGCGAAGGCTTGAAACCTGTCCGGTCGCCGGGCCACCTGCTCGGCCAGGAAATCATTGGCGCGCCGCGCGATTTCACAGGCCTTGGCGCGGTCCGGGATGGCCTGCACCGCCGGCGCGTTCAACGACAGGATCATCATCTCCATGCCGTTGGCGTCCATCTCGCGCAGGCGCAGCTCGTGGATGTCGAGCAGACGCCCGCTCAGCACTTTCCAATAGTCCGGCGGCACGAAGCCGGCGGAGTCCTCCAATGTGTCGGGTATGGCGAAATGCTCTTCTAATCCTATTTTGCCTTGCATTCTTTTTCCTCGTTGAGACGCGTTAAATTTTCAGATGTAAAACCGCCGGACGACGGCCCGGCATGACGCGGTGCGGTCGCGCCCCTTACTGCTGCCACGCTTCCACGGCGAGCGTGATGGTTACCTCGTCACTGACGGCGGGAACGTACTTGCCCATGTTGAAGTCGCTGCGCTTGATGGTGGTGGTGGCATTGGCGCCGATGGCGTCCTTCTTCACGATGGGATGGGCCATGCGCTGGAACGACGTCACTTGCAGCGTCACCGGCCTGGTCACGCCCCTCAGGGTCAGCGCGCCCTCCACGGCCACGAGTTTGTCGCCATCGAACCTGGCGGCCGTGGATTTGAATGTGGCGGTGGGGTATTGGGCGACGTCGAAATAATCCTCCCCCCGGATGCGGCTGTTCCAAAGCTCGAAGCCCGTGTCCACCATGGCCTTCATGTCGATGGTGATGTCCACCGATCCGGTCCGGGCTTCGGGGTCGTAGACTATCGTGCCCGAGGTCTTGTTGAACTGAAACTGCTGGGTGGAAAAGCCGAAGTGGCTGTAGGAGAAACGGGGATAGGTGTGGGTGCTGTCGACCACGTAAGTGACGGGGGCGGCCAAGGCCGGAACGGCAACAGCGGCCGCCACGGCGGCGACGCTGAGAATGGCGAGAAACTTCTTCATGAATACCTCTTGGTGAGTGATTGCGTGGCGAAAAGGAGCAGCACACATAGGCCGGGATCACAGCCGCGCCGCATGGCGTTCGTCAGTCCGGAAAACCTTCCACCACGAAGTTGCGGGTGATGCCCGATCGCTGGCGGTACGGGCGCAACGCGGTGTATTCCGGCGAGTCGTACCAGGCCTGGGCGGCGGCCAGGCTCTTGAATTTGATGAGGACGATGCGCTTGGGCGCGTCACCCTCCAGGGCCAGGGTATGGCCGCCCCGCGCGAGGTAGACCCCGCCATGCGCGAGGGCCGTCTGGGCGGCGCCCTCGAGATACGGTTTGATGGCTTCGGCGTCCTTGAGGTCGAATTCGGCCAGATAATATGCCGGCAGCGGCCCCGGCGTTGCGGCCGGCGCCGCGCCGGTCTGTGGCAAGATGCCATAGCCGGCACCGGCGGCATGCGCGATCGGCGCCCCCGTCAGCCAGCGCAATTTGCTTATCCAGCACATGATTTCCTCCAGTAATAATTAAAAGCACGAGGCCGGCGGCCTTAGTCCCGGCCGGCCTCGACAATGGCTTGCGCAAACCGCGCAGGATCGGTGAACAGCAGCTCGTGGCTGCCCGGGCACTCGACCAGGCGGTACAGGCCGAGGCGCTCGGAAAGACGCGGATGCCACGGAAGGCTGGCGGGCAGCGCGATGTCCTGCTGGCAGTTGACGTAGGACTTGCCCACCGGCAGATCGGCCAGCGGCGTCTTCAGTCGCACCGGTGTCTTGAATGTCAGATAGGGGTGCGCGTTGAGCTGGCCATAGGTGGTTTCGGCCAGATCGATCGGCGCGTCGTTGATGAACGCCTCGCGCCAGATCGCGAACGGCAGCATGACGGCTTGGCCGTTCCGGGCCGCGACATCCTCGAACATCCCCTTGTAGTGCGGCGGCACCAGGTCCAGCAGGCAGTCGCCGTCGAAAGGGACGAAGGCGTTGCAGAAGACCAGCCGCGCGATGCGTTCCGGAATCCGGTCGACCGTCTGGGCGATGACCATGCCGCCGTAACTGTGGCCCATCAGCCTGACGGCATGCAGGTCGTTGTCGACGATATAGTCCACCAGCGATTGCACCGCCTCCTCCAGCCCGATTTTGCTGCGGTCGTCTTCAGGGCGGTTACCCGCGAGCGTGGGGCAGTGTGCCGTATGGCCGGCTTGACGGATGTGCTCGGCCGTCGCTTCCATGTCGTCGCCGGTGTGCCAGGCACCGTGCACGAGGACGTAGGTGTCGCTCATAATGGTCTGTCTTTCATGATGTAAGGGAGCTTCAGCATAACGCGGCGGCGCGCCGCTGAATGGCCGCCGACTGACAGCCCGGTGGACGTATCGCGCCAGATCCAGCCCCTATTCACCCCACACGACGGGGCGTGGCGGGACCTCGGCGTCGGCATGGCCAACGGCCATGCCACCGGGGGAACGGGCGTATCGGACGGGAGCGGGCTCGGCCGGCCGTTGTAGCGGACCGGTCCGCGTCGGGAGGGTGCGGAGAAGACGCCGATGACCGGCATTCAACGACGGGGGCCGTCAGCTGTCGACGCGTCCCCGGGCCGGGCTGACCCCGAAGCGCCGCTTGTAGGCGCGCGCGAAATGGGAGGGGTCGGTGAGACCGACCCGATAGCCGATTTCAGCGATGTTCAATCGGACAAAAACCGGCGAAGTGAGCATGCGGTGCGCCAAGGCGATGCGTTCCGCCATCAGGAACTCGGCAAAGGTGAGGCCGGCGACGGCCAGGTGGCGATGCAGGGTGCGCACGGAGACGCACACGTCGTCGGCGATGGACGCCGCCACCAGGCCGGGCTCGGCGCAGCGGGAACGGGTCGCTTGTTTTATTTTTTCCACCAGCGCGTCACCGCGGCTGGGGCGGATCTCCGCCGGCGCATGCGCGTGCGACGTCAGCGACAGCAGCGCGCCGATCTGGTCCGCGATGAGTTGTCCCGGCAAGACCAGTCCGCCGACGCTCTCCGGCGTCAGTTGTTGTAGCAGGCTGCGCAAGGCCAGTCCCCACCCTTGCTGCCCGTCGAGCCGACGGCCCAGTAGCTGTTGCGGGATGGGAAGCCAGGTTTCCAGCCACTCCGTTGGCAACTGCACCGATATCGTGTTGGCCGACTCGGGGAAATGCAGTTCGTAGCAGCTGCGGGAGTCGACCACGACCATGTCACCCGGCAGCAGCCGCGAAGCGATCTGGTCCTGCGAAACCTGCCAGGCCGACGTCTTGTTGCAAATCAGGTAACTGTAGTTGTCCCGGCCGCGGGCGATGTCGGCCTTGCGCCGATAGACGCGCTGGGGCGAGTGGGTGATACAGTTCACCACCAGGGCATCCAGTGGGACCGCCTCCAAACGGGCATGGAAGTGCTCGGTGTTATACGTCGAGGCGTGCATTTCAAGGAAAGCCTCGCAGATGGCGCCGATCCAATAGTCCAGCCGCAAGCCCGGCGGCAGCAGCTCGGTGGACCAGATTCTTTGTGACGGATCATCAATAGGCATCGCTTAGCCTCCTGAAAAATTCATGCTTTTCCATTTTCAGTCTTACCTTCAAGCATACACCCTTGCGCCACTATCGCCACTATCGCCGGCCAAAACGTGGCCGCGCGGTCAGGCCGACATTTGGCCCGTTGGCCGCGCCGACAACGCCGCCGGATGGCCCGATGAGACCAGACGCCCGGCCTGCCTGACCGGTGCCGCCTGCGTGCCCTTGAGCTTGAATACGTCCACCACCCGCGCCAGTTCGCCCGCCTTGTCCCGCATCGCCTCGGCCGCCGCGGCCGATTGCTCCACCAGCGCCGCATTCCGCTGCGTCACCTGGTCCATTTGCACCACCGCCTGCTGTACCTGGGCGATGCCCGTCGCCTGTTCCTGGCTGGCCGTACTGATCTCGCCCATGATGTCGGCGACGCGCTGGATGCTCCGCACCACTTCCTGCATAGTCGCGCCCGCAAGATCGACCAACCGGCTGCCCGCCTCGACCTTCTCCGCCGAGTTATCGATCAAGGCCTTGATTTCCTTGGCTGCCGTGGCGCTACGCTGCGCCAGGGTGCGCACCTCCGACGCCACCACCGCGAAGCCCCGGCCCTGCTCGCCGGCGCGTGCCGCCTCCACCGCCGCGTTCAAGGCCAGGATGTTGGTCTGGAACGCGATGCCGTCGATCACGGCGATGATGTCGACGATCTGGCGCGCCGATCCATTGATCTCGGCCATGGTGCGCACCGCTTCCGATACCACGGCGCCGCCCTTGACCGCCACCTCCGACGCGGTGGCCGCGAGCGAGTTGGCTTGACGCGCATTGTCGGCATTTTGCTGCACCGTCGACGTCAATTCCTCCATGGAAGAGGCGGTTTCTTCCAGGGCGCTGGCTTGTTCTTCCGTGCGCGAGGAGAGGTCGGCGTTGCCGGCGGCGACCTGGTGCGAAGCGGAGGCGATGCCATCGGCGCCGTCGCGCACTTCGCTAACGATCCTCACCAGGCTGTCGCGCATGGACTTCATCGCGAACAACAGGCTGGCGCGATCGTTGCCCTTGGTTTCAACTTCGACGGCGAGATTGCCTGAGGCGATGCTTTTCGCGATCTCCGTGGCATAACGAGGTTCGCCGCCAAGCTCGGTCAACAAGCCGCGCGTGATGACGACGCCAGCGGTAATTGCGATCAGCAAAGCGGCGACGGATATCGTTGTCACCAATGTTGTCGTGGACCGTGCCTGCTCGAGCGCTTTCCTCCCGATACGGTCCATCCGTCCGCCTTGGGCGTCGGCCAGATTGTCGAGCGCGGCGGACAAGGCATCCTGCGTCGTCACCCCCTCGGTCAACAGCAATTCGATCGCCCGCTCCTTCGATCCTTCCTTGATCAATTTCTCGATTTGGCCACTCACCTGGCGGGCAGCGCTGCGCGCCTCGTTCAACGCCTTGAAGATCGCGGCGTCGGCGGGAGAGTTGATCATCTTGCCGAGCACTTCGATGTTTTTGCTGGTCTTCTTGATCAGCTCGTCCCGCCTGTCCAAAAATTTCTTCGCGTCCTCCGGCGTTCTGGCGAGCTCGGCGTCGCGAAGGTCGCGCAGGGCGACATTGATGTCGCTCTTGATCGTGAGCGCCAACACTGCTTTGACGTGCAGATCGCCGACGATTTCATCCGTCGTTGCCGCATTGGTGTTCAAGCGGACGACACTGAGGATTGCGACGGCGGCCAGCAACAGCGCCACCAGGCCGAACCCGAGCGCCAACCGGGTGCCGATTTTCATACTTGCGAAAAACATGGTGCACATCCTCATAAAAACATTCTCTCCCGTCCGGCCTGGGCGCGGTCGACTCGCCGCAGCCTTCTTTTTTAGAATAGATGCCGAAAATATTGTTGTCAACAATAAATTTCATACATTATATAAAATCTCGAGATTTTATATTTTATTGATTTTTTCTTATTTTCTATTAAAATCCAACTTACGGACAACACTTCTAAAGCCATATGCCCATGGACGCCTTGCAAAAGATGAACACCGCTACGGAAGTCCCGATCACGAAGACCCTCGTCGAGTCCGCTTACACCGAATTGCGGCGCGATATCATTGAAGGCAGGCTTGCTCCGGGCTCGAAACTGCGCGTCGAGCACTTGAAAGATGCCTATGGCGTCAGCGCCGGCACTTTGCGCGAAGCGTTGGGCCTGCTTGTGTCCGATGCCTTGGTGGTCGCGCAGGGACAGCGTGGCTTCCGCGTGCAAGCGATGTCGATCCCCGATTTTCTGGACATCACGCAAACCCGCATCCTGCTGGAAACGGAGGCGTTACGGCAATCCATCCGGAATGGTGACGACGTATGGGAGGGCCAGATCCTGGCCGCGTTCCACCGCCTTAGCCTCGCTGAAGAACGGCTTACCAAACACCCGGCCGAAGCGTTCCGTGAATGGGAAGACCGTAATCGCGAATTCCACCAAGCACTGCTAAGCGCGTGCACGTCGCGCTGGACGCTTCATTTCCTCGGGATGTTATATCGCCAGGCTGAGCGCTATCGCCGCCTGTCGGTCACTCGGCAGCCGATACCGCGCGACGTCCATCAGGAGCACCAGCTCATCGTTGACGCCACACTGAAGCGCGATGCGGAGCGGGCCACCGCAATCCTGAGCGAGCATATTGCGACCACGTTCGATGCGGTCAAACTGCTGCCATCGGAAGTGTTCACCGGCGCGGCGACGTGCGGAGTACGGCGATAAATCAACCCCGAGCGGGTTTGCGCGCCAAGTCCTGTTCCCATGGCCGGGCCATCGCGGGCGCTTCACATGCCCATCGGTAAACGCTTGCCCAGGATGCTGAACACCTGCTGGCGCAGCGTGTTGGGGCGCCACAGCAGGCCGCCGGCGATGTGGTTGTTATCGATGTAGTTGAACTGCATGTCGAGTCTGCGCGAGGGATCGGTGCTGCTGAACAGATTGGTCAGCGTCGGCCCCAGGAAGCTGACGAACGAGATGCCGTCGATCGGCACCGGCGAGAAGCCGGTCAGCAGCGGCACCGACAACGTACCCTGAATCTTAAAGAGCGTGAACTCGGCGGTGGATACCTGCTGCGCCTGCTCCATGAGGGCTGACAGCTCCCCCGCCTTGAGCGCGTCCAGGTCGGTATAGCGATAGCGCAAGGTGCCCAGCAGCGTCAAACCGTGCGGACTCTTCAATAACAAGTTATAGACCAGCTCATCCATCACAACCTCCGTAGGTAAAGTCACCGCAAACATGCCTGCCTCACGAGCGAGCCAGGATTTCAGCTTACCGAGCCGTGCGGACGGCACCATGATCAGATCGACATCGGGGCGATATTGATACGTCATCGCCAGGTCACATTCCACGCGTAAGCTGTGCCCGACCCACACTGAGGAGCATTGCGTGAAATTGAACGAGCAGGAATTGCTGGAGCGCGTGCACCGCGAGCTCACCGACAGCTACGACGAGGAACTGGAGATGGAGCTGGAGGACCGCGAGATCGATCCGGTCACCAAGCTGGTCATCGAAACGGAACGCAGCGAGGCGGCCAAGGCGGCCCGCCGCCATTACTTCCGCGAACTGTTCCGCCTGCAGGCCGAGCTGGTCAAGCTGCAGGACTGGGTGGTGCACACCGGCCACAAGGTGGTGATCCTGTTCGAAGGCCGCGACGCCGCCGGCAAGGGCGGCGTCATCAAACGCATCGTGCAGCGCCTCAATCCGCGCGTGTGCCGCGTGGCCGCCCTGCCCGCCCCCAACAACCGCGAGCGCACGCAGTGGTATTTCCAGCGCTACGTCTCGCATCTGCCGGCCGCCGGCGAGATCGTCCTGTTCGACCGCAGCTGGTACAACCGCGCCGGCGTCGAGCGCGTGATGGGCTTTTGCAGCGACGAGCAATACGAGGAGTTCTTCCAGACCGTGCCGGAGTTCGAGCGCATGCTGGCGCGCTCGGGCATCCAGCTGATCAAATACTGGTTCTCGATCTCGGACGAGGAGCAGAACGCGCGCTTCCTGGGCCGCATCCACGATCCGCTCAAGCAATGGAAACTGAGCCCGATGGACCTGGAATCGCGCCGCCGCTGGGAGGAATACACCAAGGCCAAGGAGATCATGCTCGAGCGCACGCACATTCCGGAGGCGCCATGGTGGGTGGTGCAAGGCGTGGACAAGAAGAAGGCCAGGCTGAACTGCATCCACCACTTGCTGGGACAGATGCCCTACGTCGAAGTCGAACATCCGGCGATCCAGCTGCCGGAGCGCGAGTACCACGACGATTACGTGCGCCGCCCGGTGCCGTCCGAAATCATCGTGCCGGAGATATACTAGCTCCGTTCGGCAACCGGCTCACCTTCGTATCGTTGGACGAGGCGGAAGTCAGTCCCTGAGCATCAAGCGGTCTCGCCCTGAGGAGCCTCCTCTTGCGGGGCCGCGTCGCCCCGCAGGCCGAACGGAAGCTGGGTGCCCAGCAAGCTGAAAATCTGCTGGCCGAACTGTCCCGCCCGCCACACCAGCCCGCCGGCGATGTCCTGAACGTCCAGGTTGTTGAACAGCAGCCGCAGCGGACGCGTCGGGTCGGTGCCGGCCAGCACATACCCGATGGGGCCGGCCGCCGTGGCCAGGCCGATGCCGGCCACCGGCACGGGACGCACGCCGGTCAGCAGCGGCACCGACATCGTCCCCGCCAGCTGGAACACCGCCACGTCGATGTCCACCGGCTGCGGCATCGCCGCCAGCACGGCGCCGATATCGCCGTTGGGCATGAGCGCATCCAGGTCGGTGAAGCGAAGACGCAGCGTGCCGGGCAGGCTCAGGCCGAACCTGCTCGTCAATATCATATTAAAGGCAATCTCATCCATCATAACCTCCATCCATGTTGAGCGGCCACCATGCGCGGGCAATGGTGACGAAGGGAATTTCATTGGGGGATGTCGTCGGCAGACATGCCGAACGGGCGCTGCGTACCCAGCAGGCTGAACTTCATTTGTTGCGGCGTGTTGGGCTGCCACAGCATGCCGCCTCCGATATGCGTGGCATCGAGGAAGCTGAACTGCAGGAACAGCTGGCGCGTGGCGTCGCCGCCGTTTAACAAGGCGTTCAGGGGAAGCGGCGTCATGTCGAAGCCGAAGAGACGGCCGGCGGCCGGCAACGGACGCGGGCCGGTCAGAAATTGCACCGAGATGCTGCCCTCCAGCTCCTGGGCGCTCATGGTGATAAAGGGCCGCTCCAGCGTCTCGGTCAACAGCGCGGACACGTCGCCGATGCTTTTTCCGGACGCCGGTTCATCGAAAATGACGCGGAAACGAAGCGTGCCTAACAGCGCAAAACCAAGCGGACTCTTCAATAACAGATCATAAATAATCTCATCCATCATAACCTCCATGCGGGTTGAGCTGCCACGATGCGCTAACGATAATGACAGCGAGAACTTCCCTGCCTGATGGGGCAGTAGTTCAGCTTACCCGGCCAATCTGGACGCATTCTGATCAGATCGATATTGCAGTCGCGGCCCGCCGTTGGCGCCCGCACCAGCCCCTCGCCAGCCATTTCCACACATTGTGATCAAATCGACATGGTCGGCGTTGTATCGGCCCGCACGCTTGAGCTTTTACATTTACAATTCCTGAGTGCAATTATTATAATAAGTTCCCTACTTCACAACAGAGATTGGAATGGCTATGACCTGGACAACCAAGATGAACGCAAGCGTCGGCGCGGTGGCGCTGGCCTTGCTGTCGGCCGCCAGCCCGACGCACGCCGAGACCGTGACCTACACTTTCACCGCCGTGGTCGATCGCGTGCTCGCTCTGTCGAAAGGCCAGGGCGGCTATGTCGATAGCGCCAACCTGGCGGGCCATCACATGGCGGTGAACGACCAACTGACGGGACGCATCAGCTTTGATACGGCCAACCCGTCGTCCTTCTTCGACTACGGCACCTACAGCATGAGCACGTTGCCCACGTTCAGCATGGAATACAGCTTCAAGTCGGGCCAGAACAATTACGCCAGCGCCCACACGGGCGCGGTCACCGTGGTGAACGGGCCCGGCAACGATTCGATCGCCCTGGACAACACCAACTATGAGGGGGAAGCGCAGCCCGATCTGAGCGGCGGCGCGGGGCTGGGTTTCACCGACGCCAGCGGCGGCTATCTCAATTCGACGGCGCTGCCGTCGACGCTCGACATCGCGTACAAGGACCTGGTGTCGACCATCGGCGGCGGCTGGTACCGTCAAAGCGACGAGTACGGCATCTCCTTCTGGGGCACGCTCACCTCCATCCAGCGGGTCCAGGTGTCCGCCGTTCCCGAGCCGGAATCGGCCTTGCTGATGCTCGCGGGCCTCGGCGTGATCGGCGCGGCGCTGCGCAAACGCCGCGCCTGAGCACCGCCAGATGCAACAAGGGCGCCACTCCCGTGGCGCCCTCCCCCGCCGTCCCCACCCGGCTCCCGCTTCACACGGGGAATGCGAGCTGCGTGCCCAGCACACTGAACACCAACGTGCCCGGCTGGCCTGGCTGCCAGGTCAGGCCGCCGCCGATGTGGGTGGCGTCGATCGGATTGATTTGCAGGCTGAGGCCGCGCGTATCGTCGGTACTGGAGAACAGCACCGTCAGCAGGCCCGCCGGACTGCCGAAGCCGATGCCGCCGATCGGCACCGGCGTCAGGCCGGTCAGCAGCGGCACCGAGATCGTGCCCTCGGCCGGCAGGATGAACAGCTCGATGGTGGGCCGGTCGATCGTCGCGCCCATCAGCGCTTGCATGTCGCGGGCGCGGGCGTCGGCGGCGAGATCGGTGAAGCGGTAGCGCAACGTGCCAAGCAGGGTCAATCCTTGCGTACCCTTCAACAGCAGACTGTAGACAAATTCATCCATCATAACCTCCGTCCAGGTTGAGTGGTCACCAAGCGCGAGCAATAGTGACGAAGAGAACTTCCCGCCCGATATGGCAGAAGTCCAGCTTACCCAGCCCGACGGAAAGCGATATGATCAGATCGACATTGGCTGCTGTTCGTCGATGGATCAATACGCCGTTTGCGTGTACGGGCGCGCCGCCGCGCCCCTGCCCCACGCCTTGTTCGGTTCCTTGTCCATCGTAAACACCAGTTCGCCGCCGGCCATGATTTGCTCGTGGCGCAGGAAAGTCTGCGCCAGCGGCTTGCCGTTCAGGGTCACGCCGGCGACATAGGCGTTGTCGGCGCTCATACCCACGGCGCGGATGGTGAAGGTCTTGCCGTTGGGCAGATTCATCACCGCCTTGTCCAGGAAGGGACGGCCGATCACGTACTCGTTGCTGCCCGGCGCCACCGGATAGAAGCCCAGCGCCGTGAAGGCCAGCCAGGCCGACATCTGCCCCAGATCGTCGTTGCCCGACAAGCCCTGCGGCGTGGCGTTGTACTGCGACGCCACCACCTGCGTCAGGCGCTGCTGGGTCTTCCACGGCGCGCCGGCGTAGTTGTACAGATAGGCCACGTGGTGCGACGGCTCGTTGCCGTGTGCGTAGTGGCCGATCAGGCCGGAAATATCCTCCATGTGCGCGTAGACGTTGTCGTCGACCTTGGCGTCGAACATCATGTCGATCTTCTTTTGCAGACCGGCATCGCCGCCGAGCATCTTGATCAGGCCGGCGTTATCGTGCGGCGAATACCAGGAATATTGCCAGGCGCTGCCCTCGGTGTAGTCGCTGCCGAAGTTCGAGCGCACCGGATCGAACGGTTCGCGGAACTTGCCGTCCGACTTTTTCGCGCGCAGGAAGCCGGTCTTGGCGTCGAAGGAGTTGCGATAGTTCAGCGCCCGCTTGTAGTAGCGCGCGGCGACATCCTTCTTGCCCATCTTCTCCGCCATGCGGGCGATGGTCCAGTCGTCGAACGCGTACTCCACCGTCTTC
This sequence comes from Duganella sp. GW821-FHT07F09, assembly GCF_059418705.1. Taxonomy (NCBI): domain Bacteria; kingdom Pseudomonadati; phylum Pseudomonadota; class Betaproteobacteria; order Burkholderiales; family Oxalobacteraceae; genus Duganella; species Duganella sp. GW821-FHT07F09. The sequence continues at coordinate 469,366 of NZ_JBWKQJ010000003.1, read as the reverse complement.
GACGCCGCCTCCGGCTCCAGGTCGATCGGCACATAGCCGAGCTTCATGTAGTGCTGAAGGCCGCCGTAGGGACCATACTCGGCGCTGCTGGTCATGGCCTTGAGCGCCTCCTCGGCGTCGAAGCCCTTCATCCCCTTCATGTAGGCGTCGGCGATGACCGGCACCGCGTGGTAGCCGATCATGCACCACGTCTCCAGCCCGTGGTACTGCCACACCGGCAGGATGCCGTAGGGGCTGGCCTTTTGCGAGGCGATCAGCGAGCGCACGAAATCGACGTTGCGCTGCTCCGGCTGGATCAACGTCAGCAGCGGATGCAGCGCGCGGTAGGTGTCCCACAGCGAGAAGGTCGAATGGAAGCGGAAGCCGTCGGCCTGGCGGACCTCGTTGTCCGGCCCGCGATAGCGGCCGTCGCGGTCCATGAACAGGCCGGGCGCCAGCATGCTGTGGTATAGCGCCGTGTAGACCATGGTTTTCATCGGCGCGGCCGCCTCGATCGCCACCGCGCCCAGCGCCTGGTTCCACGCCGCCGAGGCGCTGGCGCGTTCGGCGTCGAAGTCCCAGCCCGGCATCTCGGCCAGATTGGCGATCGCGCCCTCCTCGCTGACGGCCGATATCGCCACCTTCACCAGCAGCTTGCCGTCGGCCGGCACGCCGAATTCGAGCGCGCCGACCAGCGCCTTGCCCTCGACGAAAGGCTTGAGGTTGGGGTCGGCGCCAGGGCCGCTGCCGGGACTGGCGAAGCCCTTGTATTCGATATCGGTTTCCATGTTGCGCAGCGCGCGCGCCGTCAGCGGCTGCGAGAACGCGATGGCGAAGTACAGTTGGCGTCCGGCCGCCCAACCGCGCGTCTCTCGCATGCCGGTGATCAGTTTATCGTCGCGCACGCGCAGGCGCGACCACAGGTTCTTGGCCTTGTAATCGTAGATGCTGCTGCGCAGGTCCAATATCACCTTGGCCGGCGCGCCGGCGGCGTAGCGGTAGCGGTGCAGGCCCACCCGCTCGCTGGCGGTCAGTTCGACATCGACCTCGTTGTCGAGCAGCTTGACGGCGTAGTAGCCCGGCTCCGCGCGTTCGTCCTTGTGGCTGAAGCGCGAGCGGTAGCCGCTGAAGGGACGCTCGGGATAACCCGGTTCCAGCTTGGTCTCGCCGCTGTAGGGCATCAGCAGCACGTCGCCCAGGTCCGAATGGCCGCTGCCGGAAAAGTGCGTGTGCGAGAAGCCGAGGATGCTGTCGTCCTCGTAACGGTAGCCGGCGGCCCACGGATAGCTCTGGCGGAACGGCCGCACCTGCGTGTCCGGGCTGAGCTGGATCATGCCGAACGGACGGGCCGCGCCGGGGAAGGTGTGGCCGTCGCCGCCGGTGCCGATGAAGACGTTCACGGCGGCGGCGGGACTGTCTGGCGCCGCCGCGGTGGCGGCCTGCGACATCGAGGGGATCAACAGGGCCAGCGCCAGCGCGCCGGCCGGCAGCAAGGTAATCGCGTTCATCGGTTTCCTTTTATTTATACCAGGGGCGTGTCACTTGCAGCGGCCTGACGTCGAGGCGCATGTCCAGCACCGTGTAGGCGTCCATCGTGGCGGAGCTGTAGCCGGTGGTGCCGGCGTCGCGCGTCAGCTTGAACTCGAATCCGAGGTCCTGGCGCGGGTCCAGCGGCCCGGCCGTAGCGATGCCGATCGCCTGCGTCTCGCTGTTGTCGACCAGTTTGGACATCAGGATCAGGATGGTGTTGTGGCCGAGGACATCGGTCGAATACACCGGCTCCTTCAGATACGGCTTTTTCGGATCGACCTTGCCTTCGATCTTGTCGGCGGACGGCGTGTATTTGTGCGTGGCCAAGTCGTAGCGGTCGTCGCGGTCAAGGTAGCTCAGACGCACATTGGACAGGTTGAAGTCCTTGACCTTGGGATCGACCTTGGCCCGCGCCAGGTCGACCAGCAGCGCGCCCTGGTAGCCCACCACCTCCACGTGGCGGCGGCCGGTGATGATGACGGCGGAGTTTTCATCGATGCCGATGCCCAGCTTGTAGCCCTTTTTCAGCATGGCCGGCAGCATGCGCGCGAAGCGCCCGCGCGCCAGCAGGTGCTGGTCGACGAAGATGTCGTCGCCGATGAAACCGAGGCCGGTGGCCAGCTCGCGGCCGTTGACGCCCTCGCTCAGGGTGCCGAAGACGGTCTTGGCGTCGTAGAACATGGTGCTGCTCATGATGGCCGCGCCGGCGCTGGTGCCGGCGATGACGCCGCCGCGCCGGTAGACGTCCCAGATCGCTTCCAGCACCGCCGTGCGGGTGCCGTCCGGGCGCACCAGCGCCTGCGTGATCAGCGCCTGGTCGCCGCCGGAGAAGTAGACGCCGCCGGCGTCGCGGATCGAGGCGGCCAGCGTTTCGTCCTCGGCGTCGCGTTTGTAGTCGCGCTCTTTCATCTTCACGGCGATCGGCACCACGAAGGCCGCCGCGCCGTACTTGTTCAGCCCCTCCGCCAGATAGGCGCCGGCGCGCGCCGGATTACCCGAGGCGCTGGGAAGCACGGCGATGCGGGCGCCGGCGCCCCCGGCCAGCTGCACCATGCGCTGCCAGATCACGGCGTTATCGCCGCGCACCGCGCCGCCGGCGATCAGCAGCGAGCCTTTGGGCGACTCGTCCTGCTGCCTGACCGGCGTGCGCAGCGGCTCGACCGCGCGCGCCAGCGGCACGGCCGCCAGCAGCATTAACGCCAACGGCACCTTCACGGCCATCGGCGCTTGCCACAATTTCCGGGCCAAGCGCCGCGCCGCATGAACAATCCCCGACATATTTCTCCCCATGTTGCTAACCATAGATACACGCATCTAAAATGACATTGTTGAAAGAGTACCAAATTTATTGGCGGTGGTGAGTATGAATTTGGTAATATGGCTGGTTGCCTTTTCCATCACCCCCATGCGCGAACACCTGCTCACCCCCTCGCTGTCGGCCCACGCACCGCCGGCCACGCTGTATTCGATCAGATCGAGCTTCCTGGTCGCCGTGTTCGGCGGCCCGCTGGCGATCCTGCTTTATGCCTCGCTCAATTCCTGGCGCTTGCGGCGCGCCGCCGACATCCCGGTCTACATCGCCGGCCTGGCGCTGCTGGTCGCGCTGCTCTACGCGGCGATCGCGGCCCCGCACACGCTCTCCGGCCTGGCCGGCCTCCTCGGCAAGGACACCATGCGCGCCCTGTCAAGCGCGCTGTCCATGGGACTTTGCGGCGTGTTCTACCTGCTGCACAAGAAACAACACCGCTCCGCCGCGCTGTTCGACACCAAGCCGCCGTCGCCATGGATACCGGCCATCGCCTGCATGGTGGCGGGCTACTTCGGCATCCGCGGCATCGCGACGTTGATGGCGGGAGCGCTGGCATGAACGACGGCGCACAACTGACACCGCGCGCCTATGCGCTGCAGCTGGAAGGCCTGATCGAGCGCCGCCGCTTCCAGCAGGCGCGCGGGCTGCTGGCCGACGCGCTGCGCCAGTATCCCGACGACCCGCGCCTGCTGTTCTCCTCGGCCCATGTCGATTATCTCACCGACGACAAGGAAGACGCGCGCCATACGCTGCAACAGATCCTGGCGCGCCACCCGGACGACTACCTGGCGCGTTCGCTGATGGTCAACATCCATCGCGACGCCGAGGAACTGGAGCAGGCCGAGGCGGTGCTGCTCGATCTGCTGCGCGAGTATCCGGAGGCGGCGTACGAATACGCCCGCTACGCGATGCTGATGTACCGCACCATGCATATCGATAAAGCCAAGGAACTGGCGCGCGAGGCGCTGCGCCTGGACCCCAACGACGAACTGGCGCTGACCGCCTGCCTGATCGGCGACATCATCGACGGCCGCCCCGGCGCCGAGCGCGCCAGCCTGGCGTCGCTGATGCAGGGGCATCCCGAGAGCGAGAGCACGGCGCGCATGCTGATCACGCACCTGGTCGGGCGTGGCCGCTACCGCGCCGCCAAGCGCATCGCCATCGAACTGCTCAAACTCTACCCGCACTCGCGCGAAGTGCTCGAGCTGGTGGTGCAACTGGAAGCACTGAGCCACTGGAGCATGCTGCCCCTGTGGCCACTGAACCGCTGGGGCTGGGGCGCGTCCGCCGCGCTCTACTTCATCGCCCTGCTGGGCATGAACCTGATCCGGCGCGACGCGCCGCTGGCCGCCGATATCGCCACCTACACGATCCTGGGATACTGCGCGTATTCCTGGGTCTACCCCTCCCTGCTCACGCGCTGGCTCAAACGCCGCGCCGGACTTTGAACGGAATGACCATGCACCGCGAAGAACTAGAAACCGCCCTGGTAAGCGATCCATTCAACGTCGCCAACCGCCTGGCCTACGCCGGCCTGCTGCTGGCGGGGGGCGACGCGCAGGCGGCGCTGACCCAATTCGAACTGGCCGAACGCCAGCGCGCCGACGCCGCCGCCCTCAGCGGCAAGGCGCAAGCCCTGCTGGCACTGAAACGCGACGCCGAGGCGCTGGCCGCCTACACCGCCGCGCGCCAGCACGACGGCTTCGCGTCCGTGGAGGAGCTGGAACAGCTGCAACAGCGCGCCCGCCCCTCGTCCGGCCCCGCCTTGTCGCTGGTGGGCGCCTCCGCCAACGTGATTGCGCTCAAGCCGCAGCCGGCCGGCCAGATCGGCTTCGCCGACGTCGGCGGCATGGAGGACTTGAAGAAGACGCTGCGCTTGCACATCATCGAACCGTTCCTGCGTCCCGGCCTGTTCGCCAGGTTTAAAAAGAGCGGCGGCGGCGGCATCCTGCTGTACGGACCACCCGGCTGCGGCAAGACCATGATCGCCCGCGCCATCGCCGGCGAATGCAAGGCGTCCTTCATCTCGGTGGGCATCAGCGAAGTGCTGAACATGTGGATGGGCGAGAGCGAACGCAATCTGGCGCAGCTGTTCGAGAAGGCGCGCGCGCAAAAACCGTGCGTGCTGTTCTTCGACGAACTCGATGCGCTGGCGTTTTCGCGCTCGAAGGCGCACAGCGAGCATAGCCGCACCATCGTCAACGAATTCCTGTCCCAGCTCGATGGTTTCGAGCGCGACAACCGCGACGTGCTGTTCCTGGCCGCGACCAATATGCCGTGGGACGTCGACCAGGCCATGAAACGCACCGGACGCTTCTCGCGCCAGCTGTTCGTGCCGCCGCCGGACGCCGAGGCGCGCAAGCATATCGTCGAGATCAAGCTGCGCGACATCCCGGTCGAAGGCGTCGACGTCGACGCGCTGGTGGCGGCCACGCCGCACTTCTCCGGCGCCGACATCGACGGCCTGGTCGACCTGGCCAAGGAAAGCACGCTGCACGACATCCTGTCGGGTAATCCGGAGCGGCCGATCGGCCCGGCCGATATCGCCTACGCGCTCGACCTGATGCAGCCGTCGACGGTGGAATGGCTCAAGACCGCCCGCAACCTGGTGCGCTACGCCGGCAGCGACGACAGCTACCGCGACGTCGAGAAGTACCTGAAGAAGACCAAGTTCGTTTGACGCTTGTTCGATCCAGCTTATCCAGCCCCATTATCCAGTCCCACTCACCCAACCCAATATGACCGCCGACACCGTGGATACCACTACCCAGCAAGGCAATGAACTCAAGCGCGGCCTCAAAAGCCGCCATATCCAGCTGATCGCGCTGGGCGGCGCCATCGGCACCGGACTTTTCCTCGGCATCGCGCAGACGATCCAGATGGCCGGGCCGTCGGTGCTGCTGGGCTACGGCGTGGCCGGCATCATCGCCTTCTTCATCATGCGCCAGCTCGGCGAGATGGTGGTCGACGAGCCGGTGGCCGGCTCGTTCAGCCATTTCGCCGACAAATACTGCGGCAACCTGGCCGGCTTCCTGTCCGGCTGGAACTACTGGGTGCTGTATGTGCTGGTCAGCATGGCCGAGCTGTCGGCGGTCGGCATCTACGTCCAGTACTGGTGGCCGGGAATACCGACGTGGGTGTCGGCGCTGGCCTTCTTCGCCATCATCAACGGCATCAGCCTGGCCAACGTCAAGGCCTTCGGCGAGATGGAATTCTGGTTCGCCATCATCAAGGTGGTGGCCATCGTCGGCATGATCGGGTTCGGCGGCTACCTGCTGGTGTCGGGCGAGGCCGGCCCGCAGGCGACCATCGCCAACCTGTGGCAGCACGGCGGCTTCTTCCCCAACGGCTTCGGCGGCCTGGTGATGGCCATGGCCGTCATCATGTTCTCGTTCGGCGGCCTGGAACTGATCGGCATCACCGCCGCCGAGGCGGACGACCCGACCCGCACCATCCCCAAGGCCACCAACCAGGCCATCTACCGCATCCTGATCTTCTACATCGGCGCGCTGGGCATCCTGCTGTCGCTGTACCCGTGGCAGAAGGTCGTCACCGGCGGCAGCCCGTTCGTGCTGATCTTCCAGGCGCTCGACAGCAATATGGTGGCGCACGTGCTAAACGCGGTGGTGCTGACGGCCGCGCTGTCGGTGTACAACAGCTGCGTCTACGCCAACACCCGCATGCTGTACGGCCTGGCGAAACAGGGCAACGCGCCGCGCCTGCTGCTGACCGTGAACCGGCGCGGCGTGCCGCTGGCGGCGCTGGGCGTGTCGGCACTGGCGACCGGCGTCTGCGTGGCCGTCAACTACTTCATGCCGGGCAAGGCGTTCGGCTTCCTGATGGGGCTGGTGGTGTCCGCGCTGATCATCAACTGGGCCATGATCAGCTGGATCCACTTGCGCTTCCGCGCGCACAAGAAGGCCGAAGGCAAGACCACGCTGTTCCGCAGCCTGGGCTACCCGCTGACCAACTACCTGTGCCTGGCCTTCCTGGCCGGCATCCTAGTGGTCATGTACCTGACGCCGGACCTGCAGCTGTCGGTGTATCTGATCCCGGTGTGGCTGATCGCGCTCAGCGCCGGCTACTGGGTGCGCCAGCGCCGGGCCGGCGGGAGCTGAGCAGCAACCGGTTCCGACGATTTTTCAACCAGGGGCCGCGCCCTCGCGCGCGTAGCGGCTCGGGGGCCGGCCGACATGTCGGCTGAACGCGATGCTGAACGTGCTCGCCGAACTGTAGCCGACGCGTTCGGCGACCTGGGCCAGGCCAAGATCCTGGCGGCGCAGCAGATCCTTGGCCAGCGCCATGCGCCAGGCGAGCAGGTATTCCATCGGCGGCATGCCCACGGCGCGCAGGAAGCGCTCGAAAAACGCCGAGCGCGACAGCGCCGCGTTCTTCGCCAACTGCGCCATCGTCCATGGACGTCCGGGATCGTCATGCATCTGCCGCATCGCCTGCGCCAGCCGCGCGTCGGCCAATCCCCGCAGCAGACCCGGCGGCGCATCTTCCCCGGGCGTCGAGCGCAGCGCCTCGATCAGCAACACTTCCACCAGCCGCGTGAGCACCAGGTCGCGCCCTGTCCGCTGTCGGACCGCTTCCTCGCCGACCAGCCGCACAAGCAGGGCGAATCGTTCGACGCCGCGCACGTGCATCTGCGCCGGCAGCAGCGATACGAGCAACGCCGCATCGGGCGAATCGAAAACGAAGTACCCCCCTAGCAAACGCACATCGGGCGGCCCGCCTTGCGTGCCGTGGCGTATTTCATCCGTTGGCGCCGGCGCCGCCTTGGGGTCGACCTGGACTGGTGTCACCGGCTCGAAACCCGACAAGGTGAAGCCCGGCGTGGCGGGCAGGAGCACGAAGTCGCCGGCCTGCAGCGTGATCGCCTGCTGGCCATCGACCGCGAGCAGGCTGGAACCCTCGAGCACGGCGCAGAAGCTCGGCTGACCGAAGTCGGCATAGCGCACGCCCCACCGGCCTGCGCCGCTGATGCACTTGGAGTACACCGCGCGCGGCTGGAGCAGCGCGATGACATCCGAAAGAGGATCGCTCATGTCTGGACTCTCGAACGTGGATTCTGGACTTTCGATTGTAGTTCGTCCGGCACATTTTCGCTATCGTTAAGCCTTGCTAACCAACAAGGAACACCAATATGAAAACAGTATTGATCACCGGCTGCTCTTCCGGCTACGGCCGCGCGACCGCCCTGCACTTCCACGCCCAGGGATGGAACGTGCTGGCCACCATGCGCACCCCGAACGAGGACGGGATGCCGCGCTCGGACCGGCTGCGCATCCTGGCACTCGACGTCACCAGGCCAGAGAGCATCGCGTCGGTGCTCGACGCCTGCGGGCCCATCGACGTGTTGGTCAACAATGCGGGAATCGGCGTCGTCGGCGCCTTCGAAGCCACGCCGATGACCACCGTGCGCGAGGTATTCGAGACCAACACCTTCGGCACAATGGCGATGACGCAAGCGGTGCTGTCACAATTTCGCGCGCGCAGGTCCGGCGTGATCGTGAACGTAACCTCCAGCGCGACTTTGGCGCGGATGCCGTTGGCCGCCGCGTACACCGCCAGCAAGGCGGCCATCGAAGGGTTCACCGGCTCGCTCGCGTTCGAGCTGGCGTACTTCAACGTGCAGGCCAAACTGGTGGAGCCAGGCTACGGCCCGACGACTAACTTCGCCAGCAACGGCGGCGCGCGGATGGCGGGGCTGATACCCGAAGCCTATATGCCGTTCGCGGAGCCCATCTTCGCCGGATACGCGCGGCCGGCGGCGGTGACGACCGAGTCGGACGTTGCCGGGATGGTGTGGCGGGCGGCGAACGACACCACCGGACAGCTTCGGTTCCCGGCGGGCGCCGACGCGATGGCGCTGGCACAGTCGAGATGAACGGAGCAAGCGGCCAGCTCTCCCACATGGCGCCACGCGGTATTCCCATGTCCTCGTTCTTGCCAAAACGCGCACCATCAAAGGGCTCCATCCGGAGCCCTTGGTTCTGTCCACCACGCACCCACGATGCACCGTCCGCGTGGCGACGGTGCTTCAGCGCACCCGGCCGCGCCGCACCAGGTTGACGATCGCCAGCAGGATCAGCGCGCCAATGAACGACACCCCTAGCGACGCCAGGCTGAAATCGTCCGAATTGATGGTGCCGGTCCCCAGCAACGGTGCCAGCAGCCAGCCGCTCAGCAACGCGCCGACGATGCCGACCACGACATTCAATATCACCCCTTGCTGCGCGTCCGTCTTCATGACCAGGCTGGCAAGCCAGCCCAGAACGCCGCCTATGACTATCCAAAGTATCAGATTCATCGCATCCCCCTTGTTGGAAAAAGCCGGCCGGGCGGCCGGTCGAGTGATTATCCGAAGCCTGAGACACCGCTGCTATCGGCTCTCACGCCGCCCCCGCGTGGGATTGGTCCTAGCCCGCTTGACGGCCAACTTCACGCACCATGTTGCCGGGCTTGTTGCTGACCCGGTTGCCGGGCCGAGAACGGCCGCGCATCGGTCGGCAGGTCGATCGTCACGGTCGTGCCGCGCTCGGCCGAGCTATCGATCAGCACGCTGCCGCCATGCGACTCGGCCACATGCCGGACGAACGGCAAGCCCAGCCCCCAGCCCTGCACGCCGTCGCGCGCATGGCGGTGGAACATCAGGAACACGTCGGCGATCCGGTCCTCGGGGATCGGCTCGCCGCTGTTGCTGACGGCGATGCTGGCGCGGCCCGGCGCGGCGGAAATGGCGATCCGCACAGGCCGCTCCGGATCGCCGTACTTCCAGGCATTGCGCAGCAGGTTATCCAGCGCGCGCTTGAGCATGCGCCGGCTCCAGTGGCCGGGCGGCGCGTCGCCTTCCAGCTGGTAGGGGCCGGGCCGCTGCGGCGCGTCGCGCAGCACCTCCCAGGCCAGCTCGCGCAGGCCGAAACAGCTGATATCGAGCGGCAGCTTCTGGGCGCTGTTCAGCGCCGCCGTGTCGAGCAGCTCGCGCACCATCGCATCGATCTGCTCGACATTTGACTGGATGCGGGCGGCCAGGTCGGCCGCATGTTCCGGCTCGGGCCGCCTCGCCAGCAGGGTCGCCGCCATGCCGATCGTGCTGAGCGGCGTGCGCAGATCGTGCGCCAGGGTGGCCACGTAGTCCTGGCGCAGCCGCTCCTGGGTGGCCGTGTAGGCGGCGATCGCCTCCCGCACGGCGGCGTCGACCGATTCGTGCACCTGCACCAGTTGCTCCGGCGTCAGCGGCACCCGCTCCCGTTCGACCATCCTCAGGAACACGCGCTTGAAGATCTGGTACTCGGCGATGAGCTCGTGCGGCTGGTAACCGGTCATGCGGGCCCGTTCGTCGCCATGGGCCGAGGCGATCGACGCGCCTTCGACGGCGTCACGGCGCGGATAACCCGGCGCCAACGCCTGCACCAGGTTGTCGTAGAACGTCGGCAAGGTGTTGATCAGTATTGGCGGCAGCAACTGGTTGGCGCGCTGGATATCGGCCAGGATGGCCGCCGTCCAATCGCCCATCAGTTGCTCGCGCAGGTCGAGCAGCTGCCGCGCCAGCGGCGGCAGGTCCCGCGGACGGTCGTCGCAGTCGGTGCCGATGACGGCCGGCGCGCTCTTTCTTTTCGGCGTATCGCTCATTCACACCCCGGGTAGTGGAAACAGGTTGGCGCCGTGGCGGGTGGCCTCGCAGATCGCGTCGAGCGCCACCTTGGGACTGCGGTCGGCGTTGAGCAGGCCGTTGGTCTCCTGGAAGGTGTCGGTGAACTGCGTGTAGCAAAAGCCGCTGAACATCGTCGTCTCCGACACCGCCTTGAGCAACTCGGTGTATTGGGTCAGGAAGGACTCGGCGTCGGTCGCGCGCGAGTAGCCCCAGGTACGGCTGCCGGTGGCGCGGGTGTCGTAGGCGATGCCGCCGAACTCGGTGAGCACGATGGGCTGGCCGCGGTGCGGAAAACCGTCCAGGGTGAGGATGCGCCCGCCGGGACGGCGCTGGTCGAACAGCGTGCGCACCGGGTCGCTCACCTCGTAGCGCTGGCGCAGCCGCACCGGATCGGCGTCGTAGTCGTGGATGCCCAGGATGTCGGTGGCCGAGGCCTCCCAGCCGTCGTTGCCGATCACCGGGCGGGTCGAATCGAGCATGCGCGTCAGGTGGTACAAGGCCTCGACCGCATTGCGGTGCGCCTGCATCGACGTCAGGTTCGGCACGCCCCACGACTCGTTGAACGGCACCCACACGATCAGGCACGGGTGGCTGTAGTCGCGCTCGATCGCCTCGGTCCATTCCTTCAGCAGCCGCGTGATCGCGCGCGCGCTGAAGGCGTAGCCGGACGGCATTTCGCCCCACACCAGCAGGCCGAGCCGGTCGGCCCAGTACAGGTAGCGCGGGTCCTCGATCTTCTGGTGCTTGCGCACGCCGTTGAAACCCATCTCCTTGGCCAGTTCGACATCGCGGCGCAGCGCGGCGTCCGACGGCGCCGTCATCAGGGTGTCGGGCCAGTAGCCCTGGTCGAGCACCAGCCGCAGCGGATACGGACGGCCGTTGAGCATGAAGCGGTCGCGGTTGATCGCCACCGAGCGCATCGCCGTGTACGAGCGGACCCGGTCGATGACCTGGTCGCCGTGGTACAGGGTCAGCTGGGCGTCGAGCAGGGTCGGACTTTCCGGGCTCCACAGCAGGTCGTTGCGCGAATCGTCGATGCCGGGGTCCGACAGCACGATCTTGCGGGTGGCCTCCATGCCGACCATCAGGTAGCGGTCCGCCGCCAGCAGCGTGTCGTCGTGGGTGACGCGCACCTCGACCGACATGTCCCCGCGCGGATCGCCGCCGGCCAGCACCTCGCAGCCGATCTCGAAGCCGTCGAACACCGGCGTCCAGCGCAGCGCGCGGATATAGGTCGCCGGCAGCGGCTCGAGCCAGACGCTTTGCCAGATGCCGGTGGTGCGCGGATACCAGATCGAATGCGGCTCGAGCTGCCAATCCTGCTTGCCGCGCGGCTTGGCCAGGTCGGCCGGATCGTCCTCGGCCCGCACCACCAGCGTTTGCACCGGCGCATCGGCCAGCACGTCGGTGATGTCGGCGCAAAACGGTGTATGGCCGCCCTCGTGGTCGGCCACCAGCATGCCGTTGACCCACGCGCGCGCATGGTAATCGACCGCGCCGAAATGCAGCATCGTGCGCGGCGCGCGCCAAGCCAGCTCGAAGCGGCGCCGGTACCAGCAGACGCAGTGAAACGATCGGTCGCCCAGCCCGCTCGCGGCGGACTCGGGCGCGAACGGCACGTTGATGCGGTGGGTCCACTCGACCTCGTCTCCGGCAATGCCGTGCCGGCGGTCGCCATCGAAGGCGAACTCCCATTCGCCGTTCAGCGATTGCCATTCGTCGCGCACCAGTTGCGGGCGCGGATATTCAAACAGAGGTTCAGTCAAACTCATGCGACTCCCCGCGTGTGAAAGCGACGGCGCCACCGCCAGATCGACTCCATGCTACCAATCTTGCGGCCCGCCCGACGTTCAATTCCGAGCAGAATTGAACGTCGGCGCACCGGCGGACCGGGCACAAGCCGCTGCCGCTCGACGGCGACGCGCTGATCGCCCGCTGCGTCGACGACTGCGTGCGCGCCGGTAACGTGGCGACGATACGCGAATGGATGGAGGCATCGCCGACGTGCCTCGGTAATCGAAACATGTCATCATGGGCCTGTCTGGACTGTTGACGGATGTTAAGAATGCCGCATAGCAACTCCCGTACAGTGGTGATTCGCGAAGCCGGCCGACAAACGGCGGCTATCGCGCGTTCACCGATACGGAGCGCCACATGCCGCAATCCCCCCTTTTGCCACCTCCCGCGCGCCTGGCCCTGACCATGGGCGCCATCGCTTTTTACTTGATCTCCACAGCGCCGATCGCGGGTGCGGAACCGAGCGCCGGCCAGCCGCATGATGCGTTGGCTGCAACGCACATTGGCCTTTATCCCGGAACCGATTTCCGCGTCACGAAAGCCAACTGCAAAGACTGCCCCGTCTCCCCGCAAGCGCTGTGGTACTTCGGCGACGACACCGTCGCCGTCGCCGGCAAACACGCTGTCGGCTCCACACCCCATCTGCGCGCGCAGGACGACGTCCGCGCCTGGCTGGCCGCCACCTCCGCCAAGGCCCAAGGCAAGCCGCCGCAACTGCTGTGGATCGGGTCTCCGCAAATCGCCGAAGGACGCCTCGCCGGGGATGCGGCATCGCTGATCGGCGCCGGCGCCCACGCCGCGCTACCGGTGGCGCTGACCGCCCGACTTGCCAGCAACCGCTCGTACTTCGACGCCGGCAGCCGGGCCTACTTCGCCGGACGCGAGATGAAGGCGCGTGGTGTGCTCAAGGATGGCACCTTCCACGCGCGCACCTTGTGGCCGAAGGACTACGCCATGCCAGCCCTGCCCCTCCTGTCCCCGCTGAAGAACGGCGAATCCATCGAAAGCCTGGTGCGCATCGACGGCGGCGGCGCGCGCGAGCCGTTCTCCGCGCGCACCCTGTGGCGGCGCGACGGCGCCGGCGCCGGCCAATCCTCCCTGGCCGGAAAACCGGCGCTCGCCTTCATTCTGAACGGCGCGCAGGGCGACGACGATGAAGCCTATGGCGGCCACTTCGCGGTGGCCACCGGCCGCTTCGATCCGCAAGGCGGCTGGGACAACTGGCTGGTCAACAACTTCTACAACCTCGGATCGGTCAGCGAAAAAGGCATCATCGCCTCGACCTTGCCGATGGACGCCTACATGGCGGACTTGAACAGCGGCCAATCCTGGTATCGACCTTCCTACATGCTGGTCGCCGTCATGAAAGACCAGCGGGTACCCGCACTCTATCAGGAGGCCATCAGCCGCGTCTTCAACCACTTTTACAGCCAGGATTTCCACTACCGCCATGCGGGCGCCAACTGCGCCGGCATCAACGTCGAAACGCTGCGCACCCTGGGCTGGGAAATTCCGCGCCTTGGCGGCGAAAGTCCGCTGAAAGCCGCCGTGGCGCTACCCTATATGGCCCTCAAGGAGATCAGTCTCGCCAGCGGTCAAAGCGCCTACGACTACCTCAAGACCGAGCGTACGGAATTGATGCCGTTCGTCGCCTTCAACACGATAGGCGAGGATATGTTGAACCGGCTGACGAACAAAGGTGGGGCGCGCAGCACGATCGAAGCACAACTGGCGGATGACCTGGAGGCGATCGTCTTCGTGCGCATTCCGCAGTTCCCTTCCTCCCGCGCATTCGGCTCCGATCCGGTGATGTCGCTGAGCGAATATCAAAAGCGCGCCCCGGCCGACCGCGCCGACTGGAAAATCATCCCGGTAGGGCCGCGCGACTTTCCGGCGTCGATGAAAAACCCGCTGGCGCCGAAGGAAAAGCGGCCGCAATCGGTCAGCGCGACCTACGTCATGGCGGCCTGTGTGCTTTGCCTGTCGGGAGGCATCGTCCTGGCCTGGCGCAGAAGGCGGCAAAAGGTACGATCGCGTACAGACATCTGAGCGGCGGCCGGGTAAACTCGCGGCACAACGATTAAAGAACCCGAGTCATGACGCCAGCCGCCCCGTCCCATGCCAGACCACTCCGACTGCCGGCGCTTGCCGGCTGGTTGCTGCTGACGTTCGCCTTCGCCGCGATCGGCGCCTTTGCATCGGCGAAGGCTGGCGCGTTCTACCTGCAGCTCGACCGGCCGGCATGGGCGCCGCCGGCCTGGCTGTTCGGCCCCGCGTGGAGCTTGCTGTATCTTCTGATGGGCATCGCCGCATGGCGGGTGCAGCGCACCGACGGCCAGGCCGGCGTGCGGTCGGAGATGACGCTGTATGTGGCACAACTGGCTTTGAACGGGCTGTGGACATGGCTGTTTTTCGCCTGGCGCCAAGGCGCTTGGGCGTTGGTGGAGATCCTCGTGCTATGGCTAATGATCGCCGCCACGATCCGCGCCTTCGGCCGTCGCGACCGAATCGCAGGGTTGCTGCTGGTGCCATATATCCTGTGGGTCAGCTACGCAACGGCGTTGTGCTACAGCATATGGCAACGCAACCCATCGGTATTAGGGTAAAAGCGACCATACACCGGGACATTCGAACACCACGGAAACACGTAGGGCGGATTAGCCGAAGGCGTAATCGGCCAAGAGCCGCCGAGAACAGAGCAATAAGTGCGAAAGAGCTCCCCGTTTGCGATACCACAACCGCCATAGCTACTACCGGAATAGGCTAAGTGACTCTCCCAGGAGACTCACATGTCAGAGTACAAACGCCTATATGTTGATGGCGGCACATATTTCTTCACCCTCGTAACCGCGCGCCGCGCACCGGTATTCTCTGCGCCCGAGGCCCGGCTGATACTTCGCACAGCCCTACAAAAAGTGCGCCAAAGGCATCCTTTCGAGATCGTGGGCATGGTGGTTCTGCCCGACCACTTGCACGCGCTCTGGCGTCTGCCTGCAAACGACTGCGACTTCTCATTGCGTTGGCGCCTGATTAAAACCCATATGACCCGCTACGCGGGGCACGGAAAACGGCTCTGGCAACACAGCTACTCGGAACACGCGGTCCGCGACGAACGCGATTTGTGCAACCACCTGGATTATTTACATTGGAACCCCGTCAAGCATGGATTGGTTGAGCGGGTACAGGATTGGCCGTGGTCGAGTTTTCATCGTTATGTCGCGGCAGGGGTTTATCCGCCTGATTGGTGTGGGTCGCGTGAGTTGGCGGATTACGCCTTCGGCTAATCCGCCCTACGTGTCTCCGGGGTCCGGTAGCGTTCCTGGCCCCAGTGGCCATGCGCATCCTACCGTGTCGTTTCCATCGTTCGTCCCGCCATGATACGATCTGCAAAAAGCCACGAGGAGACGAATGAAGCACCAATTTCTGGCCATCGACGAGGGCCGCCAGCAGCTGTCGCTGATCGACACCACCAATCCCCGCTACGGCTGGACGCGCAGTCTGGCCGACTTCCCCGCCGCCCGCGACATGCAGCGCATCGGCCCGAACCGCGCCCTGGTCGGCTTCGAGCGCGGCTTCTTCGAACTGTCCATCTCCTCCGGCGAAGTGCTCTCCACCTGCGACCGCTGGGACAATGTCACCTCCGCCCGCCGCATGGTCAATGGGGCCATCTTGGTCACAGGCCATAACCTCGACGGCACTGGCGGCATCAACGTGCTCACCCTCGACCGCGAGTACCGCCAGGTCTCCAGCGCGCGGCGCGACGGCGACTATGTGCGACTGATGCGCACCACCGATCTTGGCACCTACCTGTTCTGCATGAACGACCATATTCTGGAAACCGACACCTCGCTGATCGCGCTGAACGCGATGCGCGCGCCGGGTTTCGAGCACGCGTGGAAGGCCGAGCGCATGGCCGACGGCTCCACGCTGGTGTCGGCCGGCTACGGCGCCTTCATGGCGCGCTTCGACCGGCGCGGCAATCTGATATCGACTTTCGGCGGCGTCAACGCCATGCCCGAGGACGTGTCGCCGTTTTTCTACGCGACGTTCCAGGTGCTTGACGATGGCCGCTTCATGGTGGCCAACTGGCAGGGCCATGGTCCCGAAAACGGCCACAAAGGCCGCCAGCTGCTGGAGTTCAGCGCGGCCGGAAAGCTGCTGGACAGCTGGTCCGACCCGCACAAGATATCCTCGCTCCAGGGCATCCTGATACTCTGACCAGTCAAGCCACCCGCCGCACCTCGAAATTCTCGACTTTCTGGCGCGACTGCGTGGTGCGGAAGCCGAAATAGCCGCCGCCCGCCAGCGGTCCGGGCGCCGAGAAGAATTCGCGGTCGTCGACATACAAACGCGTCCCCCGGGCGTCGACCACGATCCGAATGCGATAAGGGTGATTGGACTTGAGCAGATACTCCGGCGCCAGGTATTCCTGCAGCAGATTGCGATCACCGCTGCCGTCGTAGTAGCGGAAGCGCGACGTCGTATTCGTATTGCCGCCTATGCCGGCATAGAACATCGGCACCTTGTCGTATTCTTCCAGTTTGCCCGAACGGCGGAACGGCTGGGGAGCCTCGCCGCCCGCCAGTTGCGCCTCCCAGAAGAAGTTCAGATCCGACAAGCGCTCATGCGCTTTACCCTCGGCCAGCACGGTGCGCGTGAAGCTGATCTCATAGTGGCCGATCAACTGCCTGCGCAGCCAAACCGTCAGGCCACGGCTGGCGTCCAGCACCAGCGCGCGCGATACCGCCTGCGCCGCCTTGCCGGCGTCGCCGGCCTCCGCTTCCACCGCCCAGGCCTGCGGATCGAAGCGCTGGAAGTCGTCCTTGTAGACCGTGGCACCGGTCGCATCGAGCGCCATCATGCCCAGCGCGCCAAGCCCCCATTGGGCGATCGCATTGGTCGAAATCCTCGGCGCCTCTTCCACCTCCGTCAGCACAATGGGGGGCTTCACGCGGCGCGATACCATATCCTTGTCAACCAGGCCCGCCCGCCCCTCGTAAAACTGCGCCCAGGCGCGCTTGAGCATCGCGCGATCCTGCCACTCCACCGCCGCATAGGCCAGCAGGCGCGCGTGGCCCTGCCCCAGATTCAGCTTACCGAGATCCTGGCCAAGTTCCGCCTTCTGCTCACTTGCGCTGGCGTTATACAAACGGCAGTAGCGCAGCCACGCGTCGCGGAAGGCCGGCTGTGGAACGGTGCGTATCAATTCGCTGCAAATCTCCGGCAGCCCGAAGACCGCGCTCAGATGCGAGACATCGACCTTCTTCTCCCGATCGATGACATACGCGCCGGTGCGCAGGTCCATCACGCCGCCACCGGCGAGGAAGCCGAGCGGCTGCGCGGCGATACTGGCCATGCTGGCCAACAGCTTGTCCCGGTACTTAGGTTTGCCGCTGCGCTCCCACTCGGTGAACCAGGCCGCCGCCACCGCGCCCCAATCGGTACCAAAGGCGACGCTCGCATAGTTTTTCGGATCGTCCGTCGGCGCCACCTGACCGATCTTGCGGCCCGGGATGACGGTGCGCAGACGTTCCACCGCATCGACCTGCTCGGTCAGCAGATCGCCGATCCTTTCGTCGGCCGTCAGGTAGTACATGAAGCGGCGGTTGACGGCGGTCGAAATGCGCAACTGCTTGGCGCTGTCGCCCCAGTGCTGAACGCTGTGGCGCGAACCGAGCGGCGCGAACGGGCCGATATGGTGGACATCGACCTCGCCGGTGTGGCGCGTCATCGCCTCGGCCATGCGGAACACGTCGGCGCGGCCGCTGTGGAGGAAGTAGTGCCACAACCAGATATCGGTGCTCAACTCCGAGTTGTCCCAGGCGTAGCCGCCCACGTCATAGCGCCAGACATGACGCTGCTCGTCGTAGGTGTGCATCACATCGCCGTAATCCCAAAAACCATACCATTTGCGGTACTCGACCTGGTTGCGGTAAAAGTCGAAGCTCCACGCCAGCTGCTTTTCCAGCTTGGCCGCTTCCGGCGACGGACGTTCCTGCGCGGGACTCCAGTATTCGCTGAAGACGCCGGCCCGATACAAGCGCGCGGGGGAAGCCAGTAGCTGGGGCGGAGACTGGATGCGGCGGCTGATGGCCACCAGATCATCGGCCGCCGGCGTCGCCGGCAGCAGCTGCCATTCCAGCTCGCTGGTGCGCGCCACGCCGTATGGCGTGCCGAATTCCGGCTCGTAGTCCTCGTAGGTGATGTCGAGCGCCGCGCGCTGCTTCTCGAACGTATCCTCGCCCATGCCGTCATGGTAGAACCGCAGATCCATCGCGGCAGCCTTCGGCGCCCAGAGCCACATCGTGACCGTGGCGAGCGAGGTTTCCGCACCACTGATATCGATCTGGCCGGGATAACTTTGCCAGAAATTGCGCACGCCGAAAGCGACACCGCCATCCGGCGTGCCGACATAACCGGTGCCCGTGGCGCGCGCGCCGCTGGCAGCATGGATCCAGCCATTACCGGCCTTGGTGCGCTTGCTGATCGAGAATCCGTCCGGGTGCGATTGCAGCAGCGTGTAGTGGCCGAAAGCCGGAATGTAAGGCAGGCCCTTGGTCACCGCCGCAGACATCTCCTTCAGCGGAACCGCGCGGCCCGACAATTGGGCGTCGTAGACGGATTGTCCGGCATCGCGGCGCAAGCCGGTCAGGCCGCGCACCGCCTCGCCGAACACGCCGCCGTTATCGCCAACGAAGCGGATGTGACGGTCGTGCAACGGGCTGGCCAGCGGCACGCCGAAGCGCAGGCCCACGCCGCGAATATAGGCCTTGGCCGGGTCGGCGTCGTACACCAGCGTGTGGAGCAGGCGAACCGTGTCCGAATTCTTGTAAAAGTAGAGGCGAACCACGAACGGCAGCAGCCGGGCGCCATCCGCGTGCAGGTGGCTGCCGTCGACGCGGACCACCGCGCGCAGCGGTCCGTTCTGCTCCAGCGTCACCTTGTCGATGGCGCCGTCGTACGAGCGGCGCGCCGCGCCCGCGGATTCGTCGTCGATCGAGTCGTCCACCAGCAGCACCAGCCGGCCGTCGCGCAGCAGCGGTTTTCCGGATCGCTTCATCGCCGTCACCAGCACGGAGCCGGAGCGGGGAAGCACGCATTGCAGCACGCCCGTATCGATGTCGATGCCGCCCGATCCGTCCCTTGCCAGCATCGCGCCGGGCGCGGCGGCGTTGGAGGCTTCCGCGCCGATCAGCGGATGCAGCGTATAACCGGCTTCCGGTTTGCCGCCGCCGGCGTCCGGCGGCAGCGCGTGCGCCGACCATTTGAGCGTGCCGTCGGGCCAATAGGCCAACGGCCAGGATTGCACGGCCTTCACGCGCCCTATGCCGCTTCCCGCGCCGGCGGCCCCACGCAACTCGAATGCCGCGTTCTTCGGCACCCGTCCCTGCGGCCATGGCACGCCCCAGGTCGCGCCGGTAAAGCTGGCGGGAGCGCCCTCGAGCCAATGCAGGGCCGTCTCGGCGGCCGGTGCGCCGACGCCCTCACCGGAACCCGGACCCTCCGCAGCCAGCGCCTGGCCGGGCAACACGTCGGCCAGCACGGCGACGCCGCCCGTCAGCAAAGACGCCAGTTTAAGAAATTGACGCCGTTCCAGTGTATCGCTCATTTGCCGCCGCTCCGTACTCAGTATTTGTAAGCCAGGGTCGCACCGATTGTGCGCGACTCGCCCAGCCAGCCCCAGACCGTTCCGTAGTCGCCGCTGGAGAGACGGCGGTAGTACGTTTTGTCGAAGGCGTTGTTGACCCAGAGCGAGGCGCTCCAGTCGCCGCGTTGGAGCTTACCACCGGTGCCGGCCGAAAACGAGGCCAGGCCATAACTACTCACGCGGGTGAGCGAAGAATTGTCCACCGTGCCGTACATCCAGCCACGATAGGAATAGCGCGCGCCGACGAAGTTGTTCAAGCCATTTTCGCCGCGCCAGCTATAGCGCGCGCTGGCGTTCCACGTGACCTTCGGCGCGTTGAACACGCGCTGGCCGGTCAGGTTGCACGACGGCGGCGGTTTGGGCGACAGCGTCACCTCCGGCGCGCAGCGCGCGTTGTCGTAATCGGTGTAGGTGGCGTCGTTATACACGGCGGCCAAATCGACCTGCAGATTGCGCGTGAGCTCGGCCCGGATGCTGGTCTCGGCGCCGCGCGAACGGAAGCTGCCGGCGTTCATCAGGTAGGTCTGCTGGTCGTCCGGATTGTAGCCCTGGGTCTGGAAGTCGCTGATCTCCGTCAGGAACAGGTCCGCCTTGACGGTCACCTTGTCGTCCCACAGCGAGCCTTTAACCCCCAGTTCGGCGGTCCTGGTCTTCTCCGGCTTGATGTACAGCGAGTCGTTGCCGGCCTGCCGCGCCGCGCCGGCGGAGACGTTCAGGCCGCCGGACTTCTCGCCGTAGGAGCCGGCCAGATAGGTGTTCCATTCCGGCGTCAATTGATACTTCAGCACCAGCGTGCCCGATGGCAGCTGGTGGTATTCCTTCAGATTGCCCGAATTGAAGGGAACGCGGTTCAGGCGCACGAACTGGCCGCTCTTCTCCTCATAGTTGAAACGCAGACCACCGTTCAAATCCCAGCCCGGCGCGATGTGCCAGGTGCCCTGTACATAAGGCGACAGCATATGATCGCGCAACTTCCCGAAGCGGATCACGTCCAGGTTGTTGTAGGCCGCCGAGGCGTAGTAAACACCGGCCAGGGTGCCGGCCGCATAGCGCGTATGCGCCACGGTGTCCAAATTCTGGCCCAAATAATTCAGGCCGGCCGCGTAGTCGAAATCCTCGCCGATCGGGGATTCCAGGCGCAGCTCCTGCGACCACGTATGGTCGCGCACCTGCGTGCCGGTATTGTTATAGATATTGACGCTGAAGCCGTCGGCCATCGTTGGATTGGTGCGGAAGTAGCGCACGGATGTCACGGAGCGCAGCTTGTAGCCGTTGTCGAGCTGCCAATCCGCCACCGCCGACGCGCCCCCCTGCACCACGTGCACGCGGTTTTCGTCGTCCAGATCGATCCGCGGGCCGAATACGATGTTATTCCCGATCACCTTGGACTTCGCCACATAGCCGTCGGTGCCGCTGAAGACATTGGTGGCCAGCAGCACCGGCGTCGGCTTGCTATTGGTGTTGCTGTAGTCCGCGCTCAAACGCAGACGGAACGCGTCTCCCTGCTTGTACAGCAGCTGTCCGCGAGCGCCGGTGCTTGAGCCGCCGTTGAGACGATGGCCGTTGCGGACATTGGTGACCGCGCCGTCGTTATTGCTGTAGACCAGATTCAGGCGTCCCGCCCAATTATCGGACAAGGGGCCGGACACCATCGCCCGTCCGCGCGTGTAACCATTTTCTCCGACCGACACCGTGGCCGATGCCTCCGGCGTGAACGATGGCTCCCGCGTGTGGATATTCAACACGCCGCCGGTGGCGTTGGCGCCGAAGGCCGCACCCTGCGCGCCGCTCAACACCTCGGCATACGCGATGTCGCCCAAGCCATTCCCCAGCATGCCGGCGCGCGCAAGGTACACGTTGTCGACGTAAATCGCCACGCTGCTCGGCATGCCGATATTGGCGTCGCCGCTGGCCTGGCCGCCGCCGTCGCCCACGCCACGGATGGTGATCTGCGTATCGGACGGATCGGTGCTTTGTATAACCAGCCCCGGAATCAGCTGCTGTAAATCCTCCAGTGTCGTCAGGTTCTGCCGCTCCGCCTCGTCGCCGGTCACGCGGTACGAAGATGTCGGCGCGCGCTGGATATTGTCCGTCTCCTGATCGGCGCTGTTACGGCGGGCGCCTTTGACCGTCACGCGCGCCAGCACCTCGGTGACCGGCGTCGCGGCCACGGCGGCAACCGGCTGGCGCAGCGACGTTTGCACAATCGGCGCCTGGACCGGCGCGGTGGAGCGAACCGGCGCCACGGGCGTCGCCGCCCGGCGTATCGTCAGCGTGCGCCCGCCGGTGCTGGTGGCGAGCTCGAAGCCGGTGCCTTCCAACGCCCGCGTGATCGCCTCGGTGGCGCTGAAATTGCCGCTAACGGGGGCCGAGCGGGCCGTCTCCACCAGTTTCGGATCGTACGCCAGCGCCACGCCGCTTTCGGCGGCGATGCGCAAGAGTGTCTTGTCCAGCGGCGCCCCGGCTAGTTGGTACGGCTGGCGCGTGGCGTCCTGCGCCAGCGCGGCCGGCAATGCGAGTAACTGGGTGGCGGCCAGGATGGCCAGCATGTGGTGTGGTTTCTTCAAGACGTGCCTCACAAGAGTGGTTACGCACCTCAACCGAGGCGCTTCACAAGACATGTGCGGCGAGAACACAAAAGCGTCAGCACGTTGCGTAAATATTTTTATTGGAAGCGCGCGATCAGCTGAAAACCGCCACATAGCGGCCGTACCGCGTCAGCTTGACGGGCAACGCGGCGGCCACCTGCCGCAGCGCGCCGTCGATATCGTCGAGACGGAACACGCCACTTATCTCCCGGGTTGCGGCTTCGCCGCTGGCGCGCAGCAGCCCTGCACGATAGCGCCCGAAGACCTCCAGCAGTTCCGCCAGCGGCAGGCGATCGGCGACGAAGACTCCCCGCGTCCACGCGCTGACAGCGGCGAACGACAAGTCGCTGGCCTTGGCGCCATGGCGATCGAAATAGAAAGTCTGGCCGGCCTCGATCGGCACGGCGGCCCGTCCCGCTGGCCGCAGCAGCGCGGTGCCCGCCTTCACCGACACCACACTGCGCTCGCGCAGCCGGCCGACATTGAGAACCGCGCCGCTGGAGACGACGGCGCCGTGCGCCGTGGAGACGGTGAGAATGCCGACGGATTGCGGTAGAGCCTTCAGCAGCAGTTGCCCCTGCCGCAAATCCAGCAAAGGCGCGGCGGCGCTGCCGGCAAGATAAATACGGCTGTCCGCATCGTAGGCCAGCGGTGTGCCATTCGCCAGAACGCCCGCGCCGCGCTCACCCACGGGGCTGCGCCAGTCGGCGTCCAGCCCCAAGCCAAGCGCGCCCTCGCGCGCGCCCCACGCGCCGACGCCCAGCGCCAGCAGACCGAAGGCGGCACGCAATGCCCTTCGTCTTTCTGTCGAAGGCGCCCGCAGCGCATGCGCCATCGCCGCCGACGCGCGCGATCCGCCGCCGCCCATTCGGGCCAGCCGCTCCTGCACGGCGTTCCAGGCCTGCGCGTTGTCCACCGTGGCGCTGCGCCACCTCTCGAAGGCGCGCAGCTCCGCGTCATCGGCGTCGCCTTCGCGCAGGCGCACCTCCCACATCACCGCCTCCCGTTGCGGGGACAATGCCTCCGCCATCACGCGCACTCGCAGCATGCCATCAAGGCCTGTGCGACGTATTTGCGAACCATGCTGACTGATACACCCAGGCGCTGCGCAATCTCCGCATACCCAAGCTCCTCGAACTGGCTGAGGACAAACGCTTCGCGCGCCCTGGCGCTGACGCGCTCCAGCGCCGCGTCGATGCGCAGCAGCTCGTCGACCGCCAGGCACACCTCCTCCGGCGAAGCGTCGAATTGCTCTGGCACCAGCGCCAGCTCGGCCAGATAATCGCGCTCCAGATCGCGTCGGCGCCAGAACTCGTAGGTCAGGCGCCGGGCGATGGTCGTTAACAGCGCGCGCGGCTGGCGGATGTGGCTCACGTCATCGAGGCCCGCCAGTTCGGTGAAGGCAGATGCGGCCAGGTCCTCGGCATCGTTGCGCGAGCCTACCAGCCGTTGCATGCTGGCGGTCAGCCAGCCGTAGCTGCGGCGAAATTCACTGCCCAGAAAAGTGTCGCGCGTGGCGGATGCGAAGGAAACGGTGCTCATGGCCGCCAATATAAACGGGCGGCTTGCGTAATAAAACGAACAATTCCGATCTAGCTTATTCGGAAATCAGCCAACGCTGGATGGTCGCGAACATTTGCTCGACATCGATGGGCTTGGCGATGAAATCGTCCATGCCGGCGGCGATGCATTGCTCGCGCTCGGACTCCATCACCCCGGCCGTCATGGCGATCACCGGCAGTTGCAGACGCAGCTCCTCGCGTATCAGGCGCGTGGCGGCAAAGCCGTCCATCATCGGCATCTGCACGTCCATCAACACCAGATCATAGCGCTCACCACGCAGCAGCTCCACCGCCACCGCGCCGTTTTCAGCCACGGCCACCACCGCCCCGGCCTGTTCGAGTATGCCTTTGGCGACGTTCTGGTTGATCGGATTGTCCTCGACCAGCAGCAGCCGAACCCCGGCCAGCTCCGGCGAAAGCGCCGCCTCCGCGACGCCGGCCACGCCGGATTCACGCCGCGCGAGCGCCGTCTGCACGGCGTCGAACAGGCTGGAAGACGTCACCGGTTTCGTCAGATAGGCCGACGTGGAGACCTCCGCCATATCCTCCATCAGCTTCCCGCGCCCGTAAGCGTTGACCATGCAAACGACAGGCGCGCTGGCATCGGCCATCTGCGACTGGATCGCCCTGATCGTCTCGACCCCGTCCATGCCGGGCATGTGCCAGTCGACCAGCACCACGTCGTAGACGGCGCCACCGCGCAAACGCTCCAGCGCCTCCGGCCCGGACGCGACGCTGTCGCACGCCCAGCTCCAGGCCTCGATGGTCTTGCAGATGAACGATCGGCTGGTGTGGTTATCGTCCACCACCAGCAGACGCAGGCCGGCGGGCGCCGTGCGCGCCGGCACCGACGCCGAAGCCTCGTCGCCGGCCATCATCGGCAAGGTGAAACGGAACTCGCTGCCGGCGCCGGGCGTGCTGCGCGCCTCGATATCGCCGCCCAGCAGTTCGACCAGTCCCTTGGAAATGGTCAGTCCCAAACCGGTGCCGCCGAAGCGGCGCGTGGTCGACAGGTCGCCCTGCGTAAAGGGCAGGAACAAGCGGGCCAACTGCTCCTCGCTCATGCCGATGCCGGTGTCGCGCACGACAAAGCCCAGGGTCAGCGGCAAAGGCGCAACCAGCTCGACAAGCACCGACACCTCGCCGCTTTCGGTGAACTTGATCGCGTTCCCGGCCAGGTTGACCAGCACCTGCTGCAAGCGCAGCGCGTCGCCCACCAGCGCGCGCGGCACATCGGGTTCGACGCCGATGCACAATTCCAGATCCTTGTCGCCGGCGCTGACGCTCATGATCGTCGCCAGCGCGTGCAGCACCTCGTCCAGATTGAAGCGCACCGGATGCACCTCCACCTTCCCGGCCTGCATTTTGGAGAAATCGAGGATATCGTTCAGGATGCCCAGCAGCGACTGGCCGGAGGCCCGTATCATTTCCAGATAGCGGGCCTGCTCCGGCGACAGCCCGGTGGTGCCCAGCAGGTGGGCCATCCCCAGCACCGCGTTCATCGGCGTGCGCAGCTCATGGCTCATATTGGCGACGAAAACGTCCTTGGCCGCGTTGGCGGTCTGCGCCTGCTTCACCGCCGATTGCAGTTGAAGCGTGCGCTGCTCGATCAAGTTTTCCAGGTGATGGCGATAGCGCAGCAATTCCGCTTCGACCGTGCGCAGTGTAGCGATGGCGTCGTCGGCTTCGCGGAAGCTCAGGCGCTGGGGCGACGCCGGCACGCCCCCTTTTCCGGCCAGCCTGACCACGGCGGACGACAAGGCGCTGACGGAACGGGCGATATTGCGCGCGAAGTACCACGCCACGCCGAAGCCGGTGGCCAGCAGCACCAACAGCAATGCGGTGATCCACTTGATCGACGCCAGCATCTCCGACAGCACCACGCTCCTCGGCACGCCGATGACGACGGCCCAATTGCTCGTCACCGAGCGGCTGAACATCGAGTACACGGGAATGCCTTCGAGCGTGACCGCCTCGATCGCGTCCTCCAGTTTGAAAGGCAGCTTCGCCAGCAGCATCGGCGCACCCTTGTGCCCGACGAAGCGGGCCGCTTCGTGCGTGCGCGCGACAACCACGCCTTTCGAATCGAGGATGGCGATCACCCGGTCCGGCGGCAGCCGCTGCTCCTTGAGCACCTGCCCGAGCCGCTCCGGAACGTAGCCGGTCGAGATGACGTAGATGACTTTACCATCGCGCAGCACCGGCACATGGATCGCCACCAACGGCCGTTTCAGCGCACCGCCGATGAACAGGTCGGAGATCAACGGTTTGCCGGTCTCGAACACCTTGCCGATGCGCTGGGCGCTGCCGGGATCTGGCAGCAAAGGGCCGTAGGGCCGCGCGGTATTCATCAACTGCACCGAATCGCGGTCGCTCAGAACGAAGTTAAAGCCGGGGAATTCAGGCCGCAGCACGCTGGAGGCCTGCTTGTAGAAAGCGGCGATGTCGCCGCTATCGAGACTGGGCGAGTTGGCCAGCGCCATCGCCACGGTGACGCCGGTGTTCAGATCCCGGTCCACCGCCTGGATCAGCGCGCGCGCGGTTATCAGGGTGTCCTGCTTGATCTGGGTGCGCTCCCGCTCGTAAAAATTATCCGTTAGCAGCGCGAATCCTATGATGGCAGGCAATGCGCAGGCCCAAACCAGACTGTAAATCTGCGACCGGATGGTTGGCAACGTGGCCACATACCCCTGGTTCCCACGGTCCTGCGCCATAAAAGTCCTTCCTGACCGATGTCTTACTCAGGAAGAAACTTTATCACAACCCCAGCGTGCTCCCCAAGCGCAATACGGCGGCGATGTTGCGCGCCGACACGCGGACATTGCGCGCCGCGTCGGCCAGCGCCTGCTCGACCGTGCACGGACGGCTGACGGCGCCGAAGACGGCGTCTATCCCGTGCTCGTGCACCGCCGCCGCGCCCGGCGCCAGGCAGCCGGCGATGGCGATCACCGGCACACCGTGGCGCCGCGCCACCCGCGCCACGCCGACCGGCGTTTTGCCGTGGATGGTCTGGCTGTCGATGCGGCCCTCGCCGGTGACGACCAGGTCGGCGTCCGCCACGGCCGCGTCCAGGCCCACGGCGGCGGTCACGATCTCGCTGCCGGGCCGCAGCCGCCCGCCCAGGAACACCAGCATCGCCGCGCCGATGCCGCCGCCCGCGCCGGCGCCCGGCACGTCGGCCACCGGCCGCTCCAGATCGCGGGCGATGACGTCGGCGTAGTGGCGCAAGCCGGCGTCCAGCAGTTCGACCATCTCCGGCGTCGCGCCTTTCTGCGGCCCGAAGACGTGCGAGGCGCCCTGCGGCCCGACCAACGGATTACTGACATCGCAGGCGACATCGAACACGCAATCGGCGATGCGGGCGTCGAGCGCCGACAAATCGATCCTGGCCAGCGTCGCCAGCGCACCGCCGCCCGGCGCCAGGTCCTTGCCGGCGCCGTCCAGCAGGCGCCCGCCCAGGGCCTGCAGCATGCCGGCGCCGCCGTCGTTGGTGGCGCTGCCGCCGATGCCGAGCACGAAGCGCCGCGCGCCGGCGTCGAGCGCGTCGCGTATCAACTCGCCGGTGCCGTAGCTGGTGGTGCGCATCGGATCGCGCAGCGCCACAGGCACCAGTTCAAGACCGCTGGCGGCGGCCATCTCGATCACCGCCGTCGCGCCGTCTCCCATCATGCCGTAGAACGCCGATACCGGCTCGCCGAGCGGACCGCGCACGCGCAATTCGACCAGGCGCCCGCCGCTGGCGTCGATCATCGCCTGCACGGTGCCCTCGCCGCCGTCGGCCACCGGCACCTTGAGGTACTCGGCGTCGGGAAAAATCTCGCGAAAGCCGGCCTCGATCTCGTTGGCGACCGCCATCGCCGACAGGCTCTCTTTATAAGAATCAGGCGCTATGACGATTTTCATCGGCACTCCTATTATGTGTCCCATCAACGGTTGACCAGCTTGGCCGGCACACGCAGCACCAGTATCGCACCAAGCAGCATCACGCTGGACAGAATATACAGCGCCACGTCGGTGCTCTGGGTCGCATCCTTGATCCAGCCGACCAGGAACGGGCTGACGAAACCGGCGATCTGACCGAGCGAGTTGATCAACGCAAGGCCGCCCGCCGCCGCCGCGCTGCCCAGGAAGGCCGCCGGCAACGCCCAGAACATCGACAACGCCGCCAGCGCGCCCATGGTCGCCATGCTCAGGCCGGCGATGACGATCACCGGATTGCTGGAAAAGTTGGCCGCCATCGTCAGACCGACAAGCCCCATCAGCATCGGCGCGGTGACGTGCCAGCGGCGCTCGCCGTGGCGGTCGGCCGAACGTCCGGCCCAAATCATGAAGACGGCGGCGAACAGATACGGCACGGCGCTCAGCCAGCCGACCGTGACCGCGCTCTGGTAGCCGAGCGACTTGATGATCGACGGCAGCCAGAAATTGATCGCGTATACGCCCATCTGGATACAGAAGTAAATCACGCCCAGCATCCACACGTTACCGTTGCGCAGCACGTCGCCGAACGACTGGCCGACGGTGCTGGTGGACTGGCGCTGCTTTTCATCGGCCGCCAGCGCGTCCTGCATCGCGCGCTTCTCGTCGGCGCCCAGCCATTTGGCCTGCGAGATGCCGTCGTTCAAGTAGAAATACACGCCTATGCCGAGCAGCACGGTCGGCAGGCCCTGCAGCAGGAACAGCCACTGCCAGCCCATCATGCCGCCCTGGCCGGCCGAAAAGTGCGCCAGCATCCAGCCCGACAGCGGGCCGCCGATCAGGCCGGAGATCGGAATCGCCGACATGAACAGCGCCATCACCTGGCCGCGTTTCTGCGAAGGAAACCAATGCGTGAAGTACAGCACCATGCCCGGGAAGAAGCCGGCCTCGGCCACACCGGTGAAGAAGCGCAGCACGTAGAACGACAATGGCGTCGTCACGAACAGCATGCAGGCGGACAAGGCGCCCCACGCCACCATCATCACCGCGATCCAGCGCCGCGCGCCGAGTTTGTGGAGGATAAGGTTGCTCGGCACGCCGCTCAGCACGTAACCGATGAAAAAGATGCCGGCGCCGAGGCCGTAGACGGTGTTGCTCAACTTGAGCGCGTCGAGCATTTCCAGCTTGGCGAAGCCCACGTTGACGCGGTCGAGGTAGTTAAAGAAGTAGCAGACGAAGATAAACGGTATCAGGTGCCACGTCGCCTTTTTGTACGCCCCCTCGAGGACGGATGCCGCAGGCTGTGGCGCGGCGATGGACGGATTGCTCACTCCAGGTCTCCTAAGTTTTTTATAGTGGAGCTGATTATCTGGAATAGCCCACCAAAAATCATCGGCCAAACGCACGAGAATCGGCGGCCTGCGGCGGAGATTATTGGGCATACGCACAAATATTTCCCCAATAAAAGGTTAGAATCACCGCTATCCTTGGGAAATTATTACAACAGAAACGACCATGAGCATACTCAGCACCCAACTGGCGCAGGACATCGTCACGCGCACGATGAAAATCATCCCCTACAACGTCAACGTCATGGATGTCAGCGGCAGCATCATCGCCAGCGGCAATCCGGCGCGCATCGGCGAGCTGCACACGGGCGCGATGCTGGCGCTGGCCAAGAAGCTGGCCGTCGAGATCGACAGCGCCAGCGCGCGCAACATGCACGGCGCCCAGCCCGGCATCAACCTGCCGCTGACGGTCAACGGCCAGCTGTGCGGCGCGGTCGGCCTGAGCGGCGCGCCCGACGAGGTGCGTCAATTCGGCGAGCTGGTGCGCCTCACCGCCGAGATGATCCTCGAACAGGCGCAACTGACCGGTGAATTGCAACGCGATAGCCGCTACCGCGAGGCCTTCGTCCTCAAACTGATCAACGGCGACGACGCCGACCATGCGGGACTGGAAGCCTGGGCGCGGCGGCTGGGCGTCGATTTCGGCCGCACCCACCTGGTCTTCGTGCTGGAGGTGGACGACAAGGCGGGCGGCACCGTCGAAGCGCTGACCGAAATCCAGCGCCTGCAAATGCGCATGATGACGCGGCAGCCGGCGGCGCTGACGGCGGCGGCCAGCTCGCATGAAATGGTCATCGTCGACTTCCACGATGCCCCGGGCACGGCCAAAACGCAGGCTTCCGGCCAGGCCCAGGATGCCCAGGCGCGGGCGCGGAAGCGGCTGCAATCGCTGTCCGCCATGCTGAAGGAGGAAGGCGGCGACGCCCATACCCTGACGATGGGCATCGCCCTGACCGGCATCGAAGGCGTCGCCATCTCCTACCAGAGCGCGCGCACGGCGGCCCGCATCGGCCGCGCGCGCCAGCCGCGCGGCACCCGCTTCAGCTACTACGAGCAGACGCTGCCGGTGCTGCTGTCCGGCCTCGGCTCGGGCTGGCAAGCGACACAGCTGAAGCTGCCGATCGCCCGGTTGCGGGCGCAGGACAAAAGCAAGGAACTGCTGCAGCGCACGCTCGAAGCCTGGTTCACGCACGACGGCCACCCGGCGGCGACGGCCGAAGCGCTGCACATCCACCGCAACACGCTCGACTACCGGCTGCGCCGCATCGGCGAGATCACCGGCCTCGACCTCGGCAGGCTGGAGGACCGCTTCCTGTTATACGTCTCCGCGCTACTAACCGACCGATAAAAACCACCGGGGTCAGGTCCGACATTCGGACACGGCCCCGTCAGTCATATGGCTTCTTGTACTAAAGCAAATCATTAATTCGTATCAAGTTCCTGTATCATTTGGCGGCGCCGCGATCCGGCGCGAGGGGCAGACCCCCACACCACAGACACAGACAAACACAAAAATAAACGGAGCCCAATTTTGAGCCTTTTTAGAACGAAGAATCTGGATGAGATGATCGCCAACGCCCGCAAACCCGGCGGTTTGGCCAAGGTGCTTGGTCCCTTCGACCTGATATTGATGGGCATAGGCGCCATCGTCGGCACCGGCATCTTCGTGCTGACCGGAACCGGCGCCGTCACCGCCGGCCCCGCCCTGACCTTGTCGTTCATCGTCGCCGCCGTCGCCTGCGGTTTCGCCGCGCTGTGCTATGCCGAATTCGCCTCCACCGTGCCGGTCGCCGGCTCGATCTACACCTACACCTACGCCACCCTGGGCGAACTGGCCGCCTGGATGATAGGCTGGGACTTGCTGCTCGAGTACGGCCTGGCCACGTCGGCCGTCTCGGTCGGCTGGTCCGGCTACTTCCAGTCGCTGATCGCCGGTTTCGGCTGGAAGCTGCCGACGGTGCTGACGGCCGCCCCAGGCGCCGTACCCGGCGTCACCACCTGGATCAACCTGCCGGCGCTGTGCATCATGCTGGTGCTGACGGCCATGCTGAGCTGGGGCGTGCGCGAATCGGCCCGCCTGAACAACATCATGGTCGCCATCAAGGTCGGCGTGGTGCTGCTGTTCATCGCCGTCGGCTCGCGCCACGTGCAACCGTCCAACTGGCAGCCCTTCATGCCTTACGGCTATAACGGCATGCTGAGCGCGGCCGCGCTGGTGTTCTTCGCCTTCATCGGCTTCGACGCGGTGACGTCGGCCGCGGAGGAAGTCAAGCGTCCAGAGCGCGATCTGCCGATCGGCATCATCGGTTCGCTCGCGGCGTGCACGATCCTGTATGTGGTGGTGTCGGCGATCATGACCGGCATCGTGCCTTACCAACAATTCCTCGGCGTCGACCACCCGGTCACCCTGGCGCTCAAGTACGCCGGCGAGAACTGGGTCGCCGCGTTTGTCGACCTCGGCGCCATTCTCGGCATGACCACCGTGATTCTGGTGATGGCTTACGGCCAGACTCGCGTGATCTACGCCATGTCACGCGACGGCTTGCTGCCGAAGCGTCTGTCGACGGTGCATCCGCGTTTCCATACACCGTACTTCGCGACATGGCTGGTGGGTATTGTGTTCGGCCTGATCGCCGCCGTCGTGCCGCTGAACATCCTGACAGAGTTGATCAATATCGGCACCCTGGCCGCGTTCAGCCTGGTGGCGATCGCCGTGGTTATCCTGCGCAAGAAGCGTCCTGATCTCAAGCGCGCGTTCCGTTGCCCTGGCGTGCCGGTGATTCCCGCGCTGGCGGTAATCTTCTGCGTCATGCTGATGACTTACCTGAGCTGGCATACCTGGGTCGCGTTCGTCATCTGGATGGCGATCGGGTTGGTGATTTATTTTGGTTACGCGCGTAAGCATTCGGTGATGAATTAGAGGCGCTGTCGGCGGCTCGTGGCGGATTACGGCGTGCCGCCTAATCCGCCCTACGTGGACCCGTTGGAACGCGACCGCCGCAAACCAATGAAACAAGCATCATTCTGAAACACGTAGGGCGGATTAGCGAAGCGTAATCCGCCATGTATGAGCCGTTGCCGGCACGCGCTTAACCGCCGTCCTCACCACTTGAAACAAAAAATCCGGCGCGACCACTTGGCCGCGCCGGATTTTCCCCACCTACCCCTCCGCCTTTAGTTCACGGTCAGTTTCCCCGTCCCCGCGTTACTCAACACCGACGCCTTCACCGCCGACGCGCCCAGCGGCGAATACGAATAAGGCACGGTCCAACCGACAGCGTTGCTGAAGCTGCACGCACCCGCCACATTCAACGCGCTACCGTTCAACAACGACCCCGTATCGACAATCGCGCCGGTCATGCTCGACGAGCCCGGATTCTTGACGATGTCCGGGCAGCTGCTTGCCCCGGCGATCTCAAACGCGTTGTTGGTCGAGATCATCTTCGCCTTATAGGCCACGCCAAGGCTGTACTGATGCTTGTACACCGGATGGCTGCGCGAACCCTCGAAGTAGTTGTTGTACACGTGAACCTTACCGAAACGCACACGCGGCGCGCGGTCGCTGATGTTCAGGTAGTGGTTGTTGTTGAAGGTAACGGTCAAATGGCCGTCGTCCGTGGTCCGGCTATCGGAAGATCCCACCAGGTTGTTCTTCGCGTGCAACTCGAAGCGGTTGTTCGACACCGTCACATAGTCCGAGGCGTTCTTGACGTCCAGCGCGCCGTCGTGGCATTGCTTGAGCATGCCGTTCTCGGTCGGCAACTGGTCATCGGTCTTCGGCGCGTCGGTGAAGACGTTGTGGTCGACCCATACATTGGTCGACGCCAGGATGGTGACGCCGTCATACTCCGAGTTCCAGTTGCCGTTGCTGCCATCTTCCGGGTCCCACAATGGATACTTGTCGCATGGCAGGCTGATGTTCAAGTTACGGATGATGACATTCTTTTTGCCGTTGACGACCAGGTTGGCATTGACCAACTTGGCATCGCTGCCCACCCCGATCAAGGTGGTGTTGCTGCCCAGCTTGATCTGCAGACGCGCGGCCTGGTCGTCCTTGCTGGTGTACGGGCCGCCGTTGTCCGACGAGGTCGGATCGATTGTGCCGTACAGTTTGATGATCTTCGGATTGTCGCCCTGGGCCTTGATCGCCGCCATCAACTGCGAGGCCGAGCTGACCTTGTAAATCGCCGTGGATGGCGCGGCCGCGCCGCCGGTGGTGCCGCCGTTGGTGCCGGCCCAACCCGATGCAGGCGCCGATTGATACGTGGCGTCGCCCGGTGTTGGTGTCGGTGTCGGCGTTGGCGTTGGGGTGGGAGTTGGCGTCGGCGTTGGGGTAGGCGTCGGTGTTGGCGTCGGAGTCGGAGTCGGTGTTGGCGTCGACGACAACGGACCGACCGCGCACTTCTCGTTGATGCCTGGATTCGGATCGGCGCCGAAGGTGGCCGTGGTGCAAGCTATGTCGCCGGACAAGGTTTTGATCACCCACTTGTCCTTCAGGCCGAAGGACACTTGCCGGCTGCTGGCGCCGGCCTTGCAAGTGCCGCCCTCGTCGGCGCACTTCGAAAAGCCGCTCGGCCAATCGACGGCCTGGGCGCTGGTTGAAAACAGCGCTGCGAGCGCCGCACACATTACGGAATATTTTGGTGCCATGATTTTCGTCTCCAAACGGGTTAGTTACGGGCCTTCAAACGGGCCACTTGAAATGAACAACTGCAACAGAACCGCGCCCGGGGAGAAATCTTGGCGCCACCGTGGTAGCCCAGAACGGGCTAAAGGGGACCGCCCCTGTCATTGCGGGGCGTGGATTGCTTCAAATAGTATTAGTTGACGGTGAACTTGCCCGTGCCCGTGTTGCTCAGCACGAACCAACCAGCTTGTTCTCCTCGTGCAGTTCGAAACGATTGTTCGACACGGTGAAGAAGTCCGAAGCGTTCTTGAGGTCGAGCGCGCCGTCGTGGCGCTGCTTGATCTTGCACCTTGTAGATGGCGGTGGACGGCGCGGCCGCCCCGCCCGTGGTGCCGCCGTTGGTGCCGGCCCAGCCGGTCGTCGGCGCTTTGTCCAGGGTGGGGTCGGCGGCAAGCGCGCCGGCCGAGAACAACGCCGCGACCGCGGCGCACAGTACAGTGCTTCTTGTTGCCATGCTTGTCTCCCGATTAGTCTAGTTTCGGGCCTTCAAATGGGCCCTTATATCATTCGCAACGATGCCAGAATGAAAACTAATACTAACAGTTAACCCAAACCAATACTCGGTAGGCTGGAATAATCAGAGAATTGATTATTTTTTAACTGATCAGATATCGTATAACTTATTTTAGTTCTCTGGAGAAACGTCGCGACTGTGTACTGAAACAGAACTACGCCCGGGAGACACGTGGCGCCACCGCAATAAGCCTTTGATTTCAAACGGCTTAAAGGTACGCCCCGATGATGTTGGGGCGGTTATGAAGAGTCTTTCCACCTGGGATCAGGTCAAAGATTTCTTGATGGAAAGCATATCTCATATGCAAGGCATATGACAAGTCAAGTTTTTTGGCAGTTGTTTTTTTGCGCATTCAGACTTGCATGACGGGAGGAACTACCGCCTGTTTCCACCTAGCTGACGATAAATCCCAGCTCGCGCAGAAAACTGGCCGCCTGCGCATGCGAAATCACAGCCCCTTTGAACATCGCCGCGTCGGCCAGTTTCACGCCCTCGATATCGGTGCCGCGCAAGTCCGCGCCCTGGAACTTGGCCAGCTTTAGCACCGCGTTGCGCAGGCTGCCGCCCTCAAAGATGGCGTCGCGGAAATCGCACCCGGCCAGATAGGCGTCGGACAGGTCCAGTTCCTTCAACGTCGCCTTGCGGAAGGAAAAGCCGCGCATGTCGGCGCCGACCAGTAGGCTTTCCTCGAAATGGATGCCCAGATGCGACACCTCTTCAAACGAAGCGCCGGTCAGCTTGCAGCCGCGATACGATGCCGATGCCAGCTTGGCGCGCCGCCACTTGGTGTTGTTCAGGTCGCAGCCTTCGAACCGCGCGTCGACGGCGTCGGCCGATTCGAAATCGGCGCCCCCTGCCCGGCAGCGCAGCCAGGTGGTGCGGGCCAGCTTGCAGGCGAACAATATGGCGCCGGGAAAAGTGCAGCGTTCAAACGTGCAGCCCTGCAAATCGAGCCGCGACAGATCGGCGTCATCGAAGTCGCAGCCATCGAAATGAAGGATGGATTGCGACAGGTGCTGTTCAAGTTCCGCCCTGTCGAGCGTCACGCCGGAAACCTTAGGGTTGTTATGTATCATCAAGGAGAATTTTATCAGAAGCGAATCCCATGAAACGTGATATCGACATCATCCGCCAACTGGACGACACCGAGGACGCCATCAAGCGCGCCCGGCTGCGCACCATGCAGGCGGTCGCGCTGGGCTTGCTGGTGCTCGCCGCCCTGCTGTTCGCGCTGGCGCGCTGGCAACACGGCGGTCATCCGGCCTGGGGCTATCTGGAAGCGTTTTCCGAGGCGGCCATGATCGGCGCCATCGCCGACTGGTTTGCCGTCACGGCGCTGTTCCGCCATCCGCTCGGCATTCCGCTGTGGCACACCGCCATCATCCCCAACAGCAAGGACAGCATCGGCAAAAGCCTGGGCAATTTCGTCGAGAACCATTTCATCACCGAGGAAGGCATCGCCCAACGCATCCGCCAGGTCGATATCGCCGGCCGCGCCGGCCGCTACATGCAGACCAACGCCGCGCAACTAAGCGCCTGGGTCGGGCCGGCGCTGGAAAAGCTGCTGCAGATGGCCGACCACGACAACATCCGCCGCATGCTGCGCGAAGTGGCTACGCGCGAGCTGGCGCGCATCGACCTGTCCGGGCTGGCGGGCGATTGTGTGGAAGCGCTGGTCGCCGAAGACCAGCCGCAACAGTTGGTGGACGCGGCCCTCGACCAGTTCGTCGTCTACCTGTCCGATCCGGCCAACCACCCGACCATCGAAGCGATGGTGCAAAGCGCCGTCAACACGGAAAGCTCGGTGCTCAAATATGCGTTGCGCAAGGCCATGCCCAGGATTATCCGTTCGACCACCGAGAAAGTGGCGGAGATGCGCCTGGACCGCTCGCACGAGCTGCGCCAGCGGCTGGGCGTGTGGATCGCCAACAGCGCGTTGCGGCTCAAGGGCGACCCGGCCTGGCAGGAGGCCATCGGCCGCTACCAGCAACAGGCGCTGACCAGCGACACGGTGCAACACATGTTCGACGGCATCTGGGATACCTTGCGGGCGCGGCTGCTGGCCGACCTGCGCAGCGAAACGCCGAGCATTCCCGCCAGCGCCCGGCGGCTGGTGGAAAACGCCGGCAAGCTCTTGACCGACAATCCGGCGGTGGGGGACAACCTGAACCGGGCGATCGAGGCCGGCAGCGCGCAGCTGGTCAAAAAGTATCGCGGCGAGGTGGGCCTGTTCATCGAGGCACAACTGGCCACCTGGACCAAGGAGGAGATGAGCAACCGGATTGAACTGTCGATCGGGCGCGACTTGCAGTTCATCCGTATCAACGGCACCTTGGTCGGTGGGCTGGTGGGAGTGGTAATCCACTTCATCGTGACGATGTTTTAAGCGGGTATTGTCAAACACCAACGGAACGTGCATCCTGATGCAATATAAATCGCTATTCGGGAACCATGATCACTTGCTTTGACATCGGTGGCAGCGCCATCAAATCCGCCGCCGCCAGCGCCGACGGCCACATCGGCGAGCTGCGCCGCATTCCCACGCCCGCGCACGACTTCGCCGCCTTCAGCGCCGCCATGCAAGAGCTGATCGCCGCCGGCGGCCCGTCACGCGGCGTGGCGATCTCCATCGCCGGCGTCATCGACCCCGCCGACGGCCGCATCAAATGCGCCAACATCCCTTGCATCGACGGCCGCACCCTGGCCGCCGACCTCGCCGTGGAACTGGGCCTGCCGGTGTGGATCGCCAACGACGCCGACTGCTTCGCGCTGGCCGAGGCGCAGGCCGGCGCGGGACGCGGCCACGCCAACGTCTTCGGCCTGATCCTCGGCACCGGTGTCGGCGGCGGCCTGGTGATCGACGGGCGGCTGATCGGCGGGCCTGGCGGCTTCGCCGGCGAATGGGGACACGGTCCGGTATCGCCCCACTTCGCCGGCACGCCGCCGCAAGCGATTCCGCGCTTCGCCTGCGGCTGCGGCCAGACCGGCTGCCTGGACGCCATCGGCGGCGCGCGCGGACTCGAACGGGTGCACGCCGCCCTCCATCCCGGCGCCTCACCGCTCGACAGCCGTCAAATCATCGACGCCTGGCAGGAAGGCGACGCCAACGCCGCCCGCACCATCGACTGCTTCGTCGACATTCTCTCCGGCCCGCTGGCGATGCTGGTCAACACCATCGGCGCGTCGGTGCTGCCGGTCGGCGGCGGCCTGTCCAACAGCGCGCCGCTGATCGCCATGCTCGATCAGGCGGTGCGCGCGCGCATCCTGCGCAAGACCGGCGCCGCCATCATCGTGCAAGGGCAGTCCGGCGCCGAGCCGGGATTGATCGGGGCCGCCTGGCTGGGGCTCGCCGAAACGAGAAAACAACCATGACCCATCCCGCCGCCGCCATCACGCTGGAAGTCTGCGTCGACAACGTCGAAGGCCTGTCGGCCGCGATCGCGGGCGGCGCCGACCGCATCGAACTGTGCGGCGCATTGGAAGTCGGCGGCCTGACGCCCACTTCCGGCCTGCTGCGCGTGGCGGCGGCCAGTCCGCTGCCGGTGGTGGCGATGATCCGGCCGCGCGGCGGCGACTTTTGTTTCGACGACGTCGAGATCCAGCTGATGCTCAACGAGATCGACGCGGTGGCCGCCATCGGCCTGCAAGGCGTGGTGCTCGGCGCCTCGCTGCGCAACGGCGAACTCGATCACCAGACCCTGGAGCGGCTGGTGCGGCGCGCCCGCGACCACGGGCTCGAAAGCACGCTGCACCGCGCCATCGACCTGTGTCCCGACCTCGCGGCGGCGACCCGGCTGGCCATCGACCTGGGTTTCGCGCGCATCCTCACATCGGGCGGCGCGCCCCGGGCGTTGGAGGGCCTGAATGGTTTGCAGCGCTGCTTCGACGCCGCCGGCGACCGCATCACCATCATGCCCGGCGCCGGCATCAGCGCCGACAACGTCGACAGGCTGCTATACAAGCTGCCGGTGCGGGAAGTGCATGCGTCCTGTTCGGCGCCGGTGGCGGCCAGCACGCCGCCGGTGCTGGCCTTCGGCTTCGACACCGGCGCGCGGCGGCAAACCAGCGCGGCACGGGTGGCGGCCCTCAAAGCGGCGCTGGACGCCAAATAATGTGCTTACGCACCCAACGGCGGCGCTTGAAACGCGCCCCGCTTTGTGTGACACTCGTGACTATTGATGTGAAACCGAATCAGCTTTTCAGGTTGGAGCTCACTGTTTGACGTTCGACCCCACGCTCCTCGCGCCCTATCTCCCCGACCTCGCGACCGGCGCACGCCTGACGGCGCTCGCCTGCGCGCTCGCCCTGGCCGGCGGCCTGGCGCTGGGTGTGGTGGCCGCCCTGCTGCGCGCCTCGGCCGCCCCGCTGCCGCGCCGTTTGACCGACATCTACGTCGACATCTTCCGCAACGTCCCTTTCATCGTCCAGCTGTTCTTCCTGTTCTACGGCCTGCCGGAAATCGGCATTGAGCTCGGCGCCTTCAGCACCGGCGTGCTGGCGCTGTCGCTGGCCGGCGGCGCATTCACGTCCGATGTTATCCGCTCCGGCATCCTGGCCATCGATCCGGGTGTGATCGAAGCGGCCCAGGTCAGCGGCCTGTCGCGCCGGGTCGTCTATCAAAAGATAGTGCTGCCGATCGCCTTGCGCACGTCGGTGCGGCCGCTCGGTTCCGTGTTCGTCAACCTGATCCTGACGTCGTCCATCCTGTCCGCCATCACCCTCAACGAGTTGACGGGCGCCGCCAAGATCGTCGCCGCCGACACCTTCGCGCCGTTCGAAGTCTACGCCCTGCTGCTGGTGGCCTACGTCACGCTGACCTATCTGGTCTCGCTGACGGCGGGCGCCCTGCACCGCCGCCTTAACCGCGAACGCGCGCTGGGTGCCAACTGATGCGCTATACCGACTTCACCGCCCACGACATCCTGTTGCTCCTGCAAGGCGCGGGCGTGTCGGTCGCGCTGTTCGCCGCCACCACCGTCATCGGCCTGATGATCGGCCTGGCTTGGGCGGTGCTGCGCTACTACCGCACGCCGGTGCTGGCGCCCTTCTTCGCCGCCGTGGCGGAACTGCTGAAAAACTCGCCGGTGCTGGTGCAGCTGTTCCTCGTCTTCTTTGGCCTGCCTGTGCTGCTGGAGACCGACATCACACCGGTGCAGGCGGCCGTCATCACCTTGTCCGGCAACACGGCGGCGTTCATCTACGTGATCGCCGTCTCCGCGATCGAATCGATAGGCCGCGAGCAGTTTGAAACGGCGCGCGTGTTCGGCTTGAGCCGCTGGCAAATCCTGCGCAAGGTCGTCGCCCCGCAGGCGGCCGCCTTCGGCCTTGGACCGCTGACCGGTTTACTGGTCAATCAGTTGCAGGTGACGTCGCTGATCTCCGTGATCGGGGTGCTCGATCTGACCAAGGTCGGCGCCATCCTGAACCTGCGCACGCTCAAACCGTTCATCGTCTGGACGGTGGTCGGCCTGCTGTACTACCTGATGGCCAAGTTGATCGCCACTACCTGCGCGCGCCTGGAAACCCGGCTGCGCGCCCACAGCCAATGGAAAGGCCTGTAGCATGATTCAGATCGAAGGCGTCGGCAAAAGCTTCGGCCAGACCAAGGTGCTCGATGGCGTAAATCTGCGGGTCGCTCCGGGCGAGGTGGTCTCCATACTGGGCGCCAGCGGTTCGGGCAAATCCACGCTGATCCGCTGCATCAACGGATTGGAGAAACTGGACAAGGGCAGCATCTCCATCGACGGCTTCCGCGTCGACGATCCCAAACAACTGCAACAGGCGCGCCGCTGCTCCGGCACCGTGTTCCAGCTGTTTCACCTGTACCCTCACATGACGGCGCTGCAAAACATCACGCTGGCGCCGATCGAGGTGCTGAAGATGCCGCGGCGCGAAGCCGAAGACGCGGGGCGCGAGCTGCTCGCCTCCGTCGGCCTGTCCGAGCGCGCCGACGCCTATCCCGCGCAATTGTCCGGCGGCCAGCGACAGCGTGTCGGCATTTGCCGCGCGCTGGCCATGAAGCCGCGCTACCTGCTGCTCGACGAAGTCACCAGCGCGCTCGATCCCGAGATGACCGCCGAGGTGCTGGACATCCTCGCCAGGCTGGCGGCCGCCGGCACGACCATGCTGTTCGTCACCCACGAAATCGACTTCGCGCGCCAGATTTCCAGCCGCATCGTATTCCTCGAACAGGGCCGCCTGCTGGCCGACCTGCCGACGGCCGAATTCTTCGCCGCCGACGGCGGACTGGCGCACCCGCGCATCGCGCAATTCCTCTCCAAGATGAAGAAAGACCATTGATGAAAATGCTGCTTGCCAACGCCGAGGCCTGGCCGGGATTCGACACCACCGTCGATCTGCTCAAACAAGACGGTGCCGGCATCGACGCCATGATCGCCGGCATCGCCA
The DNA here is from genome assembly GCF_059418705.1 of Duganella sp. GW821-FHT07F09. Taxonomy (NCBI): domain Bacteria; kingdom Pseudomonadati; phylum Pseudomonadota; class Betaproteobacteria; order Burkholderiales; family Oxalobacteraceae; genus Duganella; species Duganella sp. GW821-FHT07F09. The sequence continues at coordinate 428,417 of NZ_JBWKQJ010000003.1, read as the reverse complement.
AGGTCGAACGCGAAGCCAAGGTGCGCAGCGTCGGCTACGGTGGCTGGCCCAATATGCTGGGCGAGATGGAGTTCGACGCGGGCGTCATGGACGGCACCACGCGCGACGTCGGCGCGGTCGGCGCCGTGCCGGCCACGTTGCCGGTGTCCGCGCTCGCGCACGAAGTCATGAAGCACTTGCCGCATGTGATGCTGACCGGCGCCGGGGCGCGCCGCTTCGCCACCGAGCGCGGCTTCGCGTTCGACGAGACGCTGCACCCGGACAGCAAGCGCGTATGGTGGGAACGCCTGCAAAAGGAAATGACGCCGGAGCAGTTGGCCGCCTTCCCGGACATTCCCCTCGCCCCGCTCAGCAACACCATCACCGACCCGGAACGGGTGCGCGACACCACCGTTTTCCTCGCCCGCGACGCCTCGCGGGGACTGGGCGTGGTCACGTCGACCTCCGGCTGGGCGTGGAAGTATCCGGGCCGGCTGGGCGACTCGCCCATCGTCGGCGCCGGCTTCTACGCCGACAGCCGGTACGGCGCCGCCGCCTGCACCCACACCGGCGAGATGACGATGCGCTGCGGGACCTCGCGCAGCATCGTGCTGGCGCTGCGGCTCGGGCACTCGCTGGACGACGCCGTCAAGCTGGCGGTGGATGAACTTGGCGAGTTGAAGACCGGCTTCCTGGCGGGAGTCGTCATCCACGCCATGGATGCGGTGGGCAATCACAAGGTCGTCAGCTTCCGCTGCGATGAAGAGATACGTTACTGGTACTGGGACGAACGCATGGCCGCGCCGGAACCGCGCGTCGCCAGCGCCGTGTAAGCTAAATAAGCTAAAAAGGGAATCAACATGCCGCAATTGAAACGCATCGCCGCCATCGCTGTCTTAACCATGATCGCCGGTTCCGCCGTGGCCGGCCGCATCGAGGAGATCAAGGCGCGCGGCTACGTGCGGATCGGCGTCTCGCTCGGTGGCGAGCCGGTTGGATTCCGCAACGGAAAGAATGAACCGGTCGGGTATGACGTCGATGTTGCCACACAGCTCGCGGCCAAGCTCGGGGTGCCGGCGCGGTTCTCGGACGTCTCGTCCGACGCTCGGATCTCGATGCTGATGTCCAAGCAACTGGACCTGGTGGTGGCCAATGTATCGATCACGCCGCAGCGTGCACGCGTGGTCGATTTTTCGAAGCCCTACAACATGGCCGGGCTGCGCGTGATCGTGCAGAAAAGCGCCGGCATCAAGACGCTGGCCGATTTAAAGGGCAAAAGCGTGGTGGTTGGTCGCGGCACCACGGCGGACGCCTTCCTGAAGCAGTCGGCGCCGCAAGCCGTGTTTGTGTACACCGACAATTTCGCGCCGGACGGCGTGCTGCTGCTCAAGCAAAAGCGCGTCGACGCCGGGATCGAGGATTCGTCGCTGCTCGACTACCTCGCCAGCAAGAACGAGCAGCTCGAAGTCCTGCCGGGTATCCACGGCCAGACGCCGATCGGCATTGCCATTGCCAAGGGCGATCCGGATCTGCTCAAGTTCGTCAACGGTTTTGTCGAGGATTACGTCAAGACGGGTGCGTACGCCCAGAACTACCGCAAGTGGTGGGGCGAGAAAAGCGTGCCGCCGGCATTGTAGTCATCGACGGCTCATGCATGGCGGATTACGCTTCGCTAATCCGCCCTACGTGGAACCGTGGCGAACCGACGTTCAACGAACGTATCGCGCGCCGGACGGACGCGGCGGCCACCCCACGCACCAACATCTAAAACACGTAGGGCGGATTAGCGAAGCGTAATCCGCCAAGCTCCGCCCATATCGCTTCCGCGCAGCGCCAATTCGCGCACATGTGCCCTAACCCACAGACACCCCCCCCAGATATTCCTACGATAACCACAGGAGTATCGCCACAAATGAAAAAGTACCGCAAGCAACCTTTCGACCCAGCCAACACCCGGCGTCTGCTCGAGCCCGGCCCCGTCGTGCTCGTGACTTCCGCCTGGCAGGACCGAACCAACATCATGACCATGGGCTGGCACATGATGATCGGCTTTTCGCCCGCCCTGTTCGGCTGCTACATCGACGAGAGCAACCACAGTTACGACATGGTCACCCGCAGCAAGGAATGCGTGATCAATCTGCCAACCGCCGATCTGCTGGAACAGGTGATCGGCATCGGCAACTGCAGCGGCGCCGACACCGACAAATTCAGCCTCTTCGGGCTGACGAAGGAAGCCGCGACCGATGTCGCCGCCCCCATGATCGCCGAATGTTACGCCAGCTTCGAATGCCGCCTTGCCGACGCGCGTCCGAATCCCAACCACCCGCTGTTCGTCTGGGAGATCGTGCGCGCACATGTGGCCGCCTCCCCCAAGCTGCCGAAGACCCTGCACTACCGGGGCGACGGCGAGTTCATGACCTCCGGCCGCGAGGTGAACACCCTGCGCCAGTTCCCCAACCAGACCCGGTGAAGAAGCCTCGTAATTCCACCGCCACCAAGGAAACCGCGTGAACACCAATCATTGGTTCCTGCTGGTCGGCCTGCTGATGCTGGCGCGCGGCCTGGCCGCGACCACGATTTCCAGGTCGCCGTTCACGTCGGCGATGGTCTATCTCGGCTTCGGCATCCTGCTCGGTCCCACGGTGTTCAACATCCTCGACTTCGATCCGATGCTGCAATCGGACCTGCTGGAGGTGCTGACCGAAATCGCCATCCTGATCTCCCTTTTCTCCGCCGGGATCAAGATGCCCGTACCGTTCAAGCTGCACCATTGGGACGCCCCGCTGCGCCTTGCCTGGGTGTCCATGACGTTGACGGTGGCGCTGGTGGCGGCCTTCGGCTTCTTCGTCCTCGGCCTGCCGCTGGGGGCCGGCATCCTGCTGGGCGGCATCCTGGCGCCGACCGATCCGGTGCTGGCCACCGACGTCCAGGTCCGCCACGCCGGCGACAAGGACCAGCTGCGTTTCACACTCACCTGCGAAGCCGGCATGAACGATGGCAGTGCCTTCCCCTTCGTGTTCCTCGGCCTGGCCATGCTGGGCATGGGCGACGACACCGGCGCCTGGCACTGGCGCTGGTTCCTGGTCGACGTCGTCTGGGCCTCGGGCGCGGCGATCGCGGTGGGCTACCTGGGCGGCGCGCTGACGGCGCGCCTCGGCTGGCGGCTGCGCATCATCAAGCCGCAGCATGAAATAATGGACGATCTGGTCGGACTGGGCTTGATCGCCGTGGTCTACGGCGTCTCCAGCCTGATACACGCGTGGGGCTTCCTGGCGGTATTCTTCGCCGCCGTGGCGCTGCGCCAGACAGAGTTGATGCTGGCCGGCGCGCCCAAGGACCGGCAAGGCTTGCTGGAGCAGGATGTGACGAAATCGGCCGCCGCCAGGACCAGTGCGACGCACGAAGCACCGATGACCGTCAGCACCGAGTCGCTGGTGTTCAAGGAGCACCTGGAGCGGTTGTCGGAGCTGACCCTGGTGCTGCTACTGGGCGGGATGATCTCGCTGCATAACCTGGATTGGGATGCCGTCTGGATGGCGGCCTTCCTGTTCTTCATCGCGCGGCCGGCCAGCGTGTTCCTCGGCCTGGCCGGCGGCGACACCAGCATGCGGCTGCGATCGATGACCGCGTGGTTCGGCGTGCGCGGCATCGGCTCGATCTACTATCTGATGTACGCGATCGAACAGGGGTTGGCGCCGGACCTGGCGCAACGGCTGACGCATATTTCGCTGTTCGTCATCATGCTGTCGATTGTGGTCCACGGCTTGAGCGTCAAGCCGTTGATGGAGACTGTTTGGCCGCGACGCTAGTCATGGCCGCCGACGGCTCTTGGATGGCGGATTACGCTTCGCTCTTAAGGCCTACCGGCAGGTAGGCCGCCTCCTTCGGAGGGCCCCCGGGGCGGATTGGCGGGCCTCGCCCGCTAATCCGCCCTACGTGATCCCTCGGCGGATCAGATGCCTTCTAAACTGAGGGCGCGCACCGCGCTTCTCAGCAAGCCATGCAATCGCACGCGCTCCTCGTGATCCATGTCGGGGAACATCTGCATTTCGACTTCGCGCACCTTGCCGTCGCATTGCGCCAAAATCGCGTGCCCGGCCTCGGTCAGCTGGATCTGGATGATGCGGCCGTGCGACGGATCGGGCGTGCGCTCGATCCAGCCTTTCGCCTCGATCGACTTCACCATCTCGTTGGCCGACTGCGGCGACACCATCGTCCGCACCGCCAGTTGCGCATTCGATAGCGCGCCCTGCGCCCGGAACACCGACAACGCCGTGTACTGCGGCACCGTTACGCCGGCCGGCGCGCAGCAATCGCGCAGGCGCTTGTTCAACACGTGATCGAGACGCCCCACCAGGTAGGCCAAGCCCAATGGTTTAGTGCTATCGGAAAAATCTGCTTTGACCATAAAAATTTTCTTGTAAAACAAAAGAGGTGGGTATAGTATAAGTCACATATCAGGCAGCCTGATACTTAAATCTAAAGCTTAGCCAAACATTAGCCAAAGATCAGCCAACTAAAAGGAGACACATTGTATGTCCAAATATGAAGCCCGCTGGGAAACCGTCAAAGTCGATGTTGAAAAAGGTATCGGCTGGATCACCCTGAACCGCCCGGACAAGCGCAACGCCATGAGCCCGACCCTGAACCGCGAGATGATCGACGTTCTGGAAACGCTGGAACTCGACGAGGAAGCGCAAGTCGTGGTGCTGACCGGCGCCGGCGACGCCTGGACCGCCGGCATGGACCTGAAAGAGTACTTCCGCGAAAACGACGGCAAGCCGGAGATCTTCCAGGAGCGCCTGCGCCGCGACTGCTCGCAGTGGCAATGGAAGCTGCTGCGCATGTACAGCAAGCCGACCATCGCCATGGTCAACGGCTGGTGCTTCGGCGGCGCGTTCTCGCCGCTGGTGGCCTGCGACCTGGCCATCGCCGCCGACGAAGCGGTATTCGGCCTGTCCGAGATCAACTGGGGCATCCCGCCCGGTAACCTGGTCAGCAAAGCCGTCGCCGACACCATGGGCCACCGCCAGGCGCTGCACTACATCATGACCGGCGACACCTTCACCGGCCAGGAAGCGGCCGCCATGGGCCTGATCAACAAGAGCGTGCCACGCGCCCAGCTGCGCGACGAGGTCATCGCGCTGGCCGAAAAACTGCTGGCCAAGGCGCCGACCGTGCTGCGCATTGCCAAGAACGGCTTCAAGCGCTGCCGCGAGCTGAATTGGGACCAGAACGAGGACTACCTGTACGCCAAGGTCGACCAGTCCAACTACCGCGATCCGGAAAAAGGACGCGCGCAAGGCCTTAAGCAGTTCCTGGACGATAAGACGATCAAACCAGGTCTGCAGACTTTCAAACGCGGCTAAACTCTACAACAAAAATAAAGGAGACCACCATGTTTGATACCGATCTGCTGATCGGCGGCCAAGGCGCCGCCGCCCAGGACAACACCACCTTCGAACGGCGCAGCCCCGCCACCGGCGAGGTGGTCACCCGCGCCGCCGCCGCGCAGTTGGCCGATGTCGACCGCGCCGTGAAGGCCGCGCAGGACGCCTTTCCCGCCTGGTCGGCGATGGCGCCCGGCGCCCGCCGCGCCCTGCTGCTGAAGGCCGCCGACACGATGGAAAAATACCGCGCCGAATTCGTCGCGCGCGGCGTCGCCGAAGCGGGCGGCAGCCCGATGTGGTATCAGTTCAACGTCACCCTGGCCGGCAACATGCTGCGCGAAGCGGCGTCGATGACCACCCAGATCAGCGGCGAAGTCATTCCGTCAGACGTCCCCGGCTCGATGGCCATGGGCCTGCGCCAGGCCTGCGGCGTGGTGGTCGGCCTGGCGCCGTGGAACGCCCCGATCATCCTGGGCACGCGCGCCATCGCCATGCCGCTCGCCTGCGGCAACACCGTGATCCTGAAGGCTTCCGAATTGTGCCCGTCGCTGCATCGCCTGATCGGCACCGTGTTCGAGGAAGCCGGCTTCGCGCCCGGCGTCGTCAACGTCCTCACCAACGCGCCGCAGGACGCGCCGCAGGTGGTGGAGCGCCTGATCGCCGCGCCGGCCGTCCGCCGCGTCAACTTCACCGGTTCGACCAATGTGGGCCGCATCATCGCCCAGCATTGCGCCCGCCACCTCAAGCCCGTGCTGCTGGAACTGGGCGGCAAGAACCCGCTGCTGATCCTGGACGACGCGGACCTGGACGAAGCCGTCGAAGCGGCCGCGTTCAGCGCCTTCTTCAACCAGGGCCAGATCTGCATGTCGGCCGACCGCATTTTGGTCGACAACAAAGTGGCGCCGGCCTTCCTGGAAAAGCTGGCCGCCAAAACCGCGACGCTGAAGGCGGCGCAAAGCGACGCCCCGCTGTCCGGCATGATCGATCCGTCGGCCACCACCCGCGTGGCCGCCATGCTGCAGGATGCCCGCGATCGCGGCGCCAAGGTCACGCAAAGTTCGGCGGAAGTGGTCGGCAACATCATGCAGCCGGCCATCGTCGACGGCGTCACGCCGGAGATGAAGGTCTACCAGGAGGAATCGTTCGGCCCCATCGTCTCGATCCTGCGCTTCGACACCGACGAGGAAGCCATCGCGCTGGCCAACGACAGCGAGTACGGCCTGTCGTCGGCGGTCTTCAGCCGCGATATCGGCCGTGCGATGGCGGTCGCGCGCCGCATCGAATCGGGCATCTGCCACATCAACGGTCCGACCGTGCACGATGAGGCGCAGATGCCGTTCGGCGGCGTCAAGGGCAGTGGTTACGGGCGCTTCGGCGGCAAGGCGGCTATCGCCGAGTTCACGGAGCTGCGCTGGATCACGATCCAGACGACGTCGCGCCACTACCCGATCTGACAGGAGCTCCGCATGAATCAATCGATGATCGCGGAGCAGTCCAGCGGCACGGCAAAGCGACGCCCGGTCAAACTGGGCAATCCGCAGATCGCGGCCTATCAGGTCGACGGCCTGTGGCACGTGGACGCCGTCACGCCGCTGGAGGCGTTCCCGTCGCGCTTCACCGACCGTCTGGAGTCGGGCGCCGCCGCCCATCCGGAGCGCACCCTGGTCGCGCGCCGCGCGGCCGATGGCGACGGCGAATGGATACGGCTGTCGTACGCCGAGGTGCTGCGCCGCGCGCGCAGCATCGGCCAGGCGCTGCTCGATCGCGGCCTGTCGGCCGAACGTCCGCTGGTGATCCTGTCCGGTAACGACCTGGAACACTTCCAGCTCGCGCTGGGCGCCATGTACGCCGGCATACCGTATGCGCCGGTGTCGCCTTCGTACTCGCTGGTGGCGACCGATTTCACCAAGCTGTCCGAAATGCTGGCCAAGCTGACGCCAGGCGCGCTGTTCGCCTGCGATGGCGCCGCCTACAGCCGCGCCATCAAGGCGGTGATGCCGGCCGACGCGGAACTGATACTGGCCCAGGGCGAGGTCCCGGGCCACCAGGCCAGCAGCTTCCAGTCGCTGCTCGACGTCACGCCGTCGACCGTCGAAGCGGCGCATGCCGCCGTCGGCGTCGACACCGTGGCCAAGTTCCTGTTCACCTCCGGCTCCATCAAAAAACCGAAGGCCGTCACCACCACCCACGGCATGTTGTGCAGCAACCAGCAGATGCTGCTGCAAACCTTCCCGTTCATGGGCGACGAGCCGCCGGTGCTGCTGGACTGGCTGCCATGGAACCACACCTTCGGCGGCAGCCACAATGTCGGCATCGTGCTGTATAACGGCGGCACCCTGTATCTGGACGACGGCAAGCCGACCCCGCGCGACTTCCCGACCACCTTGAGGAACCTGCGCGAGATCGCGCCGACCATGTATTTCAATATCCCGAAAGGGTTCGAGATGCTGACCGACGCCATGAAGACCGACGCCAGATTGAGCGCCAACTTCTTCTCGCGCGTCAAACTGTTTTTGTGCGCCGGCGCCGGCCTGTCGCAGGCGGCGTGGGATAGGCTGGACAACGCCGCCATCGCCGAAACCGGCGAATCGGTGCGCATCATCACGGGCTTGGGCATGACGGAAACGTCGCCATCGTGCACCTTCGGCACCGGCTCCATCATCAAGGCCGGCTATGTCGGCGTGCCGGCTCCGGGCTGCAAAGTCAAGCTGGTGCCGTTCGGCGACAAGCTGGAAGCGCGCTTCAGCGGCCCGCACGTGATGCCCGGTTACTGGCGCGCGCCGGACCTGAACGCCGCCGTCTTCGACGAGGATGGCTACTACTGCACCGGCGACGCCCTGCGCTTCGTCGATCCCGAAAAACCGGAACTGGGCTTCATGTTCGACGGCCGCATCGCCGAGGACTTCAAGCTCAGCACCGGAACCTTCGTCAGCGTCGGCCCGCTGCGCGCCAGGGTGATCAGCGCCGCCGCGCCGTATGTGCTGGACGCGGTGGTCACCGGCATCGACCGCAACGCCATCGGCCTGTTGCTGTTCCCGCGCATGGAGCATTGCCAGGTGCTGTCGGAGCTGGGCCCCGACGCCAGCGCCGCCGAAGTGCTGGCCAGCGCGCCGGTGCGGGCCTGCTTCGAACGCTTGCTCAAGTTGTTGAACCAGGACGCCAGCGGTTCGTCGATGCGCATCGACCGGCTGCTGTTACTACCCGAACCGCCATCCGTCGATCATCGCGAGATGACCGACAAGGGTTCGATCAACCAGTCGGCGGTGCTGACGCGGCGGGCCGCCGTTGTCGACGCACTGTATGAAGGCACCGATCCACAAGTAATCATCGCGGCATAAACTAAAAAAGACGGAGACAAGCAATGAAACTTAAAAAACTGGCCAACATCGGCATCATCGTCAGCGTGGCCCTGGTCGGCATGGGTGTGGCGCAAGCGCAGGACACCATCAAGGTCGGCGTCATCGCCGCGCTGACCGGGCCTTTTGCCAACACCGGCAAGCCGTTCGAGGATGGCATCAAGACCTATATGCAGCAGTACGGCGCCACCGTGGCCGGCAAGAAGATCGAGATCATCTACCGGGACGACGGCGGCACCAACGCCGACATGTCCAAGCGCGCCGCCCAGGAGTTGATCTCGCGCGACAAGGTCAGCTTCCTGATCGGCTTCTCGCTGACGCCCAGCGCGCTGGCGGTGGCGCCAATCGCCACCCAGGCCAAGATCCCGATGATCGTCATGAACGCGGTCACCACCGGCATCACCGCCAAGTCGCCGTACATGCTGCGCACCAGTATGACGATGCAGCAGATGACCGAGCCATTCGGCACCTGGACCGCCCAGAACAAGGTCGGCAAGGTGTACACCCTGGTGAGCGACTACAGCACCGGCATCGACGCCGAGGCGCGCTTCGGCAAAGGCTTCACCGCCGGCGGCGGCAAGCTGGTTGGCTCGTCGCGCGTGCCGCTGGCCAATCCCGACTACTCGCCGTTCATCCAGCGCATCAAGGACGAGAAGCCGGACGCGCTGTTCTTCTTCGCCCCGGGCGCCGAAGACGGCACCGCCCTGCTCAAGGCCTTCAGCGACAAGGGCCTGGACAAGGCGGGCATCAAGTTCCTCGGCGTGGGCGACATGACCAGCGACCATCCGACCCTGGAGGCGCTGGGCGACCGCGCGCTCGGCGCCATCACGGTGCTGAACTACTCGACGGCGCTCGACAATCCGGCCAACAAGTCCTTCCTGGCCGCCTACGCCGCCGCCCTGCCGAACGCCCGCCCGCCGACCTTCGTCACCGTGGCCGCGTATGACACGATGGCGATGTTGTACGAGACCATCCGCAAACTGAACGGCACGGTCACGGGCGATACCGCCATGAAGGTGCTGTCCAGCATGAAGCTCGACAGCCCGCGCGGCCCGATCAGCATCGATCCGGCCTCGCGCGATATCGTGCAGAACATGTACGTCCGCGAAGTCAAGAAGGTCAACGGCAAGCTGGTCAACCAGCCGATCAGCACGCTCAAGGACGTGATGCCGAACTAGGTTCAGTCTTACCCCGCAACACCCCGCAATACCCCCAAGCGGGCCCCGACGCAGCCATCAGAACGCCGCGCGGGGCCGGCACGTCCATCGCTTTGCAAGAACAGAGGAGACAACTCGCATGAAAAGCCGCGACACCAACCCATCCACGCCGCCGATGATTCCACTCGCCACCGCCATCGCGGCGGCATTGCTGCTGAGCGCCTGCGCCGGCGGCGGCGACAGCGTCGACAGCACCGGCCTGCCCCGCCTGGCGGCAGCCACCGGAGCGGCGCTGCCGTCCTGCACCGATCTGGTCACCAGAATCCAGCTCGCCAACACCACCATCACGGCCGCCAACAGCATCGCCGCCGGTACCTTGCGCGTCGCCGGCAAGCCCGTCCCGGCCCATTGCCAGGTGACCGGCCGCATGTTCGACCGCGTCAGCACCGTCGATGGCGCCCGCTACGCGATCGGCTTCGAAATGCGCCTGCCGCTGAACTGGAACGGCCGCTTCTTCTATCAAGGCAACGGCGGTCTGGACGGCTCCGTCGTGCCCGCCACCGGCCAGGTCGGCGGCGGCGGCCCGCTGGACAGCGCGCTCAACATGGGCTTCGCCGTCATCAGTTCCGACGCCGGCCATGGCGCGCCCAATCCCGCCTTCGGCATCGATCCGCAAGCGCGGCTCGACTACGGCTACCAGGCGGCCGGCAAGCTGACGCCGATGGCCAAGAACCTGATCCAGATCGCCTACGGCAAGGCGCCGGAGCGGTCCTACTTCGGCGGCTGTTCCAACGGCGGCCGTCACACGATGGTGGCGGCGGCCCGCCTCGCCGACCAGTACGACGGCTTCCTGGTCGGCAATCCAGGCTTCCGCCTGCCGCTGGCGGCGATCGCCAACATCGCCGGCGGCCAGGCCTACAATGCGCTGGCCAGCACGCCAGGCGACCTGTCGACCGGCTTCACCAAGGCCGAACGCACCACCGTCGAGAACGCGGTCCTGGCGAAATGCGACGCGCTGGACGGCGCCACCGACGGCTTGATTCAAAACACGCAAGCCTGCCAGGCGGCCTTCGACCTGAATCGCGACGTGCCGACCTGCACCGGCGCGCGCGACGGCAGTTGCCTGAGCGCGGCGCAGAAAACCACCATCGGCGGCCTGTTCGCGGGTGCCACCACCAGTACCGGAACGAAGTTCTATTCCAGCTGGCCATACGACGCCGGCATCTCGACGGGCGGCTGGGCCGACTGGAAGTTCAGCAGTCCGCTGACCCGCGACTCGGGCGCGGTCGGCCTGATCTGGCAGGCGCCGCCGGAAAACCTGGCGACCTTCAACGGACCGCAATTCGCGCTGACCGGCAGTGTCGACAGCATGCTGGCCCGCGTCGGCGCCACCACCTCCGTCTACACCGAAAGCGCGCTATCGTTCATGCTGCCGCCCAACCCGACCAACCTGGCCACGATGAAGAACCGGGGCGGCAAGATGATGGTGTACCACGGCACCGCCGATCCGATCTTCTCCAGCAACGATACCACCGCCTGGTACGACGGCTTGCGCGCGGCCAACGGCGGCGACGCGTCGACCTTCGCGCGCTTCTTCCGCGTGCCCGGCATGAACCACTGCGCCGGCGGCCCGTCGGCCGAACAGTTCGACATGCTGACGCCGCTGGTCGACTGGGTCGAGCGCGGACGGGCGCCCGACCAGGTCATCGCCAGCGTGCGTGGCGCCGGCAATGCCGGTGGCGTGAACGCCGACGTGCCGGCCGGCTGGTCGGCCAACCGCACCCGCCCGTTGTGCCCGTATCCGAAGGCGGCCAAGTACAAGGCCGGCAACATCGAGGACGCCGCCAGCTTCAGCTGCGAATGAGGTCGCTCCGGGGCCGGTTATCCGGCTCCGGGTCGTCGGCGTCGGCGTCGGCAACATAATGAAGCTCTTGTGTGACGGCCGAGCAACGACATGCTCTATCGCTCGTTTGATCTTCCGCAGACGCATTCCTGCGTGAGCCAGTAGGCTGGTATGGCTGGCTTGATCAATCCGACGGCGACTGTCATGAACCGCAGGAGAAACATTTACTTGCCACCTCTGTTGCTGCCGCTGTGCATGTCACTGGCGGCCGGTGGCGCGCAGGCCGCCTTTCGTTACAACGTGGTCGAAATCGGCGGCCTGCGCGCCGACGGCCATTCGATCAACAACAGCGGCGAGATCGCCGGCTCGGTCCACGACATTTTCGGCACACCCGAAGCGTTTCTCTATGCGGACGGTGCGTTCTCCCGGCTCGGTACGCTCGGCGGCGCCGAGAGCACGGGGATGGCCATCAACGACCACGGGCACGTGGTCGGCATGTCGACCATCGACGACGGACGGCGGCGCGCCTATCTCTATTCCAATGGCGGCATGGCCGACCTTGGCACCCTGGGCGGCATCGAGGCGCTGGCCTCGGGCATCAACAACGCCGGGCAGATCGTTGGCAGTTCCGCCAACGGCAATGACGATTGGCATGCGTTCCGGTATTCCGCCGGCACCATGGAGGATCTCGGCACGCTGGGCGGCAGTGTGAGTGGCGCCTCCGACATCAACCGCCACGGCCACGTCGTCGGCAGCGCCTCCGTCAGCGACGAATTCCGCTGGACGCACGCCTTCATGTACGACAACGCCGGCATGCGCGACCTGGGCACCTTCGGCGGCAACTACAGCGCCGCGTGGGGCGTGAACGATGCCGGCCACGCGGTCGGCTATGCCGCCACCGCCGACAATGCCGCCGACCACGCTTTCCTCTACGCCGAAGGCGTCATGCACGATTTGGGCACCCTCGGAGGAACTTACAGCTTTGCCAACAGCATCAACAATCGCAACCAGGTGGTCGGCGACTCCAATGTCTTGGGCGATACCGGCACCCACGCGTTTCTCTACGCCGACGGCGGCATGACGGACTTGAATGCACTGATCGATCCGGCCTCCGGCTGGACCCTTCATTTCGCCTACGACATCAATGACCACGGCCAGATCGCCGCCACCGGCTGCCGCGACGGCGAATGCCTCGCGCTGCGGCTGGACCCCGCCGTCACCGCCGTGCCGGAACCGTCGGCCTGGGCCACGCTGGCATGCGGGCTCGCGGTTCTGATGATGTCGCTATGGACGCGACGCGCGCCGCCGGGGTTCCGGACACACGGCTACCCGCCTGGCGTACCGGTAGGCAGGCCGCCTCCTTCGAAGGGCTCCCGGGGCGGGTTGGCGGGCCTTGCCCGCTAATCTGCGCCACGCGTCACCGTGGAAGCCTTGAGTGCCCGGCCGAGGTATGGCGCCGTGCGGCTAGCCTTATCCTTGGCCAACTCCTGCGGAGGCCCGGCCGCGACGATGACACCTCCCTCCTCGCCCGCGCCCGGGCCGACGTCGATCACCCAATCGCTGTCGGCCAGCACCTGCATATTGTGCTCGACCACCACCACGGTGTTGCCGGCGTCCACCAAGCCGTGCAGCTGCGTCATCAGCAATTCGATGTCGGACGGATGCAGCCCGGTGGTCGGCTCATCGAGCACGTACAAGGTGTCGCCACGGCTGGCGCGCTGCAACTCGGTCGCCAGCTTGATGCGCTGGGCTTCGCCTCCGGACAACTCCGTCGCCGGCTGCCCCAGCCGCAAATAGCCCAGTCCCACCGCCCGCAGCACATCGAGCGCATGCCGCAGCGGCGCCTCCTCGGCGAAGAACTCCCACGCCGCGTCCACCGTCATCCGCAGCACCTCGGCGATATTGCGGTCGCGGTAGCGCACCGACAGCGTATCAGGGTTGTAGCGCGCGCCCTCGCATTCCGGGCAAGGCGCGTACACACTCGGCAGAAACAGCAGCTCGACCATGACAAAGCCCTCGCCCGCGCAGTTCGGGCAGCGGCCCTTAGCGACATTGAACGAAAACCGGCCCGCGTCGTAGTGCCGCGCGCGCGCCGACCTGGTGGCGGCAAACAGCTTGCGCACGTGATCGAATAAACCGGTATAAGTCGCCAGGTTGGAACGCGGCGTGCGTCCGATGGGCCGCTGGTCGACCTGCACCAGGCGCCGGACGCCCTTCATGCCGGCGACGATGCGGCCGCGCACATCGCCGCTGCCCGTATCGTCGAGTGCCGCCTCGACCGGATCGGTGTCGGCTTCGGTGACGGCCGCGCTCTGGCCCAGCTGCGCCAGCACCAGTTGAACCAGCGCCTGACTCACGAGGCTGGATTTTCCGGAGCCGGACACCCCGCTCACACTGGTCAACACGCCCAGTGGAAAATCGGCGTCCACGCCATGCAGGTTGTTACGCTCCACACCGCGCAAGCGCAACCAGTCGGCCGGCGCGCGCGCCGTGCGCGCCGTTCGCTCCACGCGCTCGAACAAGTACTGCGCGGTGCGCGACTCGCCCACGTCGGCCAGTCCATCCGGCACGCCGCTATACAGTACGCGGCCGCCCTGTTGACCGGCCTTCGGCCCGACATCGACAATCCAATCGGCGTGGCGTATGACATCCAGCGCGTGCTCGACGACGAACAGCGAATTACCCGCCGCCTTGAGCCGGTCGAGGGCACGCAACAGCGCCTCGGTATCGACCGGATGCAAGCCCGCCGACGGTTCGTCCAATACATAGACCACGCCGAACAAGCTGGAACGGACCTGCGTCGCCAGCCGAAGGCGCTGCAGTTCGCCGGGCGACAACGTCGGCGTGCCGCGTTCAAGACTCAAGTATCCCAGGCCAAGGTCCAGCAGCACCGCCAGACGCGCCACCAGATCCTGGGCAATGCGCTGCGTAACGATGGCTTTCTCCGGATGCCGCTCGGCGTCCTTCGCCCTGGCCTTGGTTTTGGCTGCCGGGGGCTTGCCCTCCGCGTACGGCTCGAGCAACTGCGCCAAGCGCTGCAAAGGCAGGCGTCCGATCTCGGTGATATCGTGACCGCCGAATGTCACCGACAGCGATTCCTTCCGCAAGCGCTTGCCCTCGCAGGTTGGACAATCCATGCCGACCAAATACTGCGACACGCGCTTCTTCATGATCGCGCTCTCGGTGCCGGCGAACGTCTGCAGCACATATTTGCGCGCGCCGGTGAAGGTGCCCTGGTAGCTCGGCGTCTCCTTGCGCTTGTGCGCGCGCCGCGCCTCGGCCGGTGTCAGGCCGGCGTAAACCGGCACGGTGGGCTGTTCGTCGGTGAACAGAATCCAGTCTCGCTGCTTCTTGGGCAGTTCGCGCCACGGCGTATCGACGTCGTAGCCGAGCGTCACCAGGATATCGCGCAGGTTCTGTCCGTGCCAGGCGGTGGGCCACGCCGCCACCGCGCGCTCGCGTATCGTCAGGCTGTCGTCCGGCACCATCGAACGCTCGGTCGCCTCGTACACCCTGCCCAGTCCATGACACTGCGGACACGCGCCCTGCGGCGTATTGGGCGAGAAAGATTCCGCATACAGCAACTCCTGGCCGGGCGGATAGTCGCCAGCGCGCGAGTACAGCATGCGCAGCGAATTGGACAAAGTGCTGACACTACCGACCGATGAGCGGGTCGTCGGCGCGCCGCGCTGCTGCTGCAACGCCACGGCAGGCGGCAGGCCGTCGATGGCGTCGACCTCCGGCACCGCCATCTGATGGAACAGGCGCCGGGCATAGGGCGACACCGACTCGAGATAACGCCGCTGCGCCTCCGCATACAGCGTGCCGAAAGCCAGCGACGATTTACCGGAACCCGATACGCCGGTGAACACCACAAGCGCGTTGCGCGGGATATCGACATCGACGTTCTGAAGATTGTGCTCGCGCGCGCCGCGCACGCGGACATAACCCGAATCCGCGGTCTCGATGGCGGAGCGGGTCTGTTCGCCGGTGCTTGAAGAGCGGTGCTTGGCCATAAAACGTTCCTATAACAATTTAATCCCAGCATTATCGATTCCGGGAAATTAGTATGTACGGCAGCGTACGGGATCGCCAACCGGAACGCATCCGACCGCGTCTTTTCCTTCACGGCACACTCCCTCGTTGCCTGCCGCCAATACACCAAAGACGCGTGCGCTCCCTCCCCGTTACCAGCGATAAACTGTACAGATCCAATCATTGAACGGGAATTCAATCATGGCCAAAACAGTCGCCGAAGTCGTTATCGAAACCCTGCAGCAAGCCGGGGCCAAACATTGCTGGGGCATTCCCGGCGATTCGCTGAACTACATCACCGACGCCATCCGCCGCAGCGAGATCGAGTGGGTGCATGTGCGTCATGAGGAGGCTGGCGGTTTCGCCGCCGGCGCCGAGGCCATCGTCGCCAACCGCCTGACCTTGTGCGCGGGCTCCTGCGGCCCGGGCAGCCTGCACTTCATCAATGGCTTGTTCGAAGCGCACCGCAACCGCTCGCCGGTGGTGCTGATCGCCAGCCAGATCACCCGCGACGAACTGGGCACCGACTTCCCGCAGGAGGTCGACTACAAGCCGATCTACGACCATTGCAGCGTGTTTTGCCAGGAAATCCGCACGCCGGCCCACGCCAGGCGCATCACCGCCATAGCGGCGCAGGCGGCGATGACCAAGGGCGGCGTGGCGGTGATCATCCTGCCGGTCGACCTGTCCAAGGAATCGGCGGTCGACGAGCCGCATTTCTCCGTCCACCTGCCGCAGCCGCAAACAAGGCCCTCGGATACGGAAATGAACCGCATCGCCGAAATCATCAACGACGGCAAGAAGGTCGCGATCTACGCCGGTTCCGGTTGCGAAGGCGCGCACGGGCCGCTGATGGCGCTGGCCGAGCGTATCAAGGCGCCGATCGCCCACACCTCGCGCGCCAAGGATTTTGTCGAGTACAACAACCCGTACAACGTCGGCATGACCGGCATCTTCGGCATAGACTCCGGCTACCACGCGGTGACCGAGTGCGACACCCTGCTCCTGCTGGGCTGCGACTTCGCCTGGCGCCAGTACTACCCGGCGCACGCGCGCATCATCCAGATAGACATCGATCCGACCCACCTGGGAAGGCGCCACCCGGTCGAAGTGGGCGCCGTCGGCGACATCGCCACCACCTTGGCCGCGCTGCTGCCGCGCGTGCAGATACGCGGCGACCGCGAGTTCCTCGACCAGTGCGTCGAGCGCCACCAGAAAGCCGTCGAACATCTGAACGAGCGCGCCACGCCGGGCGACGGCGGCACGATCCGCCCGCAATACCTGACCGCGATGATCGACAAGCACGCCGACGACGACGCCATCTTCACCGCCGACGGCGGCTCGCCGATGGTGTGGGTGCTGCGCCATACGCGCGCCACGGGCAAACGCCGCACCCTGGTCAGCCTGACCCACGGCACCATGGCCAACGCCATGCCGCAGGCGCTGGGCGCTAAAAAAGCCTTCCCGCAGCGCCAGGTGATCTCGCTGTCCGGCGACGGCGGCCTGACGATGATGATGGGGGACTTGATCACGGCGGTACAGGAGAATATCGCCATCAAGGTCGCCGTCTACAACAACGGATCGCTGGGCTTCGTCGAACTGGAACAAAAGGTCGAAGGCCTGCTGGACGCCTACACCGAACTGAAAAACCCGAACTTCGCCGCGGTCGCGGAGGCGATCGGCATCTACGGCCGCCGCGTCGAATCGGCGGCGGAGCTGGAAGCCGAGGTCCAGGCATGGCTGGCGCACCCGGGACCGGCGCTGCTCGACGTCACCACCGACCGCTTCGAGTTGGTGATGCCGCCGAATATACAAGCGTCCCAGGTGCTGGGCACCGCGCTGTACTCGGTCAAGGCCGTGCTGAGCGGACGCGGTAGCGATGTGGTCGACATGATCAAGGACAATTTCGTCAAATAGCGCCCGGCCACCACCACTGAAGCCACTAAATGTTTGCGCATAACATTTAGTGGCATTTTTATGTTGACAACCCCGGTGGGTCGAACCTACACTGAAATGGTCGCGCAATCATCCAGGTGGTTCGCACCCCGGACCAGCCCCGGCTACATGTGAACCGGGACCGGCTTGGTGAATTTTTTCTGTAACGGGTTCTAGCTCTCCTGCCCCATCCCCCGGGGCAGTTTGTACACCGTCGCCTTACGGGGACGGTGTTTTTTTAACTGGATTTTTAGGAGCACCATGCGAGCACCGACACGACGCGCCGCGCTAACCTGCGCCTTCGCGCTGTTTCTGCTGGAAGGTGGCGCCGCGCTGGCGGCCAATTCCGTCCCTTACCTGCGCAAGCAAGGCACGGCCACGCAATTGATGGTCAACGACCAGCCCTTCCTCGTCCTCGGCGGCGAACTGCATAATTCCTCGGCATCGCACCTGCCATACCTGAACAAACTCTGGCCGGCGCTCAAGGGCGCGGAACTGAACACCGTGCTGGCGCCGGTGCAGTGGGACCAGATCGAGCCGGTCGAGGGCCGCTTCGATTTCACCGTCCTCGATGGAATGCTCAAACAGGCGCGCGCGAACGACAAGAAGCTGATCCTGCTGTGGTTCGGCGCCTGGAAGAATTCGATGTCGACCTACGTGCCGCCGTGGGTCAAGCGCGACGCCCAGCGTTTCCCGCGCTCGCTCGCCCGCAACGGCGTGCCGCAGGAGGTGCTCACGCCTTTCAGTCCCAAGACGCTGGCCGCCGACACCGCCGCCTACCGCGCGCTGCTGGCGCACCTGAAACAGGTCGACACCGAGCGCACCGTCGTCATGGTGCAGGTGGAGAACGAGATCGGCATGCTGCCGGACGTGCGCGACTACAGCCCGCTGGCCAACGCCGCCATCGCCGGCCAGGTGCCCAAGGCCTTGACCGATTACCTGGGCGCCAACCGCGCCAGGCTGCATCCGTCGGTGCAGGCGCTTTGGGCGGCCAACGGCCACCGCACCAGCGGCACCTGGGCCGAGGTCTTCGGCACGTCGGTGGCCGCCGAGGAGGTGTTCCAGGCCTGGGGCTACGCCACCTTTGTGGAAACCATGACGGCCGCCGGCAAGGCGGCCTATCCGCTGCCGATGTATGTCAACGCGGCGCTGAACCGGCCCGGGAAGAAGCCTGGCGAGTACCCGAGCGCCGGTCCGCTGCCACACCTGTTCGACATCTGGAAGGCCGGCGCGCCGTCGATCGATGTGCTGGCTATCGACACCTACTTCCCCAACTTCACCGAATGGGCGCCGCAGTTCAAGCGGGCGGACAACCCGCTGTTCATTCCGGAGGCCGACAACGCCGGCCGGCATGACGCGGCGGCCAAGGCTTTCTACGCGATCGGCGAGTTCGACGCGTTCGGCTTCTCGCCGTTCGGCGTCGAGGACAGCGAGCCTACCGACCCGCTGCCGAAGGCGTATCGCCTGTTGCGCCAGTTGACGCCTTTGATCAATCAGGTACAAGGCAGCGGCAATATGCGCGGCTTCAAGGCCAAGGTGTCGTATGACGGCGTGGTGGACGCTTCGCCGCAGCAGGTGACGATGGGCGGCTTTAATTTGCAAGTCAGCTTCAGCAACCCTTGGGCCAAGACGGACAGCAAGGATCTGGAGGGTTGCGGCGGTTTGATCATCAAACTGTCGGACGACGAGTTCCTGCTGGCGGGCAAAGGGCTGACGGTGAAATTCACCGACGCCACCGGCGCGGGAGATCTGGTCGGACTGGAGAAGGTGACCGAAGGGACCTACGAGAACGGCAAATGGAAAGATGGACGCTGGCTCAATGGCGACGAGATCCACCAGGGCCGGCAGATCATGCTGGTGACCGGCGACTTCACGATGCAGAGGGTGAAATTGTACCGTTACCGGTAAGTCGAGATGGCGGATTACGCGCTTCGCGCCAATCCGCCACCTTCCCTTCTCTACCCCACCATCAACTTCACTGACTTCAACTTCACGCTATCCGGACCGGCGTGGATGGTAAAACTACCCGGCTCCACCACCCGCTTCATCTGCGCGTTAAAGAACCACAAATCCGATGGTTTGATATCGAACGTCAGCGTGCGCTTCTCGCCCGGCTGCAGCGTCACGCGCTTGAACGCCTTCAATTCCAACACCGCGCGCGTCGCCGAACTGACGTCATCCCGAATATAAATCTGCACAACCTCGTCACCTGCCAGCTTGCCGGTATTGGTCACATCGACCTGCACCGACGTCGAGCCGGCGATGCCGATCGACGCCTTGGTCAAGCGCGGCGCCGAGATATCGAACGTCGTGTAACTCAGTCCAAAGCCGAACGGATACAAAGGCTTGGTGCTGCCATCGATATACCCACGGCGCGCCGACGGCTTATGGTTGTAAAACACCGGCAACTGGCCGACGTTACGCGCGATCGACACCGGCAGCTTGCCACCGGGGTTGGCGCGGCCAAACAGCAGGTCGGCGGCGGCATAACCTGTCTCCTGTCCCATGTACCAACCCTCGATCAGCGCATCGGCCTTCTCCGCCAGCAGGTTGACCGACAGCGGACGGCCATTCAGCAGGAACACGACGGTCGGCTTGCCCAGCGCGAAAATCGCCGCCGCCAGGTCGTTTTGCTGGCCCATCAAATCCAGGCTCGCGCGGTCGCCCAAATGCTCGTCTGCCCACGCCTCGCGGCTGGTCTGCTCGTTGTCGCCCAGGACCATGATGATGGTGTCCGCCGATTTGGCCGCCTGCACCGCATCGGCGATCAGCTTCGCATTGACCTCCGGCTTGACGAACTTGATCTCGTCCTTGCCCCAAATCCGCTCCTCGGTGATGCGCACGCCTTCCGAATACGCCAGCTCGAAGCCCTGCGCCTTGCTCTCCGCCAGCAAACCGTCATAGATCGACACCACATGGCGCGGTATATCGGAGTACCCGCCGATTGGCGTATCCTTGGCGTGGGTCCCGAGCAGCAGTACCTTGCCGACCTTCTTGGCGTTCAGCGGCAGCAGGCCCTTGTCGTTCTTCAGCAGGACCGGCGTGCGCGTCGCGGACAGGCGCGCCAGCGCGATCGCGTCCGGCGTAGCCGTCAGGCTGTCGGCGATCTTGGCGTCGACGTAGGGCTGCTCGAACAGGCCGGCCTGGAACTTCAAGGTCAGCACGCGGCGCACCACGACATCGATCTCTTTTTCGCTGATGCGCTTTTCCTTCACCAGCGCCGCCAGTGCCAGGTAGCCCTCGCCATCCGGGGTTTCGACATCGACGCCGGCTTTGAATGCCAACAGGCCCGCCTCTTTCGAGTCGGCGGCCAGCTTGTGGCGCGTGACCAGTTCCTTGATGCCGAAATAGTCGGAAACCGTCAGCCCCTTGAAGCCCCACTCCTCGCGCAGCACCTTGTGCAGCAGCCAGTGATTGGCGTGCGACGGGATGCCGCCGATCTCGTTATACGACGGCATGACCGCGCCGACGTTGGTTTCCTTGATCAGCTTTTCGAACGGCGGGAAGAAATCCTCGCGCAAGGTGCGCTCGCTGATTTCGGCCGGACCGATGTTGGTGCCGCTCTCCGGCTGGCCGTGGCCCGTCATGTGCTTGAGCGTGACGAAGACCTTGTCCTTGGCCAGAATCTTGTCCTTGCCGGCGAAGCCGATCACCGCCGCCTTGCCCATCTCGCCGCACAGGTACGGGTCCTCGCCGTAGGTTTCCTCGATGCGTCCCCAGCGCGGTTCGCGCGCCACGTCGACCACCGGCGCCAGCGCCAGATTGGCTCCGCGCACGCGCATCTCGCGCGCCGCCACGCTGAAAATCTTCTCGACCATCTCCGGGTCGAACGACGACGCCAGGCCGATCGCCTGCGGGAAGCTGGTGGCGTCGCGCGCCACGTAGCCGTGCAGCGCTTCCTCGTGCGTCAGCATCGGAATGCCAAGGCGGGTCTGCTCGACCGCCCATTTTTGCGCCGCGTTGACGTAGTTCGCCGTCTCCAGCGCGTTGCGGTTGGCTTTTTCGCCGGTGTCGCCGGCGCCGGCCGCCTGGCCGAGCTGGCGGTCGGAAGGTCGACCCAGCATGCCCATGCCATTGGGGTAGTTCTTTTTGGCCTTCTCGGCGGAGAACTCGCCGGCGGCATCCTGCATCTCGGTTTTCTTTTGCCAGATGCACTGCAGCTGGGCGATCTTCTCGTCCAGCGTCATGCGGCCCAGCAGATCGTCCACGCGCTTTTCCAGCGGCAGCGAAGGATTCTTGTAAGGCGCCTGCGCGGCCGCCGCCAGCGCCATTGGCGCCGACATCACGGACAGGCCGGCGACGCCGGTCATCGAGGACAGGAACTGCCTGCGGTTACTTTTCATGTGCTGCGTCTCCAAATGTTTTTAGTTGGTTTTACCGATACTACCGTCTTACTATAATATGAAAACGATTTCAGGGGTATGAAAACCCATTTTAGAACTGATGCTGGATCTGTCCAGGGGTAGGCACGCGGAAGCGGAACAAGCCGCCGGCCAGCGGTTGGGCGGCCAACTCCTCCTCCGACAAACCTTTGCGCGCGGTGGTGACGAACACCGTCCGCAGGTCATGACCGCCGAAAGCGATCTTGGTGATGTTCGAACAAGGCATGGCCACGGTATCGATCAACTCACCCTGCGCCGAATAGCGCTCGATGCGCGCGCCGGCAAACAAGGCGATCCACACGGCGCCGTCGGAATCGACGGTCGTGCCGTCCGGGTAGCCCTCACCCGCGATCCGCACGAAGACACGCTTGTTGGTCAAATGGCCGGCATCGTCGATATCGAAGGCGTAGATGGTCTTCTCGAGCGTGTCGGTGTGGTAGAAGGTGCGGCCATCCGGGCTGCAGGCCGGCCCGTTGGTGATGACGTAGCCCTTGTCCTTGCGGCGCGGCTGTCCCTTGCGCTGCACGCGGTACAGCGAACCACTGGCTTGCACCTCGGCGTTGTCCATGGAGCCGAACCACAAGGCGCCGTGACGGTCGATATAACCGTCGTTCAAACGGTTGCCCGGCAAATCCGTCTCCACTTCGTGCAGCAGGTCCAGGGCGCCGCTGTCGAAGGAAAACCGCATCAACTGCCCCGGCAGGCCGCAAACGAAATCGCCGCCGCGCATCGGCAGTGCGAAGCCTACTTCGTCGGGCAGGCTCCAGCTCTGGCGCAAGCCGCCGTCCTCGCCGCAGCGGTGCACCTTGTGCTGCTTGATATCGACAAAATACAGGGCGTTATTCTCCGCGTGCCACACCGGGCCTTCGCCCAAGGTCGCGGCCAGGGGCCAAATGCATTCGGGTTCAATTTGGAATGTGCTCATGCGCCGTACCACCCTGCATCGACGAAGTAATCGCGGCCGGAGCAGCGGCCGGCGTTGTCCGACGCCAGGAACAGCGTCATCGCGGCGATATCCTCGGGCTCCACCCGCTCGCGCAGACATTGCGCATCGAGGATTTCCTGTTCGCCCTCCGGCGTATGCCACAGCGCCATCTGGCGCGGCGTCCGCACCGATCCGGGGATGATGCAGTTGACACGGATGCCGAACGGACCGAGTTCGCGCGCAAGTCCGCGCGTCATCCCCTCGATCGCGGCCTTGGCCGTCACGTACAGCGTCAGTTTCGGCAAGGCCAGATGCCAGGAGATCGAACCGAAGTTCAGGATCACGCCCGTGCCGGCGGCCTTCATGCCCGGCGCCACGGCCTGCGCGCAGAAGAACTGGTGCCGCAGATTGACGGCCATGCTCTCGTCCCAATACTTCTGCGTGACTTCCTGGACCTCATGCCGGTGATCGTTGGCGGCGTTGTTGACCATGATTTCCACGGCGCCGCACTCGCTTTCGATCGTGGCCATCACCTGTGCCAGCGCATCGAGGTCGGTCAGGTCGCAGTGAAAAAAACGCGGCGGATGCCTGGCGGCGTTTAGCCTGGCCGCCAGCTCACGCGACGCCTCCTCCACGATATCGATGAAGCACACCTGCGCGCCCTGCGCGGCAAATGCCTCCACCAGCGCCGCCCCGATACCGCTGCCGCCGCCGGTGATCAACACCCGCTTGCCGGCCAGGTTGGGATACGTCGCATACACCATCTTCTTCTCTGCGGAAGTTGCTTGGACCATCTTATTCATCTCCGTTTTATTTTAGTTTGATTCAGGTCCCGCCATGAAGCTCGTTAAGTTATATCCCCCAGCAGGCCGCGTTGCGCCAGATTGCGGTACAGCGCGCGCACGCCGAAGGTCCATGGCGCGATGGCGTCGCTGCGCTGCACATGATTGACCAGCGTACCGAGCGAAGGGCTGGCGATGCTGACCCGGTCGCCCAGCTTGTGGGTGAAACCCGCGCCCGGCGCGCCACGGTCTTTGATCGGCGAGAACATGGTGCCGAGGAAGAGCATAAAGCCGTCGGGGTACTGGTGATGCGCGCCGGCCGTTTGCGCCACCAGGTCCAGCGGGTCACGGCTGATTTCCCGCATGCGGCTTTCGCCATCAAGGCGGAAGCTGTCTTCGGCGCCCTCGATCAGCAACCGCAGTTCGGCGTTGCGCACGGTGTCGATGGTGAAGGAACCGTCGAACAGGCGGATGAATGGTCCCATGCCGCAGGAGCCGTTGTTATCCTTGGCTTTACCCAGCAGAAGCGCGCTGCGGCCTTCGATGTCGCGCAGGTTGACGTCGTTGCCGAGCGTGGCGCCCACCGCCTGTGCGCGGCTGTTCACGGCCAGCACGATCTCCGGCTCGGGGTTGTTCCACTTCGAATCCGGATGCAGGCCGACATCGGCGCCAAAGCCGACCGCCGACATGGGTTGCGCCTTGGAGAACACCTCCGCATACGGCCCGATGCCCACTTCCATATACTGCGACCAGGCGCCGCGCTCGATGAACTGCTGCTTGAGCTTTTCCGCTTCGGGCGAGCCGGGTTTGATGGCCGACAGGTCGGCGCCGATATCCTTGAGCAGGGTGCTGCGCAGCGCGTCGGCGCGCGCCGCGTCGCCGCCGGCCTGTTCTTCGATCACACGTTCGAGCAGGCTGACCGCGAAGGTGACGCCGCAAGCCTTGATCGCCTGCACGTCGCAAGGCGCCAGCAGGCGCGGGCTGCGCGCCGTGGCATCCGTGCCTAGCGCGGCCTCGATCAGCGCCTCCACCCGTCCCAGCGACTCGCCTTGCGCGGCGCGCGCGAAAACGGCGGCATCGTCCCTGTCCAGCAGATCGGCCACAGTGGCGCTGCTCGCGGTGATATCGAATACCTCACCATCGCGCACGACCACCACGCACGGGCCATTCACGTCGTCGCGCCACACACGGCCGATGAGCAAGGCTTGCGGCAGATCGGCCGGCAAATGCACCGCTGTCGGCGCATGCTTCAGTTGATTTTTCATGTTCTTCCCAGACTCGGTTTGTTAGGGTAATACGTCCATTCAGGCACCAGATAGCGCATCGCCATCGCGTCGTCGCGGGCGGTGGATGCCACTTTCTTATACAGTTCGTGCGCGGCCTCGATGCGATCCATGTCCGGCTCGATGCCCAGACCCGGCGCAAGCGGCACCTTCACCTCGCCGCCGACGATTTGCAGCGGCTCGCGCGTCAAGCGCTCCTGTCCCTCCTGCCAGATCCAGTGCGTGTCGATGGCCGTGATTTTACCCGGCGCGGCGGCCGCCGCGTGGGTGAACATCGCCAACGACACGTCGAAATGGTTATTCGAGTGCGAACCCCAGGTCAGGCCCCATTCGTGGCAAAGCTGCGCCAGTCGCACGGAACCCTGCATGGTCCAGAAGTGCGGATCGGCCAGCGGAATGTCGACCGCGCCGAGCAAATGCGAATGGGCCATCTGGCGCCAGTCGGTGGCTACCATGTTGGTAGCCGTCGGGATGCCGGTCGCGCGGCGGAATTCGGCCATGATTTCGCGCCCGGAATAGCCGTTCTCGGGGCCGCAGGGATCTTCGGCATAGGCCAGAAGGTGGCCCTTGCCGCGGCAGATATCTATCGCCTCGCGCAGCGACCAGGCGCCATTGGGGTCCAGGGTCACGCGGGACTCGGGGAAGCGCGCCTTGATCGCCGCCACCGCCTCCATCTCCTCGGCGCCGTGCATCACGCCACCTTTGAGCTTGAAATCGCGGAAGCCGTATTTTTCCACCGTCGCTTCGGCCAGTTTGGCGATGGCGGCCGGCGTCATCGCCTCCTGGTGGCGCATGTGGTACCAGTCGCTTGCGGCGCCCTGCCCGGCCAGATAACCGAGGTCGGTGCGATTGCGATCGCCGATGTAGAACAGGTAGGCCAGCATCGGCACGCTGTCGCGCTGCTGGCCAGCGCCCAGCAGCTCGCACACCGGCACGCCAAGGTGCTGCCCCAGCAGATCGAGCAGCGCCGCCTCGACGGCGGTGACCACGTTCTCCAGCCGCAGGTTGATCTCGTGCGGCTGCTTCAATACCTGCGCCTCCGCCTCCGACGTCACCTGGTACTGCTGGCCGCTGACATCCTTGTTGGCGATGGCGTCGCGGATGCCGTTCAGGGTGCGGTTATAGCGTCCGATCTGCGTGCCGACCACCAGCGGGACGGCGTTTTCCAGCGCACGCAGTATGCCCGCGCCGCCTGGCACCTCCCCCATGCCGGTGTGCCCGGCGCTATCCTTCAACAGCACCAGATTGCGGGTGAAGTAAGGCGCGTGCGCGCCGCACAAATTGAGCAGCATGCTGTCGTGGCCCGCCACCGGAATGACCCGCATTTCCGTGATCACCGGTGCTGCCGACTTGTCTAAATTTGTTGCTTGTACCATGCCTTTACCCTAAAATGATAAGCGCTAACATTTAACCAGTGTGAAGGATTTATGCGACCAAGTCAACACGCGTCACACGTGCGCTTCGGCGGATTGTTGGTCACCGCCCTGGCGGCGATCGTACCCGCTCTCGCGCTGACCGCCTGCGCCTCGCTGAACGGCCCCGCCCCGGGCGGAGAAGTCCCGCCATCGGAGGGGCGCTGGGTCGCCTCCTGGGGCACGGCGCAGCAGATTCCCGACACGGCCAACGAGCTGGCCGCCGCGAACTGGCGCGACGGCAGCCTGCGCCAGACGGTACGCCTGTCGCTCGGAGGCAGCCGCCTGCGGGTCCGGCTCAGTAATGTGCACGGCACCGCGCCGCTGATGGTGGAAGGCGCCAGCGTCGCCCTGGCGCTGGCGCCGGGCAAAGCGCAAATCGACGGCGCCACCTCGCGCACGCTCACCTTCGACAGCAGCCCCTCGGTGATGATCCCGGCCGGCGCCGAATATTATAGCGACGCCGTTGCGCTGGACGTCAAACCGGCCAGCGACCTCTCGGTATCGCTGTACTTCAAGGAGGCGCCGCCACGCCAGACCAGCCACTCCGGCTCGCGCGCCACCAGCTTTTTCGCCAAGGGTAACCGCATCATGGACGCCGAATGGGCCGAAGCCGGCACGATACCGCGCTGGTTCCTGGTGAGCGATGTCGACGTGCAGGCGCCGCGCGGCACCGGCGCCTTTGTCGCCATCGGCGATTCGATCACAGATGGCTACGGCGTCGCCACCGACAGCAACAGCCGCTGGACCGACCTGCTTGCGGCGCGTCTGCGCCAGGATGGCCAGCAAGTGGGCATCGTCAACGCCGGAATCGGCGGTGGCCGCATGCTGCGCGACGGCCTGGGACCGAATCTCGCGTCGCGCTTCGACCGCGACGTGCTGTCGCGCGCCGGCGTCACGCACGCGCTGGTGTTCATAGGAGTCAATGACCTGGGCGGCCAGCACCGCAACACCCCGGACCTGCCGGCCGACCGCAAAAAACTGCTGGCCGATCTGCGCCTCGCGCATCGCCAGCTGGCCGAACGCGCAAAGGCACGCGGAATCTGTATGATTGGCGCAACCATCACCCCCTATGTGGGCAGCGACTACTACCACCCGGAGCCGGAAAACGAAGCCGACCGCCAGGAGATGAACGACTGGATACGCAACTCCGGCCTATTCGACGCGGTGGTCGACTTCGACGCCGCCCTGCGCGACCCCGCCGACCCGAAAAGAATCAGCAAACCGCTGGACTCCGGCGACCACCTGCACCCCTCACTGGCGGGCTACCGCGCCCTGGCCGAAGCGGTCCCATTGGACCTACTCCGCCGCAACTGCAAAAAACCAGGAAACTGACACCAGAGACACCGAGGAAACACGTAGGGCGGATTAACGAAGCGTAATCCGCCAAGCTTCGCCAGCAGCCAATGCAACAGGCCACAAACACAAAAAAATGGATAACCATTAAAAAAATGAGACAACTCTACCTCGCAGGCGCCGCCCTCCTGGCGCTGTTGACCTGCGCCCTCCCCGCCCAAGCGCTAGGCCAAAAACGCCTGGCGACATTCGACACCCCGGCTCCCGACGCGGTCACGCTGGCCAACGCCGGCCGCGCCGCCACCATCTACGTCGACAAAACCGACCACCCCGGCGTACTCCGCGCCGCGCGCGACCTCCAGGAAGACATCGCCCGCGTCAGCAATGCCCGTCCCGCCCTGGAGCAAACCGGCAAACCCACCGGCGCCGACGTCATCATCATCGGCACCATCGGCAAAAGCCCCCTGATCGACCAACTGATCAAAGCCGGCAAACTAAACGTCACCGCCATCAACGGCAAATGGGAAGGCTGGCAGGTGCAAACCCTGCGCAGCCCGCTGCCCGGCGTCGAGCGCGCCCTGGTCATCGCAGGCAGCGACAAGCGTGGCGCCATCTACGGCATCTACGAAATCTCCGAGCAGATCGGCGTATCGCCGTGGCAGTGGTGGGCAGACGTGCCGGCGCAAAGCCACGCCAGCATCTACGCCTCCGCCCCCGTCGCCGTCAGCGACGCCCCGGTGGTGCAATATCGGGGCATCTTCCTCAACGACGAACAACCCGCGCTGACCGGTTGGGTAAAGCAGCGCTACGGCGGCTACAACCACGAGTTTTACACCAAGGTGTTCGAGCTGCTGCTGCGCCTGCGCGCCAACTACCTGTGGCCGGCGATGTGGAACTCCGCCTTCTACGACGACGACAAATTGAACGGCAAGCTGGCCGACGAATACGGCATCGTCATGGGCACGTCCCACCACGAGCCGATGATGCGCGCGCAGCAGGAATGGAAGCGCCAGGGTAAAGACCCTTGGGACTACAACAAGAACGCGCGCGTGCTCGATGACTTCTGGAGCAAAGGCCTGCGCAACACGCGCGACTACGAAAAAATGATCACCATCGGCATGCGCGGCGACGGCGACGAGCCGATGTCGGAGGAATCCAACGTCTCGCTGCTGGAGCGCATCGTCAACCGCCAGCGCGAAGCCATCGCCAAGGAGATCGACCCGGACGTCACCAAGGTGCCGCAAACCTGGGCGCTGTACAAGGAAGTCCAGGACTACTACGAAAAAGGCATGCGCGTGCCCGACGACGTCATGCTGCTCTGGTGCGACGACAACTGGGGCAATATCCGCCGCCTGCCGACGCAGGAGGAGCGCAAACGCGCCGGCGGCGCCGGCGTCTACTACCATTTCGACTATGTCGGCGGCCCGCGCTCCTATAAATGGATCAACGTCACGCCGCTGCCAAAGATATGGGAACAGATGCATCTGGCATGGCAGTACCAGGCCAACCGCATGTGGATCGTCAACGTCGGCGACCTCAAACCGATGGAAGTGCCGATCGAATTCTTCCTGACTTACGCGTGGAATCCCGCCGCCTGGCCGGCAGAGCGCCTGCCGGACTACCTGAAACTGTGGGCCACGCGTGAATTCGGGCCTGAACATGCCGACGACATCGCCGACATCGTCGCCAAGTACGCCAAGTACAACGGCCGCCGCAAACCCGAGCAGCTGGAGCCGACCACCTACAGCCTGGTCAACTATGGCGAAGCGGCGCGCATCGTCGACGAGTACCGCGACATCGCGGCGCGCGCGGAACGCATTTCGGCCGCGCTGCCGGCGGCCAAGCGCGATGCCTTTTTCCAGCTGGTGCTCTATCCGGTGCAGGCCAGCGCGGTGGTCAACGAGCTGTATGTCACCGCCGGCATGAACCGTCTTTACGCCCTGCAGGGACGCACCTCCACCAACGATCTGGCGGCGCGCACGCGCGAGCTGTTCCAGCAGGATGCGGAGCTGGTGCGTCGCTATCATGAGGACATCAGCGGCGGCAAATGGAACCACATGATGTCGCAGACCCACCTGGGCTACACCTACTGGAACCAGCCGCCCCGCAACGTGATGCCGCCGGTGACGGAGGTACAGGTTCCGAAGGAAGGCGACATGGGCGTGGCCGTCGAAGGCAGCGCCAACGTATGGCCCGGCCCCGCCGGCGACGCCCTGGCGCTGCCGGCCCTTGACGCGTTCGAGGAACGCCCGCGCCACATCGAGATCTTCAATCGCGGCCAGCAGCCCTTCGACTACAAGGTAACCGCCAACACCCCGGGCATCGTGCTCGATAAGCCTGCGGGACGGGTGGAGCGCGAGCAGCGCGTCGGCGTCGATGTGCGCTGGTCCGACGTTCCGTCGGGCGTGGACCGCGCGACCTTGACCGTTTCCGGTCCGAACGGCGCCAGGACGACGGTGGTTGTTCCGCTGCGCCGGCCAACCGGCATGGCGAAGGCCTCCAAAGGCGACTTTATCGAAACCGCCGGCGTGGTATCGATGGAAGCGGAGCACTACACCCGGGCGGTGGCGCCGGAAAAGCGCGAGTGGCTGCGCATTCCCGACCATGGCCGCACGCTATCGGGCATGACCACGCTGCCGGTCGATGCGCCACCGGACGGCGTGCCGCAAATGCGGCTTGAGTACCAGATGCAGTTGACCACGAAGGGCAAGGTCGCCGTGCACGCCACCCTGGCGCCGACCCAGAAGATCCAGCCGGGACCAGGCCTGCGCTACGCGATATCGTTCGACGACGAAGCACCGCAGATCGTCAACCTGCACGCGGACAGCTCCGAAAAAGCGTGGGAACGCACCGTCTCGGATGGCGCGACGGTCATGACGTCCCAACACACGATCGAAAGCGCGGGCAAGCACACCTTGAAATTCTGGGTGATCGATCCCGCCCTGGTGCTGCAAAAACTGGTGGTCGACACCGGCGGCCAGCGCGACAGCTATCTCGGCCCGCCGGAAAGCCCGCGCGCGCGCTGATTAAAAAAATACAAACGGAGACAAGATGGCAAACATATTTATCAAGCTGATGACGACTGTATTGTTGTCGTTGGCCGCTGCGGCGCCGGCATGCGCCGCCGACGAAGACGGCTACGACCTGTGGCTGCGCTACCACCCACTGGAACGCGCGTCGCAGGCCAAACTACAGGCGCAGGCCCGGACGCTGGTCCTGACGGGCAAGCCCTCGCCCACGTCGCAGGCCACGCTCAGCGAACTGCAAAAGGGACTGCAAGGCATGCTGGGAAGCACGCCGGCGACATCGACGACGATACGCGATGGTTCGCTGGTACTGGCGACGCCGGCGACACTGCCGGAACTGTCCGCGTCCTCCTCCCCGCTGCGCGCCGAGCTGGCGGCCTTGGGCCAGGAAGGCTACCTGCTGCGTCAAACACGCGTACAGGGCCACAACGTGACCTTGATAGCAGCCAACAGCGACATCGGCCTGTTGTACGGTTCCTTCGCCTGGCTGCGCGCGGCAGCCACCGGCGCGGCGGCGGAAGCCAGTTCGGCGCCCAAGCTGCAACTGCGCCTGCTGAACCATTGGGATAACCTGGACCGCACTGTGGAACGCGGCTACTCCGGCTTCTCCATTTGGGACTGGTGGGCACTGCCGGACATCGCCGACCGGCGCTACACCGATTACGCACGCGCCAACGCCTCCCTGGGCATCAACGGCACGGTCCTCAACAACGTCAACTCCAAGCCGGAGGTGCTGACCGCAGCCTTCATCGCCAAGGCCGCGGCCGTCGCCGACATTTTGCGCCCCTACGGTATCAAGGTTTACCTGTCCGCGCGCTTCTCGACGCCGTTGGAACTGAAAGAAACCGACACCGCCGATCCGCTCTCGCCGGCGGTGCAGGCATGGTGGCGCAAGAAGGCCGACGAGATCTACCGCGCGATCCCGGACTTCGGCGGCTTCCTGGTCAAGGCCAATTCGGAAGGCCAGCCAGGCCCGCAGGACTACCACCGCACCCACGTCGACGGCGCCAACATGCTGGCCGCCGCCGTTGCGCCGCACAAGGGCATCGTCATGTGGCGCGCCTTCGTCTACGCGCACGGCGCCGACAAGGCCACCGACCGCGCCAAGCAGGCCTACGACGAATTCACGCCGCTCGACGGCAAGTTCGCGTCCAACGTCATGGTGCAGGTGAAGAACGGCGCCATCGACTTCCAGCCGCGCGAACCATTCCATCCGCTGTTCGGCGGCATGCCGAAGACGCCGCTGATGATGGAATTCCAGATCACCAAGGAGTACCTCGGCTTCTCCACCGACCTGGCCTACCTGGGCACCATGTTCGAAGAGACGCTGCGAGCCGACACCAGGCGCGCGCCGCAAGGCCTGACGGTGGCGCAGGTCGTCGAGGGCAAGGCCCTGCCGCCGGCGTCGGCCGGGCGCCCACCCCTGACCGGCATGGCCGGCGTTGCCAACATCGGCACGGACCGCAACTGGACCGGCCACCACTTCGACCAGGCCAACTGGTACGCGTACGGCCGCCTGGCGTGGAACCCGCAGGCATCGGCGCGCGACATCGCCGTCGAATGGGCCGCCCAGACCTTCAGTCCCGACACAAGCGTCACCGCGCCGGTGGTCGACATCATGATGATGTCGCGCGAAACCGTGGTCGATTACATGACGCCACTGGGCCTGCACCACATGATGGGGACCTCCCACCACCACGGCCCGGCGCCATGGATCGACAATCTGGAGCGCGAGGACTGGAATCCGGTCTACTACCATCGCGCCGCCCGCGACGGCATCGGCTTCGACCGCACCGCCAAGGGCACCAACGCGCTGGCCCAGTACGCGCCGGAGATCGCACGCCAGTATGCCGATCCGCGCACCACGCCGCCGGAATTCCTGCTGTGGTTCCATCACCTGCCGTGGGATTACGCCATGCCATCGGGCCGCACGCTGTGGGCCGAACTGATACACCACTACGACACCGGCGTGCGCGGCGCGCGCGAGCTGCAATCGCGCTGGATGGCGCTGCGGCCGCTGATCGACGCCCGTCGCCACGCCGAAGTGGCGCAGCGCCTGCAGCGCCAGGTGGCCAACGCCGAATTGTGGCGCAATGCCTGCATCGCCTACTTCCAGTCGGTGAACGGCTTGCCGCTGCCGCCGGGCGTGGCGCCGCCGCCAAAGCCGCTGGACTACTACAAGGCCATCCATTTCCCTTACGCGCCGGGCCGGGGATAACAGGAAAATCATTTGCTAAAATCGCATCTACAGCCCAGCTCGTGTAGCATTGGTGGACCTGACCCTGGAGTGAAGATGACAAGTAGAGAGCAAGGCCCCCTGGAACCGCCGGCGCAAGCACCGACAATGACCGATGTCGCCAAGCTGGCCGGCGTGTCCCCGATGACCGTGTCGCGCGTGATGAACGGCGACGCCAAAGTGAGCGAGAAGACCCGCAACCGCGTGGCCGACGCCGTCGCCGCCCTGAGCTACGTGCCCAATCAGGCGGCGCGCCGCCTGGCCGGTTCGCGCTCGATCCGCATCGGTTTCTTGTACAGTAATCCAAGCGCCGGCTACCTGAGCGAATTCCTGGTCGGCCTGCTCAACCAGGCCGGCCCGAACAACGTCCAGCTGGTGGTGGAAAAGTGCGAGGCCGATGAACACGGCGTCGAACAGGCGCGCCGCCTGATCGCCAATGGCGTCGACGGCATCATCCTGCCGCCGCCGCTGTGCGACTCGAAACAGCTGATCGACTTGATCACCGATGCCGGCACGCCGACCGTGACGGTTGCCTGTGGCCAGCCGGACCCGCGTGTCAGCGGCGTGAGCATCGACGACTACGCGGCCGCCCATGCAATGGCCTGCCATCTGATCGCGCTGGGACACCAGCGCATCGGCTTCGTCGCCGGCCATCCGAACCAGAGCGCGAGCGCGCGCCGGCTGGCCGGTTTCAAGGCAGCCATCGCCGAGCATCACGCGCAGGGCGCGCCGGAGCTGATCGTGCCGGGGATGTTCACCTATCGTTCGGGGTTGGACGCGGCGGAGATCCTGCTGGCGCAGGAACCGCGTCCTACCGCCATCTTCGCCAGCAACGACGACATGGCCGCCGCCGTCGTGGCGATCGCCCACAGATTGGGACTGGACGTGCCGGGCGACCTGACCGTGGCCGGCTTCGACGATACCGCGTTGGCGACGACGATCTGGCCCGAACTCACCACCGTGCGCCAGCCCATCACCGGCATGGCCGAGGCGGCGCTGCGGTCGCTGGTACAGCAGGTCCGCGCCCGCCACGGCGGCGCGCCGCAGCCGCCGGAACACGCGTTGATGGACTATGCACTGATACGGCGCCAGTCGGACGCGGCACCGCGCATGCGGCCCCCGGCCAGGATCGTCAAGCGCGGCGCCAGATAAGACACCGCCCATCCCCGCGATTGGTCGAAACAGTATAGGCGCGGGTCAAGAACAGTTTCCTTCAGTCTAGAACGCGCCCCGGCGGCACGCGCCCGCATGTGTGAACCGCGCCCCCGGGCCATGACACTATTTAAGACTAGTCCTACAAACACGCCGCGAGAACGCCTATACCGCCCAAGCTCAGGTGTAGCTAAGATACGTATCAACACTACACCACGGAGGTCACCATGAAACAACTGAATGTACCCGCCAAGTTCGCCTTTGCGTTGATCCTGACTGCCGCAGCTGTTACCGGCTGCAAAAAACAAGAAGCCGATCCAGTTACACCAGAAGCCACGACCGCCCCAACCCCGGCGCCCAGCGCGACGCCTTCGACGCCGACCCCGGCTCCGGACGCAACCACGCCACCGGCCGCTGGCAGCCCGAACCCTACGGACGCCACGACCCCGCCGGCAACGACCACGCCCGAGTCGACGCCTCCGGCTCGCTGATCGGTCCCGGCGCCGCATAGCGTGTAGCGCGGCGTAGTATGATGCAGCACCGGCCTGAAGGCGGCATTGCCGCTCTCGGGCTGTTTTGCGTGAACCGCGTGCACCGAATGGACGTGTGAGCGCGAAATCATCCTGATACCCCGATAACATAGCGATGGCGAAGACTCCCCGCGATACCACTTTCCCGCCACATCCGGTCACCGCGTTCGAATGCACGCAACTGCTGTCCGGCCGCGCCAAACCGGTCCGCTACGCGACCGCCTCGATCGACGATCAAAACCGTACCGTCGCCATTCAAGTGACGCTGAACTATCGCATGCCGACGCTCGCGGCCCGGGTTCTCGGCCAGTCCAGACGCGTCCCGGACGACCGCTTCAGCCACTACACGCAACTGGCGGACCTCGGATTGCGCAAATACTGGAGCCGCACCATCACCTTGCATGGCGCCGGCTACGCGGTAACCGTCTCGGCGCGGCACGCGGCGGGCGGCCTGCCGCTGATCCTGGCCCACACCGGCAGCCCCCTGCTAGGGCCGTTGAGCTGCCGCTCCAGCAATCCCTACCCTCTACTACGCGGAAACCTCTACTACGAGCCCCGGCACGAGAGCGACGCCGACGCCATGTTCGCGATGACGGCCGCGCACGAGATCGGCCACGCCTTTCTCACCAGCGCCTTCGGCATACACTGGTCGTGGGGACATGGCGGAACCTCCTCGATCTTCGGACGGACGGCGGCCGCCGCGCCCCCTTACCCAAAGTCCGGCGAGATCGCGTTGATGAGCTACTATCGCCGCGACCCGGTTGCGACGATCCATCGCGACGACATACTGCGAAGAACCATCGCGAGCGAGAACGACGTCAAGACCTTGCTATACATCGCCGGGCGGGAATAGGGTCACTTCGGGATCGCTTCAGGATCACTTCAGGGAGATGGCCAGGTCGATCAAGCCCACCTGGCCGTTGCCGATCGCGGAATTGGCGACCGTCCCCGTGCCATTGACCGGCACCGCCGCGCCGGTGGCCAGATCCACCCGGTACAGCAGGCTCGCGCCGTTGATCGAACTACGCAATGCCGCCAGCGCCAGTCCATTGGCGCCGCCGGCGATGTCCATCGCCACGTCGCCCACCGCGCTCGCGCCCAGCGATCCCACGTTGACCAGGATGCCGTCGTTCGGTGGATTTTGCGTCATCAGGTTGCCGCCGCTGGTGTTGATATCGTAAAGCACCGTCGCCGTGGCGCCCGCGTAGCTGTTGGTGTACGCCGCCGCCGTCACGCCGTTACTATTGACCGGACCATCGGTCGTGGTGGCGCCGTTGTCGACGTTGATGCGCAGGTTCTGGCCCGAATCGCTGATCACGCGCAAGCGGTCGGCGACCGGGTTGAAGTCCACCGCGAAACCGGTGCCGATCAGGTTCGAGAACGGCGACGAGCTGTCGGCAGTGTCGGCGGCGAGTGTCGCCTTGGCGGTGATGGCCCCTGTGGCGGGATCGATGGTCACGATGCGGCCGTTCGAGGACAGGCCATACAGCAAACCGTCCTTGGGACGAATATCGAAGCCCAGCAGCCGCTCGCTGCCGGACAGACCGGTGATCGCCACATTGGTGTCCAGGGTATTCGGCGTGGCG
The DNA here is from genome assembly GCF_059418705.1 of Duganella sp. GW821-FHT07F09. Classification (NCBI taxonomy): domain Bacteria; kingdom Pseudomonadati; phylum Pseudomonadota; class Betaproteobacteria; order Burkholderiales; family Oxalobacteraceae; genus Duganella; species Duganella sp. GW821-FHT07F09. The sequence goes on along the minus strand of NZ_JBWKQJ010000003.1, from coordinate 392,112 downwards.
GCCTTGAAGGAGACGATACGACCGTCCGAAGTCAGGCCGTAGACCACTGGCGCGGCCGGAGTGCGGACGGCGACCCCGCGCAAATCCTCGCTGGCGCCGACTGTGGCGACCAGCGAGGCCGGATTGGCGGTCGCGCCCAGGTTGATGGTGTACAGATTGCGCGCTCCGCCGACGGTCATCACGGCGTAGCCGGTGTTGGTGCGCGCATCGATGTCGAAACCGGCCACGCTGGTGGCGGAGACGCCCAGCGGCAGCGGGCTGGCCAAGGTGCCGTTGTTGGGCGGATTCTGCGTATACAACGTGCCGTTGACGGCATCGATGACGAACAGCGTGGTGCCGGCGGTACCGGCAAAGCTGTTGGTGTAGGCGGCGGCGTTGACGGCGGTATTGGCCGCGCCGCCGTTGATCGAACCGTCGGTGGTCGTGGCGCCCGTATCGACATTCACGCGCAGGCTCTGGCCCGCGTTGCCGACGATGCGCAAACGGTCGGCCGCCGGATTGAAATCGACGCCGAATTCGGTGCCCGCGAGCGCCGTGAACGGAGCGCTGGTATCCGCGCTATCGGCCGCCAGCGTGGACTTCAGCGTGGCGGCGCCGGTCGCGCCGTTCAACGTATAAATCCGGCCGGTGCTGCCAACGCCATACAGTTGGCCGTCGGCGGGACGATAGTCGATACCGAGCAGGTTTTCGCCGGCCTGCAAGCCGCTCACGGTAGCCGTGGTGCGGATGGTGGCCGGGGTGGCACGGTCGAAAGACAGCAGCTTATTGCTGACGGTCAAGATGATGACATCACCCGTGTCGCCGGCTTGCGGCGGTTTGTCATCGTCGTCCTTGTCGATATCCTCGGTGAACCCACAAGCGGACAGCGAGGCGGCGATGGCGGAAACCAGTAACAGTTTGCTGAATGGCAGTGGCATGGTTGGTCTCTTCTTTTAAAAGTGAGTGGACGTGCCGCCCGGCCGTGATGACGAGGAGCGCACCCCTACACTACCCTTGACCACTGCTTTTGGATGCAGCGCACGTAAAAAATAATTTATAGATAATATTTTACGCTACTTGGTCACAATTCAAGCACCCAAATAGTCAAGCGCATACATTCAAACGAGCCCCCTCAAGCGGCCATGCCGAGCCACATGCCGGCCAGCGCGATAACACCGCCGCCGGTGCGCAGCCAGCCGCTGTGGCGACGGACCGCGCGCCCCACCCCCAACCCCGTGATGTGCAGCGCGGCGCTGGCGGAGACGAAGCCCACGCCGTACAGCCAGGCGTTGCCCATGGCAGGCATCTCGGTGCCGTGCGCGTAGCCGTGGAAGACGGCGAAGCCGCCGACGATCAGCGCCGCCGGCGGGGTCTTCAATTTGACGGCGAAGCCGATCAACAAACCAAGTAGCAGCACGGAAGTGACGATGCCCGCTTCGACCATCGGCAGCGCCGCGCCGCTCACGCCCAGCGCCGCGCCGGCGGCCAGGAAAGCCACGAAGCTGGCCGGCAGCAGCCATTGCGCGCGGCCGCCCAATTGCGCGCCCCACAGGCCGACGGCCAGCATCGCCAGAATATGGTCGATGCCCGTCAGCGGATGCATCAGGCCAGCCATCGCGCCGTCCGAGTGGCCCGGATGGGCCAGGGCGGCGCCGCCATGGATCAGCGCCAGCGACGCCAGGATTAGTTTGGATTTCATAGGTACTCCTTTAGGTAAATAATAAAATGAGGGGCTCAGCGCCACGCGGTGCCGGTGCGCTCCGTCAGCAGCGCGGCGACCTTGACGCGGTTGATGTGATAGCCGATGAAGACCAGCTGCGAACGCCGCGCCGCAACCCTGGCGGCGTCCGCCCGCAAGGTCAGGCGGGCGCGCACGCCCTGCACCAGCACCGCGTTGTCCGTGTCGCGCAACCGGATATAACCTTTGCTGCGCAGGATAGGCTCGGCCCGCGCTGCTTCGAGCAGCGCGGATTTGAGCTGTTCCTCGTCCTGCGGCGCGTCGCTGCGCAGCACGAAAGACAACCAGCCCGGGTCCTGTTCATGAAAATGCTTGTGGGTGGCCAGTCCGTGACTGTGCGCGCCCAGACCGGAATGCGCGTGGCCGTTCAGGCGGTTCTGGCCGGCCAGCGGTGCCGCCTGCGCTCCCGGCACCGTCGCCAGCGGTGTGAAGATGTGGATATGCTCGGTGCGGGTGGGCTGGTGCAGCCGCAGACCCAGCGCCAGCCGGATATCGAGCTGCGCCCGGTACGCCAGCTCCAGAAAACGCACCTTGGGCGCGCGCCGGCGCACCCGCGTCTCGGCCAGCAACAGCGCCGCCTCGTCCAACTCATCGATCTTGTTCAGCACGACCACGTCGGCGTATTCCAGCTGCTGGTCGAACATCGTGGCGGCGGCGCTCTCGCCATCTTGCTGTCCGTATTCGAAGCGGTCGGACAGCAGCAACGGCGTGTCCACCACCGCCAGCGTGGCGTCGAGGATGAAATCGTCGGCCAGCTCCGCGCTTTGCAGCAGTTCCATCACCGCCGTCGGCAGCGCCAGGCCGGATGTCTCGATCAACACATGGTCGATCTGCGCGCGCCGCCCGGCGAGCGCCCGCATAGCCGGCACGAACAGCACATCGTCACCGTACGCGATCAACCCATGGGGGAAATCCTGGATGCATACCTGGGGGTCGTCGCCGACGCCGTCGCGCACCAGGGCGCCGTCCACCGATATCTCGCCGAACTCGTTGATCAGCAGGGCCAGACGGCGCGTCTGCCGCCGCTCGACCAGGCCGCGCAGCAAGGTCGTCTTGCCGGCGCCCAGAAAGCCGGTGACGATGGTCACGGGGATCAACTGCTTCATAACGCCGCGCATTCCCTGATCGCGTCGGCGACGTCGGCCACCATCGCCGGGTACTCGATACGCGGACGCGCCACCACCAGCAATGGAATTCCAAGCGTTTTGGCCGCCCGCACCTTGGCCTGATAGCCCCCCGCGCCGCCGGAATCTTTGGTCACCACGCAATCGATGCCCCAGTCGCGCCAAAGCGCCGTATTGAAATCGGCGGAGAACGGTCCCTGCATCGCGCAAATACGTTCGCGCGGAATACCCAGGGCCAGCGCGCGTTCGATCAGTTCCGGCTCGGCGGTTTGGCGCACGAACCACTGCTTGCCGGCGGCGCCAGGCGTGCGCATGAACGTCGCCAGATCCTTCGATCCCGTCGCCAGGAAAATACGCAGCCCCAGGGCGGCGGCACGTTCGGCCGCCTGTTCCATGGAAGCGCACAATTCCCCGTCTTGCGGCTGGTACTCGCTCGGGCGTTCATAGCGTAGATACGGGATGCCCAGCTCCTTCGACAATCCAATCAGCTGTTCCGACATGCCGCTGGCGTAGGGATGGGTGGCATCGAGCAGCAGACGGGCGCTCTTTTGCGTCAGCACACGGCGGCGCGCCTCCACGCCCTGCCGGCCCGACCAGATGCTGACACCGGGACAATCCTGGCGTGCCATGTCGCCGCCATGGTCGCTGGCCGCCGATACCACCACTTTTCCATCCTGTCCCTCCGCCAGCTGCGCGGCCAGGGCATTGCCGTCGCTGGTGCCGGAGAATACCCATAGCGCGTTGTCCGGCAGTTCCTCTTCCCGCGCTGTATCCTTCACCTCCGGCTGCGCCCAATCGTTGTAGCCACGCGGCGTGAAGATGCTGCCGCGTTTTCGCATCGTGAAGCGGTTGCCCACTACGATGGTGGTCAGCATGTCGAACTTCAGCGACGGCAGCTCGTCGAGCCGGTAAATCGCCACTTCCTGGCCGGGACGGTAGGCATTCTTGACCACTCCACACAGCGTGTGCGGCGCTTTCGATTCCAGCATCAACTGCAGCACGCGGTAGACGCCCTCCTGCCGGCTGGCGCTTTGCACGTTGTACATCACGCAAGCCAGATCCGCCTGGGCGATATGGCGGGCGCGGTGTTCGATCCACTCCCAGGGGCACAGCAGGTCGGAGAGGCTGAGCGTGGCGAAATCGTGCGACAGCGGAGAACCCAGCAAGGAAGCGCAGGCATTGGCCGAGGTAATACCCGGCACCACATTCACCTCGTAGGTATCGTCTTCGCGCATTTCCTCGAACGCCAGCGCGGCCATCGCGTAGATGCCGATGTCGCCGCTGGAGATCAGCGCGACCCTGGCGCCGGCACGCGCATGTTCGATCGCCAGCATGGCACGTTCGCGCTCCTGCGTCAGCGGTGGCGTGTGGATCTCCTTGCCCTCGATATGGGGCGCGATCCAGCGCAGATACAATTCATAGGCCACGATGACATCGCTGTCGCGCAAGGCCGCGATGGCGCGCGGCACGATCAAATCGTCGAAGCCCGGTCCCACCGACACCAAATTCAAAACACCACTCATCAGATTTCCATCCATTTATCCAGTACCACTGCGACGGCGACGCCGTCCAGGCTTGTTTTGGGCACCAGCAGCGCGCCGCGCGCACTGGCCACCAGGGCGCACGGCTCGCACACGCCGTCCAGCCCCACGTTCTGCCGCACCCAGTCGGACGGCCTGCCGACCCAGGGCCGGGCCGCCAGGTCCGCCCGCGAAAACACGCGCAGCGGCAAATCGTACCGGGCGCAAAATTCCAGCAGGCCGGGTTCCGCCGCCTTCAGGTCGACGGTCGCCATTTCGCGCACGTCGCCGATGCCGTAGCCGCCGCCCGCCTTCAGCGCTTGCAGTACGGCGGCCTCGATGCGGTCCGCCGCGACGCCCTTGCGGCAGCCTATGCCCACCGTCAGCGGCTTGAGCGCCTCGGTGGCCGTCGTCACCACCGGCACCGCGCCAACCACCCGCCCGACCCGATAGGCCAGCGCGTTGGCGCCGCCCTCGTGGCCGGCCAGCAGCGCGATGGCGAAGCGACCCGCCTCGTCCAGCACCACGAGCGCCGGGTCGCTGTGCTTGTCGGCCGGCAGACCGTCCAAAAAACGCAAGGCGATGCCGCTGGCCGCGACCATGATCCATTGGGCATGGCGCCGGTAGCTGGCGGCGAATTGCGCCTTCTGGCTGCTGCCGGGCGACAGCCATGGACGGTATATCTCGCCGCCGAGACGCGCCTGCAGGGTGGTCGCCAGCGCCTCGCCCTCCGCGCGCACCAGCCATATGCCCAGGGTCGCGGTCAGGGCCGGGATCATGCAGCGTCCTTCTTCTTCACCACCCGGAACAGATGGGTGAAGTCCTTCGAATACAAGCTCGATTCGGCGGCGATGTTCTTGTCCAGCGCGGCGCCGATCAGCATCATCGTGGTCAGGTTCCACGCGCCGCGCTTGGTGTCTTGCAGCACCGTGCCCAGCGTGCCCTGGTAGATCTTCTGCTGCGGCCAGCTGGCGCGGTAGACCAGGCTGACCGGCGTGTCCAGCGGATAGTGCAGCGACAGGTCGGCCACGATCTTCTTCAGGTGCGGGCCGGAGAGGAAGATGCACATGGTGGCGCGATGCTCCGCCAGCCGCGCGATCGATTCCAGTTCCGGCACCGCCGAGGCGCGGCCGGAGACGCGCGTCAGTATCACGCTCTGCGACACCTCAGGCTTGGTCAGTTCCGACTGGATCGCGGCGGCGGCGGCCGTGAACGACGACACGCCGGGCACGATCTCGTACTCGATACCGAGCGCCTCCAGGCGGCGCATCTGCTCCGCCGTGGCGCCGTAAATCGCCGGATCGCCCGAATGCAGCCGCACCACGTCGGTGCCAGCCGCCTGCGCTCGGACGTAGCAGGCCTGCTGCTGCTCCAGATCCAGTTCTGCGGTGTCGATCAACTCCGTGCCGGGTACGCAGTGGTTCAGCATTTCGGTCGGCACCAGCGACCCGGCGTACAGCACCATGCTGACGCTGCCCAGCAAGCGCGCGCCTCGCAAGGTGATCAGATCGGCGGCGCCGGGACCGGCCCCCACAAAGTAAACTTTCATCTCAACGCTCCTTTCGCGGGGAGCGACGCACCAGCAATGTGGCCAGATAACCCATCGCCTCGTCGGCCACCAGATCGCCGACGCCGGAGGCCAGCAACTCCCCCGGCAGTCCGATACGGCGGGCGAACGCGCAATGCCGGGCGATGTCCATCTCGCGCAGCAGATCGAGCACCCAACCCAGACGGGCGCCCACTTTCATCAGCACCACGATATCGTGGCTCTCGATGTCGCGCCGCAGCTCCTCCGGCGTCTCGGGACAGGGCAATATCAGCACGCGCTCCTTGCCCTCGCCCAGCGGCCATGCCAGCGCCGATGCCGCCGCCGCGTAGCTGGTCACGCCGGGGAAGGTGCGGTGCGGCAGCCCGGGGATGCGCTCACGCAGCGCCGCCAGCACGTAGCCGTAGGTCGAATAGGTCAGCGTGTCGCCGATGGTCAGGTAGGCGACATTGCGGCCGGACCGCAGCTCGGCGGCGATCATGTCGGCCAGCTGCGCATAATGCTCGCTGAGCACCGCGCGGTCCGGGTCCATATTGAATTCGATCTCGCGCAGCTTGCCGGCGTCGGGCTCGAACCCGGTGCCGGCCAGGCATTGCAGCGCCACCGAATCGGCCGCGCCGCGCGCACGCGGTGCATACACCAGATCCGCCTGGCGCAACGCATCCAGCGCCGCCAGCGGCAGATAGCCCGCCGGACCGGGGCCGACGCCTATGCCCCACAGGGTGCCGACGCCGCTCATGCCCGCTCCCCGAGCAGATTGCCGGCCAGGTCGAACAAACGGACCTCCAGCCTTTGGACCGACGGCACGCGCGCGTGTGCCAATTCGCCGATGCGGCGCTCAATCTCGCGCCAAAATGCCGGCGCACCGGGTTCCCGCTTTAATCTTTCCATTGCCGCTTCCACTGTATTTGCTGTTTCAATATCGTTCACCACTTCCGGGCGGTAGCCCCACTGCGCGGCCACCCGCGCCACGCCGCCCATGGCCATGTTGCTCTTGCTGGAATGGGTGTCCCAGGCGCCGTCCAGCACCTTGGCCAGCTTGCCGGGATGGCCGGCCAGCCACAGCACGTCCAGCGTGCGGCCATCCTCCACCAGCACCGATTGCGTAAAGTCGAGCGCATCGCCCAGAAAATTCGCGATCTGCACGGTGCGCTGCTCCGGCAGCCGCAGCACATCGCGCGCATACTCGCGGCCTATCTTTCCCGGCAAGTAGGCCACACATTGCTGGCCGCCCGCCAGCGCCACCCGCACATACACTTCGATCGACGCTATCCAGGTCGACAGCGACATCGGTTCGACGATCCCCGACGTTCCGAGGATCGAGATGCCGCCGAGGATGCCCAGCCTCGGATTGAAGGTTTTTTTGGCGATGATCTCGCCGCCCTCGCAGCCGATGGTCAGATCGAAGCCGGCATCGGCCGGTTCGCCCATCGCGTCTTCCAGCACCTCGTCCACCGCCCGACGCATCATCTGGCGCGGCACCGGGTTGATGGCCGGCTCGCCGACCGCCACCCGCAACCCCGGCGCGGTGGCGATGCCGACTCCGCGCCCGGCAAAAAACCGCACCTCGCCGGCGGCGTTGCGGCGCACCTCGGCGAAGATGGTGGCACCGTGCGTGTTGTCAGGATCGTCGCCGCCATCCTTCAGCACCTCCGACCTGACCGCCTGCTCGTCCAGCCAATCGACGTGCTGTATCGGCACCGTCAGGAAATGCACGCCATCGGGCAGGCTGATATCGACCTGCGCGTCACGCTCGCCGTGCAGCAGCAGTTTCAAGGCCGCCTTGACCGCCGCCGTGGCGCAACTGCCCGTCGTGCGTCCGCGCCGCAGGCCATTCATGGCCGGCACGCTCAGATCGAAGGGCTGGCGTTCAGCCGGCATCATCTCCGGCGCCATAGCCGGCGAGCTGGTTCAGCCCATCGATCATCAGGCCGTTGACGACGCTGGCCGCCCACGGCGACCCGCCGCGCGTACCGCTATTGGTAATGCGCGGCACCTGCAGGCAGCGCCGCAGCGCATCCTTGCTCTCGCGCGTGCCGACAAAACCGACCGGCAGCGCGATCACAAGCTGCGGACGCCAACCATGGTCGCGGATCAGCCGCACCGCCTCGAAGATCGCCGTCGGCGCGTCGCCGATCGCCACCACCACGTCGTTGCCGAACTTCTCCCAGCCGCGCCGGATGCCGGCCGCCGAGCGCGTGATGCCGTATTGTTCGGCCATCAGATGCGTCTCGCGGTCATGCACGCCGCACCAGGTATCGATGCCAAGTTCCTCGAGCAGCGCGCGTTTCAGACCCGTTTGCACCATCGTCACGTCGGTCAGAACGCGCTTGCAGCGCAACAGCGCGCGGATGCCGCTGTCGACGGCGCCCGGCGAAAAATAGATGTCGTCGACGGCGTCGAAATCGCCGCTGGTATGCACCAGGCGTTGCAGCACCGTCAGTTGATCCGGCGGGAAGGACAACCACTCGCGCCCCGCCGCGATGATGCGGAAGCTCTCCGCCTCGATCGGATGCGGATCGTAGGGTTTGTAGACCGGTTCCGCACCCGCCGGCTCCCCGCCGCCCGCATCGGCCTGCGCCAGCAGTCCGCGCACCGCGAGATGGTGTGCGCGCTGCGGTTCACCCACCTGCTGCTCGAAGCCGACGATCTGCACGCGGTATTTGCACAGCGAGCAATTCATCGCCGCCCTGCCCGCGACGGCCTCGCGCGCGCGCTCGATCATCACGTCGGCGACGAGGGGGTGGACGCCGAAGTAGCCAGCCTTCAGCACCTCCAGCCCGGGCTCGCGCTCGCCCAGGTCGTCCGCCGCCGCATAGATGCGTTTCACCAGCACGCCGTCGAACAGGAAGAACGGCAGCACCACGATGCGCGCATAGCCCAGCCTCGCCGCGCTGCGAAGTCCATCGGCGACCAGTGGCTGCGCAGTACCGGAATAGCACACGAAGGCGGTGCCGAAGCCCATGCCCTCCTCCAGCATGCGCGCCAGCTTGGCCACTTCGCCATTTGCGTCCGGATCTGTCGTGCCGCGCCCCACCACCACCAAACAGGTGTCGGAACGCCTGATCGTTTGCGGCGACGTCGCTTCGGCCGCGACGATGCGCTCCTGCGCCAGCTGCAGCAGCTTGGGATCGAGGCTCATCGGCGCGCCGAAGTGGAAGTCGATCTCCGGATAATCGCGTGCCGCCGCCTGCATCTCGGCCGGCATGTCGTTCTTGGCGTGGCGCGCGGCCAGCAGCACGCCGGGCACCACCGCGACCTGGCGGGCGCCGGCCGCCAGATTGTCCGCCACCGCCTCGGCGATGGTCGGGCTGGCGAATTCCAGGTAGCCGTGGCTGACCGCGTCCCGCGGCGCGCGTTCGCGCACCAGTTCCACCAGCGCCTCGAACTCGCGCACGGCGTCCGGATCGCGGCTGCCATGGCCGGCGATGACGATGCCAAATTTCTCGCTAGCCGTCATTTCAGCGGCGCCGCTTCGATCTGGCTGTCCATGGGCGCCAGCGTACGGATCAACATGATGCTCATGTCCGAACATTGATGCTCGGCGCATTCGGCCAGCGTGCCATGCCACTCCGCCTCGCCCCGTGTCAGGTTCTCCCACACTTCGGTCGGATGCGATGGCGGAATGCCATGCTCGATCAGGTAGGCGGCGATATGCCACGGCATGAACGAGCGCGCCGCATCCCAAGGACATGGGATGACGATGGCGTTGCGTTGATCCTGCAGCACATGCACCAGGTGGCGCTTGAACGGTTCCAGGTCGCCACGGCGATGGAATGTGATGAACGTGGTTTCGTCGAAGCAGACCTTGGCGCGCGACGCGAGTATCTGCGCGGAAGATATGCCTGGCAGCGATTCGACCGGATGGCCGCAGGCGCGTTCGACCCGTTCCAGGTACTGGAAGCCGCTGAAATGGATATCGCCCATGAAAACGACCACGCAGCGCTTGCCGGCGTGGTGTTCCACCGCCACCTTGTCCAGCTGCTCCACCTGGTCGCGATAGCCCATGCTGACCACTTTCGCTGTCTCCGGTATCAGGCTGCGCACGACATTGAGCACGGCCTCGAAACCGGCGACGACGTCGGCTTCGCGTATCAGCTGCGCGCCGCGTTGGGTCAGATAGCCGATGTCGCCCGGCCCCGCACCTATACAAATGATCATGCAACTACTCCTAGGTTATCTCTTTATGCGCCGGCCAGCCGGGCGCGCACGGTCAGCGCCAGGTTGTCGGCGGACAGTTCTTCCAGCGTCAGGCACTCCGCTTTCAGCGCTTCCGCCAACCGCGCGGCGCGGCCGAACCGCGTATAGCCGCTTTCGGTGTCGATCACCAAGGATGGAATGCGGCGTTCGGACAGCATTTCCGCCAGCTCCAGCGACTCGCGCCACGGGTCGCCTGCGTCGGCCAGCGGCACGTTGGCTTTACCATCGGTCATTAATACCAGCAGCGGCGGGCCGCTTTGTGCGCCCTTTTTAGCAATCTCCACGACCTCCAGCGCCAGTTGAAGCGCATGTGGCAACGGCGTACGCCCGCCGGTCGGCAACTCCCGCAAATTCCGTTCCGCCAGATCGACGCTGCGGGTTGGCGCCAGCAGCAATTGGGCGTCGTGCCCACGAAACGCTACGACAGCCACCTCGTCGCGTTGCTGGTAGGCGTCGGTGAGCAGATTGAGCACCGCGCCCTTGAGCGCTTCCATGCGGCGCTGCGCCGCCATCGAGCCGGAGGCGTCGACCACGAACACAATCAGGTTGCCGCTGGTGCCGGCCTTGACCTGCTGATGCAGGTCGGCGCGGACCACGCGCATGCTGGCGGGGTCGCGCAATGCCGCGCTGCGCAAAGTCGCGCCGATGGCGATACTGGTCGGCTGTTCATTCGGCACCGCGCGCAGCATCTGCCCGCGCGCCGTGTTGTTCGCAGCGCTGCGGCGTCCCTGTGTCCGCGCTGCGTCGGTCGTGGCTTCCACCGCAATGCGCGGCGCGGCGCCGCCGGCGGAAGCTGCAAATATCTGTTCGTCGTCGCCCCGGCCGGACTGCGCGTCCTCCGACGCATCGTCGCCATGCTCACCGGACGTGTGCTCCGGCGGCTGCGGCTCGCTGGCTGCCTGGGGCATCAAATCGTCGAGGCGCTGCTGGTCCAGGCCTGGCTGCTCGAAAGGCTTGCGCCGGCGGCGATGTGGCAGCACCAACTCGGCGGCGCCACGTATGTCCCGCAAATCCACCACCGTCCGGCCCTCCAGCGCGGCAAGCGCGCGCGCGGTCTTGTGCATGACTATATCGGCGCGCAGACTGGCGACGTCGAACTCGCAGCACAGGTGGCTGATCAGATCCAGCATGGCATCGTCCAACACGACCGTGGGCAGCAAGGCCTGCGCCGTCGCCAGCCTGGTTTGCAGCGCGTGCTGCTGGTCGCTCCACTGTTCGAGATAACTCGCTGGATCGGCCTCGTAGGCGATACGGCGCCGCACGACCTCCGACCTTTCCGTCTTCTCGCGCGGCGCGGTCACTTCGACCATCAGGCCGAAACGGTCCAGCAGTTGCGGACGCAAGTCTCCCTCTTCCAGATTCATCGTGCCCACCAGCGTAAAGCGCGCCGGATGGCGGATCGACAGCCCGTCGCGCTGCACACTGTTGACACCCATGGCGGCGACGTCCAACAGCACGTCGACCAGATGGTCGGCCAGCAGATTGACCTCGTCGATATACAGCAGGCCCCGATGCGCGGACGCCAGCAATCCCGGTTGAAACGCCCGTTGCCCCCCTTGCAGCGCTCGCGAGATATCCAGGCTGCCCAGCACCCGGTCCTCGGTCGCGCCCAGCGGCAGCGTGACGAAAGGTACGGTGGACAATTCCGGCGCCCGCCCGCCGCACACATCGCAATGCTCGCACGGCGCGCCGGCGGCGCAATTGAACGCGCAGCCTGGTACTCGCTCGATGCGCGGCAAGACATCGGCCAGCGCGCGCGCGGCGGTGCTCTTGGCGGTGCCTTTGTCGCCCCGTATCAACACCCCACCTATGCTCGGATCGACCGCGCACAGCATCAGCGCCTTGCGCAATGTCGATTGGCCGACGATGGCGGTGAAAGGGAAATTCATATGGCGCATCCTATCCATGACGCGGGGTCTCGCCGCGTTCCTCAAGTAGTTCTTCGCTGCGCAGATACAGTTCGCGCAATTGGTCCAGCGTCTCCGGGCGCGGCTCGGCCCACATGCCCCGGCTGGCCGCCTCCAGCAAACGTTCCGCGATGGCGTTCTGCGCCCAGGGATTGGCGTCCTGCAGGAACTGCCGCATCGCCGGATCGAAGGCATAGGATTGCGCCACGTCCTCGTACATCCAGTCGTCCATGACCTGGGCGGTGGCGTCGTAGCCGAACAAATAGTCGACTGTCGCGGTCAGCTCCAGCCCGCCCTTGTAGCCGTGCCTCTGTATGCTGGCGAGCCATTTTGGATTGACCACGCGGGAACGGAATACGCGCAGCGTTTCCTCCTTCAAGTCCCGCACCTGTGCGCGCGATGGATCGTGGCTGTCGCCGAAATAGTGGCGCGGCTGCTGGCCGCTCAGAGCGCGGATGGTGGCGATCATCCCGCCATGGAATTGCAGGTAATCGTCGCTGTCGAAAATATCGTGTTCGCGGTTGTCCTGGTTGTGCAGCGCGATCTGCACGCCGCTCAGGCGCATGCGAAAGGCGTCGCGCTGGTCGGCGCCCTGCATGCCGCGCGCGTAGGCGTAGCCGCCCCAGTTGACATAGGCTTCGGCGAAATCGGCATCCGCCTCCCAGTTGCGGTGCTGGATCAACGGCAGCACGCCGGCGCCATAGGCGCCCGGTTTGGCGCCGAAGATGCGATACCCGGCGCGACGCGCGGCTTCATCCTGATCGACACCCTGCCCAAGCCAGTCCGCCAGCTCGGCCAGATAGTGCTTGCGCACGAAGTTGTGCGTGGGCGGTTCGTCCAGCGCGATGACCTGGTTGACGGCGTCGTCGATCAGGTCGATCAATTGCGGGAAGGCGTCGCGGAAAAAGCCGCTGATGCGGGTGGTGACGTCGATACGCGGGCGTTTCAGCTCTTCCAGCGGAATGATCTCCACGCCGCTGACCTGGCGGCTCTCCGCGCGCCATACCGGCCGCACGCCCAGCAGTGCCAGGATTTGCGCGACATCGTCGCCGTGGGTGCGCATCGCGCTGGTGCCCCAGATGCTGATGGCGACGCTCTCCGGATAATCGCCGCTCTCGCGCTGATACCGTTCCAGCACTTCGCGCGCGAGCTGCTGGCCGACACGCCACGCCGACTGCGACGGTACACTGCGCGGATCGACCGAATAGAAATTGCGGCCGGTCGGCAGAATCTGCGCCATGCCGCGCGTCGGCGACCCGCTGGGGCCGGCCGGCACGTAGCGGCCCGACAGCCCATTCAACAAATTATCGATTTCGTCCGTCGCGCGGACCAGGTTCGGCACAAGCTCGCGGCAGGCAAAACCAAGGATGCGGCGAATGGCATCGAAGCGCGCAGGACCGCTTGCGACGGCGGTTGAAGGCGGCGGCTGGCGCGGCTCCGCCGGTTTGGCGCGCGGCTTCCCCATCTGCGACAGGACATTGGCTTTGGCACGCAAGGCAGGCTGCAGCAAAGGCGTCGTGGCGGCCGCCGTATCGAGGGCACCGAACACCCTGTCGATTGCCGCATCGATATGCGCCGGATCGTAGCGCCGGACGCCCAGTTCTTCGTACAGACGCAGGCACAAGACATCCACAGCGTCCAGCGCATTGGCACGCGAAACGACGGCGCGGCCGGCCAGCCGCGCCAGCGCCGGCACGACATTCAAACGGCGCGCCTGCTGGTCCAGCAGCATTTCCATGGTCAGCCCGAACAACCGCGCCACCTCGGATTGCAGACCGGGGATGTCGAGGTTCGGCAACCGCGTAAGCGACACCAGCATGTCCGGCATCTGTTCGTCGTCGGGGCAGCGGCCCAGTATATGCAGGCCGTCGCGTATCTGCGCCGAACCCAGTTCGCATAGATAACCGTCAAGGTCCTCGATCAGGTGGGCCACATCGGAGCCGCCCATCGCCGCCAGCGCCGCCGGTGGACCGCCGCCATGATCGTGGTCATGATCATGGTCGTGATGGTGGTCGTGATCATGATGGTGGTGCGCATGGCCATGGCCGTGGTCATGGTCATGATGCAGTAGCCGCATCTGCAAATCGGAATTCAGATTGGTCTGCTTGACCAGCTCCCAGATCTGCTGCTGCAACAACGGCAGCTTGGCGGGGTCCAGCACCTCGACCTGATAGTATTCGTCGACCAGTTGCGTCAGTTGGGCCAGCGCGCCGTATGTGTCGGCGGTGGTCATCGGCGGCGTCAGGTGATCGACGACGACCGCGTGGCCGCGCCGCTTCGCCTGCGAGCCCTCGCCCGGATCGTTGATGATGAACGGATAAAACAGCGGCACGTCGCCCAGCAACGCATCGGGGAAGCACTCCTGGGACAAGCCGACACCCTTCCCCGGCAACCACTCCATCGTGCCATGCTTGCCGACGTGGACGATGGCGTCGGCGCGCCACTCGTTCCGCAGCCAGCGATACAGCGCGTAGTAGTGATGCGTCGGCGGCAGGTCCGGCTGATGATAGATCGCATCCGGGTCCATGCCATAGCCGCGCGGCGGCTGCAAGGCCACGAAGACATTGCCCATCTCGATTCCCGCCAACGACAGATGGCCATCATGGACATAGGCTTCGCCAGGGGCCTCTCCCCACTGCGCGGTCATCTTGTCCCGCAACGACTCCGGTAGCTCCGCGAACCATTGCGCATACAGCGCCGCCGGCACCCGGCCGGCGGCATGCCGCAACTGCTCGGCGGTCACATAGATATTGTCGTAGGAACAGCGCGCTATCAGGTCATGAATCAACGCCGTGCCGTCACCCGTGGGTTGACCCGCATCGTAGCCGTCGGCCCGCATCGCTTCCAGGATGCGAATCAGCGACGCCGGCGCATCCAACCCGACCGCGTTGCCGATCTGCGAAGCCTTGCTGCTCGAATTGGTGAACATGAAAGCCACGCGTTTCTCGGCGTTGGGCAAGCGCTTAAGACGCGCGAAACGTGAGGCGATGCCGGCGATGCGTGCCACCCGGTCCGGCAGCGGGTCGTACTCGACCGCCTCGTTCGGCAAGCCGGCCGCGCGCGCCTTGAACGATAGCGGCACCGTGATGATGCGGCCGTCGAATTCCGGCAGCACCACGTTCATCGCCGTATCGAGCGGGTTGAGGCCGCGCGCCGACTGGCTCCATTGTTCCAGGGTCATGCCGCTGGCGATGGCCTGCAGCACCGGAACGTCGAGCGCCTCCAGCACGCCGACCGACCATCCAGCCGGCGTCGGGCCGCCCGGCGTGATCTCGCCCATCGCGAACGAGGTGGTATTAATCAGCACATCGATATGCACTCCCGACGCATCGGCGAGATAGCGCAGCGCGCTGGGCAAGCTGCCGCCATCGCCGGCGCCTGCGCGCAGCGACGACGTAAACACCGGCAGCACGTTCATGCCGCGCGCTTCCAGCGCGGCCAGCATGGCGTCGATGAAGCGCGTGTTCCCGCTCATCCAGTGGGCGCGATAAAACACGATGCCCGCGCTTGGACGCGCCGAATCGCGCAGCGCCAGCCAATCCGCCAGGCCGGCTCCGGGCGCCAGGTCGGGATGATAAATGCCGTGTTCCGGCAGCGGATGCGCGGGCTCGAAACCGAAGCCGGTCAACAGCAGGTGGTCGGACAGATAGCGCAGCAGCTGCGCCAGATTGGCGCTGCCTCCGGCCTGGAAGTACTTCAATGTCATCTGCAGCACGTCCGCCGATACCGCCGACACAGCGGCCAGCTCGGGATCTGGCTCACCGGTTCCGCTGACGACGATCAAATGCCGGCCATGGCGGCGCGCGTGATCCACCAGTTCCGTAAATCCGGGAACGCCGCCAAGTCGGCCCAACACGCGCACGATGATCACCCGCGCCGCGCGCAAATCCCCCGCCAACAACGCCGCCATCGAGGTATCGGCATCGAGCGACTGCAGGTTGACTCCCGCCACGCCAGCGAAGCCCGAAGGCAGCTGCGCCTGCGCCTGGTGCAATACCGTCAGATCGTTGGACGCATGCGTCAGCAGTGCTACGTGCGCCGGGCCGGCTGCTGTTTCAATCATCTTTGGGTTCCGGTGCGCAGGTATCGCCTTCACCAAGGCGATGGAATATCAGGTCGCCGACTTCGCGCCCGCCGATCAAGTGCTCGTTGACGATGCGTTCCGCATTGGCCTCGTTCACCCGCTGGTACCACACGCCTTCGGGATAGACCACCATCACCGGTCCCTCGTAGCGGCACGCCACCATGCAATGGGTGCGCGTGCGCTTGACGGCAAGCTCCGGATGGGCGTCGATCATTTCGCCCATGCGCTCGAACACGGCCTGCGCGCGTCCCTCGACGGGAGCGCAACGCGGACCGACGCACATGAATAAGTGACGGTGGTGGGTTCTCATCGATCGGCGAAGCGCTTGTGGAAGAAGCCGGTCAGCGCGCCCAGCACCAGCCAGAACACGCCATTGGCGAGCGCCGTGGCGTAGACAAAGGAACGCTGCAAATGTTCCGGTGCGACGCTGGCATGGACCAGCGGCTGAGGCGCGCCGACCAGATGCGGCACCACCAGCAACGCGACGGCCGCCAGCTTCAGCGCCCAATGACGGCCGAAGGCCAGCATCGCCAACGCGGTGGCGGTCGACATCGCGGTCGCGATCCACCAGCCCTGGCGGACGGCCACCGGCGCGGCGGCGGTGCCGGGCAGCTCCGGCGGCAATCCGACCGACGGCGCCAGAAAGAACACCGCGTAACCGGCGGCGCCCCACAACAGGCCGGAACGCCAGTCGACCGGCCGTCCGCGCAACCCGATGGCGGCGGCCAGCAGCAGGCCATAACCGACGGCCATGCTGACGTCGGCCAGCGCGGTGTACAGCGTGCGCTCGACGCCGTCCTCCGGCTGCCAGCCACCATGTTCGTGCGGGGCTTCGTGCGACACTTCCTGCGACACGTCGTGCACATGCCGCGCGCCGTCGGCGTGCATATGCGCCACCGGCTCCGCCCCGCCCGCCGATTCCAGCACCTCGGCCTGCGCGATGATGCGCGTCACCTGCAGGTGCTGCACGCCGGTCAGCAGCAAAC
The DNA here is from genome assembly GCF_059418705.1 of Duganella sp. GW821-FHT07F09. Taxonomy (NCBI): domain Bacteria; kingdom Pseudomonadati; phylum Pseudomonadota; class Betaproteobacteria; order Burkholderiales; family Oxalobacteraceae; genus Duganella; species Duganella sp. GW821-FHT07F09. Next base: position 375,028 of record NZ_JBWKQJ010000003.1, on the reverse strand, counting down.
CGGCCAGCAGGCCGGCCGCCGCAGCGGTTCGCACCATGCGATTGAACATGCCGGCGCCCGCGCCGGCCCCTGCGCGGCTCAATGACACGGGAAGCCCGCCGAATGGCGGCTGTCGTGGGCGGCGTTATGCAGCGCTTCCATCGACGCGAACCCCGCGCCGAACAACAGCACCGCGCCCAGGCTCGCGGCCATCAAGGCCGCCATCAGCTTGTCTTTCAGTGCGACGGGACGGGCATGCACGGGGGCATGGGCCTGGCCGGCGTGGATAGTGTTGATGGACATATTGGTTTCTCCGAAAAGCAGCGACGACCACGGGGTCGAAAAGCTCGTATCGGAAGATGGACCAGGGGAGAGACGAATGCGGCGCCAGGGAGGACCGGAACGAAGATGCGCGGATCGAGCCTTGGCAGTTCTCCACCCGTATCGCCCTCCGCAATACAAACGTGTTTACCGCTACTGGCTGGTTTCCGGGCTGGCGAGTGGGCGTCCATCCGGACACACCTGGATTTGCGCCTTCCCATGCAATCGCACAGTGGCATCGTACAAATCCTTAACCTCGCTTACCGTTGCGGGGGCAGCGCCGGCATTGCCGTTCCAGCGGAACGACGCACCGGCTTCCCATTTAAATCTGCAAACGATCATTTGCAGATACCAGAAGCTGACTACCGGCGCAGTATAGGTCTGCGCCTGCGGAATTGCAAGACGATCATGCCATCGTGCGCGGGTCGGTGTCGAGTCGTCCTGGTGTCAGCCGTCCACCGGATGCGCCGGCGTGGCGAGCATGAGCTGGTAAAACGCCAGATCCAGCCAGCGCTCGAACTTGAAGGCGGCATGACGAATAGTGCCCGCGTGCACGAATCCCAACTGCTCGTGCAAGGCGATGCTGGCCGCGTTGGCCGCGTCGATGCCGCCGACCAGGATGTGCAGGTCGGCCTGCCGCGCGGCGTCGATGATGGCGCTTAGCAAAGTGCGTCCCAGCCCCTTGCCGCGCTGGTCGCCACGCACATAGATCGAGTGCTCGACCGAGTATTTATTGGCCGGAAAGCCGCGAAACGCGCCGTAGCTGGCGAATCCCAGCAACTCGCCCGCCCCGTCCTCCAGCCCGATGACCGGATAGCCGCCCGCGCGCTTGGCCGCGAACCAGTTCCTCATCGTTTCCATCGTGCGCGGATGATACTCGTACAGCGCGGTCGAGTTGGCGATCGCGTCGTTGAAGATGGCGAGGATGGCTGCGGCGTGGCGTTCTTCCGTACAGCTGATGAGTTGCATTGGGGCTCCGAAATATGGATTTTGATTGAGACTCGTCAACATGATAGACGATAAATCTCAAGTCATCACACGACCATATCGGCCACCCAAACATTTTCGTACAGAAAATAAAAACAAAGGGATAGACTGGGTTACGGATGCACTTTCCTTGTTGTAATATTACGAAAAAAGGGGTATCGCGCCTCATCAAGAATAAATATAGCGAGGTAGGATTAATCATGAAACGAGCTCACGCGCCCTCCATTCGAACGAGACTAATCTGGCTGGTGGTGGCCTGCGTCGTCCCAGCGTCGCTGATGGTGGTAAAGATGATCGCCTCCGACTACGAGCTCGCGCGCGCGGCGTTTATCCGCAGCGCGATGACGACCGCCCACGCCAACGCGATGGCGATCGACAAGGAATTCGCCGTCATCGAATCGACGCTCAAGGCGCTCGCCACCTCCCCCAGCCTGATCGGCGACGACCTCAAACAGTTCTACGGCCAGGCGCGCGCGATCTGCGCCAGCCAGGACATTTTCAACATCGTGCTGGAAGACGGCACCGGGCAGCAACTGGTCAACACCTTCCGGCCCTACGGCAGCGCGCTGCCCAGCGCAAGCATGGACCACCTGTTGACCTACATGCAGAACAACGATGCCACCGCCATTTCGCGGGTGTTCATGGGGCCCATCTCCAAACGCTACATCGTCTCGGTCGGCATCCCCGTCACCAGAAAGACCAGCGGCTTCCACGCGCTGAGCGCCGTGGTGACGGTCGAGCGCTTCGGCGCCATCCTCAAACAGCAGCAGTATCCCGAGCACTGGATCACCACCATCCTCGATAACAAAGGCACGGTGGTGGCGCGCACGAGCGACATGCAGCGCTACGTCGGACAGAGCGCGATTCCCGAGGTGCTGGAACGGCTGCAGGAACTGCCGGAGGGCGTTTTCGAGACCAGAACGCTCGACGGCAAGCCTATCCTGGCCGTGCTGGCCAAGGCCCCCAATTCGCAGTGGACGGTGGCCATCGGCATTCCCATCGAGGTGTTGAACTCCCAACTGCTTGCCAAACTGTGGACGCTGGTGCTGTCGACCATCCTCCTGCTGGGCGGCGGCTTGCTCTTCGCCTGGCACATCGGCAACCGCATCAGCCGCTCGATCCGCGACCTGGTGGCGCCGGCGCTCGCCCTCGGTGCCGGCGACAGCATCGAGCCGGCCACCTACGGCCTGCGCGAGGCGAACGAAGTGGGACAGGCGCTGGTCAAGGCGTCGAAGATGCACGCGCTGGCCAAGCACCAGGCCACGCACGACCCGCTGACCGGCCTGGCCAACCGCGCCATGTTCACCGAATTCCTCGCCCGCCAGCTCAATCTCAGCGAGCGCAATCAGGAGCCGATGGCGGTGCTGTACCTGGATCTGGACAACTTCAAATTCATCAACGACACCTACGGCCACGGCGCCGGCGACGAGCTGTTGAAAGACGCCGCCAACCGTCTGCGCTCGGAACTGCGAAAATCCGACATGGCGGCACGGCTGGGGGGCGACGAGTTCGCGGTGGTGCTGGTTGCCAGCGGCGAGGACGACGCGGCCGGCGTCGTCGACAAGCTTTCGCAACGCCTGGCGATGCCCTATGAGATAGACGGCCATGCATTGCTGGCCGCCGCCAGCATCGGCGTGGCCGTGTATCCGCAGTCGGCCGGCACCGCCGACGACTTGATCGCCTTCGCCGACGATGCCATGTACAAGTGCAAGGCGGAGCGCAAGAAGGCGCGCGCCGTCACGATCGACTGAGGCCGACCAGGCGGCCGGTCAATCCCGGCCGGCGCCCTCCACATACACCTCGTCGCCACAGCCCACCGCGCGCGTACGCGCGGGCGCGGCGTTGCCCACCATTTGCTTCAACTCCCCGTCGGTGCTGAATTCGAGCGGCAGCGACATGCGGATCTCCTGCAGGTATTTACGCTGCGTACAAATCAGCGTGATGCTGTCCGCCACCTGGGCGCCGTAGCTGGCCTTGACCCGCGCGAAGAAATCGTTGACGCGGAACGACTTGCCCACGCTGCCCAACACGATCTTGCCCACTTCAGAATCGTTCACAACCCGCACCGCCGATACGGCCTTGATGAAATAGTCGTCCGGCGACAGCGACTGGCATTTGCCGTGCTTGTTCCATTCGTAGGCGCCGAAGGTGCGCTCGTAGAAGAAGTTCGGCATCCACGGCGCGATCTTGTCGATGGTCTCCAGCTTCAGAGAGAACTGCTCGCCCTTGCAGCTGCCGTAGTTGTTGCCGCACTCCTTCTTGTTCGGCCACAGGCCGTGCAGGTTCAGGTTCTTCGCCTGCAGCGTGCCACCGTTCATGGCGTCGCACTCCGGCTTCTTGCCGTTGTACTTGACGTGTTCGCAAAAACCCGGTTGCCAGGTGATCGCCAGCAAATAGCTATCCTGCTGGTTGGCGATGTTGCACGAACCTCCGGCGGCGGCGATTTCGCGACCGCGCTGGGCCTTGCTCGGCTTATCGCTCAACTCCGGCGTGCCGCACTCCTTGCGCACCCAGCGCAGCGATGGCTGCGCGCCCGGCACCTCGACCCTGATCCAGTCGTAATCGACCTTGTTGATTTCGCGGACCGTGTATTCGGTCCCCGGCACGACTTTCTGCGCACCCGGGTTGCTCTGTTTGGCGAAGGAGGAAAACGCCTCGCAGCTCTTGGTGGCGGTGAAACTGCCATTGGCCGATTCGCTGGCGCTGCAACCGAAGGCGGTAAAAACCAGCAAGAAGGCGGCTGCGGGGACGGTGTGGCGGTGCATATCGACTCCTGAATAAACAAAATGCCGATATCTTAGCGGACTTTCTAAATCAAAGGCTACGGTGTGCCCGATACCGCGAGCATGGCGATTTCAGAATGGTCCTCCCGCCGCCACGGCGTTGACGATCAAACGCCGCAGATCGCCGTCGTGGTGGAAGCCGGCCCGCTCGGCGGCCGACGCATCGAGCGGCGGCTGGCGGCCGAAGCCCTGCTCCAGCCGTTCGTCCGGCCGATAGTCGACCAGCGCGCGGCGATCGTCGCCGAATTCCATGGCCAGGCCGTCCACCACTTCCGCGATGGTCAGCCGCAGCACCGGCAAGGTATAGTCGCGGCGCCCGGCCGCTTGCGCTGGCGCCATGGCCGCCGCGTGCAGCAGGTTGTCGACGCAGCACCCCACCGACATCCACCAGGCGACCGCCTGGGCCGACACCGGACACGTGAAGCGTTCACCATCCTTGAGACGCCAGAAGATGTCGCTCATGAAGGCCGACAGCAGGCCGGATGGCTCGGGCGGACGCGCGACGATGCCCGGCAGGCGCAGGATGCGCCCATCCAGCCAGCCGCGCCGGCTGTAATCCTGGACCAGCACCTCGCAGGCGAGTTTGTGGGCGCCGTAACTCAGGTGTGGCCGCATCGGCGTGTCGTCGTCGATATGCTCCGGCAGCGGCGCGCCGTACACGGCGATGCTGCTCGAATAGACCAGCACCGGCGGCCGGCCCCGCCCTTGGCCTTGGGCCTGGACACGGCAGCACTCCAGCAGCGCCATCGTCGCGTGCAGGTTGACCGACAGGCCAAGGGCGAAATCCTGCTCCGCCGCCCCACCCGGCACGCTGGCCAGATGGAAAAGTACATCGACCGGCTGCGCGCAGGCTTGCGCCAGCAGCGCGGTGTCGGCCACGTTCCCTTGCAACTGGCGCACACGCGGATCTGTCGCGGCGCCGTCGAAACGCATGTCTATCGACGTCAAAGCGGTGACGGCGCGGCCCCCGATGCCATCCTCCATCAGCCGCCGCACAAGCGCCCGGCCGACAAAGCCGCCGCCGCCGGTGACCACGACGTTCATGCGGCCGCTCCGGCGAACAGTACGTGCTGCCGCGCCGCCAGCACGACGACCGATCCCGGCGCCAGCATGGCCGCCAGATGTTCGTCGGCCGCTAGTGCCAGCCAACGCTCGCCCAGGCCGAGGGCCGCATCGTCGTTCGACAGCCAGGCTTCATCCACCAGGTCGACCGAGGGCGCCGGCACGCCGGGACGCGCCAACACCTGGTTGCGAACGACGCATTCGATTCCCAGACTCTCTTCCTCCAGTAACCTTCGCCACACCGGTGCGCTGGCCGCGGCCAGATCATCCAGCATCACACCCGGAGCCGCGCGCAGCATCACAAACACCTTGCTGGCGCCATCGCGACCGCCGCGACCAAGGACTTCCCGTTCCGCCACCGGCAGCTTGACCACGCTGGCCTGGTCGACGAATCGATCCTCGTCCGGTTGCAGGATCTCGCGGTAGAACGGCGCGGACATCGCGGCCGCCGCCTGCTCCGGATCGTCGAACCAGACCTGGGTGACGAAGTCCCGCGCGCCGGCAAAGGTGTCGGCGCCGCCGTCGGGGGCCCGGAAGCAGCCGTCGAACACGTGATTCTGAATATACCGGCGCGGTGCCAGATGCGGCTGCCCGCCGATGAAACGCACCACGGCGGCGCCGTGCACGTCGCGCATATAGCTATGGCACTGCCGCAAGGTCATGCCGCCACGGCGGCGGCCGACGATCATCAACTTCAGCATATGTTCTCCTGAATGACTGGTTCAACCGGCGTGCGCGGACTGCACCACGCGCTGGTCGATCACGCCGAACGGACCGTCGGCGCCATCGTCGTCGCGCGCCTGCATGCGTACGCGGTCGCCGAATTTCATGAACGGCGTACTGGCGAAGCCGGCGTCGATGATCTCGATCACCCGGCGTTCGGCGATGCAGGCCGAGCCGGCGGCACGGTCGACATTCGAAACCGTACCCGAGCCGACGATGGTGCCCGCGCTCAGGCGGCGCGAGCGCGCCGCGTGGGCCACCAGCTGCCCAAAGCTGAACTGCATTTCGCGTCCGTGCGGTTCGCCGAAGCGCTTGCCGTTGTGCTGGACCTCCAGCGACAGGTGCACGCGCCCCTCCCGCCACGCGTCGCCCAGTTCATCGGGCGTCACGGCCACCGGCGCGAAGCTGGTCGACGGCTTGGCCTGCAGGAAGCCGAAACCGGTGCGCATCTCGCGTGGTCCGAGCGCGCGCAGGCTCCAGTCGTTGATCTGCACCACCAGCCGCACGGCGTCGAGCGCCTCTTGCGGCGTCGCGCCCAGCGGCACCGCGCCGACCACGACGCCGAATTCGCCCTCGAAGTCGATGCCGTCCGCTTCGCTGGGCAGGGCGATGTCCACATGGGGGCCGAGCAGATCGTCGCTGGCGCCCTGGTACATCACCGGAATGGTGTCGAAGTCCGGTATCGGCGTGGTGTTGAAGGCTTGTTCCATCAAGCGTCCGTGGTTGAGGAACGCCGAGGCGTCCAGCCATTGCGGTGCGCGCGGCAGCGGCGCCCCGCAGCGCTGCGGCGCGAAGGCGAAGCTGGCCTGCGCGCGGCCGGCGTTGAGCGCTTCATACAGCTGTTCCAGCGGCGCCTTGACGCGGTCCCATTGCTCCAGCGCGGCCAGCAACGTCGGCGCGATGGAACCGGCATCGACCGCCGTTTTCAGGTCGCGCGACACCAGTAGAAGCCGGCCGTCCGAATGGCCGGTGGTAAGGGTGGCAAATTTCATATTGATCCTATGTTGATGAGCGGCCACCGGCGGCGCCGGCTTCGATTTCGGGCGCGTAGCGTCCTCCTACGAGCACGAACAGCATGCGGCAGACCCGGTCCGAGCGATTGGCCCAGGCGTGATTGGTACCACGCTGCACCACGACGCTGCCGGCGCCGAGGCGTACTTCGCCCCGGTCCAGTATCAATGTCAATTCGCCTTCGATCACCACGCCGTAGTCGATCGACTCGGTGCGGTGCATCAGCGGATGCGGCGAATCCTCGGCGACGGTGGATGCCCCGGCGTCGCCGGCCTGCGTGAACGCCTTGTGCATCTTGTCCGCGCCGTGCGCCAGGAATTCCTCCGTATCGGGCGGAATATCGACGAAACGCACGCGCGTGCCATGACGCGGCGGTGGCAGCATCAGGGGCGCGAGGGTCGGATCGGGACCGTTATCGAGCGTCGCCGGAGTATCGCCGGTGCTCCACACCTCGTGGAACACCGTTCCGGGAATGGCCGCGATCTCGATCACGGTGGGTAGCGGACCGTTGAAAGCGACCACCGCGCGACCCTGCGCGTCGTGGCCGGTGACCACGCGATGGATGGCAGGAAGGCTCATGCGGCCACCTCGGCGTCGTCGAAGATCGCCACGGCGCGGGTCCAACCGGCAGAGGCGCGGCGGATCTTGTGCGGGAAGCAGCTGATGGTGAAGCCGTGCGACGGCAGCGCCTCCAGGTTGTGCAGCTTCTCCAGATGACAGTAGCCGATATCGCGGCCGGCCTTGTGACCTTCCCAGATCAGCGACACGTCGCCGGTCTCCGCGATCTTCCTGGCGGTGTACGAGAACGGCGCGTCCCAGCTCCAGGCATCGGTGCCGGTCAGGCGCACGCCGCGCTCGAGCAGGTACATGGTCGCCTCGTAACCCATGCCGCAGCCGGCGCCGAGATAGTCGGCATGGCCATAGCGCGAGCCGGCGCGGGTGTTGACGACCACGATGTCGAGCGGTTGCAGCTCGTAGCCTATGCGTTTCAGCTCCGTCTCGACGTCGGCGGCGGTGGCCACATAGCCGTCGGCGAAGTGACGGAAATCGAGCTTGACGCCGGTCTGGAAGCACCATTCCAGCGGCACTTCGTCGATGGTGATCGACGGCTTGCGCTCTCCCAGGCTGGCGTCCATCGTCGAATGGAAGTGATAAGGCGCGTCGAGGTGGGTGCCGTTATGGGTGGTCAAGGTGACCCATTCGGCGGCAGCGGCCTCCCCCTCCGGATAATCTTCCGCCTTGGTCCCCGGCAGCATCGCCATGAACTCGGGCAGCGTGTCGGCGTGGGTTTGATAGGTGATCTTCGGCGCCAGCGGCGGCGGATCGGACAGCACGTCGTTTTCCAGGTAAATCGACAAATCGACGAAGCGATACGAACGTTTGTTTTTCATGCGAAACCTCACAGGGATGGAACAAGAACGGGACGCGACTGCGCGCGGCGGAAGCTAAGCACCGCCAACACCGCCAGCACGACGGCCGCGATGCCGATGCTGCCGTAACCGGCGCTTTTAACCAGCGTGCCTCCCAGCAGCGGCCCGATGGCGGCACCGGTCATCAAGGTCGCCGGCGTGGCCGCCGCCGCCCGGCCGCTCGGATCGAGCGCCGCGATGGCGCCGAAGGCGAAGGTATGGGTGAAAATCAGCACGCTGACCAGCACCGCGGTGGCCAACGCGTACGGCGGAAAGGTCGAGCTCTGGGTGATCGTCAACACGATCGCCGCCTGGATGATCGGACCGGCCAGCATCACCCGATGTCCCGGCAGGCGGCGTTGCAGCAGCACCGCCAGCGGCGCCGGCACCAGATTAACCATGCCCAGCGCGATCAACACGCCCGAGACGGCGGCGAAACCAAAACCACGGTCAATGCCGATGCGCTCGACGAAACTGAAGGTCATCGACTGCACCAGCGCCAGGCAGCCGACGCCGAACACCACGTACCACACGGCAGGGTCGAGCCGTCCCGCCGTAGGCGCGATGCCGGGCGCCTTGTCGGACGGCGCCGGTTGCGGGAACCCGGCCGCCGTCGCCAGCGTGGCCACCGCCATGATGGCGGCGAACAGCTGGAACAGCGCGCCGCCGCCGAAAGCGGCCACCAGTTGCGGCGCGACGGCAAAAAACGCCAGCGCGAAGAAGCCGATGGCGATGCCCACCAGCGCGAACAGCCGGTGCGGATCGGCGCTGCGGCCGATGGTGCCGTGGGTGAAGCTCAAGGCGCAGCCGGCCGACGCGCCGGCCAGCGCGTGCAGCGCCATCATAGTGGTGTAGTCGCGCGTCATCGACAACGCCAGGAACGACAGCACCGCCAGGCCGAACCCGCAGGTCGCCGCCACGCGGCCGTTATAGCGCGGCAGGCGCGGGGCGAAAAACAGGCTACTGAGGACAGCGCCCACCAGGAAGAGCGTGGCCAGGCCGCCGGCCTGCTGCGGATCGAGCCCATACTTTGAAATCAGCGTGCCCACCCACACCGGCAGCGCCACCAGGTCCAGCATGCCGGCGCAATGCGCCACCATCAGGACGCAGCGGCCCGTGAAACTATCGGTCTTGATCATGATGCGGTCTCCATTTTTATTGTTCGGTGCGATCAGATCGGTTCGGCCAGCGCCATCATCGAGGCGCGCATGATGGCGGCGTGTTCCTGCTTGTCCCCGCCGCTGATCTCAATCACGCCGAGGCGGTCCGAGTTGTCCACCACCATGCGGCAGCGCTCATAACGGCGCTCCTGGAAGCGGCGCAGGGCCTCGTCGACACTGGCGGAGCGGCCCAGCTCCTCGGCCACCACCAGTCCATCCTCGATACCGATGCAGGCGCCGGAAGCCAGGTGCGGGGTAGTGGCGTGCACCGCATCGCCGATTAGCACCACGCGGCCGCGATACCATGGATGCGGCAACAGAAGGCTCTCCAGCGGACGGTAGATCACCTGCGAATGTGGGCCTATCTGATCGCGAAGCTGCTGCATCAGCGGCGCCGGGAATGGCGCCAGCAGGGCGCGCAGCATCTCCGGCTGCTGGTCAAGCGGGATGTGGCAATTGGTTTCGCGGTCCTCGGTGACGAACAGATACAGCTCGGTCTCGGACACCGGATTGACACCGGTCTTGATTTTTGGTCCCAGCCACATCGCCGGCCGCACCAGATCGGCGGGACGCGGCAGCACCGCGCGCCACACGCCCTGCCCCGAATAGCGTGGCTTCGGCGCCTCCGGGAACAGCAGCGCGCGCATTCTGGAATACAGGCCGTCGGCCCCGATCACCACGTCGTAGCGGTGCTTGCCGCCATCGGTCAGTTCGACATCGACACCGTCGTCGTCCTGTGCCAGCGATGTGAAGCTGCAGCCCAGGCGCACATTCACGCCCGCCTCCAGCGTCGCCTCCGCCATCAGCTTGGCTAGCACCGGCCGCATGATGGCGGCGCCGCCGGGGACGTTGTCGCCAGCGATGCGCGGCGTCGGCAGTTGCGCAAGGTGTGCTCCATGCGGCGCGTACAGGTCGACGCCATCGGCAGCGTAACCGCGTTCCAGGAAGCGCTCCAGAATCCCCAACACCCCGAAGGCGCGCAATGTGGCTCCGCCCAGGCTGATCCCGGCGCCGTAGGAGCGCCATTGGGGGTCGATCTCGACCAGGTCCACTTCGACGCCGCGCTTGCGCAATTCGATCGCCGCCGCCATGCCGGAAAACCCGCCCCCGACAATCAGGGCCTTGTTCAATGCATTCATGTTCTTATCTCCTAGTTTATATTTTGTCCAACCGATGTTCCAACCACAGGTCGCCGTTGAGCGCGACCGTCACCGGCGCCGGCGTCAAACCCTGTCCCAGACACGGTCCCAACGTGCACAAACCGGTCGATGGCTCGAATTGCGCGCCGTGCGCGGCGCAAACGATGCGGGTGCCATCGGCGTTCAGGTAAGCGTCGCTGCGCCACGCCAGCGGCGTGTCGCCGTAGTGCGGACAGGCGTCGCGGTATGCGTGCACGCCGCCGCGCACACGAACAACGAACACGCCCCAGCGCGGAAAACCTTTGCTCGCGCCGTCCGGCAGTTCGTCGGCGCGGCACAGCAGCGTGCGGGCGGTCATGGCTTCGGCGGCGGACCGCTCGGGGCCCACTTCTCGCGATGCTGGAACAGGAACAGCTGCGATGCGTCGGCCCCCATCGGCGCCACGCGCGCGGTCCACTCGTCGTCGTGCAAGTCCATGTCGGCGTCGTACTCCACGTGGCAGCCCAATGGGCTGTTGAAGTACCAGAACCAGTTGGAACCGAACAGGTGACGCCCAGGTCCCCAGAACGACTGGTAACCCTTTTCGACGAAGCGCGTCCCGGCCAGCATCACCTCGGTCGGGCCGCCCATGTGGAAAGTGAAGTGCTCACACCCTTTCATGAACGGCGGGGTCTGGATCATGAACAGCGTGTGGTGGTCCTCGCTGCCGCCCGGACGCAGGAATGGCCCGACGCCGGTGAAGCGGTCGGTGCACACGAAGCCCAGGCGCGTATAAAACGCCTCGGCCGCGTCGGCGTCCGGCACGAAATACACCACGTGCGACAGCGAACGCGGACGCGGCTGGGCGTTGATGTCGAAGGCGATGCGGTTGGCGCCGCGCTGCGCCGGCGCACCGGGGGCGTTGACGGTTTCCGCTGCCAGCGCGATGGGGCGGCGCACGGTGATCTGGAAGCCCAGCGTGAAGCCGGCGTTGTCCTCTGTCTCCAGCGAGCCGTCGGCGAGCTTGCGCACTTCGCGGTCGCGGCCCACCTCGTCGGCGATTTGATCCAGCGTGGCCTGGTCGGCGACACCGTAAACGGTCTTGCGCAGCATGGTCGCGGTGGGCATGGGCGCAGGCAGGCCGGCATCGTCCTTGTGGGCCAGTACCACCGCGGTGCCGTCCAGCGCCTCGAAACGGTTGCCGCCGACCGGCTCCAGGCCGTAGTCGGTCAGGTATTGCGTGCATGCGGCCATGTCGTCGACGCCAAACAGCAGCGCATCGGGTCCGATGATCTTCATCGTGGTTTCCTTGTTAGTTGGTTGGGGCGGTGCGGCCGCCCAGTGTTTCGGCCACCCAGTCGGCGATGTACGCGCCGGCGTTGGCGGAATTGTCAAAGCTGGAGTGCTGCACGCCGCCTTCGCGGTCGGTAAAGATCTTCAACTCGCGGCGCGGGCTGTTGACGAGCTGTTCGTAGGTGCGCTCGGCCCAGTGCAGCGGAATCTGGCTGTCCTTCTCGCCGTGCGTGACCAGGAACGGCACCTTGATGCGGTCAAGGATGCCGTCCAGATGCACGTCCTCGGCGATGCGCATGAAATCGTCGTTGTCCCTGGCGCCCCATACCCAGCGCACGTGCGCCCAGTAGTGCGGCACCGGCAGGTTGCCTTCTTTCGCCATGCGGCGCTTCTGCACGTCGCGCCAGTCGTGATTCGCGCCCCACACCACGCCGCAGGCGAAACGCGGCTCGAAGGCGACAGCGCGCGGGCAGTAGTAACCGCCCAGCGACACGCCCTCCATGCCGATGCGCGTGGCATCGACGTCGGCGCGCGTCTCCAGCCAGTCGACAACCCGGCTGGCCCAGTGCTCGCTGTCGTAGCGCGCGGTCAGCCCGCGCAGGCGCAACGCGTCGCCGGTGCCCGGCTGATCCACCAGCAGCGAAGCGACGCCGCGCTTGGCCAGCCACGCCGGCAGGCCGACCAGATACTTCATTTCCTTGGTCGAATCGAGGCCGTTGACCTGCACCAGCAGCGGCGCCGGGCCATCGACGCCCTCGGCCGGCACATACAGGCCGCTGAGGAAAGTGTCGCCGTAAGGGATGCGCACCTGCTCGCAGGGGGCGCCGGACAGGCGCGCGCCGCGCTCGAACACGTCGAGGAAACGTTGATACAGCTCGACACGTCCGGGCGCGCCGTGCGCCTGCAGCCGCTCGCAGGTCAGCAGGTAGTTGGCCGCGCGCAGATACTTGTCGCCGGCCGAGATCTTGCGGCCGCGCGCCACGTCATCCTCGGCCAGGCCGCAAAGCTTGTCGGCCATGCGCTGCCAGGTTTCGCGGAAGGCGGCGGTGCCGGCGGCATCGGGTTGGCTGGCCGCTTCCTGCAACGGCGCGCACATCTCCTCGATCTCGCCGATTTTTGCGCCCATTTCGATCGACAGATCGACGGACAGATTCCAGACGTAGTTGGTAGGGAAATAACGGAACATGATGATCAACTTTATGTCAGGGTGGATGAAATATCCGCCTCGGCCCTGGCCGGACGGGTGGACGACGTCGCGGCCAGCGCGGACGCGGGCCGCGAAGGACGCAACAGGAAGTGCGCCAGCGCCGGCAGCAGGATCAACGCGCCGAGCATATTCCAGAGGAACATGAAGGCCAGCAGCAGCCCCATATCGGCCTGGAACTTGATCGGGCTGGCGACCCAGGTGATCACGCCGGCGGCCAGCGTGATCCCGGTCAGCATGACGACCTTGCCGGTGAAGAGCAGCGCCTGGTGATAGGCCTGCGACAGCGTGGCGCCGGCACGCATGCGCGCCAGGGTCACGCTGAGGATGTACAGCGCGTAGTCGACGCCGATGCCGACGCCCAGCGCGATCACGGGCAAGGTGGCGACCTTGACGCCCATGCCCAGGCCGACCATCAGCGCTTCGGCCAACACGGAGGTGAGCATCAGCGGCAGCACCGCCACCAGCACCGCGCGCCATGAGCGGAACGTGACGAAGCACAGCACCGCCACCGCGCAGTAGACCAGTGCCAGCATCTTGCGCCAGGCGTCGCGCACCACGATATTGGTCGCGGCCTCGATCCCGGCCGAGCCGGCGGCGAGCAGGAACCTGGTGTCGGCGGTGTCGTTGGCGCGGGCGAATTCCTCGACGCTGGCGACCACAGCCGCCAGCGTTTCGGCCTTGTGGTCGCGCAGGTAGGCGTACACCGTCAGCAGGCTGCAGGCGTCGTTGTACAGCCCACGCGGCGCTCCGGCGGTGACGGTGTTGAGCATGTCCTGGTTGGACAACAGCTCGTACCATTTCGGATTGCCCTCGTTCAGGCCGACCAGCACGCGGCGGTTCAGCAGGGCCAGCGTGTTGGTGTTGTCCACGCCCGGCAGCTGGCGCAGGCGCCATTCCAGCGCGTCGACCTTGTTGAGGGTATCGTAGCGCGAGCAGCCGCCTTCCGGCGTGGTGACCATCACCGCCAGCACGTCGCCCGCCGCGCCGTAGCTGCTGTTCATGAATGCGGCGTCGCGGTTGTAACGGCTGCCGGCGCGCAGCTCCGGCGCGCCCGGATCGAGGTCGCCGATGGCCAGGTGCTGGCTGGCCAAGAAGCCGCCCGCTCCCAGGACGACCGCGACAACCACCGCCACCGTCGCCCAGCGCCGCTGCGTGAAGCGGTCCAGCATACCCGCGATGCCGGTCGGACGGCCCTGCGGATTGTGCCCGCTGGACGCCGCTTCCGCCTTGCGGTCGGCTTGCAGGCTACGCTGCGCCGCCTTGGCGCTGACACCCGTGTAGCTCAGGAGGATGGGCAGCAGGATCAGATTCGTCACGATCAACACCGCCACGCCCAGGCTGGCGGCGGCCGCCAGTTCGCGGATGGCCTGGATGTCGATGATCAGCAGCACTGCGAAGCCGACGGCGTCCGCCAGCAGCGCGGTCAGGCCGGCCAGGAACAGGCGGCGGAAGGTCAGGCGCGCGGCCTCCAAAGGTGTGACGCCACGTCCGATGTCCTGCATGATGCCGTTCATTTTCTGCGCGCCGTGGCTCATGCCGATGGCGAACACCAGGAACGGCACCAGGATCGAGTAGGGATCGAGCGAGTAGCCCAGCATCGGCAACATGCCGAGCTGCCAAAGCACCGCGATCAGCGAGGCGCCGACCACCAACAGGGTGGAACGCACGCAGCGGGTGCTCCAGTAGACGGCCGCCATGGCGATCAGCACCGCCGCGACGAAGAAGCCCAGCATGGCGCGCACGCCGGCGATCAGGTCGCCCGAGATCTTGGCGAAGCCGGTGATATGGACGGTGACGCCCTGCGTCTCATACTTATGGCGCAAGGATTCCAGGCGCTCCGACAGCATGCCGTAGTCCAGCGGCTGGCCGTCGGCCTCCTGCAACAGCGGCAGATAGATGACTGTGGAGCGGCCGTCGGCGGCGACCAACTGGCCGATTTCGCCGGAACGTGCAACGTTCATTTTCAGCTGCGCGAGACTGGCGGCGCCACCGTCGTAGCCCTCGGGGATCACCGGGCCGCCTTCGAGGCCATCTTCGGTGACGCCGACCCAGCGCGTCGACGGCGTCCACAGGGATTTCATCTGTACCCGGTTCACGCCGGGCACCAGGAACGCCTCATCGCTCAACCGACGCAAGGTGTCGAGGTACTTGGTTTGATAGATGTCGCCGGCCGGATTGGCGACGGCGATACGCACCGCGTTGCCCAGGCCCGTGAGCTCGCCCTGCCAGGCGAGATAGTTGCGCACGTAGGGATGCTGCGCCGGGATGGTCTTCTCGAAACTGGCGTTCAGCTGCAAGCGTGTGGTTTGCCAACCCAGCAAGGCGGTGATGACGGCGCAGATCAGCAGCACCCACAAGCGATGCGTGAAGAGCAGGCGTTCCAGCAGGCCGGCCTTGTCGTCGGTATTTGGACGGTTGGAGGAGATCATTTTGTGCCTCCGTTGGCGGCGATGCGCACCGGGCCGGCGAAACTCAGTGCCAGCATTGCGCCATCCTTGAGCGGCAGTACTCCGGCCAGCGGCGCAAGTGGCGCGCCGGCCCGCAATTTGAATGTTTCTCCGTCGCTGCGCAGGATCTGGCCGGCCTGGTTGACCAGCACCAGGTCAGGCGCCGACGTGGTAGACGGAACCGCCATGAGCGCCGAGCCGGTGATCGACACCGGCAGCGGTGTGGCCCATTGGGTCCAACTGCCGCCGCCGTCGCGGCTGCGCCAGACATTGCCCCGCAGGCCGGCAAGCATCATGTCGCGACCTTCGGCATCAAGGAATTCGGCGGTGAAGAAGCTGCCGTTGT
Source organism: Duganella sp. GW821-FHT07F09 (assembly GCF_059418705.1). NCBI lineage: Bacteria > Pseudomonadati > Pseudomonadota > Betaproteobacteria > Burkholderiales > Oxalobacteraceae > Duganella > Duganella sp. GW821-FHT07F09. Next base: position 359,182 of record NZ_JBWKQJ010000003.1, on the reverse strand, counting down.
AGGGCGTCGCCAGCTTGCGGAAGCTGCGGCCACGGTCATCCGAGCGCAATGCCAGCCCTTGTTCGCCGGCCACCAGCAAGGTGTCGCCGTGGGCCCGCAGCGCGTACAGATGCATCGCCTTCGGATTGTCCGTGCCGGCCATCAGGCTTTGCCAGGTGCGGCCGCCGTCGGCGGTGCGGAACGCCAGGTTGTACGCGCCCACCACGAGCCCGTGATCCGCGTCGTAGAAATGCAGGTCGAACAAGGGCTTGTCGGCGCCGTCGGCCTTGAGCCGCTGCGCTTCTGCCAGGGCGCGGGCGTCGCCGCTCGCCTCGGCGGCGGCCAGCGCGATGCCGGCGGCCATGCTGCCGTCCAGGCATTTGGTCCAGGTCTGGCCGCCATCGGCGGTGCGCAGCACCACGCCGCTGTGGCCGACCGCGTAGCCGCGCCGCGCATCGACCAGTCGCACCGCCGTCAGCGTCACCGCGACCGGCACGGCGGCCTGGCGCCAGTGGACGCCGGCGTCGTCGGACCACAGCGCGATACCGCGCTCACCCACCGCCACCAGGCGTTGGCCGGCCTGCGCCGCGCCCAGCATCAACGCCCGTTCGGGCGCCACCGACACCGGAGCCGCGCGTTCCAGCGCGCTGCGCACCGGCGCCGCGCCGGCCGCGGCCGACGCACCGGCCATACCGGCTACATCGGCGGCGGCGCAGTAACCGCAACACACCGCCGTCAGCGCGAAGGCTCCCGCCAGCTTGATGGAACGTCGGAACTTCATCGCACACTGTCCCCGGCCATCGATTCCGGCGTGAAGACGCTGTCCGGGTAACGAGGTTTGAGCACGTAGTGGGCGCTCTTGCTGTTATACAGATCGCCGACATAGGCGGTTCCCGACAGCAGATCGTTGAAGCCGAACGAGCCGATCACGGTGCCCGGCAGGTCCGGGGCGACAAAGGTGGCCGACCACAACGTCTTCCACAGCTGGCCGTTGGCGTCCCAGCGGTCCCCCAACACGCACGCCCAGGTATCTTCGTCGCAGTAGTAGCGGCTCTTCGCGGCCGGGTGCCGCTGGCCGCTGCGCAGCGTGGCGTCCACCACCCAGGTGCGGTGCAGCTCCCAGCGCTGGAAGGCGGGATTGACGCCGATCTTGGAAATCACCTCCGCGTCGGTCTTCGGCTGCAGCAGCTTGTTGCCGTTGTACGGTATCAGCATCTCCTTCTTGCCGACGATCTTGAAATCGAAGCGGTCGAGCCGTCCGGACCAGGTCTGGATCTCGTCAAAGCTCATCAAACCGCCGGTGACGGGAGACGGCGTATCGCAGCACGGGTTGGGCAGCTTGCGCACGCGGCGCTGGCCGGTCAGGTACACCCACGACTGCGTCTTGGCCAGATCGATCTGATCGCGGCCCATGATCGCCTCGCCGGCGCGGATCGGCGGCCCGCTGTTGATCAGGCGGATCAGGTAAGTCTCCGGCGCCTTGGCGAAGCTCTCCACCGTCGCCTCGGGGTAGTAATAAGGAATCTGCGCGTCGATCACCCCTTCCGAGACCACCACGTCCTTGCCGGCGGCAGTGATCTGATGCTGCGCGTAATGCGTCTGGAAGGCGCTGCCGCGCCAGCGCAGCATGTGGTTCCACATCACCTCCTCGCCGGTTTTCGGCAGCGGGAACGGAATACCGCCGACCACGTCGGCGGGCACCTCGTTGACGATCTTCCCGCGCGTGGCGTTCTTGAAAGTGTTATCGTAGACGTACTGCGGCGCGGCGGCGGTGCGGTGGGTCGGGTAGACGTCGAGCCGGTATTCCGGATACTTTTTCAGCAGCGCCTTGACGCCGTCGGTCAACTGCTCCGCGTATTTTTCCATGTTCTGCGCGGTGACTGAGTACAGCGGCTTCTCGTCCTTGAACGGATCGCCACGGCGGCCGCCGGCCTTGTCGCCGGGGATGGCGGTGGTATAGCCGCCGGTCCAGGCGGGAATGGTACCCTCCTTGTTCCCGGCCTTTTCGGCGCCGAGGGGCGTCAGTTCGGACTTCAGCTTGGCCGCTTCGGCGGGGGTGGCGGCCGCCGAGGCGGCGCCGGCCTGCAGTGCCAGCGCCAGGCCGGCCAACGCGGTGGAAATAAGATGTTTGTTCATGGTCTGGTCTCCGTTGTATCCGTATTTTTAGAATGTGCGGCGCACGCTGAGCGAGATGTAATCGCGGTCGCCGAGCGGGTTGCCGTCGCCGAAGGCGGTGGTGCGGTAGTCGGTCGACGGCACGCTGGCGCCGATGTAGTGGTTGTAGTTCAGCGAGATCTGCCACACGTTGAGATAATTGCCATCGAGGCCGATGCTGGCGTTGCCGGTGTGGCGTGGTCCCCAGGCGGTCACGCTGGAGCGGCCCGACAGCGTGTAGCGCGCGCCCACCGGCACGCTCAAGTCCAGTCCCGGCAAGGCCTGGCGATAAGTCGGCGTGTAGGTGAACTGCACGATGCTGGCGTCGCGCGTGCGGCCCTTGTCCAGCTCATTGTTTGGATCGTCCATGCTCAAACGTCGGTTCCACGCCAACTCCGCAACGAAGGCGCTCTCGCTGGCGATGAAGTTCGGACCGAAGTTCGCCAATGTCGACAGGTTCAGGTGCGCGGTGCGCCCCACCGGTATCGCCGGCCGCGCGGTGCCCGCGGGCCCGAAATACAGCGCGTTGTTGACCACCAGCGGCATGTTGTCGCGCACCGAGGCTTCGGCCGAGAGGTTGAAGTCGCCCACCGAGCGCGAAGCGCTGATGGCCGCGACCTTGATATCGTCGCCGAACACGAAGTACCAGCGGCTGTCGGTGGCCGGCGCGCCCGGGTTGAGTCGTCCGAACAACTGACCGAACTTGTCGTGATAGCGGGCGAAGTAGAAGCCAAGGTCGGTCTCGTCGAGGCGCCATTTGAGCTGGAGGCCGAACTGGCCGCTATCGCGCGGGTGCTCGTCCCCGCCCGGCGTGAGCACGTAGTTGCCGGCCACGGGACCGGCAGGGATGCCAATGTATTCCGGACCGGTGGAGTGCCACGGGATGTTAGCGCTGGAAAAATAGCTGCCCGACGGCGGCACCCTGCTCTCCTCCCAGCGGAACTGCAGATAGCCACCGACGCTGACGTTCGGCGTCACCTGCCATTGCGCCGACAACTGCGGCACCGGGCGCACGATCTCCTTGAACTGCGCGTTCGGCGACGCCATCAGCTTGGCGATGTCGCTCGGCCCCTGTGCGGCGGCGATGGCGTTATCGCCGAAGAACAGGCTCTCGCCGTACACCAGCGCATGGCGGCCGAGACGCGCGCTGACTTTGCCGCCCCCATCGAGCGTGACGCCACCGAAGACGAAGGCGTCGAGCAGTTCGGCCTTCTCGCCCGCCATCTTGCGGGTGTAGGACTGGAAGCGATTGTAGGGCTGCTGGCCGAGGGTCGGATCGCTGGCGGCGTCGGTATCGCGGTGATATACCCGATCGTACCAGGCGGCGCCGCTGACGCGCAGACCAAAATCGCGTTTGTACACCAGATCGAACTCCGACAGCAGGTCGACCCGCTGCGACACCGAGCCGGCATTGCGGAAGTTCTGGTCGCCTGCGTTGAAATTAAGCGCCTGCGGGCCGCCATTGGCGTTAAATGAATTTAACAGCGTTGGATCGGCGTCGTGAAGTCGGTAGATGGTGCTGGCTTTGACGGTGTTATCGAAGCGCAGTGCCACATCTGGATTGCCGGTATCGAGATCGACCGCCTGCCCCGGAGCCGCCGCCAGCGCCGCCCCCGCGAACGCGCACCTGCCTACCGCCAGTCGCAACCGGCCCTGCCTGGAACTCTTTTGCATCGCTGTCTCCGTTGTTGTAGGTATTTTTATTGGCGATATTCCTGATCGCCTGGAGCCAGCTTACGAACTATGATCTATTTGGTAAAATGGTTTGTATCAATTCAATGTATTGATCCGGTCAATACATCGGCCATGTAAAAAACAAGGGGACGACAATGCGGCTCAATAAGCTCGACCTGAATCTGCTGGTGGCCCTGGACGCAATGCTGACCGAGACCAGCATCACCGTCGCCGCGCAGCGGCTGCATATGAGCCAGTCGGCAATGAGCAATGCGCTGGGCCGGCTGCGCGACCATTTCCAGGATAAGCTGCTGGTGCAGGTGGGGCGGCGGATGGAGATCACGCCGCGCGGTCTGGTGCTGCGCGAGGCGGTGCGCGATGTCCTGATGCGCATCGATACGACCATCGCCGCGCAGCCGGAGTTCGACCCGGCGAAGTCGGAGCGCGAATTCACATTGCTGGTGTCGGACTACACGTTGATGACATTGATCCCGCGCGTGATCGAACTGGCCAACCAGGAATCGGAGACGATCCGCTTTCGCATGATGGCGCAGGTCGACTCGCCGCAGCGCGCGCTGGAACGCGGCGAGGCCGACATGCTGGTTTTCCCCTCGGTGTACTGTCCCCCCGAGCATCCCACCGAGGTTTTATGGCAGGAGCAGTTTGTCTGCCTGGTGTGGAACCGGGGCCGCCTGGCTGGAAAAAAACTGACCCTGGACGACTATCTGGAGGCCGGCCATGTGGTGATGCAGCCACCTATCGGAGTGTCCAGCTTCGAAACGGCTTATCTGGAACGTGTGGGTATCAAGCGTCGGGTCGACGTGATCACGCACAGCTTCCTGTCGGTGCCGGTGCTGTTGACCGGAACCGAGCGGATCGCCACGGTACACCGGCGCCTCGCCTACAGTGTCGCGCGGGTGCTGCCGGTCAGCATACTGCCGATGCCGATGGAGATGCCGGTCATGGAACAATCGCTGCAATGGCACAAATACCGCACGCTCGATCCGGGATTGACGTGGTTGCGCGAGTTGATACATCGTGCGGTGCTGCGGATGGATGCGTCGCTGCTGCCGGAGGGGGCCACCGTCGCCCGCTCATGATTCCTAGTTCCGCCACTGGCGCACGATATCCTCGATCACCGGACGGGCGGTGATCATCAGGTTCTCCGCCGCCGGGCCGAATCCTCCCTGCTGCTTGTAGTTCACCAGCACATCGCTGTCGCTTTGCCCCGGATGCGGACGGTCCGTGTCGGAACCCGCGCGCAGGATCAGCACGCGCTTGAAGTCCGCCTTTCCGGCCTCTCCGCCGCGCCGCAGCGCCTCCAGGGTCGCGTTGTCCTCCTGCTGCACGGTGCAGTACGAGGCCTTGCCGTCGGTGAGCAGCGCCGACCAGTCCTGCGCCCTGCGCGCCAGCGCCGCGCCGCCAAACCAGGTGTCGGTCGACGCGGTGTCGCAACGCAGCACCGACGGCGGCTGGTTGGCGGGCGCCGACGGATATCCGGCCCGGTAGGCCACCGCTGCGGGCGAATCGCGCAGCGCCACATCCTTCGACAGCGCGTAGGCCCGCGCCACCAGCGCGGAATCGAGTTGAAAGACTTCTGTCCGGTAGCTCAATTTCGGCTTCTGGTCCGGCGAGTCCGTGAAAATGCCGAAATACCCCGACTGCCAGTCCGACGGCATCTCCCGCGCGTCGATTTCGTGCGCCAGCGAGTAATCGACGGCGTAGTCGGCCCATGCGGTCGAACCGACCGTGCCGCGCAGCGGATTGATCCCCGCGATCCCCGCCACGATGAAGTAGGTCTTGCGCAGATCGAAGCCGCCGGCGTACATCAGCGCAGCCATGCTGGCGGCGGCGTTGCTGTAGCCCATATCGGTGGTCATCTGGCAGACATCGTCCCCGTTGCAGAGCACCTCCGGATAGCGCGCCGACAAACCCCGTACCTTGTAGCCGGTGGTCAGCTTGAGGCCTTTGATAAATGGCGCTGCCTCGCCGCCGAACATATTGACGATCATGACCTTCGGCGCCAGGCGCCGCGCGCTGTCGTCGCGCGACGGCACGCCATCCTTCCACAAACGCCAGCGCTTGACGATGTCGCCCACCAGCGGCGCACCGGCCAGGTACAGATTTTTCACGGCCGGCGCGAAGCCGCCGGAATCCGCCTTCACCGACGCCAGCGCCGTCTGCCCCGGATGCTGGCGGTCGAAGTTGGACGCCGTGCGCAGCACCGCCACCCGCCGCAGATCGAGCAGGCCCGCCTCGGCGCCGCGCTTGAGCGCCGTGTAGGTCGCGTTGTCCTCCTGTGAACTCATGCAGTAGGTGCCGTGGTCGTCGGTCAGCAGCTTGAACCAGTCGCGCGCGCGCTGCCCCAGAAGCTCGCCGTGAAACCAGTTATTGCCGGTCATCGAATCGCATTGCGTCACTTGCGGCGGCTGGTTGGCAGGCGCTGAAGGATATCGGGCGCGGTAGGCCCGGGCACCGGCGGAATCGGACAACACGACGCCGCGCGACAGCGACAACGCCATATCCGCCAGCCGGTCATCCAGCTTGTACACCTCGGTCCCGTAGCCCAAGTCCGGCTTGAGACCGGGAGCGCCGGTATTGATGCCCAGGTAACCGGTCGACCATCCGGCCGGACGTTCGCGCGCGTCGACCTCCCACGCCAGGTCCGAATCGACCAGATAGCGCGACCATGCGGCGGTGCCGATGGTTCCCCGGGCGGGGTCGACGCCGGCGATTCCGGCGACCAGGAAGTAGGTTTGCTTCAGATCGAACAGGCCGCTGAGGACCATCGCCGCGATCGAGGCGGCGGCGTTGGCCTTGCCCATGTCGGTGGTCAGGTGGCAGACGTCGTCCTTGTTGCAGCGCACCGCCGGGTACAGCGGCGACAGGCCCGGAACCGGTATCACGCGATCGAGTTTGAGCTTGCCTGTCCATTCCGCCTCCTCCAGGGCGAACATGCTGATCACCATGACCTTGACGGGTCTGGGCTTGCCGGCCGCCGCGTGCGCGGCGACAGCACCGCAGAAGAGAAACATAGCCAGCACGATATCGCGCAACTGACGAAGATGAAGGGAGGCGGATGGCATCGGGCGGAATACCTGTAGGATGGCGATGCAGACGATTATGCAAGCCACGTGCCATCAGCCACACGGTATTCGACTCGAAATCCGCACCCGCACGGTGCAACGCCGGCGTCAAGGCCGGCGTCGATGTCAATCTGGTGCACGCGCCGGCTTCCCGGCCACGCTCCTACAACTCGTTCATCGGCGTGCGATAGGTTTCCTTGGCCGATGCCGCCGCTATGGCGGAGATGGTGCTGGTGATGCTGACGAAAACAGCGACCGGCACCCAGCCCCACTCGCCGGGCTGCAAAATCGCCGCGCTGATGGTCGGCGCGAAACCACCCAGCGCGAAGCCGATCTGCGTGCCGATCGCCATGCCGGACAGCCGCACACGGGTGCCGAACATTTCGCCATACATCGCCGGCCACACGCCGTTGGCGGCGCTGTACACCACCCCGGACAGCAGCAGGCCGAAGACGAAGATCAGCGGCACGTTCATCGTGGCGATGGCCCACAGGTAGGGCCATGCCAGCGCCGCCGCCCCCAGCGCGCCGAAGATGAACACCGGCTTGCGCCCGACACGGTCGGACAAGGCGGCGAACATCGGAATCGCGAACAGCGCGACGACATTGGCCAGCACCAGCACCGTCAGCATCGTGGAGCGCGGCAGGTGCATGGTGTTGACCGCGTATGACAAGGTGAACACGCTGAAGATGGTACTGACGACCGATACCAGCGCGGCGAAGATCACGCGCACCAGGTTGGACTTGTGGTTGGTGATTAGTTCCACCAGCGGCATGCGGTCGTCCTTGTTGGCAGCTTCCTCCTCCTTGAAGGCCGGGGTTTCGGGCAGCGTGCGGCGTACCCAGAAACCCACCGCCACCACCACGGCGCTGAGCAGGAAGGGAATGCGCCAGCCCCACGACAGCATGTCCTCCTCGGGCAGCGCGGACACCGGCAGGAACACCAGCGTCGCCAGGATCAGCCCCGCCTGCGTGCCGCTCAGCGTGAAGCTGGTGAAAAAGGCGCGGCGGTGCGCCGGCGCGTGTTCCAAGGTCATGGAGTTGGCGCCTGCCTGTTCGCCGGCCGCCGACACCCCCTGCAGCATGCGCAGGATGACCAGCATCACCGGCGCGGCGATGCCGATTTGTTCGTAGGTCGGCAGCAGGCCGACGGCGAACGTCGTCACGCCCATCAGCAGCAAGGTGAAGGTCAACACCTTCTTGCGGCCGTATTTGTCGCCTATGTGGCCCAGCATGACGGCGCCCAGGGGACGCGTGATATAAGCCACGCCGAAGGTGGCGAAGGCCGCCACCGCGCCGACCGCCGGATCGAACGAGGGGAAGAAGATTTTTCCGAACACCAGCGCGGCGGCCGTGCCGTAGATGAAGAAGTCGTAGTACTCGACGGCGCTGCCGATCCAGCTGGCGAAAGCCGCCTTGCGTGGCGAGCGTTTCGGCTCGGGACGGGCTTCCTGTGCCGCCGGTTCGCGCGTCTCTGCGGACGCCTGCATTGAAATCGTTGTGATAGCCATGTCTTCCTCCAGATTGTAAGTGTAGTCCGAGTGCGTTAAAACCGGTGCAGGATGCCCAACTGAAGCCCGGTCAGGCGCCGGCCGTTGATGTCGTCTCCCGCCAGATTGGCAGACGGCGCGGCCGAACTGCTAAAGCGAAAACCCGCCGCGTCGTCGTTTTTCATCACGCTGGCGAAGCCGTACAACTGCGTGCGCTTCGACAGGTCGTAGTACGCGCCCACATTCGCCGAACGCACACTGGCCCCGCCGCCGCTGGTGTCGTGCGCGCCGCCCAGCATGGCGCCGACGCGGAATGCCGGGCCGACCCGGTAGTCGGCCGAGAGCTCCCACAGGTTGTAGTAGCGCCGCGCGTTGGCGTCGGTCCCTGCGAAGAAGTTGTTCGGACTGCCGACCAGGCTCAATATCGCGCCGGCGTTGGCACCGTTGGCGTTCGAAGTGGAGTTGTTGCTGCGTCCCGCCGCCAGATAGATCTTGCCGGCGCCGTACTGGTAATTGACATAGAGGTTGTGGTACTCGATACGCTCCCGCACCGTCGCGGTGGCGCGGTTGGGCGTCGCCAGCACGCCCGCGTAACCGGCGCGCCATGGGCCGTTCTGATAGTCCAGCGCCAGCTGCCACACCCCCTTGTTGTTCGTGACGGCGGTGTTCTCCGGCAGCGCGTAGTGCACATCGAGCTGCACCCCGGCCATGCGCGGCGACTTGTAGGACAGATCGTTGTCGTAACGCGAAGGTACGCCGAAGGTATTGAACATGGAGCCGAAAGTGGTGCGCTCGGTGTAGTCGATGGCGCCGCCGATGTAGAACACCTGGGTGTTCTGGCGCCCGGCGCGGAACTCGCCCACCGGCGTCACGACGCCCAGCCACGCCTGCCGGTCGAACAGGCGATTGGCGTCGGCGGCGCTGCCGCTATCGGCGCCGATGCCCTGCTCCAGCGTGAACGTGATGCGGTAGCCGCCGCCGATGTCCTCGACTCCTTTGAATCCAAGGCGGCTGCGCAGGATGGCGCCGTCGTTCAGCCCCGTGACCCGGGCACCGCTACTGCTGCGGATGACACCTATATATTCGTCGAAGGTGCCATAGATGGTGGTGCCGGATTGGGCGTGTGTTTGTGCTTGTGCCGGGGCGCAGGCGGCCGCCAGCGCCAGCACGCCGGCCGCTGTCAAGGTTTGTCTCATGATTGTCTCGTTGTTGTTATGGGTGCGCTTATAGGTAACGCACCTCGGTTTTTCGCTTGTTTTCGGCCGTTTGCGGCCTTTATGCCATCGCCGCGTGGCCCGCGGTGGCCTGCAGAACGGTCAGGCTGCGCCGCAGCACCTGGTCGGTCACCCACTTGGCCGAGCGGTAGGCACGCTGCGCCACCACCTCCGGAGAGAACTGCAGGTAATCGTCGTTGAACACCTCGAAACTGAAGTCGCCCCGGTAGCCGTTGCGGTTCAACTGGCGCAGCATCACGGACAGCTCCTTCGCGTGGCTGCCCTCGCCGGGGAACACGCGCAGATGACGCGCAGTCTCCAGCCGCTCTTCGGCGCTGCGCAAATCGCGCCACATGTAGTCGGACAGCTGCACCAGCGCGATCTTGTGTGCCGGGATGTCGTCCAGTTCAGTCAGATCGGCGCCGTTGGCCAGCATGTGGAAGGAATCCAGCACCACACCCAGATTGGCGTGGCCAGCCCGCTCCACCGCTTCCCAGGACTGCTGGTACTGGTTCACATGGCGGCCCCACGACAGCGCCTCGTAGCCCACCTTCACGCCCAGCGGCACGGCCAGCGTGGCCAGCTTGGCCAAGTCGCGCACGATTTTGTCCATGTCGCCGACGGCATGGCTGGATGTACTCGAACACACCATCAGCAACGGCGCGCCGACCGCTTTGCAGACCAGCAGCATCTGCTTGGCGATATCGAGCTTGTAGTCGTGCAGCGCGCCCTCCAAGCCTTCGTAGTCGCGCATGACCTGGATGCCGGTGACGCGCACGCCGCTGGCGCGCACCACCCGCACCGCTTCCCCGATGCCGCCCGGATGGTTGGCCAGGTCCTTCGCCCACAGCATCAGTTGCGAGAAACCGGCGGCCTTCGAGGCGCGCAGCTTGGATTCCAGCGGGCCGGCCAGGGTGATGCTGTCCATGCCGAAGTTAGCCAGATTCATAGCGCCCCCAATTCACGGAATTCGTCGGAGGACACGCCGGGCCAGCCAAACAGCGCCAGGTACAGGGGCGCCTGTTCGATCAGCATCTCCTTGCCCTTCTGGATGCGGCAGCCGAGCCGTTGGGCCTCGACCAGCAGCTTGGTCATTTCGATCTTCATGCCGCAATCGGCGACGATGCACTCGCTCGACACGCCGCGCAGGTCGATGGGCATCGCGTCATCGGCGTGCATGCCGAGCGGCGTGCAGTTGACCACCAGGTCGTAGCCCTCGGCCACCGGCAGGCCCTCCGCCACGTGGCAGGCCGGGAACGCGGCCTGAAGGCGGCCGCGCAGGGCCAAGGCCAGTTCGATCCGGTTGTCGCAGATCGCCACCTCGGCGATGCCGCGCACCGCCAGTGCCTCGGCCACGGCACAACCGACGCCGCCGCTGCCGACCACCAGCGCCCGCGCCCCGCTCCAGTTGAAGGGCGCGCCGGCCAGTGTTCGGTCCAGGGCGCGCACAAATCCCTCGCCGTCGATCAGATCACCCATGATGCGGCCGTCCGCGTCCTTGTAGATGGCGTTGCAGGAGCCGGCCAGCAGCGCGCGGCTACTGGGCACGTCGACCGCCTCCACGCTCATCGGCTTGTGCGGAATCGAGACGAAGATGCCGCCCACGTTCTCGATTCCCATCAACAGGCGCACGGCGGCCACATAGCCTTGCGGCGCCACCTTGAGCGGGATCACCCTGGCGTCGATGCCATGGCGCTGGAAGTAGGCGTTGAACAGCGTCGGCGCCTTGACTTGCTCCACCGGCCAGCCGATGACCGGGAAAATGCGCGTCGTGCCGGTAATTTCAAGCATGGCCGCCTCCCTGGGCGCCGGCGACCAGTTCGAAACTGACGCCGCCGCGATACAACTGGGTCAGAGCGCCGCGTTCCGTCGGCGCCTGCGGCGCGCGGTCGATGAAGACGATCCCGCGCCGCTGCAACTCGCGCACCGCGCCGATCACGTCCGGCACACCGAGGCCGACACGGATCAACTGTTCCTCCCATTGCAGGCCGCCTGCGCCCTCCGGCGGCTCCACCAGTTGCAGATAGAAGCTGTGGCAAGGACTCTCCAGCAGCACGCCCTTGGGCACCACGCCGAAGTAGCGTCCCTCCGGCAGCGGACGGAAATCCATCAACTGCTGGTAGAAATCGACCCACTCGGCGCTGCGGCCCTCGCCGATGGCTTGCACCACACCGAAGAAGTACAGACCCGCGACAGCCTCCGGCCGTGCCGGCACATTGGGGATGAGCTTGAAATCGACGTCGTAGATCGAGAAGTCCGCGTAGCGGTCGACAAAATAGAGGATGGAATCGCCGGCGCCGTGCACGCCCGGGATGTTCAGTTCCATCGCCCCGGCGCGGGTCTGGATGGCCCAGGCGCCCATGTCGATGGCGTGCCGGTAGGCCGCGTCGGCGTCGCGCACGCGCAGCGCGATGGCGCTGATCACGGTCGCTTGCGGCCCCTCCTCCCCCTGCGGCAGCGCACGCGGATCGGCGTTGACGATCACGTTCATGCCGCCCTGGCGGTACAGCGTCACTTCGCGCGAGCGATGGCGGGCGGTCGCGCTGAAGCCCATCTGCTCGAGCAGCGCACCCAGCGCCAGCGGCTGCGAGGTGGCATATTCGATGAATTCAATGCCGGCGATACCGAGCGGATTATTCGGTTCCGGCAGCTGTTCCTTGATGATCATGTGAGGGTCTCCCGCGTTTTTGTGCTTAAGGTCAGGCCAGTATAGGAAGCACCGCGCCGCAAAAAAACCCGTGAAAACCGGCTATACTGCGCCAATCGCCCCACTTGCGCGATTAGCGCACAAAACATGAAAAAGCCGCAGCTACTGGATGTGCATGTCGCCGAGCGCGACCTGATCGATGGATTGATCACGGGCCTCAACGTCATCACCGCCTTCAACGACGATACCGCGCGCCTGACCGCCACCGAGCTGGCGGAGAAGGTGGCGATCAGCCGCAGCGCCGCGCGGCGTTATTTGCTCACGCTGGTCCACACCGGCATGGCCGCCACGGACGGCAAAACCTTCTGGCTCACGCCCAAGGTGCTGACTTTGGGCCGCTCCTATCTGGATTCAGCGCGCCTGCCGCGCGCCATCCTGCCCTATCTGCAAAAGCTCACGTCGGAGCTGCAGGAGTCGACCAATTATTCGGTGCTTGAGGGGGATGATGTGGTGTACGTGAGCCGCGTGAACGCGCCGCGCCAGCTCACCAGCGGCTTCGAACCGGGCACGCGCCTGCCCGCCTATGCGTCGACGGCCGGACGCGTGCTGCTGTCGGCCATGCCGGACGAGGCGCTGCACGCCTATCTGGCGCGGGTGGAGCCGATCGCCTACACGCACCTGACCGTGACGGACAAGCGGCAGCTGTTCGAGGAACTGGTGGCGATCCGCGAGAGCGGCTTCGCTGTCACCGAAAACCAGTACGAGATCGGTTTTCGCGGCATCTCCGTGCCGGTCAAGAGCCGGCGCGGAAATCTGATCGGAGCGCTCAGCGTGTCGATGATGACGGCCAGTTCATCGCGGGCCGAGGCGAGCGCGCGCTGCGTGCCGGCGCTGCAGGCCACGGCCAATACATTGATGTTGTGGGTGTGATCGCGGCGCCGCCGGTGCGTGAAAATCGCGTATCCTGGGCTGCTCACACTTCTATCGGTGGAGCTAACGCCATGGCGACAAAACCAGATACCAAAGCCGTGCCGGTCCTGCTATCGGGCGGCAATCCGCAAATCCCCAAAGCTTACGGCGACGCGCCGGTGCAGGCCTACATCGCGGCGATGCCGGGCTGGAAAAGCGACCTTGGACGACGTCTGGACGAGATCATCGCCCACACCATACCCGGCGTGAACAAGGCGGTCAAATGGAACACCCCGCTATACGGGATCGCCGACCAAGGCTGGTTCCTGGGTTTTCATTGTTTTACCAAGTATGTCAAAGTCACCTTCTTCAACGGCGGCTTTCTCGATCCGCTCCCGCCGGGGGCGTCCAAAACCGCCGGTGTGCGCCATCTCGACCTGCGTGAGAACGACCCACTCGACGAAGCGCAATTCGCCGAGTGGGTGCGGCAAGCCAGCCTGCTGCCCGGCGAGCGGATGTAAAAACCCGTCAGGCCACTTGCGCGACCCGCGCGGGCCGGCTGCCCTCCCGGCCAGATGCAACGCAAATGGTATCGGCGATGATGTCGGCCGTCGCCGCCGACAGCGTCCAGCCCAGGTGCCCGTGGCCGGTGTTATAGAACACCGTCGGCGCCTTGCCGCGCCCCACGCGCGGCATCAGGTTGGGCATCATCGGCCGCAGTCCGGCCCATGGCGTCACGCTGCGCGTGCTCACCCCGGGGAAGCACTGCTGGACCCAATTCACCAACGGCGCGATGCGGTCGGCGCGGATATCGCGGTTAAAACCGTTGAATTCGGCCGTGCCGGCCACGCGGAAGCGGTCGTCCCCGAGGCGGCTGGTCACCAGCTTGGTCTCGTCGTCGAGCAGGCTGACCGTCGGCGCGGCCGCCCGGCTGGCGGCGTCGTTCAGGTGGACCGTGATCGAATAACCCTTGACCGGATAGACGTTGACGCGGTCGCCCAGCATGGCCGCCATGGCGCGGCTGGCGGTGCCGGCGCAGACGACCACCGCGTCGTAGCGGCTGGTGGCGCTGAAACCATCCTCCTCGACGGTGATGTCCACGCCGTCCATGCCGGCCCGCATTGCCGTGACGTGCTGGCCGAAGCGCAATTCGGCGCCCAGCCGTTGCGCCGCCCGCGCCAGCCCGGTGGTGAACTTGTGGATGTCGCCGGTGCTGTCGCTGACGGTGTAGTGGCCGCCGTAATAGTCGCCGCGCAGGGTCGGTTCGATGGCGCGCATCTCCTCCGGTGTGACGGCGCGGCGCGACAGGCCTCCCTGCGACAGCAGCTTCGATACCCCGGCGGCGTGCTCGAATCCCGCGCGGTCGCGGTAGATGTGCAGGATGCCTTCCCGCTTGAGGTCGAAGGCGATGTCCTCGTCCCTGGCCCACTGGAACAGGTGCTCGCGCGCGGCCAGCGCCAGCCGCGCGGTGGCGACGGTGTTGTCGCGGTAGTGCGGCATGGCGGCGATGAATTCGGCGAACCACGACAACTTGTGCCAGCTCGGCTTGGGATTGACCAGCAGCGGCGCGTCGTTCCGCAACATCCACTTCAGTCCCTTGGCGATGGTGGAACGGTGATTCCATACTTCCGCATTGGAGGCGGACAGCTGGCCGCCGTTGGCGAACGAGGTTTCCATCGCCGCGTAGCGGTGGCGTTCCAGCAGGGTGACGGAGAAGCCGCGTTTGGCGAGGGCGTAGGCGGTGGTGACGCCGGTGATGCCGCCGCCAATGATTGCTATGGTTTTCATGAAGGACTCCAGACCGTCAAAGGGGATGGTCTCGGCGCACATGCGCAAAGACACCCCCTCTGTTCTGGACCTGAGAGATTCACGCCGGGCCGCGATGGCGGCAGCGCTTGCTCCTTCGGTGCGGGGGGACGACGTCCGAGTCCTGCCGCTCTTCAGAGTTTAAAGTGCTGTATCGGTCCTTTTGCCTGAGAGTTTCCGGGGCGGTTGCTCCTTCGGCGCCGTTCGTCAGCCTGGGCTGGAACAGTCTCTCCCGATACGGCGGTGGTTTTTGGCCACAACGCGCCTAGCTTACCCGAAAAATTGCGGCTTTACTATCCCCGTTGGATTTGCGGATGGCATGGTGGCAATCATCTAGCCGCCATAAGCTTGACCCGGCACAGCACCGGCGGCGACGGACGGCAGACAATCGTCGCGGCGGGGAACCGTGACGTCCCTTGTCGGTCAAACCAGCGAAGACCCGGCACGCCGGCCGCCTTGCGCTGAAAGGAGCTGCCATGAAACTTTGCCTCATCGTGTACTACTCTCGCACCGGCGTGACGGCCAAAGTGGCCAACACGCTGGCCCAGGCCTGCGGTGCCGACATCGAGCGACTGCAGGATTTACGTCCGCGCGACGGCGCCGCCGGCTTCCTGCGGTCGGCGTGGCAAGGCTGGCGCAAGCTGCCGGGCGAGATAGCCCCGGCGCAACGCCGCCCTGCCGACTATCCGTTCATTTTGCTCGGCACGCCGGTCTGGGCCGGACAAATGAGCGCGCCGATGCGCAGCTACATCCTGCGGCAGCGCGAGCATTTCCGCCGCATCGGGCTGTTCTGCACGGCCGGGAGCGGCGACGGCCAGGACGTGCTGACGTCGATGGCGGAAATGTGCAACACACTGCCCATCGCCAGCCTGTGCCTGCGCCAGAGCGACGTGCTGTCGGGACACTACCAGCAAGCGCTGGCCGATTTCGCCAGCGAACTCGCGATCGTCCAGCGGGACCATGAAGAGTCGGCGCCGTCCGCCCCGCTGACACACCCGGTGTAGACCGTGGCGGGGCGGAGGGGCGGCGCCCCTGGCATCAACGGGCGATGGTCGCCGCCTGGCCCAGCGCCTGCTGCAACGGCTCGGCCTGCGGGTTGCTGACGGTGCCCGCCGCGATCTCCCTTGGCGACAACGTCCGGCCGTAATAGGCATTGGTCAGGCTTTGGTTGAAGCGGATATCATTGATACCCACCGTCGCCACGTCGCCGAACAAGCCCTTGGTCCCGCTCCAGGCCACGACATCGCCGGTGCCCGCCGTTCCCTGCGCCAGCCGGCTCCAGTTCAGCACGGTAAGGCCGGCATCGGCGCTCAGGGCAAGATTGTTTTTCTTCATAAACTCGTTGACCGCCTTCTCATTGTTGAGAACCAGCGCGAGCGGCCCGCCTTCCGCGCCGGCCTGAAGGCCGACCGTCAAGCCGCCGAGGTCGTAGAACGCCGGCCCGCTCCAAGTGCCGTCCGACCGTTTAAGCAGCAGCAGGCCGGCACCGCCATGGGCGCCCACGCCCAGCGCCGCCCGTCCATACGACGGGACAATCAGCACGCCTTTTGCCTGTTGCAGCAATTGTTTCATGCGCGGCTCCGCTTCCAGCCGGCGCACCACCGACAGCGCGTCGCTGACGCGTTGCGATGCCCGCTGGGCGGGCTTGGCGCCGAGATTGCCCGTGTCACTACGCCCGCTCCGGGCGCTCTCACCAGTCTGGCTTGCCGAGCCACCCTGTCCGCTCGATCCGGTTTGTCCGCTTTGGCCGCTGGTGCCGCTTTGGTCGCTCTGCCCGCTTCCAGACTGGGCCACCGCCGCGCCGGACAGCAACGTCGCGGCCACCCATGCAAGCGCTGCCGCCTGCTTTTTACGCTTGATCGTCATAGTTTCCCCCTTTGTGCGCTCCATACAATCTCGTACGCAGGTGCGTACCCAAATCATGCTAGCGCCGGAGGTCCGGCAACGCCTTTGATCTCACACAAAGTGTGCGAAAAAACCGACCCGCACCTGCGCCCGCGCAAGAGCATCAGGTCTTGAGTCTGCTATGCGCGCGACTCTGCCTTGCGGGTGCGACAGCGTACATCGCTTAAAATTGAACTCAGGCATACTTATCGTTACCCCGAAATAACTTGATGAAGGCGAGACATGGCAGAGAATGAAAAGGCGGCAACGCCCGCCCCGGCGATGGACGCCGAAACCCTGGAATTCATACGCGGCGTCTTCACGCTGGTGCGCGCCGGCGATGCGGAGCGCCTGGCCGGGATGGTGGCCAAGGGCCTGCCCGTCGGCTTCCGCAACGAAAAAGGCGACAGCCTGATCATGCTGGCGTGCTATCACGGCCACCTGGACACGGCGCGCGTGCTGCTCGAAGCGGGCGCCGATCCGAACGTGCCCAACGATCAGGGACAGACGCCGCTGGCCGGCGTCGCCTACAAAGGCTACCTGGACATCGCCGAACTGCTGCTGGCCCATGGCGCGGATATCGAAGGCGCCAGCCCGGACGGCAAGACGCCGCTGATGATGGCGGCCATGTTCAACCGCACCGATATCCTCAATCTGTTGATCGAACGCGGCGCGGCCGTCGACGCGGTCGACAGCCGGGGCATGACGGCGATCTCGCTGGCGCAGACGATGGGGGCGAAGGACACCGCCGCCCTGCTGGCTGCAAAAAACCCGTAAGCCACGTCCCGATTCCCGCGCTCGGCGTCACGCCCCGATCAGGCCCTGCCCGCAAACGCGCAGCGTCGCGCCGGTGATGCCGAACGCGCCCGGGGTGGCAAGGAAGGTGATCAGTTCGGCGACGTCGCGCGGTTGACCGCTCTGCTTGACGGAATTCAGGCGCCGGCCGATCTCCCGCACGACCATGGGCATGGCGTCGGTCATCGGCGTGTCGATAAAGCCCGGGGCCACGGCGTTGATGCAGATGCCGCGCGGCGCCAGCAAAGGCGCCTGCGCCGTGACATAACCGATCAGCGCGGCCTTCGACGCCGCGTAGTTGGTCTGCCCGAAGTTTCCCGCCACGCCGCTGACCGACGACAGGCAAACGATGCGGCCCTCGTCCCGCAGCACGCCGCGCTCAAGGAATTGCTGGTCTATCGCCATCACGGCGGCCAGGTTGACCTGCACCACCAGATCCCAGAAATGTTCCTGCATATTGGCCAGCGTGCGGTCGCGCGTGATGCCGGCGTTGTGGACCACGATGTCGACGCCACCGAAGCGTTCGAGCAGGAAACCGGCAAGGCGCTCCGCAGTGTCCGGCGCCGCGATATCGGCGAGGAAGGGAACGGCGGCGTAGCGGTCGCAGGCCTTGTGCAAATCGTCCGCCGCGCCCGGCACGTCGAGCGCGACCACGGTGGCGCCCTCCTGCGCCAGCCGCTCCACCACGGCCAGTCCGATGCCCCTGGCGGCACCCGTCACCAGCGCGACCTTACCGGACAAGACCTGCGTCGAGGGCATGCCGGCGGGCGCGGCGACGCTGCCGGCGAGGTGAAAAGCCTGACCGGTCACATAGGTGGCGCGGGCGCCGCAGAAGAACCGCAACGGGCCATCGAGCCGATCGAGCGCGTCGCGGGCCACATAGCCGAGATTGACAGTGATGCCCTTCGCGCCGATCTCCTTCGCCAGCGACCGCACGAATCCCTCGACACCACGCGCAACGGCGGCCGCGACGGGCGTGGCCGCCGCGCCGGGATCGGCCGCCAGCACCAGCACCCGGCCATTGCGGACCAGCCGCCGCACGACGGGATGCAAGCCGTCGTACAACGCTCGATAATCCTGCGGCATCACGCAGCCGGTCGCGTCCATCGCGACGATATCGAGCGGCCCGGAGTTGGCGGGCGGTGCGTCCAGTGTTGCCGCGCCGGCGCGCGCCAAGGCCGCCGCCATGGCGTCGGCCGCATAGCCGCCGGCGGTACGGCACAACAGCACGCGCTTGCCATCGAACGGCCGCTCCACATAAGGACCCGCCTCGCGCGACAGCGGCACGGGATTCGGCAGGCCGATCGCCTTGGCGATGGCGCCGGTGAGCGGGTTGCCGTTCAAGCGCATTAACAAATCGGACATGTGTTTCTCTTTGGGGTCGGTAGCGCGTCATTATGCCATTGCCCCGCCCGGCGGGATTATCGTGGTGGCGGCACAAAGCCCTCCGTCAGCACCACCGTCCCTTCGGTCGCAGCGATGCGCAACTGCTTGGCCGCCGTATATTCGGGCGAGTAGTAAAAGCGCTGTGCCTCGGCGAGGCTCGGAAACTCGGCGACGACGCTAACCGCTTTGGGACTCCCCTCCACGGCGCTGGACTTCATATTGAAGACGACGAGTTTCAACTTGTATTTCGCGCCAATCGGCCCGACCACGTCCAGATACTTCTGAAATCCAGCCTGATCATGGATATTGAAATTGGCGATCAGGTAGCCATGCGCCGGTGTGGCTGGCTGATCCTGTTGCGCGTGGCCGCTCGCGCTCAAGGCGACGGCGGTGACGAAGGCGGCGGTGCGAATGAAGGTAGGCATAGGTCTCTCGATGAAGGACGGGTCCCGCGACCGCACCATGCCGTCACCTTCGAACCCGTATCCATGACAAGAATTTTGTCATGGTCACCGGCATAACCGTTTGCCCTTTCCGGCTGATAAATTGCCCGAAGCGAGGACTCTCGACCACGGCGATCCGGTCCGAACGGTCCACGCCTAACCCGGTTTGCCGTCCACCCGCGCGTTGGCCAGGTACGGACGGTAGACGGCTTCTCGACCCTGGGTGTCAACGGCGTGAACGAGATGATCCGTAACTTCGATCCCGACGGACGGCAGGACATCACCACGCCGTGGGGCCGCGCCTTCGCACTGCGGGTGCTCGACGTTGGCAGTCAGCCGGCGTAGCGCCGGCGGCGCCGCCCGCGCCGAAAAAAGCCGTCCATTCGCGTTGACGTCGGCAATCAGGCTTGCCTGCGCCGACGCGCAACCGCGCCGAGCAGACCAAATCCGGCCAACAGCATCGCATACGTCTCGGGCTCAGGAACGGCGGTGACGGCAGTCAGCGTCCAGCCGGACAAGGTGCCCCCGGGCGTAACCGTGTGCACGTCACTCCTCCTGAAGCCGCTAGACGTTTCCACCCAGCTGAAATCGGCATCTGGCCCGCTACGTTGGGTAAAGTAATTGACATCGTAGCCACCGAAAAAATGGCCATCCGAGAAAAAGAAATTATTTTCCAGGCCGCTAAAAGAGACCACCGGATCGTCATGCCAACGTCTCCCGTCGAAGCGGGCCGCGAACAGCGAACCGCTGCCGGCAAAATCGACACCGTTGAGTTTGACATAAATGTTCGACAGATCGGTGACAAGGTTGCCGTTGGCCGTGCCGTCAAGCCTCCCGGTGATTGTCGTGCTGTCGGCGAAAGTGTAAGAAAAGTCGAACGTGGCCGCGTGGGCGGAGGCGGTAACAAGCGTGGCGGCCAGCACGGCCAGCCCTAATGTCTTTTTCATTGTAATGCCTCGTTTGAATGGTTAATTAATTGATACGTTCATATAATATATGAATTATCAAAAAGAAACACCATGTCTTTCACCAAGGGTTGAGGACACAATCTCGACGCGCTATGCGGGACCGCCAAGTGGCGGATTGCGCGCTGCGCGCAAATCCGCCCCACGCAGCGGCTTTTACTTCGGCAACTTGTAACGCTGCTCGCGATACAGGATGGACGGCAGCACCACATGCGACATGGCCTTGTCCACCAACTGCGGATCGGGCGGCGTGGCGCTGGTGGTCAGCGTCTTGGTGGCGGCGTCGTACTTACCCAGCAACGGCTCCTGGCCCGGACGCAGGATGGTGGCCGACGAGCCCTCCAGCCAGGCGAAGTAGTTGTCGAACTGGATCAACGCCCTGCCCGGCGTCTCGCTGTCCCTGGCCAGGTCCCGACCGATCATCGGATGCTCGCTCGACACGCCCATCAGCGACAACATCGTCGGCGCCAGATCGATCTGGCTGGCGATGGTCTTGATGACCTTGGGCTGGATGTCGGCGCCCATGATCAAGCCGGGGATGTGGAACTTATTGATCGGCACCAGGCTGTCGCCATAGACCCGGTTGTCGTGGTCGGCGACGATCAGGAACACGGTGTCCTTCCAGTAGGCCTCCTTCTTGGCCTGGGCGATGAAACGGCCCAGCGCGTAGTCGGCGTACTTGACGGCGTTGTTCACGGTCTGCTTCTCGGCGTCGTGCAGCTCGATGCGTCCGTCCGGGAACTGGAAGGGCTCGTGGTTGGACGAGGTGAAGATCAGGCTGAAGAATGGCTTGTTGGCCGCGTGCAGCGTCTTGAGGCGCTCCAGCGACTTGTCGAACAAATCCTCGTCGGAGGCGCCCCAGCTGCCTTCGAACACCGGCTTCATGTCGCGGCGGTCGACCACCTTCTGGAAACCGTTACCGGTGAAGAAGCCGCGCATATTGTCGAAGTGCGCTTCGCCGCCGTAGACGAATTCGGTGTGGTAGCCCTTCTGGCCCAGGCCCAGCGCCAAGGTGTAGAAGTTCTGCTGGGCCAGCGACAGCTTGACCACGCTGCGCGCCGGGGTCGGGCCGTAACCGGCGACGACCGCCTCGATGCCGCGCACCGAGCGGGTGCCGGTGGCGTACAGCTGTTCGAACCACCAGCCTTCCTTCTTCAACTTTTCCAGCTCCGGAGTGACCGGCACGCCGCCGAGCGACTCGACGAAGGTCGCGCCCAGGCTCTCCTCGAGCACGATGACCAGGTTGAGCGGACGCTCGCGCTGGGCGGTGGCGACCTGCTTGTGCAGGGTCGGCAACTCGGCGGAGGTGAACTGCGCGTCCTTGAGCCACGGCGCGCTCTTGACGACCTGGAACACTTTCTCGCGCGGATACTTGCCGTAGATCTCGGACGAATTGGCTTCCTTGCTCATCGAGTTGAGCGCGTCGAACACCGACCACGGCGAGTTGATGATGAGCGAGTTGACCATCGAGTCGCCGGTCAGCGCGAACAGCGCCGGATTGGCCGGACGGTGCGCGGTGGTCGAGCGGATCTGCACGAACACCAGCACCACCAGCAACGGCCACACCAGCAGCAACTTCAGCGGCCCCCACGCGACCATGTTGGCCGAGGCGGCCTTGAGCAGCCGGTACAGGCCCACACCCAACAGGATGGTGGAAATAACGCCCAGCACCAGGGCGATGCGGAAGCCGTTCCACAAGGTGGCGATGACCTCGTGCGGATAGGACAGGTATTCGATGAAGAGCCGGTTCGGCCGCACGTCGAACTGCATGATGAACTGCGGCGTGGACACTTCCATGAACACGATGAAGATCAACGCGAACGTGGCCCAGCCGACCGACAACAGGCGCCACAGGCGCTGCGTGCGCCGGTGCGCCAGCAGCGGCGCCAACACCAGCGGGATGGCGAGGAAGTAACCGAGCAAGATGAGGTCGGCCCGCACGCCCTGGACGAAGATCCGCAGCGGAATACCGGTGGGCGCCACCCTGCTCCACTGCCAGGCGACCAGGCCGGCGCGCGACAGCGTGAGGATGAGCAGGCCGAGCAACAGCAATTGCAGCAGGCTGGAGAACGGGCCGGCCCAGGCGGTCAGCCTTTCCAGCCGCGCCGCGCAGCGATTCAACAGGCTATTCGAACGTTGTGTCATGGCGATCCCCTTGCGGCGCTTCAGTCGGCGCCGGCGCCGACGGCCATCGGATGCGAGGCCATATACTGCGGCGCGCCGCTGCCGGCGCTCATCAGCCAGGCGGTGAACAGCAGGAACACCACCACCATGGCGAACAAGGTCGACACGCGGCGGGCGTCGTCCGGCTGCGCGAACACCGGCGGCTTGCCGTAGCCAACGCCGATGTAATAGGCGGCGAACACGGTGGTCATGTAATGGACGGCGCCGAACATCTCGCCCAGCTCGCCCTTGCGCGGGTGTTCGATGAGCAGGTGAGACAGGGCCACCAGCACGATGTAGATGACCGATATCGACAGCGGCGGCAGGTACAGGCCGAAGCGCTCGACGAAGTCCCGCACGCCCGGACGCTTGCGCGCCAGCAACGGCAGGATGATGTTGTGGGTCAGGCCGACGATGGCGATCACCTTCAGCAGCACCGTCTTGTGCAGGCTGGCGTTGCCGACGGCGAGGTTGTGCAGGTTGGTCTCGGACTGGCGGTTGTTAGCCAGGAAGTATTCGGGCGAGGCGATGTGCAGGATGCGCTGGAACCAGCTGATTTCCTCCAGCGCGGCCAGCGCCACCAGCGCCGTCAGGCCGACGAAGGCCAGCAGTTGCAGGTTGATCTTGGGCGTGCGCTGCCATTGTTCGACGGCGAGGAAGCCGAGCATGCCGGCGGTGACGGTGAAGCACAGGAACTGCATCCACTCGACGATGCCGTCCTCCACCACCAGACGCCAAAGCGCGGTCTGGTCGTTCTTCCACATGATCGCCAGCGCCAGCACGAAGATGTTGACGAGGACCCCGACCGCGACGACCGGATGCACATACCACTTGTTCTTTACCATGCACTACTCCATTGCTGATTAAATTTGTTCGTTAGCGGCCGCGTGCGCGAGCACCGGTTCCGGAATCGGCGAGGTTTCGGACTCCACCAGCGGCGACACCAGCTCGGCGCGGCGGGCGGCGCGCTGCCGGAACAGCGCCACCACCGTCGACCCCAGCGCCCACGACCACAGCAGCGGGTCGAGCAGCGCGTCCCACAGGTTGCCGGAAGGCAGGCGCAGCACCGAAAACAGCAGCACGGCGACCAGCAGCGCGACGGGGCCGGCGATGACTTGGCCGCGCACGATGGCCACCGCGCAGGCGATGGCGACCGCGCAGGCGACCAGGGGCGCGGCGACGGCGCCAAAGCCGCTGGAATACAGGCCCAGCGCCAGCACGCCGAAGGCGTCCAGATACAGCACCAGGCCGGCGACGACCAGCGGCACCGCCAAGCCTGCGGGCATGACCAGCCGCACCGGCCGGCCCTGCCATCGCGCGTGCAGCGACACCAGGCTGAAGCCGACCAGCAACGCGCTCGGATATTGGAACACCAGGGACAGCCAATAGGCCGGCGACGCCGCGTCGGGCAAGGCCATCAACACCACCGTGGCGA
This sequence comes from Duganella sp. GW821-FHT07F09, assembly GCF_059418705.1. Lineage (NCBI taxonomy): Bacteria > Pseudomonadati > Pseudomonadota > Betaproteobacteria > Burkholderiales > Oxalobacteraceae > Duganella > Duganella sp. GW821-FHT07F09. The sequence goes on along the minus strand of NZ_JBWKQJ010000003.1, from coordinate 335,153 downwards.
TGACCACGCCGGGAACGAAGGCGGCGTTGGCCATCGAGCGGCGCGGGCGCAGCGCGAAGACGGCGGGCGACTGTTTGGGCGAGAGCTTGGACAGCCAGGTCGACAACAGCGCCGGCTTCAGCACCGGCAGGATCGCCAGCAGCATGGCGGCGGCGACCAGCGCCCAGGCCAGGCGCCCATAGACGATCTGCAGGGCGAGATCAGGCAAGCTCATAGCAGGTCCTTCCCCGGATGGATTTTCAGGCGGTGGTGCGCGATCGCGCGCCGCTGATAGGTGTAGGTGATATGCAGCTCATCGCCGACTTGATACATCGCCGGATACGAAAACTCGTCGCCGGGCTTGCCGCTGACGATATCGGTCAGCGGGCGCCACGCGTGGGCGTCGGTCGAGATCGACAGCGACAGGGTGCTGCGCGCCATGTTGTCGGCGGCGCCTTCGTTGCGCAGCATCAGGAAGCTGCCGTTAGTCAGGCGTAACACGGCCAGCGCGGTGCCATGGTTGGACATCGAGGTCGCGTCCATGTCTTGCCAGCTGTGGCCGCCGTCGCGGCTGAACGCCTGCTGCACGCGCCGCTCCTCGCCGGCGTCGCGCATCCATGCGCGCACCTCGGTGGCCGACACCGGCACCAGGGTCGGCTGCAGCGATTGCGTGCGCGCGCCGATGCGCGTCAGGCGCTGCGGCGCGCCGCTGGCGTCGAACGCCATCAGCATCGGGTATTTGTTGCCGATTTCAAAATAGGCCGGCAGCCACCAGCCGCCATCGGCCAGGCCGATGGGCGCCGAGCGCACCAGCACGCTGGTATTGAAGACCGGGGACATCGGCAGCACGCGGCGCACGGTGAAATTGGCGCCCTGGTCGCGCGACTCCATTTGCACGATGCGCGACGCGGCCCAGCCGCCCAGGCCGGTGGCCACCACGTACAGGTGGACGGTGCCGTCGGTGGCGGTCCAGGCGACCGGGTTGCCGATGCGGCGCACGCCGTGGCCGAGCACGGCGCCAAGGGACTCGCGGCTGGCCACTTCCCAGTTATCGCTCCATTTGCCGTGCGACCAGCGCGACGCGTAGACCTTCACGTCCGGACCGCTCTCGCGGCTACCGGCCCACCAGAAGGAAATCAAGTCGCCGCCGGGCAGGCTGGCCAGCGCGCTGGCGTGCGCGGACGGCACGCCCTTGGGCATCGGAATGATGGCGCGGGACAATTCGGTCAGTGTGGGATCGATCGGCGTGGCCGTGGTGTGGGCCGCTTTCGGCTTGCCGCCGGGCTGGGCGGCACGCGACCAGCGCAAAGCTTCGGCCGCCACCGCGGTGGTCACGGCCAGGACACATGCCAGTATGATCAGACTGGCTGCCCGCTGCAAAGGTGGGCGCGAAGCTCCCATTCCGTCTCCAAGAGATCGGGACATGAAGGAAGCACGTGCAATGATCCTCTTGCCCTAAATTAACAACCCTCCGCGCCCGCCTTGCGGCGGGCGGCAGGCACTACCATTTTTTCGTCACGTATGCTTTGACGAATCCGGTATCGTACATGAAAACACGAAAGAAATGTTAGGGCAAAGCACTTCTGCCGGGGGAGGAGATCCGGCCGCCTCTGCGCTTGCGGGACTTGTTGCCGCGACTCAATCAAATCGCGCTTATTAATTAGTAATTTCTAGGTTGCGATCTTGCCTGGATTGCACCGATGATGGAAAAGCTGGGCAACGCCTGGAGCCCTCATTGATGGTTTGACAAGACCCGCATCCCGCGCTTCCACCTTCTTCAATCGAATCGCTCTTGTCAAACAGTAATTTCTAGGGTGTAATCTTGCATGGATTATATCTAGCCCGGCGTTGGAGGTACCAGCGCGGCATATCTGGAGTAGAAGTAACATGTCAGAACCGGTTTCGTCGCAAAACAGCTCGTCCTCTCCATCTGCACTGCTCGCCGGTTTCTCGCAAAGCACTCGGATACTCAAACTCACCACGCCCCTCGGCGCCGACGTGCTGCTGGCCGAGTGCGTGCGCGGCGAGGAAGGTATCGGCATCGGCTTCAGCTTCAAGATCGCAGCGCTGTCGACCGACGCCGCCATTTCGCTCAAGTCGCTGATCGGCCAGCCGGTGCTACTGGAGCTGATGACGGCCGCCAGCCGCGACCAGTTGCGCCCGTTCCACGGCCACGTCACAGCCATCGACATGGCCGGCGCCAACGGCGGCTTCGCCCGCTACAACCTCACCGTCGAACCCTGGACTGCCTTCCTCGCGCGCGGACGCGACAGCCGCATCTTCCAGGACATGACGGTGTTCGACATCCTCGACACCATTTTTAAGGCCTACCAAGGCCAGGGCAAGCTGGCGCCGGCGTGGCGCTTCGACATCCTCGACCGCGCCGTCTACCCAAAGCGCAGCATCACCACCCAATACCAGGAAAGCGACCTCGCCTTCGCCCGGCGCCTGATGCGCGAGGAAGGCCTGTTCGATTACTTCGAGCACAGCGGCGACGCCGCCAGCCCGGGTCTGGGCAGCCACACCATGGTTATCGCCGACCACAACGGCAGCTTCAAGCCCAACGCGCAGGCCAGCATCGCCTTCAGCCAGCCCGGCGCGACCATGCGGGAGGACACGCTGGACCGCTGGCGCAACGAGCTGCGCCTGCAAACCAACGCCATCGAACTGAGCAGCTGGGATTATCGCTCGCTCGACACCCGTCCGGTCGGCGCCGCCAGCGCGGACGGCGGCGACGGCGCCCCGCTGGTCAGCCGTGATGCGCCCGGCGCCTACGCCTACCAGTCGCGCGAACAAGGCCAGCGTATCGCCGACAACCAGTTGCAGGCGTTCGAGGCCAGCAAGGAGATCCACGTCGGCGCCGGCACCGTGCGCACGCTCGCGCCGGGAACCACCTTCGCCCTCACCGGCCAGGCCCAGTTCGATCTGGCCGGCAACGACGACGAGCGCAGCTTTCTGGTGGTGCGCACCGTGCATCTGATGCACAACAATCTCAGCGCCGACCTGAAGTCGAGCCTGATGCAGCGGCTCGGCCAGGGATTGCTTGACGCCTTGATCGGCGAGGAGGAAAAGACCAGCCTGCATGCGGTGGGCAAAGCCATGGGCGAGCGACCTTTGTACCGCAACCGCATCGACGCCATCCGCAGCAACATCCCTTACCGTTCCAGCGGCATCGACGCCCACGGCCAACTGCTCCATCCGCGCCCGACCATCCACGGCCAGCAAACCGCCATCGTGGTCGGCCCGCCCGGCGCGCCGATCCACACGGACCGCGATCACCGCGTGAAGGTACAATTCCACTGGCAGCGGGGCGCGCAAAGCCACAGCCGCCTGGCGCATCCGATGCCCGACGGCCACACCGGCGCGCCCGGCGACGACCAAGCGGGGACGTGGGTGCGCGTGGCCACGCCGATGGCGCCGGTAGCCGGCGCCAACTGGGGCAGCAGCGCCCTGCCCCGTATCGGGCAGGAAGTACTGATCGACTTCCTGGAGGGGAACATCGATCGTCCTGTGGTGCTCGGCACCGTCTATAACGGACGCGGCCAGGCCGACGCCCAGCACAACCAGGTGGCCGGCGGCGCCGGCGTGGCGACCGGCAACGCGCCCGCGTGGTTCCCCGGCGAGGCCGGCGGACACGCACACCCGGCGGCGCTGTCTGGCATCAAGACGCAAGCGATCCAGTCCAGCCAGGGCGGCAGTGGCGCCTACAACCAGCTGGTGTTCGACGACAGCCCAGGGCAATCGCGCCTGGGTCTGCAGCGACATGCGACCGCGCACCAAGGCACGGCCGAGTTGAACCTCGGCCACCTGCTGCACCAGAGCGACAATCAGCGGCTGAAGGCGGCCGGCTTCGGCGCCGAGCTCAAGACCGAACACAGCATCGCGGTGCGCGCCGGCAAAGGCGTGCTGCTGTCGACCGACGCGCGCGGCAGCGCCACCGGCAGCCAGATGGATTCGAAGGAAGCCATCACGCAGCTGGAAAAGAGTTTTCAGCTGCAAACCGATTTGGTCGAGATGGCGCAGAAACATAATGCGAAGCTCAAGGACGAGGCGGCGCCGGCGGAATTGCTGTCGATCAAACAGGTGAAACATGTGGGCGAAGTCCTGAGTGGAACGGATGGCGGATCGTCCTCCGACTCCGGCGGCCAATCCGAAGCGCTCAAGGCGGCCGCATACACCGAGGCCCATGCGCAACTTTCGAGCCCGACCGGGATCGTGGCGGCGACGCCGGCCAACGCCCTGCTCGCCTCCGGCAAAACCGGCAATCTGAGCGCCGGCCACGACATCAACTTCGCGGCCCAGGGCAATACATTCCATGCGGTGGCGGCAGGCATCGGCCTATTCACTTATGGCAAGGCGACCAACGCTGAAAAGCCAAACAAGGAAATTGGTATTCGTTTGCACGCGGCCAGCGGCAAGGTCAGCGCTCAAAGCCAGTCGGACGAAACGAAACTCACTGCCGACAAAGCCGTGACCGTGACCAGCGCGGCGAAAAGCATCACTGCTAGCGCCAAGCAATATCTTGCGCTGACCTCCCAAGGTGCCAGCCTGAAGATGGAGGGCGGCAATATCATGCTTCACGGGCCGGGTACGATCACCTTTAAAGCAAGCAGCAAGGAGCTGACGGGGCCATCGAGCTCGTCCAGCGAGTTTAAGTTGCCAGCCGTCGGCAAGCTGGCTGAATGCTCATCAGCACAATCGGATGCCGCCACGGGGGGCACGAGTGCAATCTAAGCTCGCTCAGCTACGTGCGAGCATCGATCCTGTCACGCCGCTGTTTGTGCTGGTCGATCCCATGGTTGGCGAACCCCTGCCCGGCATCAGCGCGTCCGGCTCTGGATCAGCGGCGACAGATCAGCGCATGCAGGGTTGGGGGCGCGACATTGTCCCGGTGGAGCTTGCAAAGAGCATTGCGCTGCCCGCGCATCAACATCCTTACCTGATTCAACTACATGGGCCGGACGATCCGCTGCTGGAGGTGACACTCGCCATCGCCGAAGAAGAGCGCCTCTCGTCGCAGTCAGGCGGGCTCGATGGAACAGGCCGCTCAGCCCATCGCATCGGCGGTTGGCTGCAAAGCAGCATGCGCTGGCCAGAGCTCGGTGCGCTTGTTGCGGAAATGTGCCGAGTCAACACCGATGCGAACACCAAGGCGACTTACTTGCGCCTGGGCGATCGCCGGGTGCTTGATCTCTTATGCCACGTCGCCGGCCAAAGCCGTGTCGCCGCGCAATTCGGACGCCTTCAGAGCTGGACCTATTTGAAAGCCGATGGCGATCTGTGCCGTCTGCAATCGCCTGGCGAGCATCGCGAGCGACTACGCCTGGACGAGACTGAATGGCAAAGGATGCTTACCGGCGAAATGCTGCATCGAGCGATGGCCCACTACCTCGGAGAGACGACCTTTACCGATGTCATGATAGCGCCGCCGACCTACTCCTCCGCCGAAATGGCGCGCCTCCTCGTCGCGGATGCTGCGCTCCGATGGCCGCATCGTTTCAAGAGCGACGTCGATGACACCGTATGGGGTGCGCTGGCGATGTGGCGGCCATCGATGGCGAAGCTGCTGGCGATCCAAGAGCTGCTAGACGACCCAGGTTCGGAAAGCGAGCCTGCCGAGCCGGTGAGCTTTGTGCACCGCGACCTCATCACATTAATACAACAGGCGGAGAAAACCGCCCGATTTGATTGACCTAAGGATTTAGATACACATGGCCACGACTACCGGTTGCGATGTATGCAAAAAAAGCTCGCTCTCGCTGCTGCTGCTACGCCCTAGCCCCATCTCCAAAAGTCCGCTGCTGCGCGAACCCCGCTCGCAAGGCGTTGCTGCCGAATCGGCGTCGGTCGCCGGGCTGTTGCCCGCGCGCCTGCCAACCGAGGCCCGCTTCGGACTGCGCCTGCTGCGCGCAGGCTATGTGCACGTCTACATTCCCAACCCTCCACCCCGAATGACGCACTGGCGGGTCTACCGGGTGACCGAGCAGGCCGACATACTCCCGCAGGAACATGCGTTGTTTGACCAGCCGGACAAGCCCTTCGCCTGCGAGCGAGAGGTACACATCGCTACAGGCATGAAGGTATTGAATATCCCTCAAGCTGACAAAATCGCTGAGATCTGGATTGCGTACAGCGCCAACCTTTGGAACGACACGTTGCGCAAGAAAAACGGCGGTGATGCAACGGTGATGCAGCACGTCTCTTTGAGAGGGAACGGACCGAACACTTTCGCGCCAACCGCGCAAAAACTAAAGGCCCAAGTGCTCGAATGCGCGTTGCCCTCTTACACCATGGACGGCTCGACGGAGCAGGATTTTGCGTTTAATAGTTTGGCGCAGAGTGTTGATGAGTTGGCGGCTGGATTGACGGCTGCTGCTGCGAAGCATCCAAAAACCGCTGGTAAAGAGCTGGCGGTGGTTTTGCGCGATCCGGTAGGCATCGCTGCGGAACTCAATTCACTCAGGGTTCGACGCAATGAGCCTATCAAGAGGGAATTTAAGAAACCGGAGATTGTGCATCCACTCAATAGCTCCAATGTGGTTCTAGGACTAAAGAAATCCTACGTCGATGCTGCCGAAGCTGCTAGCTTCGAACAAGTCACGCCCGTTAGATCGCTAACTGAGTATAAGCAAACCAAATGGCCGCCCGGCACGACTTACCGAGAAATGACAGCAGACGAAGGTGCTGAGTTGCTGAAAGATCGCAGCGTGATTCTACCGATCAATAGGCGCATGCAAATTCGCAACAAAACAGACCCGATGGTATGGGTCTTTTTTCCCGATCACGAGGAACGGGCCCAGGAATGGACGAAGCGGAAGGCTGCGTCAAGCTGGTCCAAGTTCGCTAAATATCACGACGAAGAAGCGCGCTCGGCGTGGATAAACAACTTCGAAAAGCGCATGAAACAGGAGCATTACGACCCGCTTCGAAAAATGGAAGAAGATTGGTTCAGCGCCGCAGAAGATGCCCAGACGTTGACTTACTTCAAGCGCCATTTCGACCCGGATTCGAAAGTCTCTGCGTCAAAGCCCCCGCTCGACAGGGTCACTTACGCGCACGAAAGCCAGTTGATTCACGTGCCCGCGCCACTAAGCGCCGGCGCGATCACTGAGCGTTACGTTGCAATGCTCGAGAAGCCAATTACCGACGATGGCGCCATCGTGCTGCGCAAGTTTGTTTGCAACAAAAGTAGTATGATCGCCGATGCTCACGTGCAATTGACAGGCGATCCCGGCGCCGAAGGCATGCGTGACAAAACGTTCGATATACTGAAGGGATACAGCGAGCTCGCAAAATCAGGGCCTTACATGCAGTCGCACGGCTGGATCGGGCACGCTTTAGCGCTATATAGCGTGGGGCAGCTCAGCGCCTTGACGGGCGCTGCGCTATCACTTGCGGCAGACAATCCTGTAACGACCAAGGCCATCGCGAAGCTGCAAACTTTGGCGATTTTCCAGAGCATGTTGGAGACTGCAGTCGAGGCAGCATTAAAAGGAAGCGCGCCAAAGCTCCCTGTCCTAATCAAACTCAAGGTTGGTGCGGACGAGGCGCTGGCCATAATGGCAGCCCGCTCCGGTCAAAATCTCGGCACAAGTAAAAGCAGAATCAAGCAGCATCGCACTGCAGGAAGAATGGTAACGCTGACTTTGCTGACCGATACTGATGCGATTAAGGCGGTCAACGGTAACGTCTCAGACATCGCCCATAGCGCCACAAGCGGAACGGTGAAGCTTGGTAATGTTGCCACCACCGCTGCTGCTGCTGATGCAGTAGGTAAAGCACCAGTACTGTCCAAAGAAGCCTTCCTCACTCTCTACCAGCGGCAGGCGACCTTGGCAGGCAAAGCCACGAATTTAATTCGCGACGCACTGCCGGCCTTGAATCGAACCGCAACCGGCGCAAATTTTGTCGAGCTTTCGAAGACGCTCGACGCTAGACTCGCATTGGGAAGCATGGTGATCCAAGCCATAGGAATTTGGAACGGCATGGAGACCTTAAAAAAAGCAAAATCGGATAGCGCAACGCTTGACGCAACTTATGGCATTTTGGACAGTGTGGTTGGATTTAGTGGCGGCGCATTGCAAATGGTTACTATCTATGGGCAAATTCAATTGGCCCGAGGTGTGGGCCAAGAAGCGGCGGCCAATGCTGCTGCCAGAAGCATGGGCTTCGGAGCGCTGAGATTTCTAGGGAGTGTTACCGGCGTTGCCGGCGGCGGAATCAACTATGTCGCTTCGCTAAAGAAAAGCAAGGATCAGGAGGCTGCGGGAAACCTTACCGCCAGCAAGCTCTACTATTTTTCGGCGAACGCCTCCCTGGGAACGTTGGCGACTTCAGCAGTGTCTACCGCTGGTGTGGCAGCAGGAACACTGGTAGCCCGTGGAGCAACCGGGCAAATTGTCCGAACAATAGCCGTGCGCGCAGGCGCAAACGCTGTGTTGGCTACCATAGGTGGAATAGGTCTAACGGTCTCCGGAATTGGTCTTATTTTATTAGGTGCGAGCGTAGCTTTTCAAGTCGGCGCAATATTACTGACGCCCGACGACTTGCAGGAGTGGCTAGGAAAAAGCTATTTTGGACTTGATGGGGGTATTTTTATTACCGAGCAACGCGATGACATGTTTCCAAAAGGAAATTGGGACATCGAGAAAAAAGCTTTAGAAGAAGTAATTGCTAAGGTCACGCCACCAAAAAATGCAGGAGGTGAAGATTGCGAATAGTGCGTACGGTAATCTTTAGAATAAGAGTAGAGGAATAAATTTTGAATTCGATAAAAAACAAAAAAAATATATCAGGCGTCATCGAGGCATATAAAAAGGACGTGCCGGCTGCGCCGGCTGCCATCAGCTTCAATCTGATCAAAAACAAATTCTCAGAAGCGATTGAATATAAGGGAATCGTTGACGGAAACCGAGGTGTCGTAGCCTTCTTCGGTTTTCTGATCCTTATTGTTTTTGCATTTGCAATGGCACATCTGATATCTTACGAACGCGAAAGGAAGTATCCTTCGCTGTTCGACCTTTCCATGACCGTGTTCTTTGTAACTATATTCAGTACCTTTGCAGTGTACTTTTTCTTAAAGTGCATTCGCATGGAGCTCTTTCGACCCGAGGATGAGCCAATTATCTTCGACCGCAAGCATCGGAAGGTCTACAGAATTTTTCGGGAGATTGAACCGGGTTGGAGAGGGCTGCTGAAGAAATGGCCAGTCAAGGCAACGACCCATGATTGGAACCTAATTGATGCCGAACATCATGCAACTATTAATGCAGACGGTTCAACGATCAGCCGCATTCATACGTTGATATTCCTCGTTCGAAAGAGCAGCACTGATCCTACAATTGTCGACAGTTTCACTTTAGGAAATAGCATGGTGCACGGTGAGGTAACAGTGCCTGCAGTTTATGAGCACGTCAGAAAATTTATGGAGGAGAATGGCCCACATGTGCCAGTGGGAGACGCTTTGTCGAGCCATGAGAAACCTGCTACTTTGCTCAAATGTATGGCACGCACGGGCCCCTATGGCGATACGCTAAAGCAATGGTGGCGGAATGCGAAATATTTGACCATATTAGGATTTATTTTTTTCCCAATTACGTTTCCTATAGCGACGTTTGTTGGCTTTTTCTCATGGCTGAGCTATTTGACCGCTACGCCGATCGAATGGTCAAGCGAGGTCCGTGCGGCTGTCGGCCCAGCCGAACGAGCGGAGCTTTAAGAAAACGCAGAAACTCGTAAGGACACAGGGTCTCAAGACACCTAACAAATTGTTTGAAGAGTTAGGCTTAGCTCTACAAGAAATATCGTAGTTAGAAAGTTTCTGAGCGAAAGCAATTACGTGGTCATCGAAGGAATCGTCCAGAATCTGGAGATTTTAAGCAAAACGTCCAGTTCTTAAATAATTCGGGGCAGAGAAAGCGTACCGCTGGCATAGTTGCGACGATTCAAGCTGCCGCAGGAGAACCTGGTGCCGTTCACAGCGCCTATGCAGCAAGCGATTCTGGCGACCCTGTGGAAGGTTTCCGTATGCGACTAGGCGCACAAGCTGTCAGTGGAAATTTCTGACAAACAACATTCCAAGACGGTGACCAAGTACGGGCTGTGGGTACAGTGAACGGAAAGATTTTACATGCCGTAGCCGTCGTGAGAAACGTCGACAATGTGATCTGGATGCAGCCTCACTGCGAACGGGGTTCCGCCGCGCAAAAGAAACACCTGTTCAAATACTCTTTGGTGTTCGCAGTTGTAGTGTTCTTGGTCCAAGGCCTCCTGTTGCCAAACTCAGAGTATCCTTTGTGGCTCTTATTGGCGACGCCAAGCTCCGGAATAGCGTTAGTTTTGGCAGTAACTGTTGGTATGAGTTGGAACGATTTCATGTTTTTTGCAAGGGAGATGGACAAGGTGGGGGCAGCATTAGGGTTAGCGTCACCTGCCCAAATTGACCTATTTAAATCCACGAAAAAATCTCAGGCGCTAGGCAAGGCGTGCCCGCCCATGGGAGCTTATTATCTCTAAGGAAGCCATACCGACGACGTGACTTTAAAGATGTGTGGGAAAAATGCGCGGTTCGGGGAACTCGCCCACAATTTCGCTCGCCACGATAAATTTAGACACAGCTCACCTGGGCAGCGCATCGAGCGCGCCATAGTGCCAAGAGAGCGAGGCACCGTGCCTGTCGCTGTCAAAGTTCATTTCAACTTTCGGATCACATCCGGATAGTCGGCCAGTACTGTGCTTTCGGGCACCACATCCGCATAACGCTCATTCTCTTCCCAATAGCTCAGGCATGTCGTACAACGGTAAAGACGCGAGTGGAGCTCTAAATTGGTGGCTAACTGAGAAGGCCGACCGCCCGATTCCCAAAGATGCCGGCACGCGACACAACCTTTAGTTTGCCAAGTCGTTATGCTCATTAATGAGTAGCGATCCATATCATCGGAAGGTTGAAGACCACCCTACTGTCCCTTAACTGTACGCTTAATCCAGTTCATACCCCGGTCGTACAACCTCTCAGCCCCGTCCTCGATATCACCCATTTTCTTAGCCCCTGCAGCGGCCGCATCCCTGCCGGCCTTGGTTGTGGCGTTATAGGCGCCCTCCACCGCGTCGGATGCCTCCTGCGCTTTCCGTCGAGCATAGGCCGCAGCCTCCTGCGCCTGGTGCTGGGCTGCCTCGGCAGCGTCATTGGCAGCTTTGGCGGTGGCGTCATACGCCCGCTTGGCCGCTGCTGCCGCCTCATCGGCTTTTTGCCGCGCATAGTCGGCCGCTTCCCGCGCTTTGCGCTGAGTGTAGGCTGCCGCCTCCTCCGCTTTACGCTTGGTGTAAGCCGCTGCCTCTTCGGCCTTGCGCTGAGCCGCTTCGGCTGTGTCCTTCGCTGCCTTGGTGGTGGCGTCGACCGCTTCCCCCACCTGCTGTTTGCCGGAGTCGTAGGCGTCGCCAACCGTTTTGCTCACCGCATCGCTTTTGGCAACGACCCAATTACCCCATTCGGTCCAGACACTGACGTTCGATTCCCAAACGCCACGCGGTTTGAAGTAGCTGAACGGTTCGATGTTGCCGATGAAGTCGACCTTGGAGTCGTGGATGAACGTGGAGACGAAGTTCACCACGCCGTTGTTCGCCGGCTTATCCCAAGCGGACAATTGCCAGTCTTCGGGTTTAATATACTGAGCATAGCTATTGACGGCACTACCGCCAATCCGCAGCCATTCACCGGTTTTGGCCACTTCGCGGTAGCGGTCCACTTCCCAGGCCATTCCCTTGGGCCCCAACGACTTGAACGTACTCGCGGCACGGCTACGAGCGCCTGGAGTCTCGATACCTCGGCGATGTATGGTTCCACTGGCGCTGTAAAACACTTCGAGGTGGCGTTTCATCTGGTTTTCTACCGTCCCACTCATGGCGCCGCAGGCTGCCATATAGTCGCGATACGCAGCCTCCGTGGTTTCCAGACATTCAAATCGCTCCGTGAACATCGCATACGTCTTGGCCTCAATCTCCTTATAACTCTTCATCCTGACGCCGTTGAAAACGGCCTCGCGCATCATGTCGCGCATCGGAATTCGAGCGTAATTATTCTTGATGCCTTGGTCGTCCGCAGCATAACCGCCGCCGACATCGGAGTGGACGCCCGGATAAACGTTCTCCACCCACTCGCCGGCCAGCTTCCCGTTTTTCCTGATCAGATCCACCGGGAATGCGACGCGCACCTCGTGCGCCGCTATATAGTGAACACAACGTTCTATCAACGGCGAAACGACCAGCTCACGATCACGGAAAGGTAGCTGGACATTGTGCGCAGGAAGTCCGAAAGACGCGACGGTGTCGAAGATGCCGAGGAAGCTGGGGCGCATCGGATAATTTTCGAGCAACAGGTCATTGCCGCTTTTCTTACAGTTCGTGATGATGCGATGGGAAAACGCCCTGGCTAGCGCTGCGCCGCGCGAGAAACCGAAGAAGGACATGTCGATCATTTTGATCAGACGATGTTTTGCCAGGGCTTCGTGGACCTGCGCCATGCCTTTGGCGCTAGCGGCGGCGGCATATTTTTCCACCTCAAGGCCTTGCGCTTTCGCCTGCACAAGAAGCGCATCGAACATGCGTTGGTTGACAGCGTCCTCGCCCTGCCGAAGCCTGCGCTCGCCACCACCACCAAAGCCCAAGCCTTCGATGTGATCTTCAATCCACACCCCGGCGGAATCTAACCAATTGCCAGCCGTGCCATTGAATTTCGTACCCACGCCAGAGATGTAGACTGGATATACGTTGTCTTGCTGGCGCATCGCCATCAACAGACGTCCGACATTGCTCCATTTCTTGTCCGCGTTATCGGCCTCGCGATTGTTGCCGGTGCCATCAAAGAACAGACTGATATGCACAACATCGCGGCAGTCCTGGAATGGACCTGCCGGTTCATCGGGAACATCGCGGGAAGCAGCCGCTGCCGCAGGTATCGCTTCATTTGCCATGCCGATCGTCCATTTTTGCGGCTGCCTTTTCACCGCGCGCGGTTGCGCGGGGGAAGTGGGCCGAGGTTACGAGCTCAACTGTGTCGTCAGGATAAATGTGAACGGAGATAAACTTCGCACCGGGTACGATTTCGCTCTGGGTCAGCGCCAAAGCGTTTTTGTTCTGAACCGTTTCGCCGTTACGGGGCGTTCCTTTCGGTCCATCAAGCTTCCAGGTGACGACTTTGGGGCCCAGCGTCAACGCAAAGCCGGTTGTCGTGCTTTTGCCGGTCTCGGGATAGGCGCCAGACACCTCGTAGCCGACGCCATCCACATTCACCGCGAAAATCGGCCGATCCAAGTAGTTGAACAACACCAAATCCAGTACGACACGCATATCCTTAGCCTCGCAAGCGTTAAGTAAAAGAAAACCGCAAGCGGCCAGCATGATGTTGCGCCGCTTTGCTCCGGTAACTTCCGCCACTTTTGTTTTCAACATATTCCAATCCATTATTCAATGGGCCCGAGATCAGTGGCCCATGCGCACCGACTATTCGGGCATCAGACTCATCGCGGCGGCGAACCGCATCTCGCCGCTTTTCACCCGAGCCAACAGCGCTAACAGGTCTTTATCTTCCCGCAGCCGAGCGCCATAGATCAGCGACACGCAAACGTAATTCACCAAATCTTGCATGGTCTCCAGACCAATGTCCCGCGCCCCGGTCAAAGCCCTCGCCACATAGGAATAGTGCTCTTTCGGTGGAATGTCATTCAATAAGAATGGCTGATTCAAGTCGACATAAAACAGCACGTGATCGGGTAAGCTGGCCTCAACCAAGTCATCCACTTGTCCTTGCCCGAGCATCAATGGTTTTGTCAGGCGAACCGTGGGCGCCGCTCCGTCGATTTCGACGGAATGCTGCGTGCCGTCTCGGTCCCAATACCACCAACCAGACAAGCCGCCGAACAACATCTTGCGCTGTTCCTCATCGAGCACGGGACCTGGTACATGCAAGGTGGGGTCGTCCTTTTGGCCGATCAGCGTGCCGAGGATGGCCGGGTCCCAGAACGCGAAGAACATTTCGGTCCCGTCGGGCAAACGGATCTCGGCGAACTGTTTTAACTGCTCGAAAAGCAAATCGAACGGCAACCGACTGGCGACCACGGTCACACAAGGCTGGCGCTTGGCCGTTTGGCCGATCCACTCCCAAGCCCCGCCGCCCCGCGCGGGACTGGGCAGACCGACCAGATGGGGCGATTTTTCCGCCAGCGGACTGCCCTGCGTGGCGCCCAGCAGGCATTTCACCTCACCGCCAGCTGCCGTCAGCGCACCTGGCAAGGCACTGTTCTGTGCGCTGTCGGCGATGGCGTACCAGTTCCACTGGGGATGAGTTGAAGCCACCGTAGCCAGCGCATCGAGATGCGGATACTTTTCCATACTTACACCCACTTATTTATAAAGGCCGTGCGCTGCTTTGCGCGCTTGGCCAGACATTCGATGCACAGCTCCTGCGGCGGCGCCGGCGTCGGCTTCGCAATGCTGTCACCCTCGCCCGCAGCCACGTCCTTCTTGCCGAAGCCGAAAACCAATAACAGACAACCGGCGGCGCCCAATAGCACGCGCCGGGTAAGCCTTTTAGATGCCTGGATCACGCCTACGCCCCCTTGTTAATGAACGCGGTGCGCTGCGCGGCCCGCTTGGCCAGGCATTCGATACACACGGATTGCGGCAGAATCGGCAACTTATAGTTGACTTCTTGCCCGCCGGAGAAACTCTTCTTCGCCGCATGAATCGTAATCTTGCCCGGACACTGGATTGTGATATTGCCACCCGTGATGGTGATATTCGCCCCGCCCGCCGTCGACAGGCTGATGCTCTTGGCCGCAGCCCAGTCGATGTGCGCATTGGCGCTGACGATGTTGACGTCGTCGCGCGCCTGCACGTTGAGCACGTCTCCCTGCGCCTGCAGATCGATCACATCCTTGGCCGCGATCAGTTGCAGGCCCATGTTGTTCTCGCCGGCCTTGACGGCCCCGCTCAGCATGCCAATGGCTTGGCCGCTGTGCACGCGCATCTGCCCGCCGGTGGCGAACTGCGTGTCCTGCCCGCTCATCAAGGTGATGGTTTCGCCATTCGACAATTGCAGGTTCTGTCCCGCCAGCACGCCCAATCCCGCCTTGGCGGCGATGGCGATGATGGCGCCGCTGGTGTGCGGCAGCTTGTCGTCGGCCGGCGCGATCGGCTTGTCCGGCGCGTCGGCTTGTGCCGCTTCGATGCTGTCCTGGCTCAGCATGCCCGAGGCGGCCGTCAGCATCGCCTTCAACGGCGCGGCCTTGTCGTCGAGCTTGCTGGTGTCGGCCTTGGCCGCGCCCAGGTGGCTGGCGTACGCCACCGTCTCGTGCGTCTTGGCCGCGCCGCTGAAGGTTTCTCCGAGCTTGACGGCCTGCTTGAGCAGCGCCATGCCGGCAACGTTGTCGCCGGCCGGTTCGCGCGCGTCGGCCGCGTGCGTGATCTTGTAGCTCGACACCAGCAAGCCGGCGCCGGCGCGCACGGCGCCGTAGCCGTCGGTGCGTAGTTCCGCGCCGGTGCCGCGCAGGCTGCCGCGATAGTTGTCGGCCGCGTGGATCAGGTGGCCCAGGTTCAGTTCACTGGCCGCGTGGCTGCTCTTGAGCTGGATGCGGCCCTGGTTGTCGGTGTCGTCGAACAGCAGCTGGTTGTAGCCGGCGCCGCCGAACTCCTTGCTGCGGATGCCCCATTGCGCGGCGCTGTTGCGGTGGCCCGCGGTGTCGGCGGCCGCGCCGTGCCACAGCGGGCTGTTGCCGCCGGCGACGTTGCCCTGTCCGGAGACGCCGTGGTCGTGCGCCGACTGGAACACGGCGGTGTCGCTGTCGCGCTCGCTCTTGCCGCCCGGCGTGGGCGCCTGGCCGCCCTCGCCCTGGCCGTTGTACAACGCGCCGACGATGATCGGCCGGTCGATGTCGTTTTCGAGGAATTGCACCAGCACCTCCTGGCCGATGCGCGGCAGGAACTGGCTGCCCATGCCGCCGCCGGCCGAGCGCTGCGCCACGCGCACCCAGCAGGTGGCGCTGGCGTCCTGCTGCCAATGGTAGCGGATGCGCACCCGGCCCAGCTTGTCGCAATAGATCTCGTCGGCGCCGTTGGCGCTGCCTCCGCCGTCGACCCCGACGACGATGGCGCTCTGGCTGCCGTGCGCGGTCGGTTTCGGATGGTGGCGCAGGCCGTTCTCGCCCACCACCGGACGCCATGGCGTGTCGGCGGCGATCGCCTCGAAGTGGTTGGCGTAGCCGCTGTCGCTCGCCTGCGCGATGACGGCGGCGAAGTTCTCCGGCTGTTGACGCAGCGATTCCTCCAGCAATTCCGGTATCGGCCCGAACAGTTCCTCCAGGCCCTGCCTGGCCGGCGTCGGCAGGTTGTTCACGCCCACGCTGACTACGCGCAACACCACATAGGCCGCCTCGGCCTCGCCGCCGCCCAGCGGGCCTTGCGTCAACGTGAAACGGGTGCCGGGACGCAAGGTGCGCACCGTCGAGCGCGCATCCCACAGATGGCGGCGCGCTTCGTTGGCTTCCATTTGCAGCAAGGCGTAGCGTTGCGCCTGCCCGCCGTCGGCGAAGAAATACTGGCCGGGCGTGTCGTAGCTTTCCAGGATGGGCGCGTTGGCGCCGCCGACCGGCTGGTTGGTCGGCACGCTGGCGCTGACGGCGCTCTTGGCCTTGTAGTCGTAGCTCAAAACGGTGCTGAGCGCGGCGCGCAGGCTGCGGTGCGCGCGCAGCGCCTGGATGGTGTCGGCCGATTCGCCCACGCGCGCGCCGTGGAAGCGGATGCCGCCACCGGCCGCGCTGCTGGCGTCCTCGGGCGTGGCGCTGGTTTCGACGCTATTGGCGAACAGCACCATGCCGTGGCCTTCGCCGGTTTCCTCGAAGCGCCAGGCCAGGCCCTCTTCGGTCAGCAGCCGGGTGATGAAGTCGAAATCGGATTCGCGGTACTGGCAGCAATAGCTGCGCGCGCCGGCGGCGGCCATGAACGGCGCCGTCTCGTCGCTCCAGCGCCACACCGCCAGCGGCGCGTGCTCCTGGAACACCGCCTCGACGATCTCGATGACGGTTTTGTCTTGCCATACGCGGCTGTTGCGCACCTGGCCCAGGCGCCACAACCACGGCGTCAGGCGCAGGCGGTAGCGCGCCAGGCCGCCGAAGCTGCCCAGCATCGCCGCTTCGCTGACCAAGCCGCTAAAGCGGGCGCGCGTGCCATCGGCCAGGCTGGTTTCCAAGGTGGCCGGCTTGCCCAGCAAGGGCGCCAGTTCGATGTGGGCGTCGGTCGACAACGCGATGATGTCGCGCGCGCCGATCGCCTGCAAGCCCTCGTCGGCGGCGAAGGCCTCGACCATCAGGGCCGGGCCGTCGTCGCCCAAGCTGAGCGCATACAGCCGGGTGGCGCTGCTGAACTCCGCCAGCGCGCCGACAACCTGGTCCACCAAGGAAAAACTCATCGCGCCACCTTGCAGTCGCCGGTTTTGGTGCGGCCTTCGCAAATGCGTGCGCGGCACTCGGCAGCCTTGGTCTTGCCGAATTTTTTGCACTGGGCCAGTTGTTCTTTCAGGCTGAGCTTGGCTTTCTTGGGCGCCTCGGCCCGCTCGGCGGCCTGCGCATGCGCGACCAGGGCCGATAGCAGAGCGATATCGCTTTCCTGCTCCGGCGTGGTGGCCGGTTCGGCCGGGGCCTTTTTGGTTTCCTTGGGCGCAGGCTTGGGCTTGGGCTTGGGCACCGGCTTGGCCGCGCTTTTCGCTGGCGCGGGCGTGCCGGCGGACGGCGTCTCCAGCGCTTTGCTGAGCACATCGTGGCCGGGCTTGGCCGCCGCCGGTTCGCCGCCGGCGTTGAGCATTTCGCTCAGGCTTTCCTGCTTTTCGGGCGCCTGCTGGGCGGCCCGGTCGTCGTTGATGACCGCCGCCGGCGCCGCCGATGCCAGCACCTCGTCGGCCGACACCTCGGCAGCAGCGGCCGGAGCCGGCGCAGCAGTGGGAGCGGGAGCCGGCGGCAGATCCTTGCTGGCCGCCGCGACCGACGTCATCACTTCGCTGTGCGCACTCTCGCGCGTCACATAAGTGCCGATGCCCACCGCGATCCCCAGCAACCCCACGCCCAATCCCGCCCATGCCAGACGCGAGCGGCCGCGCTTGGCGGCCGGCTTGCCTGCGCCACTGCCGGACTCAAGCGTGGATAATATGCGGTTGCGGTCCGCCTCTTCCTGCTGCGCCGGGGTCAACAAGCTGGGCCGGGAGGGCTTGGGACTCTCATCTTTTCGTTGCAAAATACGAACTCCTGTCTGTTATTGCAATACTTTACTATATTCAACAGCGATGCGACGCATGTTAGAACGTTAACTGAACGCGCACTCAACATGCGCACAATTGAACCGAATAGTCATCACATTATCAGACTAGTAAGATATACTCTCAAGCAATAATTAATCTGGCAATACAGAAAGTTTATAAACTGGCCGCCGCAGGGCGCCGATGAACGTGGTGAGGGTTGAGGTAGTCGTGTTTTTACTGGCGGTGGTGCTCTATTTTCTGCTGGCGTGCCTGATCAGCTGGCTGGTGCTGTTTCCGGCCGGCCGCGCTTATGTGCTGGAGCGGGCGGCGCGAGCCGAATCCGCGCTGCAGCGGCGCTTTGCCGGACTGAAGCGCCGGCAGACGGCCGGTGCCGGGGTGTTGTTGCAGTCCAGCGCGGCGTCCGCGCAGGGCCTGGCCGCGTTCGCCAAGCGCCATTACCTGCTGTGCCTGGGCGGACTCTTACTGCTCAGCCTGCCGCCGACGCTGGCCTTCCTGGCGAGCGGCAAGAACATGCTGGGCGCCTACGACGTCTCGACGCGCGAAGTGAACACGCAAGTGGCGGGACTGTTGCAAGGCGAGGAGCTGGTGCCGCCGGTGGCGTTGCCGCCGACCGTGTTCGCCACGGCCGAAATCGAGCGCGAGCGTCCGATGCTGGTCTCGGCCAGCCGCAACTGGTCGCTGATGGACCCGGAATATACCCAGCGCTTGTTAATGGTATTTAAGATAATGAAAGAGCAACACGGTTATGATATGGCGATCCTGGAGGGCTACCGCAGCCCCGAGCGCCAGAACATGCTGGCCGGCATGGGCAGCAACGTGACCAACGCGGCCGCCTTCCAGAGCTGGCACCAATATGGCCTGGCGGCCGATTGCGCCTTCCTGCGCGATGGCAAGCTGGTGATCTCGGAAAAAGATCCGTGGGCCATGCGCGGATACGAACTGTACGGCCAGGTGGCCGAATCGGTCGGCCTGACTTGGGGCGGCCGCTGGAAAATGATGGATTTCGGGCACACCGAATTGCGCGTGCCCGGCGTGATGAAACGAAAGAGTTAAGGAGACGACATGGCTGGTCCGGTGATACGGTTGGGAGACAAAACGTCGCACGGCGGCGTGGTGGTGAGCGCTTCGATGTTAAGCGACAGCGGCGGCATTCCGATCGCCCGCGTCGGCGACATGGTGGTGTGTCCTATTCCCGGCCACACGCCGGGCGTGATCGTCAGCGGCGACCCCACCATGATCGTCGACGGCATGCCGGTCGCCCGCGACGGCGACAAAACCAGTTGCGGCGCCAGCCTGATCGCCAGCCAGCAAGCCACCACGGACCAGGTGTAGACACATGCATAGTATTCACATGGGCGGGCGCCGCTGATGCGCCCGTGGTTGAGTCGTAGCCTGATCGTCGCCGCGACCTTCGCCGCCTGCTGGTTGGGTGCGGTATGGTATTGGCGCGAGACGCGCCGCATGCCGGGCACCGACGACCTGGTCATCTATTTGTTGCTGTTGCCGCTGCTGCTGTTGCTGCTGGTGTGGGGCGGGCGCAAGCTGCTGGCCGCCGCCAGCGCCGGTGCGGCCGCCGCGTCCGCCGCCGCTGCCGCCAGCGCCGCCGACGCCGCCGCGCAAAGCGCCCCGGCCGCGCCTCCCGCCGCCGCGCTGACCGTGCTGGCCGGCACGCTGCGCATGCCGCATGGCGACAGCGCCGCCCGTCTCGCCGACGCGCTGCTATCGCGCAAGGCCAACCTCGCCCTCGATCCGGAACTGGTCGATGAAAGCGGCTATCCCATCCTCAGCGGCCGGGTCGACGGCGTCGACGTCCCCGCCCAGCAGGACGAGATGGCCGACTGGCTGCGCGCCCACCATCCGGAAATCGACTTCAGCGACGAGCAATGGCGGGCAATGGCGCTCGGCAGCGCCGTGGCCGCCGATCTGGCCGCCGAACTCGGCCCGCATCCGGCGCTGCCGGCCTACCTGGACGCGGTCGCGGCCGGCAAACCGTTGCCGCCGCTGCCGGCGCTGCACGTCGTCACCCTGCTGCCGGCCGAATGGACCGACGCCCAGCGTGCCGCCGCCTGCGGCTGGCTGCGCCACATCGTAGCCCGTCACGGCTGGCCGCAAGCCCGCCTGGCGCCGCCGCTGCTGGCCGCGCACGCCCAGCCGGCGCTGCAGTTGATCCGCCAGTTGACCACCCAGGCGCGGCAGGACGAGCAACCGTTGCTGTGCCTGGTGCTGGCGTGCGGCTCGCGCATCGGCGCGGCCAGCGTGCAGGACTGGGCCGACCATTTCATGCTATTCGACAGCAACCATCCACAGGGTCGCATCCCGGGCGAAGGGGCGGCCGGCCTGCTGCTGGCCGACGCCGCCCAGGGCGCCCTGTTCGACGCCGCCGACGCCGCGCTGTTGTATCCCGCCAGCAGCGCGCTGCGCGCGGCCTCGGCCGACACCAAGCCGCGCGGCGACAGCAATCTGCTGGCCGAGCTGGCCACGCAGGCGATCGCTACGGCCGGCGTCAACGCCGCCGACATCGCCACGCTAAGCGCCGACAGCGACCAGCGCGTCGGCCGCATGACCGAATTGCTGGGCATGGCCAGCGCCACCCTGCCCGAGCTCGACCTGGGCAGCCAGGTGCTGTCGGTCGGCGCCGCCTGCGGCGACGCCGGCGCCGTCTCGACCCTGGCCGCGCTGGTGCTGGCGCAACAGCAGGTCCGCGCCGGCAAAGGCCCGGCGCTGTGCGTGACCAATCTCGATCCATTCCACCGTGGCGCCGTGCTGCTGGCGGCCCCAGCAGACACGGCCGCCCCGCCGGAAACGGCCACGGCATGAACCATTTCACTCAACCCAAGTACGCCTTAGCCCCTTTAGCCCCACTATGATGCAACGATTCTGGCACTTTCTCACCGCTCGTTTCAGCCTGGCCGTGATCGGCTTCGCGGCCTTTGCCGCCGCGCTGCTGATCGCCGCCGCCGTGTTCGAGATTTCCTACCAATGGGTATTGATCGTGCTATTGGCCGCGCTGCTGCTGTACGGCGCCGTCTGGCTGTTCAAGCGCTACCGCCGCCAGCGCTCCGGCGCCGCCTTCGGCGGCATGCTCGAGCAGCAGACCGGCGCGTCCAAGGCCGACGCCGCCCAGCGCGAGGAGAACGAGGCGCTGCGCAAGCGCATGATGGAAGCCATCGGCACCATCAAGACCTCCAAGCTGGGCCAGCTCTCGGGCGACGCCGCGCTGTATGAGCTGCCGTGGTATATGGTGATCGGCAACCCCGCCGCCGGCAAGAGCACCGCGATCGCCAGCTCGGGCCTGCAGTTTCCCTTCGCCGACAGCAAGATCGTCCAGGGCGTGGGCGGCACGCGCAATTGCGACTGGTTCTTCACCACCGACGGCATCCTGCTCGACACCGCAGGGCGCTACTCGGTCAGCGAAGAGGACCGTGGCGAATGGCTGGGCTTCCTCGGCCTGCTGAAGAAATACCGCAAGCGCGCGCCGATCAACGGCATCATCATCGCCGTCAGCGTCGCCGAGCTGACCGGCAGCCGCCCCGAGTTCGCCATCAACCTGGCCAAGAACCTGCGCCAGCGCGTGCAGGAGCTCACCGAGAAGCTGGAAGTGCACGCGCCGGTCTACGTGGTGTTCACCAAGGCCGACCTGATCACCGGTTTCAACGAGTTCTTCCAGGACGCCGAACGCGGCGAGCGCGATAAAGTGTGGGGCGCCACCCTGCCCTACAGCCAGACCAGCTCCAAGCAGGACGTGCTGGAGCAGTTCGACCAGCGCTTCGACGAGCTGTACGACGGCCTCAAGGACTTGAGCCTGGCCAACATGGCCTTGCAATGGCGCGAGCGCATGCCGCCGGGCGTGTTCACCTTCCCGCTGGAGTTCAGCTCGATCAAGGGGCCGCTGCGCACCTTCATCGCCACCCTGTTCGAAGAAAACCCGTTCCAGTTCAAGCCGGTGTTCCGCGGCTTCTACTTCACCAGCGCGCTGCAGGAGGGCGAATCCGTTTCGGCCTCGTCCGAGCGCGTCGCCCACCGCTTCGATTTGCAGATGCTGCCGGCGGCCCAGTCCGAGGTGCACGACCAGCACGGCTACTTCCTGCTCAACCTGTTCCGCAAGGTGATCTTCGCCGACAAGGACCTGGTGGCGCAATACGCCAGCCCGGCCAAGACGCGCATGCGCTACGCCACCTTCTTCGGCGCCATGGCGCTGGTCGGCCTGGCGCTGGGCGGCTGGAGCTGGTCCTATCTGGCCAACCGCCAGCTGGTCAACAACGTCCAGGCCGATCTGGCGCAGGCCGTCAAGGTGCAGGAAAAACGCCTGGACCTGGCGTCGCGCTTCGAGGCGCTGGAGATCCTGCAAGACCGTATCGAACAACTCGAATCCTACCGCACCGACCGTCCGCTGTCGCTCGGCCTGGGCCTGTACCAGGGCGAGTTCCTGGAGCGCAAGCTGCGTGAGGAATACTTCTCCGGCCTGAAGGAAGTGATGCTCAAGCCGGTCGGCCAATCGATCGAAGCCTTCCTGGGCGAAGTCAACACCGGCGCCGACAAGTTGGAACCGATGTCGCGTCCGCCGCAGTCGGGCGCGCTGAACGCCGCCACCGCACCGGTGGCCGGTGCCGTTCCCGCCGTCCCCGGCGCGGTCGTTCCCGCCGTCGCGCCTGGCGCGGCGCCGGGCGCGTTGCCCGGCACGGTCGCGCTGTCGCCGGCCGCCGCCGTCAACTTCGGCGCGCTGCAGTTCAAGGACGCCAATCCGGCCAACGTCGAGGACGCCTACAACGCGCTCAAGACCTACCTGATGTTGACCGACAAGTCGCGCGCCGAGGCCAGCCACCTGAACGACCAGCTGACCCGCTTCTGGCGCGTCTGGCTCGACAGCAACCGCGGCACCATGCCGCGCGAGCAAATGATCCGCAGCGCCGAGCGCATGATCTCGTTCTACCTGAGCCAGATGAGCGACCCGTCGTGGCCGACCATCGAGCCCAAGCTGGCCCTGGTCGACCAGAGCCGCGACAACCTGCGCAAAGTGGTGCGCGGCCTGCCGGCGCGCGAAAGAGTCTACGCCGACGTCAAGGCGCGCGCCGCCACCCGCTTCCCGTCGATGACGGTGGCCCGCATCGTCGGCGAGCAGGACAAGGAACTGGTGGTGGGCAGCTACGCCATCCCGGGCACCTTCACCCGCGAGGCCTGGGACAAGTTCATCCAGGAAGCGTTCCGCGACGCCGCCAACCGCGAGCTGCAAAGCTCGGACTGGGTCCTGAAGACCGCCGCCAAGGACGATCTGACCCTCGAAGGCAGCCCGGAGCAGATCCAGAAGGCGCTGGTCGAGCTGTATAAAAACGACTACGCCAAGGAATGGCAGAAGTTCATCCAGGGGGTCAGCATCCGCGAACTGAACGGCTTCGACCAGGCCGCCAGCGCCATGAACCGCCTGGGCGATCCGCAAGCGTCGCCGATCGACAAACTGATCAAGACGGTCTACGAGCAAACCTCGTGGGACAACCCGTCGCTGATCGACGCCGGCCTGCAGCGCGCCCAGCGCGGCGTGGTCGAGTGGTTCAAGCAAACCATCCTGCGCCAGAAGCCGTCCGGCATCGACGTCAACATCAACACCAGCGCGGCACCCGGCGCCGCGCCTATCCCGATGGGGCCGGTCGGACGCGAGTTCTCCGGCGTCGCCAAGCTGGTCGTCAGCAAGGATAAGGGCGCGACCCTGATGGGCGGCTACATGGACGCGCTGTCCAAGCTGCGCGGCCGCTTCAACCAGATCAAGAACCAGGGCGACACCGGCCCCGGCGCCAAGCAGTTCATGCAGCAGACGCTCGACGGCACCGGCTCCGAACTGGCCGAGGCGCTCAAGTACGTCGACGAGCAGATGCTGGTCGGCATGACCGATCAGCAGCGCCAAGCCATCCGTCCGCTGCTGGTGCGGCCGCTGATGCAAACCTTCGCCGTCATCGTGCGTCCGACCGAAACCGAGGTCAACAAGGTTTGGACCGCGCAGGTGCTGGAACCGTTCAACCGCAGCCTGGCGCTCAAGTATCCGTTCGCGCCGGAATCGCGGGTCGAAGCGACCGACGCCGAAATCGGCCAGATGTTCGGCCCGGACGGCGCCATCGCCAAGTATTTCAACACCACCATCGGACCGTTGGTGGTGCGCCGTGGCGACACCCTCAGCGCCAAGACCTGGGCCAACATGGGCATCAACCTGGCGCCGGGCGTGATCAACAGCTTCCCGAGCTGGGTGGCACCGCTGTCGGCCGGCGGCGTGGCCGCCCAGGCCGGCGCGGCCGAGTCGCAGACGCGCTTCGACGTGCAAGCGCTGGGCGCGACCGGCGCCACCGAGTTCACCATCGAGATCGACGGCCAGGCGCTGCGCTGGCGCGGCCAGCCGCAACCGTGGGTGCATATGGTGTGGCCGAACCCGCAAGGCACGCCGGGCTCGCGCATCACCGCCATCACGCCCGAGGGCCGCACCGTGGTGCTGCTCAACGAGCCGGGCCACTTCGGCCTGAAGAAGATGATCGACGCCGCCAAGCGCACCCGCAAGGATAGCGGCGTGTTCGAGCTGAGCTGGGAGAACAGCAACGTGGTCGTGCGCGCCAACCTGAAGATCGTGGGCACCACGCAGGCGGCCCCGGCCGCCGCGCCGCCACCCGGCTCCGCCGCAGGCTTCCGCCGCATGCGCCTGCCCGAAATCATCACCGCGCCGGCGCCCGTCGCCGCACCTGCCGCCCCTGCCGCTGCCGCCACCCCGGCGGCAGCCGCGCCGGCGGCGGCGCCGGCCGCACCAAGGAGCCAGCCATGAGCCGCGCCACCCCGATCTCCATCGGTTACTTCGGCAAGATTCCCAGCCGGGGCGACTTCGTCAAGGCCAGCGAGAATCCGGCCCTGATCAACATCCTCGACGCCTGGCTGGCCCAGGCGATGGACCTGCTGAGCGCCGACACGCGCTGGAAGCTGACCTACGACGCCCTGGCGCCGCTGCATTTCGCCTTCATCGGCCCGCGCCGTGGACGCGCGATCGCCGGCCACATCGTCGCCAGCAGCGACCAGTCCAAGCGGCGCTTCCCGTTCCTCATGATGAGCACGATGGACGTGGAAGACCCGGCCGGCTTCGTGCCCAACAGCCCGTTGGTGCTGTCGCGCCTGTGGAACCGGTTCGAATCGCTCAGCGCCGGCGTGCTGGCCGCGCCCGAGCCGGCCGGCGCGCTGCAGGCGGCCGCCGCCAGCACCATCGACGTGGACTTGCGCAGCGCCGCCTACGAGGCGGCCTTCAACGATTTCCTCGACCTGCAAACGGTCGGCGGACTGGATGCCATGCTGGCGCAGACCGGCTTCCCCGGTTCGGTGCGGCAAGTGCTGCTCGCGCTAGGCCTGCTGCTGCAGCCGGTCATGGCCAGCAGCTCGAGCCGGCTGGAGAAAAGCCTGGTGCTGCCGCTGCCGTCGGACCCGATGTACCGCAACCTGGTGGGCGCGTTCTGGATGCACCTGATCACGCCGTTCCTGATGCGCGCCGACTTCGAACTGTCGCTGTTCACCACCCGCCTGGGCGGGCGTCCGGCGCTGGTGCTGGGCTTTAGCGGCGCCTCGGCGCTGACCCTGCAAGCGATCATGGACCCGCAGGCCGGCCTCGAACACCATATCGCCTTCGACGAGCTCGACTGGGTCGAGGAGCAGGTCGACGCCGACTACGCGATCAAAAAGGTCTCGACCTACCTGGCCCAGCCCAACCTTTCACTCAAATCGGCCTGCGACTCCGTGCGCGCTGCCTTTATCGGAACTTGATCATGCGTTTTATCCGGACAGCTGTATTTATTAGTATGACCGCGAGTCTCGCCGCCGGCCTGGCCGGCACGGCCGCCGCCCAGGCGGTGCCGGCGGCGGCCACGCCGCAGCCCGGCCAGGTGCTGGCCAGCGGCACCGTCCCCGACGAGGCCACCAAGGCCGGCGTGCTGGCGCGCCTGCGCGAAGTCTACGGCGCCGACAAGGTGGTCGACCAGATCGCCGTCGGCCAGGTGGCGCAGCCGGCCAACTGGAACGCCTACGTGCAAAAGCTGATCACGCCCAACCTCAAGCAGATCAGCCGCGGCCAGCTCAAGATCGACGGCAGCACCGTCAGCGTGCGCGGCGAGGTGGCCAACGAGGCGCAGCGGCAGAAGATCGCCAGCGACTTCGCCACCA
Organism: Duganella sp. GW821-FHT07F09; assembly: GCF_059418705.1. Taxonomy (NCBI): domain Bacteria; kingdom Pseudomonadati; phylum Pseudomonadota; class Betaproteobacteria; order Burkholderiales; family Oxalobacteraceae; genus Duganella; species Duganella sp. GW821-FHT07F09. Next base: position 308,701 of record NZ_JBWKQJ010000003.1, on the reverse strand, counting down.
GCCTCAATCCGACCTATGTGGTCAACAACGGGCTGCGCGTCTCGGCAGCCGAGCAGAACATCCTCGACAACACGCTGGGCAACCGCATCGTCGAATTTGAAAGCGGCAAGGCGACGTTGACGCCGACCGGCCTGGCCATCCTCGACCAGATGGGCGCGGCGATGCAGAAGCTGCAAGGCCGCAAGGTGGAAATCATCGGCCACACCGACAACCAGGGCCTCAAGGCCAGCAACCAGAACCTGAGCCAGGCGCGCGCCGAGGCGGTCAAGACCTATCTGACCGGCAAGGGCCTGAACGGCGACATGCTGACCGCGTCGGGCCAGGGTTCGGACCGTCCGATCGCCAGCAACGACACGCCGGACGGCCGCGCGCGCAACCGCCGCATCGAGTTCCGCATCGCCCAGTAAACGGCACACTACATTCAAAGGTAACGTATGTTTTCAGCAGAACAATTGCTCGGCCCGATCAGCCCTGGCGCGCCCAGCGGCGAAGACCTGTCGTTCTCGCCGGACCTGGACGCCATCGCCCAGGCGCGCCGTTTCGACGATCCATCGCTCGACCAGGGCGAATGGGTGACCGAGCTGAAGGAAGCGGACTGGGACTTCGTGGTGCGCCGCTGCGCCGCCTTGTTGCAGGAAAAGAGCAAGGACTTGCGGCTGGCCGTGTGGCTGACCGAGGCAGGCGCCAAGACCGTCGGCCTGCGCGCGCTGGGCGAAGGTTTCAAGGTGCTGGCCGGGCTGTGCCGTGATTTTTGGGACCAGGGCCTGTATCCCGAGTCGGACGGCAACGACCATGACCAGCGCATCGGCAACCTGAGCTGGATACTGGGACGGGTGCCGGCGCTGCTGCGCGAGATTCCGCTGACCGAGGGTCGCGGCAGCGCGTACTCGACGATCGATTTCGAGGTGGCGCGCAAGCTGGCCGCCGCCACCAACGGCAACAGTTCGTCGGGCAATCCGGGCGCCAAGCTGGCGGAGATGGAAACGGCGCGCAGGAATAATTCGGCGCAGTTCGCCACGGCGTTCGCGGCCGATGCGCAGATGTGTCTGGATGCGTTGAGGGAGCTGGAACAGGTGGCCGATGAGCGGCTGGGCGTGGATAGCCCCGGGTTCTCGGCGGCGCGCGATGCCTTGCAGACCTTGCAGCGGATGGTGCCGGCGCCGGTTGCCGGCGGCGGAGTTGCGGAGACGGAATTGGCCGATAACGCTTATGTTGGTTCGGCTGCCGTCGATTTTACGCACGATGGTGGCCAGGTGGCGGCGCCGCCGCCGTCCGGTCCGCCGGGCGCGATTCACACGCGGGCGCAGGCGTTGGCGCAATTACGGGCGGTGGCGGCGTTCTTCCGCCGCACGGAGCCGCATAGCCCGGTATCGTATTTCGCCGACAAGGCGGCCGACGCGGGCGAGCAGTCGCTGCACGATTGGTTGCGGTCGGTGGTCAAGGACCCGAATTCGATGGCGCACATCGAGGAGTTGTTGGGCGTGAAGCCAGCGGAATAAGGTAGCGCCGTCGGCGGCTCGTAAATGGCGGATTACGGCGTTCCGCCTAATCCGCCCTACGTGTCTCCTCGAATTCGCGGACGACACGGGCCATGGCGCGCGCGTCAACGCGTGCGGCCGACTCGGAACCGCGCCGCACACGCCGATACACGTAGGGCGGATTAGCGAAGCGTAATCCGCCATGTGTGATCCGCCAATCAAGCAAGACGCATCACTTAATGGTGTACTTGAACTGCCCCTTCTTGTCGGCGCTGACCTTGATCTTGGAGATCGTGGCGCCCTCCGCCATCTTGGCCAGCACCGATTCGGCGACTTCCGGCAACAAACTCCCGTTCAAAATATTGTCGACATTGCGCGCGCCCGAATCCACCTCGGTGCAACGCGCCAGCACCGCCTCGACCAGCGCCTCGTCGTACGTCAGCTCCGCCTTGTGGTTCTCTGAAATCCGCCGCGCGATCTTGCCCAGCTTGAGCTCGATGATCTTGACCAGCACGTCATCGGCGATCGGATAATACGGAATCACCTTCAAGCGCCCCAGGAACGCCGGCTTGAACACCTTCATCAAATGCGGCCGAATCACCTGCTCCAGCTGTTCCGGCGTCGGCATGTCCTTCGGCTCCTTGTTCAGGCAAGCCTGCATCATCGTGCTCGACGCCACGTTCGACGTCAAAATGATGATGGTGTTCTTGAAGTCGATCTCGCGGCCCTCGGCGTCATCCATCACGCCCTTGTCGAACACCTGGAAGAACAACTCCATCACATCCGGATGCGCCTTCTCGACTTCGTCGAGCAGCACCACGCTGTACGGATTGCGGCGCACGGCCTCGGTCAGCACACCGCCCTCGCCATAGCCCACATAACCCGGCGGCGAACCCTTCAGCCCCGATACGCTGTGCGCCTCCTGGTACTCGCTCATGTTGATGGTGATCAGCTTGCGCTCACCGCCGTACAGCACATCGGCCAGCGCCAGCGCGGTCTCGGTCTTGCCGATGCCCGACGGCCCGACGAACAGGAACACGCCCTTCGGCTTGTTCGGATCGTCCAGATTCGCGCGCGACGTACGCACGCGCTGCGCCACCGCCTCGATCGCATGCGGTTGCCCTAGCACGCGCTCCTCCAGCATCTCGTTCAGCTTGAGCACAGTCTTGATCTCGTCCTTGACCATCTTGCCCAGCGGGATGCCGGTCCAGCCAGCCACAATCTCGGCCACCACATGGCCGTCGACCTGCACCGGCACCATCGGCGCCTCGCCCTGCAGCGCCTTCAATTCCTTGATCAGCGCCTGCACACCGGCCGCCGCGTTCTTGGCCGGGGCTTTCTCGGCGCCGGCTGTTTCCAGTTCCAGGCGCGCCGCCTTGATCTTCTCGGTCAGGCCCTTCTCCAGCTCCCAGCGCGCGGCCAGGGTGCCGTGTTCGTCGCTGGCCTTGGCGCGCTCCGAACGCAGCTCGGTCAGGCGCGCCGCATGGCTGCCGCCGCCGCTTTCCTCACGCGCCAGCGATGCGATCTCGGCATCGATGCGGTCCAGCTTTTTGACCAGGTTCTCGATTAGGGCCGGGGTGGCGTTCTGGCCCAGCGCCACCTTCGCGCAGGCGGTGTCGAGCACGCTGATGGCCTTGTCGGGCAGTTGGCGGCCCATGATGTAGCGGTGCGACAGGCGCACCGCCTCGGTGATGGCCTCGTCGTAGACGCGCACGTTGAAGTGTTTTTCCATCAGCGGCGCCATGCCGCGCAACATGGCGCAAGCCAGTTCCTCGCTCGGCTCCTCGATCTTGACGACCTGGAAGCGGCGCGCCAGCGCGGCGTCTTTTTCGAAGTATTTCTTGTACTCGCCCCAGGTGGTGGCGGCGATGGTACGCAGCTCGCCACGCGCCAGCGCAGGCTTCAACAGGTTGGCGGCGTCGTTCTGGCCGGCCGTGCCGCCGGCGCCGATCATCGTGTGCGCCTCGTCGATGAACAGGATGATGGCGTGCGGGCTTTTCTTGACTTCGTCGATGACGTTTTTCAGGCGGTTCTCGAACTCGCCCTTGACGCTGGCGCCGGCTTGCAGCAGGCCCATGTCCAAGGTGTGGATCTCCACGCCTTTGAGGATATCGGGCACGTCGTCCTGCGAGATACGCAGCGCCAGGCCCTCGACCACGGCGGTCTTGCCGACGCCGGCCTCGCCCGTCAGGATAGGATTGTTCTGGCGGCGGCGCATCAGGATGTCGATGGCCTGGCGGATTTCCATGTCGCGCCCGATCACCGGGTCGACCTTGCCGTCGCGCGCGCGCTGCGTCAGGTTGGTGGTGAACTGGTCCAGCGCCGGCGTCTTCGACGCGGCCTGGCCGGCCAGCTCGCCGACCGGGTCGCCGCCTGCATCCTGCTCGCCGGCCGGCGCGCCCTCGCCCGCCGCGACCGCTTCCTGCGAACCCTCGGTCAGCTTGTCGAGCTTGTGTTTGATCTCGTCGACATTGAATTTATTGAACAGCTTGGAGCCGCGATAGGCCAGCTGCGCCAGTTCGCTGTCGGTCAGCAACGCCTGCAACAGGTGGCCGCTGCGGATGCTGCTCTGGCGTCCGGCCTGGATGTCGAGCGAGGCGATCAGCCAAGCGTTTTCGAACAGCTTCGGCAGGCGCGCCGAGAACACCGGCGTGCGCGTGTTGCCGGTCTTCAGGCGCGACACCTCCGCTTGCAGGTCCGCCTCCAGCATCGGGATGCTGATGCCGCTCTTGCGGGCGATGACGACGAAGTCGCTCTTCGGCTGTTCCAGCAGCGCCAGGAACAAGTGCTCGAGATCGACCTCGAATTGGCCGAGGCCGACGCAAATGCTGGCGGCGCGCGTGGCGGCGGTGCGGCTGGTGTCGTTCAGCTTGCCGATCAACGTCTTCAGGTTAATGCTCATAGCGCGGTTTTCCTTGTTCGATTAAATAGGTTCGGGTTTGCGGAAACATTACAGGGTATGGATTTCATAGCGCACATCGGCGCGGTCGCGCCGCTCGTCGCCGGTGATGAGGAAACTGTCCCAGCCCAGGCGGCCGCCGGCGCGCTCGTCGCTCAGGGTCACACCCTCGACGTCGGCCGCGCGCAGCACCAGCTGCACCTCGTATTCGAGCGACATGCCGGTAAACATGGTCAGCATCTTCTCCAGCGCCTTGGCGGCCTTGCCACCAGGCAGGAAGGAATCGAAGCTGGCGCGCGGCAGCGGACCGACCGTGAGCAGCATACGCAGGTCGCGCTGCCACACCCGCTGGCCAACCAGCGCGCTGGTGCCCAGCTGGGCGTTGGCGCCGCCCAGCGCGCTCTGCTGGCCGGGCGGCACGTCGTACCAGGCGCCGATGAATTGGGTCACCGTCACGCGCTGGCCGAAGTACTCGCTCAGCACGTGGCCGATCGACACCGACGACGCCGGCCGGTGCCGCATGGCGGCGGCGAAATAGCCGATCGATTCGTCGAGCACGCCCTCGCCGTGGTCGGACAGGCGGTGCTTGAGCGACTCGTTGCCGATGCCGGCCAGGGACAGCAACAACGGCAGGAAGCGGTCCTTGCCGTCGATCTGGTACTTCAGCTCCAGCCGGTACTTGCGCCACGATTCATAGAACAGCGCCAGCGCACGGTTGGAAAAGGTGTCCAGGAAGGCGCGCGGACCTTCGTCTTTTTCGTACAGCGCGTGCGCGGCCACCCGCTCGGTGTAGTGCGCCGGCAAGGCGCCGGCCGTGCCGAGAAAGCCCATGAAGGCGGGCGTGATGCGGATGTATTTCAGCTCACCGTTGCGCAGCGCCTCGCCCAGCGCCTGGCTGTCGCGGCCGATCTCGCGCGGCTCGGGCTGCATCGCCTCGAGCTGGCTGGCCGGAAAATTGAGCGACAGCGAGTTCTGGAAGCGCAGGAAGCTGGCCACCGCCTGCTCGTGCGGCAGGCCGTTGCGCTTGAGCCAGAGCTCGAGCATGCGCACCGCCTGGAAGAACTGAAAGCGATACGGCTGCTCGAACAGGCGCTCGATTACACTAGGTTCAAATCGCCGCTTCGTGGTGTGCATCGCAACAGCTCCTCCCCTGATTTTTTGGATACGACCACCAATTGCGTAAAGCTGTTGGCGTGCACGTACAGGCCGAGGAAGCGCTCGACGATATGGGTGAAGGCGTGGATGCCGCTACCGACGAAGGCTTCCTCGTCGATGGTGATGCTGACTTCGGTGCCGCGCACCAGGCAGGCGAACGGGTTGCCCGGCAGCCAGTGGTTGGCGGCCTTGCTGCTGATCGCGTGGATGCCGCGGATCTGGCGCTGCGACGTCGGCGAGCGCGGCAGGTCGTACAAGGTCAGCATTTCCTGGAAGGCGTCGACGCCGCTGCCGGCCAGCGACAAATGGTTGAGCGACAGGTGGGAGATCAGGCGCCAGTGGGCGCCACGGCCGCGCTCGAAGCGGTGGGAGTCGGTCGGCCGCCGCAGGAAGGTGATGCTGCGCACGCTCGAGCCGCCCTCAAGGAACAGGTCGCCACCGCGCATGCCGTACGTCAGCGACGCCGGCAGGTCGCGGTTGGTGCAGGTCAGCTCCAGGCTCAGGGTGTTGGTCTCGATGGCGGCCGGATCGAAGTCGATGTCGACGATCGAAATCTCGGTCTCGTAGCCGGGGCTCTTGCGGGCGATGACCTCGTCGCGCCGCATGACCCAGTAGTGGCCGTTCTTTTCCGGCGTCTCGCCGTGGCGCAGCGAATAAAACGGCCGGAACTCGATGACCGATTCGCCCTGCGGCGTCTGCCGCACCAGCTTGACCGAGTCGATCGATTGCACCTCGAAGGCGTAGGCGCGGCGGGCATCGGCCAGCACCGGGTAGCTGGCGGTGGTGTGCGTGACGCGAATCGGCTCGCCGCGCTGGCGGAACAGATTGACCACCGGCGTGCAGCCCAGCAGCAGGTTGTTGGTCGACATCGTGCCCAGCATGCGCGCGGTGTTCGAATCGGTGCGCAGGCCGCTCATGCCCAAGTGCAGCGTGAAACGCTTGCAGCCGACCGGCAGCGACACGCCGATCGCCGACAGGTCGATGTCGATGAAGTTGAATTTTTCCGGGAAGCAGAAATACTCGGTCAGCAGCCGGTAGGCCGGATGCGAGCGGGCCGAGAACGGGATCAGCGATTCGTCCTCGCCAAAGCCGGCCGGCCACACCGGCACCGCCGCCAGCGGAGTCCAGCGGCCGTTCTGTTCCGGCTCGACCCAGGCCTTGACGGTGCGCAGGAACAGCGCGTCGCGCAGCGCGGCGCAGAACGACGGTTCGCCGTCGATGAACACGCGCAGCATTTTGATGCCCAGCTGCGACACGGTGACCTGCGCGGCGGTGGTCTCGATGGTGATGCTGAGGCCGGAGCTGACGTTCGGCGGCAGCATCACCGCCTCCGGCGCGTCGATGATGGCGGCGAACGAGGCGTGCGACAGCGCGATCGGCGCGACGGTGACGGGATAAGTGGTGCGGAAGGTGCACGCGACGCCCTTGACGGGGCGCGTGTCGAGTTCGGTCCCACGGGCGATCTCGGTGGCCGTGGTCAGTTGCGCGGCGGCGGCGCTGTAGTCCATGCGCGCGATCGAGCACGACGGGAACGGCCGCAGGTAGTGCGGATACAGCACCTCGAACAGCGCCTCGGTGAATTCGGGGTAGTCGTCGTCGAGCCGCTTGGAGATGCGCGAGTTGAGCAGCGCGAACGACTGGATCATGCGCTCGATGTGCGGATCTTCGCAGACCTCGCCGCCCATCAACAGGCGGCCGGCGATTTTAGGATAGCGTTCGGAGAATTCGCGCGAATAGCGGCGCAGAAAACCCAGCTCCCGTTCGTAGTACGGTAACAGTTCTTCCAAGTCAGACTCCCGGCGACGCCAGACGGCGCGCCTTGCTAATGGTGTAATGCAGGCTGGACGGCTGCAGGACGGCGTCGAAGTTGACCGGCTCTTGCGCCGCGTGCACCACCAGCAGCGCGGTGATGGCGAAATTGAGGCGGTTGATCGTGCCCTCCTGGATCTCGAGCGAGGCGCGCACGTTGCGCAGGCGCGGCTCGTGGCGGGCAATGGCCTTTTCCAGGCAGGCGCAGATGTAGGCGCGGTCGTCGGCGCTCGACAGGCTGAGTCCGGCAAAATCGTTGAGGCCGTAGGTCAGGATCGAGCGGCCGCATTCGGGAAATTTTTTGATCAGCTCCTCGCTGATGACGGTGCGCGTGTTGAGCAGCGCTTCGAGGTCGCGGGCAACGGTGTCCTTCAAGTCCTCGATCGACAACCGGGACACGGTGGCACTGGTGGCGCCGTGGACGGGCGCGTCCATCAGGCGGTCGAACAGTCCCGGCGAAAAACCCTTCATGTGCATCCTGAATATCAGTATTAAAACCCAATGTCGGACATAGTGCAGCGTCCGCCGCCGCGTCGGGCGGCGGCGGTTGCCACAATAAATCCAGCTTTCGCGCCGGCTCCCTACCCGTTCGCGGCGGCATCAAGCCGCCACAGGGGAACCGGACGCGATGGCGAACGGGGCGCGGCGAGCGTCATGGCGCACGCGCGTCGTCCCGGTCGCCGGCGTCGATTGCGCGGCGTCCCGACGCCGCCACGCAATCCACGGCGAATGGTTATTAGGCCGTCTTGTTGGCCGACAGATCCCAACCGCCCGAGGTGTTGCCGCCCGAACCGCCACCGATCTTCTGCTGGGTGTACTTCCACTTCACTTTCGAGTACTTGATCGACACGTGCTCGGACAGGATGTCGCCCGGTTGCACTTGCGGTGCGACGCTGCTGATCAGGACGTTTTCCAGTTCGATTTCGAAGTACTTGATGCGCTCGCCCTGGCCATCGGCGCGCAGGAACTCGAACTTGGCCTTAGGAATGGTTTTACCCGAGGAGCAAGTCTGCAGCAGCAGCGGGGTCGACAGGTCGGCCAGCTTGGCGATCACGATCTCTTTGTGCTCGGTGCGCTCGGCGGTGTGGCCGCCGGCCGACGAGGCGGTAGCCGATTTAGGCTGCAGCACTTCCCACTGGACCGATTTGCACTCGATCCAATCTTTGTGGGTGCTGTCGGCGGATTCGCCTTTGATGCCGTCGATTTGCAGATATACGTCGATTGCCATGGTATTCCTTTCGGTTTTGGATTAAAAAACAAACAGTTAAAACTTACGACTTGGTCGATTGAGGCAGCTCCGCGACCAGACGGAGTGAAACGGACAGCTCGTCGAGCTGGAAATGCGGGCGCAGGAACGACACGGCGCGGTATACGCCAGGACGTCCCGGCACCTCGGATACTTGCACCGACGCTTCGCGTAGCGGGAACTGGGCCTTCTGTTCCTGGCTGGCGTTGTCGTCCAGTAGCACGTATTGGGTCAGCCAACGGTTGAGGAAGTCCTCGACGTTGGAGGCGGCGGCGAAGCTGCCGATCTTGTCGCGCATCATCGCCTTCATGTAGTGGGCGATGCGCGAGACGGCGAAGATGTATTGCAGCTGGGCCGACAGCACCGCGTTGGCGTTGGCCGCGTCGGTGTTGTATTTCTTGGCCTTTTGCGTCGATTGCGCGCCGAAGAAGGCGGCGTAGTCGGTGTTCTTGCAGTGCACCAGCGAGATGAAGCCGAGGTCGCTCAATTCCTTCTCGCGGCGGTCGGTGATGGCGATCTCGGTCGGGCACTTGAGCGCCACTTCACCCTCGTCGGTCTTGAAGGTGTGGGTCGGCAAGTCCTCGACCAGGCCGCCGCCTTCGACGCCGCGGATGGCGGCGCACCAGCCGTAGTCCTCGAACGCGTTGGTCAGCTTGGTGCCGAAGGCGTAGGCGGCGTTGCACCACAAATATTTGTGGTGGTCGGTGCCGTCGACGTCCTCGACAAAATTAAAGCCCTCGACGGTCATGCCGTCGGCCGGGTTGAACGGCTGGCGGCCCAGGAAGCGCGGCAACGTCAGGCCGACGTAGCGCGAATCCTCGGACTCCCGGAACGATTTCCACTTGGCGTACTCGACAGTGTCGAACACCTTCGACAGGTCGCGCGGCTTGCCCAGGTCGCTGTAGGTCTCCAGGCCGAACAACTCCGGCGAGGCGGCCGAGATGAACGGCGCGTGCGAGGCGGCGGCCACGTGCGACATCTGCTCGATGAAGTACATGTCCTCGGGCTGGCGGGTGATCTCGAAATCGCCGATCAGCGAGCCGAACGGGGCGCCGCCGAACGTGCCGAACTCTTCCTCGTAGACCTTCTTGAACATGGTCGACTGGTCGAACTCGAGCGCGCTCTGGAAATCCTTGACCAACTCCTTCTTGGTCGCGTTGAGCATCTTGATCTTGAGGTTCTGGCCGGTCGACGAATTTTTGACCAGGTAGTTCAGGCCGGTCCAGCTCGATTCGAGCTTCTGGAATTCCGGCGCGTGCATGATGGCGCTGAGCTGTTTCGAGATCAGGCTGTCGAGCTCGGCGACGCGGGCGTCGATGGTGGCGGCCAGGTTGTCCGACACCACGACGGTGCCCTCCATGACTTGGCTGACCAGCTCGGAGATGATGTCCTTTGCGCGGGCGTGCTCGACGCTCGACTTGGCGACCTTGCTCTGCTCAACGATCTGGTCGAGCAGGGCCAGCTCGGTGGTGGCCGCGCCGGCCGACGATGGGGAAGTTTGGACGGACATGGCTCAATCTTTCTTCGGGGTGGTTTGCTGGCCCAGTTCGGCCAACTTCTCGGTGCTGTGCAGGACGTCGTTGAGGATGTCTTCAAGCTTGTCGTTGCCGGCCAGCTTGTTGCGCAGGTCGGCCAGCTTGGTGCGCGCCTCGAGCAGCTTGCGCAGCGGCTCGACTTGTTCGACGACCGCCTCGGGACGGAAATCGTCCATCGACTTGAACTTCAGGTCGACGGCGAACTCGCCGCCGCCCTCGCCCAGCTCGTTGGCCACGCGGAAGGCGGCGCGCGGCTCGACGCCCTTGAGCACCTCGTCGAAGTTGTCGCGGTCGATGTTGACGAACTTGCGCTCCTTCAAGCGCTTCTGTTCGACTTCGGAGTTGCCGCCGAAATCGCCCACCACGCCCATCACGAACGGCAGCTCTTTATTCTCGATCGCGTCGCCGATCTCGACGTCATAGGTCATCTGGACCCGTGGCGGACGCACCTTTTGCAGGCGTTTCTGAACACTCTCTTTTTTCGACATGACATCCCCATTTCAAAAATAAACAGCGGCGTCGCGGCGACGCCGCCGGGTGGAATTGCTGAATTACTGACCGTTTCGACCCTGATTACTTCAGCGCGTCGAAGGGGTCGGCCTTCGGTTCGCGGGTCGGCTGCTTGCCGCCCTTTTTATTCGTTGCCGTGTTGCGTGGCGGCGGCGTGGCGGGCTTGGCCGGCGGCACCAGCACTTGCTCGCCCAGGCTCTCGCGCAGCAGCTTGGCCAGGTCCTGCGACTCGGTGCGCAGCGAACCGGACAGGTTGTTTTGACGGCTCAGGTCGGCAAGCGCGCGGGTCGACAGGCGCAGGCCGCTGATGGCGATGATGCTGTTGGCCAGCTGGTCGTTGGGGTCGCGCACCAGGATCTCCTGGGCGTTGACGATCGCTTCGCCATACTGGCCGGCCTCGTATTTGGTCTGCGCCATGCGGGTCCACGGATCCTTGTCGGCCGGGTAGGCGGCGGCGGCCTGCTTCCACAACGCGATCGCCGCTTCCTTCTGGCCGGCGCTGTCTGCGGCGGCGGCCTTGCCCATGACTTCGGCGATGGTCGGCACCGCCTCTGGCACTTTGACCACCGGCGCGGTGGTGCAGGCGCTCAGGGCCAGGATGCAGGCGGCACCGCCCAACAGGCGGCGAAAGTGGATGGATGTACTCATGTATTCCTCAAAAGTCAGATGTGTTAAACGCGGGAACAGTTGCCATAAACTGTTGCCAATTTCTCATTTTTCGGCAGAATATCATAAATTTAATAATTTACCTCGTACAATACGAACTCAACCGTACAGCGTTACCGAAAAGAAAGATTATAAAGCTTAGCACGTTACGTAGAAGAAACACTCACAGTGCGCCAGAAAATGTTATTGTTCTGGCAGTTGTGATTGGGCATTATTTTTTTTGGTTCGCAGGCATGAGGCGATAAGGCATTCGATGAGCATCACGGGAAAACTTTTATGGGGTGAAGGACTGTTCCTGCGTCCCCAGCATTTTCAGCAGCAGGACCGCTATCACGAGCAGCGGCTGCACGACAGCGTCAAGGCGCTGCATCCTTATGCCTGGGGCGTGAGCCAGTTGCAACTGGACCGCGACGCCCTGCACAACAACACCTTGCGCCTGCTCGACCTGGCGCTGGTGTTCCAGGACGGCGAGATCTACCAGGCGCCCGGCGCCGACGAGCTGCCGGCCGAGATCGACCTGAGCAATATCCCGCAATCGCAGCAGGCGCTGACCTTTTACGCCGCCCTGCCCGCGTTCAAGCATTTCGGCGGCAACTTCGCGCCCGAGGGCCAGCCCAGCAACGCCGCCCGCTACGCCCAGAGCAACCTCGACACGCCCGACCTGTACACCCAGGCCGCGCACGCGCAGCTGACCTACCTGAAGAAAACGCTGCGCCTGGTGTCGGAATCGGAGCCGCGCGACTCCTACGTCAGCCTGCCGCTGCTGCGCTTGCGCCGGCTGTCGACCGGCGGCTTCGAGCAGGACCCGTCGTTCATTCCGCCGAGCCTGTCGATCCGCAGCGCCCCGTTGCTGTTCCTGCAACTGCGCCGCCTGCTCGACGCGCTGCAGGCCAAGGTCAACGCGCTGTACGGCCACCACCGCGAGCCGAGCAAGCACGTCATCGAATTCCGCTCCGGCGACATGTCCTCGTTCTGGCTGCTGCACACGGCCAGCTCGGCCTACGCCTCGCTAAGCCACTACTTCCACCACCCGACCCTGCACCCGGAGCGGCTCTACGAGCAATTGCTCGGCCTGTCGGGCGCGCTGATGACCTTTTCCAAGGGCATTTCGCTCAGCGATCTGCCGCAGTACGACCACCTCGATCCCGGTCCCGGCTTCGCCCGCCTGCACGGCATCATCCGCGAGCTGCTCGACACCGTCATCTCGTCGAAATACTTCGCCATCGCGCTCAACGAGGTCAAGCCGTCGTACCACCACGGCATGCTCGACTCGGGCAAGATCGACGCCCAGACCACCTTCTACCTGGGCGTCTCGGCCGATTTGCCGGGCGTCGAAATGGTCGACGTGGTGCCGCTGCGCTTCAAGATCGGCGCCCCGGACGACGTCGAGAAATTCGTGCTCTCGGCCATGCCGGGCGTGCGCCTGACGCATGCGCCGCAAGTGCCGGCGGCCGTGCCGGTGCGGCCCGACACCTATTATTTCGCCCTCGAAGCCAAAGGTCAGATGTACGAGCGCATGCTGCAAGCGCAATCGATCTCGATCTACGTTCCGTCCGGCATGCGCGACCTGAAACTGGACCTCGTCGCCGTCACTTCCTGAAGACCAACCCATGACTACTAGCGCCCCTCCTTCCCTGATCCCCGGCGGCCAGCCCGCCTTCTCGCCGGCCATCGCCGCCGGCCCGGGCACCGAACACACGCTGATGGACCTGATGTACGACGGTTTTTACGCCCTGTTCATGCTCAAGAACGGCAACGGTCCGCAGGCCAACGCCGACTTTATCGCCAAGATGACGCAGTTCCTCGACGACTTCAGCCGTGGCGCCAAGAAGCAAGGCGCCTCGGCCGACGACATCGACAACGCCAAGTACGCCTTCTGCGCGGCGGTCGACGAGATCATCCTGCGCTCGCCGTACGGCATCCGCGACGCCTGGGAGCGCCGCCCGCTGCAACTGGTGCTGTTCGGCGACCAGCTGGCCGGCGAAAACTTCTTCAACCGCCTCGAAAGCCTGCGCGCGCGCGGCAGCGCCCACCTGCAGGCGCTCGAAGTGTTCCACATGTGCCTGCTGCTGGGCTTCCAGGGCCGCTACATCATCGAGGGCTCGGAAAAGCTGGCCTACCTGACGGCGCGCCTGGGCGACGAGATCGCCCACATGAAGGGCAAGAAATCGGGCTTCGCGCCGCACGCGGAACGGCCCGACCAGATCATCCACAAGCTGCGCAACGACGTCCCGCTGTGGGTGCTGTGCTCGGTGTTCGCGCTGATCGGCGCGCTCGGCTACATCGGCCTGCGCAGCATGCTCGGCCATAGCACCGAAACCAGCATGAGCGCCTACAACGACGTGGTCAAGCTCGCACCCAAGCAGGCCAACCTGACCATCACGTTGCCGTGATGAGCATGCCCGACCTGCCGGGCTCGTCCTTGGTGGACGGGCTGTTCGGAACCGGCCTGAGCCAGCACGCGCGCCTGATCACCCTGGCCAGCGCGCAGGACTCGACGCTGCCCGAGTCGCTGATGCCCGAGCGCTTCACGGGCCGCGAAGCGGTCAACGAACTGTTCCGCTTCGACATCGACGCGCTCAGCACCTCGACCGACCTCGAGCTGGCCGAGTTCATCGGCGAGGAAATCACGCTCAAGCTGCTGCAGGCCGACGGCACGCGCCGCGCCTGGCACGGCATCTGCACCGACGCCGCCTGGCTGGGCGCCGACGGCGGCCTGGCGCGCTACCGGCTGCGGCTCGAACCGGGCCTGGCCCTGCTCGGCCTGCGCCGCGACAGCTACATCTTCCAGGACAAGAACGCGCAAGACCTGGTCACCGAGCTGCTGGCCGATTACAAGCAGGTGCGGTTCGAATTCGACATCACGCAAACCCTGGTGGCGCGGCCGATCTGGACGCAATACCGCGAAAGCGACCTCGAATTCCTGCAGCGCGTGCTGGCATCCGAAGGCCTGAGCTGGCGCTTCGAGCACGACCAGAAAGAAGGCGCGGCCGATTCCGAAGGCGGCGGTCAGAAGCAAGCCAAACACAAGGTCGTCTTCTTCGACAGCAAGGCCGTCGCGCCGGAAACGGTGGGCGGCGCCGCGTTGCGCTTCCACGGCGTGCGCGCCACCGACAGCGACGACGCCATCGACGAATTCAACGCGCTGCGCCGCATTCAGGCCAACGCCGTGACCATCAGCAGCTGGGACCCGACGCAACTGGTGGCCCCGGCCGCCGAGCAAGCGACCAGCCTGGACATCGGCGAACTGCCGGCCTTGTCGATCTACGACGGCAGCGCCGAGCGGCGCCACGCCGACAGCGCCGCCGCCGACCCGCACAGCCGGCTGATGCTGCAAGCGCTCGAGCTCGACAACAAACTGTTCGAAGGCCAGGGATCGGTGCGCCGCCTGGCGGCCGGCCACGGCTTCCAGCTGACCCAGCACGAGCACTACGCCGACGGCGCCAACAAATTCACCGCGCTGTGGGTCGAGCACGAGGGACGCAACAACGTCGAACCGGCCCTTGGCGGCCTGGGCAAGCTGATCGGCGCGGCCAAGGCCGGCCTCGCCACGCTGGCCAAGTTCGCCGGCTCGCAACTGGAGGCGGGCACCTACCGCAACCGCTTCGCCTGCGTGCGCGACACGGTCGCCATTGTCCCGCGCGCGGCCGCCGAGCGCTTCAACGGCGCCTCACTGGGACCGCAAACGGCGCTGGTGGTCGGCCTGCCCGACGCCATCAACACCACCACGCGTGAACACCAGGTGCGCATCCAGTTCGCCTGGCAGCGCGGCGCCGGCGCCAACGCAGGCGGCCTGCCGCACAACACCGACGACAAGGGCAACGCCCCCGGCAACGACGGCTCCGGCACCTGGGTGCGCGTGGCCGAGGCGCTGGCCGGCCCCAACTGGGGCTCGCAGTTCACGCCGCGCATCGGCACCGAGGTGCTGGTCGACTTCATCGAGGGCGACATGGACCGCCCACTGGTGGTCGCGCAGCTCTACACCGGCGCCGACACCCCGCCCTACTCGGCCGGCGTCGATACCGACATCAACCACGCCGGGGTGATCTCCGGCATGCACAGCAATAATTTCGACGGTGGCGGCTACAACCAATGGGTGGTCGACGACACGCCCGGCCAGCTGCGCACGCGCCTGGCCACGTCAAGCGCCGCCACGCAGTTGAACCTGGGCTACCTGGTGCAGCAGACGCCAGGTTCGGCGCAACGCGGCAACTATCGTGGCCAAGGGTTCGAGCTGCGCACCGACGCCTGGGGCGTGTTGCGCTCGGGCGAAGGCATGCTGATCTCGGCCACCGCGCGCGCACAACAAGGCGCCGGCGTCACATCGACCCAGCTCGACAGCGCGGAGGCGACCGGCCTGCTGCGCGCCGCCTCCGAACTGAGCAAGAACCTGGCCGACGCCGCCACGCAGCAGAAGGCGCTCGTCAGCAAGGACGCCAACCAGGCGCAGATCGATTTCATCACACAGATCGATCCTGAGCAAAAAGGGAAATTTGATGGCGCCGTCGGCGGGCACGATCCGTTGAAGGCCACGGCCGGCGCGCGAGACCTCGACAGCGGCGCGCCGGTGGAGAAGTTCGGCGAGCCGATCGTGCTGATGGAAGCGCCGGCGAGCATCAACTGGGCCACGCCGGCATCCACCGTGCTGTTCGCGGGCGGGCAGTTGCAGTGGACCACGCAGTCCGATATGCATATGGCCGCCGCGTTCACGGTGGCGTCGGTGTCGGCCAACGCGACGGGCTTGTTCACGCACGCCGGCGGCATCCAGGCGATCGCGGCCAACGGGCCGGTGTCGCTGCAGGCGCATACGGATCAGTTGGAGATTCTGGCGGACAAGGCGATCACGATCGTGTCGGTCAACGATGTCATCGAAGTCAAAGCGAGCCAGAAGATCGTGCTACAGGCTGGACAGTCCACGGTGACGCTGGAAGGTGGGAATATCACTTTCGCTTGCCCGGGCAACTTTACGGTCAAGGGTGGGCAGCATATTTTCGATGGCGGCGCGAGCGTCAATGCAGAGCTTGGCACACTGCCCAGTGTCACCGCCACCATAGTACCACCTGGTAAAACATTGCTAACGAATTTCGACGAGCAGATTGTTTACAAAGACTCGCATGGCGAGAGTATCCCGGGCCTGCCTTTCACCGTGAACAACAAGGCAAATACCCAGCAGAAACTTGTCGATACCGTCCCCACCGAAGGTGCGCTGCAACGGTTGAATACGAAGCAAGCTGAGCCACTTGAATACGCTTTGCGCTACGCAAAGTTCAAGTTTAAATAAAAATGTCAATTTAAAGCCCTAACTATGGCCACTACACCAGCGGACAAAGGTGTTTCCCTAGAGGTCTTAGGGCAATGCATGACTAACACCAAGCCTGAATCGCAGCACGATGCCAAGGTCGAATATCGCCATCTTTGGTCATACGCTCAACAGGCGGCGCTCATTGCAGTGAGCGAAAAGGTCGCAAGCGACTCGTGTTACCACCTGATCACGGATCCAGAACGGCGGGCGAAGCGTATTGCGGCAAACTATGCTGATCTCTATTTCAAAAGCGCCGAGAAATCTAAAGGACAACTACAATTTTATTGGCCAGCGTTGGCCGCGTTCGTCGTTAAAGACATTGTCGAAGCTTTTCGATTTTCGCGTGAAGAGGTGCTCCAACGAGAGTGGAATAGCGCCGCCAGCATCGCCCGAAACAATATCGGGGCGGATCTAGGTAGCTTGGCGATGAGCGGTGACTCACCATATCAGCACGTCATTCGCACTTACACGGCCCTGGCAAAAGGAAACCTTTGGCTGTTTATGGATATTCACCCTTGGCTATGGTTTTTCCTAGAGTTTGGGATCAATGCCGATGGCAGCCTAAATAAAACTCGGATTAACGCTTGTCAGGGCGAAAGAAATTGGAATACCTATCAGGTCGCTTCAAAGGAGGCCGTCGAAGAACTCCCCTTCGGACCGAATTGGCTCGGCAGGCTGAAGCAGCGACTCGCGGCCGATCCGGTATTTCAAGAAGCAGGAAAATACTTTGGTGCCCAGCCAGCGTGGATTAGCGGAGAAGGATACGGACAGCACGCCGCCGCTGCGATCTTCGCCCATAACTCCTGCAAGCAACATGTTCGAGAATACGACAACGGATATCGCACGCCTCCTAGTCAGTACTGGACGAGGTTTCCGGAAGCCTATTACATAATGGAAGCCGAGCACATCGAGTTGAAGCGTGTCATCAATGATAGCGCGGCAATTGCCGCCCTAACGAAATGCCGCGAATTTTCTACTACTTCTGCAGTAAGCACCGCCTACGATCTAATGATAAAGGGCTACTCCGCCTCAGAAGCAAAAAAACGATCGTTCCAACAGTCCGAGTTAGTAGCTATTGCTGAGCAAGAACAAATCAATGTGTTGCAACCGCTGATCTACAATGATGAGGCTTTGACAAGTACTATGAATATGAATCATCGTTTCAGCCGAATGACCGGTGGTTGGCTTTCTCCGCAGTTCAAGGTCGTTTATAGTTTCGCTCCCCTCAAGAAAGATGACCCTAGCCTTGAGTCCGTTTTCGACGCGCCAAAAGGAATGCTGGATCGTTTTAAAATGAAAGTAAAAAGTCTTCCCAATCAAGCAGACAGGATGGAATTTGTGGGCCAAATTGCGGACGACTTTAACAGGCTTATGGGCGAGCGGAAAGCGTATATGGATGGAGAACTCCGAAAAATTCAAAGCTGGTTGAACGCATGAGCAACGTAGTGAAGGCCAGTGGCTTGGCGGTCGGAATGATAGCGGTCGCACTGTTGTTCTTTCTTTTTATTCGAGATAAAGATATGAATGAAATTAGATTTGTGCTTAATAAAAACATAGTTGAAACAGCACGACAGTCTGGGGTTCCAGAATACAGTACGCGGGACATCCAAGGCTTCATTACTTATAGTATCAATGATATCCCTGCCGATATAGCGGTACGCTATGAACAACCCGGATATGAAATTAGTTTGGCTCCTTTATTCGCCTTCACTATGAACGCGGATAAAAGCAATCAAAACAATCTGGGCGTGGAGAACGCAACTCTACAGTTTTCCAGCAAACCGTATAAAACGCATGAAGACGGAAAGCGATTTGCGGAAAAAGTCATCGAAGAGATGAACAGCAAAAAATGGCGCCGTTATATTGAAGAACTTTGCCCTGCCGTAACCGGACGCTCGTCATTTCTGGACACCGAGGGAAATCTTGGGCAAATAGCCGGTTGCCCATTGGATCCAGGTTACACGCTGACCAAGGATGAGTGGATCCAGATGATGCGCGAAGAGCAGAGATACCAATGGATAGGCGATGGCGTTCTCGCCACGTTCAGAATAGCCTACAGCGAAGACAGCCGTGGCATTACATATAAGTTCTTTATGGAGTTCGATGACTTTTCTATCAAAAAGCGAAAAGATGAACAACGAACCCAGCTTAGTCTTAAAGAAGGTGACGAGAAGGGTTGGGGCAGCACGGAAAGACAGAAAAAGTCTACTGAATCGACTCGCGAGATGATAAAAATCCTCGAAGCAAACGCTATAAAGCGCGGAGATCATGTAATCAGCAGATAAGGAAGAGTTCTATGGCCATTAATTGAGCTTGCTATTGGTGCCATTGATCTATCTAAATTTCTACCGATAGACGCGACCTAAAATTGGACTTACCGCCGTCACTTTCTGAATACTACTCGATGACTACTAGGAGCCCCTATTTGATTCTCGACGCTCGGCCAGCCTTTTTTGCTTTCGGCCTGCGCAGCATGCTCGGCCATGGCACCGAAACCAGCATGAGCGCCTACAACGACGTGGTCAAGCTCGCACCCAAGCAGGCCAACCTGACCATCACCTTGCCGTGATGAGCATGCCCGACCTGCCGGGCTCGTCCTTGGTGGACGGGCTGTTCGGAACCGGCCTGAGCCAGCACGCGCGCCTGATCACCCTGGCCTGCGCGCAGGACTCGACCCTGCCCGAGTCGCTGATGCCGGAGCGCTTCACGGGGCGCGAAGCCGTCAACGAGCTGTTCCGCTTCGACATCGACGCGCTCAGCACCTCGACCGACCTTGAGCTGGCCGACTTCATCGGCGAGGAAATCACGCTCAAGCTGCTGCAGGCCGACGGCACGCGCCGCGCCTGGCACGGCATCTGCACCGACGCCGCCTGGCTCGGCGCCGACGGCGGCCTCGCGCGCTACCGGCTGCGGCTCGAGCCGGGCCTGGCCCTGCTCGGTCTGCGCCGCGACAGCTACATCTTCCAGGACAAGAACGCGCAAGACCTGGTCACCGAGCTGCTGGCCGATTACAAGCAGGTGCGGTTCGAATTCGACATCACGCAAACCCTGGTGGCGCGGCCGATCTGGACGCAATACCGCGAAAGCGACCTCGAATTCCTGCAACGGGTGCTGGCATCCGAAGGCCTGAGCTGGCGCTTCGAACACGACCAGGAAGAAGGCGCGGCCGATTCGGGCGGCGGCCAGAAGCAAGCCAAACACAAGGTCGTCTTCTTCGACAGCAAGGCCGTCGCGCCGGAAACGGTGGGCGGAGCCGCGTTGCGCTTCCACGGCGTGCGCGCCACCGACAGCGACGACGCCGTCGACGAATTCAACGCGCTGCGCCGCATCCAGGCCAACGCCGTGACCATCAGCAGCTGGGACCCGACGCAACTGGTGGCCCCGGCCGCCGAGCAAGCGACCAGCCTGGACATCGGCGAACTGCCGGCCTTGTCGATCTACGACGGCAGCGCCGAGCGACGCCACGCCGACAGCGCCGCCGCCGATCCGCACAGCCGGCTGATGCTGCAAGCGCTCGAGCTCGACAACAAACTGTTCGAAGGCCAGGGATCGGTGCGCCGCCTGGCGGCCGGCCACGGCTTCCAGCTGACCCAGCACGAGCATTACGCCGACGGCGCCAACAAATTCACCGCGCTGTGGGTCGAGCACGAGGGACGCAACAACGTCGAACCGGCCCTTGGCGGCCTGGGCAAGCTGATCGGCGCGGCCAAGGCCGGCCTCGCCACGCTGGCCAAGTTCGCCGGCGCGCAACTGGAGGCCGGCACCTACCGCAACCGCTTCGCCTGCGTGCGCGACACGGTCGCCATCGTCCCGCGCGCCAGCGCCGAGCGCTTCAACGGCGCCTCGCTGGGACCGCAAACGGCGCTGGTGGTCGGCCTGCCCGACGCCATCAACACCACCACGCGCGAACACCAGGTGCGCATCCAGTTCGCCTGGCAGCGCGGCGCCGGCGCCAACGCAGGCGGCCTGCCGCACAACACCGACGACAGGGGCAACGCCCCCGGCAATGACGGCTCCGGCACCTGGGTGCGCGTGGCCGAGGCGCTGGCCGGCCCCAACTGGGGCTCGCAGTTCACGCCGCGCATCGGCACCGAGGTGCTGGTTGACTTCATCGAGGGCGACATGGACCGTCCGCTGGTGGTCGCGCAGCTCTACACCGGCGCCGACACCCCGCCCTACTCGGCCGGCGTCGATACCGACATCAACCACGCCGGGGTGATCTCCGGCATGCACAGCAATAATTTCGACGGCGGCGGCTACAACCAATGGGTGGTCGACGACACGCCCGGCCAGCTGCGCACGCGCCTGGCCACGTCAAGCGCCGCCACGCAGCTGAACCTGGGCTACCTGGTGCAGCAGACGCCAGGTTCGGCGCAACGCGGCAACTATCGTGGCCAAGGGTTCGAGCTGCGCACCGACGCCTGGGGCGTGTTGCGCTCGGGCGAAGGCATGCTGATCTCGGCCACCGCGCGCGCGCAACAAGGCGCCGGCGTCACCTCGACCCAGCTCGACAGCGCGGAGGCCACCGGCCTGCTGCGCGCCGCCTCCGAACTGAGCAAGAACCTGGCCGACGCCGCCACGCAGCAGAAGGCGCTCGTCAGCAAGGACGCCAACCAGGCGCAGATCGATTTCATCACACAGATCGATCCTGAGCAAAAAGGGAAATTTGATGGCGCCGTCGGCGGGCACGATCCGTTGAAAGCCACCGCAGGCGCGCGCGACCTCGACAGCGGCGCGCCGGTGGAGAAGTTCGGCGAGCCGATCGTGCTGATGGAAGCGCCGGCGAGCATCAACTGGGCCACGCCGGCATCCACCGTGCTGTTCGCCGGTGGGCAATTGCAGTGGACCACGCAGTCCGATATGCACATGGCCGCCGCGTTCACGGTGGCGTCGGTGTCGGCCAACGCGACCGGGTTGTTCACGCACGCCGGTGGTATTCAGGCGATCGCGGCCAACGGGCCGGTGTCGCTGCAGGCGCATACGGATCAGTTGGAGATCCTGGCCGACAAGGCGATCACGATCGTGTCGGTCAACGATGTCATCGAAGTCAAGGCCAATCAGAAGATCGTACTGCAGGCCGGACAATCGTCGGTGACGCTGGAGGGTGGAAACATCACTTTCGCCTGCCCGGGAAATTTCACGGTCAAGGGCGGGCAGCATATCTTCCAAGGCGGTGGCAGCGGTTCTGCCGCGCTTCCCGCCCTGCCGACCGGCAGCGCCATTTGTATCGAATGCTTGAAGAACGCGGCGGCCAAGGCCAGCAGCTTCTTGGTCCGCTAATAAAAGACATCCATGGAAACGCAAACCTATACCTATGCTCTGCTCGATTGCTCGGCGCATGAGCATGCTTTCCGCGACCTGAGAACGCGCTTCGCCGATGTGCAATGGAAGTCGCTTTTTGACGGCACGCCTGAGGAACATCTAGTGACAGCAGCACCGCTGCTGATTGCCACGCCGCGCGACAACGACAAACTCATCGCATGGCTGGAAGAGTTGGAGCAGGCCGCGCCAAGCGTGAGCTGGATCGGCAGCCCCTACGCCCTGCCCGTTCTGGCGCCAATGCTCACCCGCAGGCTGCAGTGCGAGATCAACGACGATCAGCAGGTCGTGCTGCGGTTTTATGATCCGCGAATTCTGCTCGGCCTCCCATCGGCGCTGACAGCGCAACAAAAGCGGTATTTCTTCGCGCCGGTGAGTAGCTGGATCGCGTGGGAACCGCGCCGCCAGGAACGGTACGCCATCAATATCGAGCCGGCCACGTCGGCGGACATCGCGCGCTTCGCCTTCGCCCCAATCAGCCTCACGCTGCCGCAGCGCGATCAGCTCATGTACTTCGACAACGAAAACCTGTACGACAGCATCATCCAGCAGTGGCGGGATACCTGCCCCGATGACATCGCTGGCATCAAGCCAAGCATGTTGCGCGAGATTGCCATTACCGCCGTCGCGCGGGCGAAAAGCTACGGCATCAGCGACGCGGCAGCGCAACACCTTTTCGCGGGATTGATGATGACCGTGTCGCCTTCATTCGACGACAACGCCCTTGTGAAGTCGTACCTCAAAGCTGAGGATGTGCCCCCAGCAGATAGACTCAGCAATATGATCAGCGCCCTGCCAAGCGAAGCCTGGGAGCAAATCACCGCAAGCAAGCGCATGGATGCACTGTTCGAACTTCCGGCCGATCCACAAGGCGGGCGGGCATAATGGATCTTACAAACATCACCAAAAAACTAACCGATGCCACGACCGCTTTGGCCAAAGCGGACAAGGACTTGAAGCTGGAGATTGCGGGCGCCGCCGCCGACGCAGCCGGCCTGGTTGATCCGACGCCGACTTCAGACCTGGTCGGCGCGGGCATATCCATTGCCAGAGGAGATTATTGGGGCGCAGCGCTGAGCACGGTAAGCATGGTGCCTTACTTAGGCGACGCGGTTGCGAAGCCAGTAAAAGCAGTCCGTGCGACTAAAGCCATCGCAGGACTTGAAAAGAAAGTAGCGGCACTCACGAAGACAGTCAACGATCTCAAGAAAGCAAAAAAAGAAGCGGAAGCTGTAGAAGCGGCCAAGAACGCCAAACTTGCCAAAGAGGCGGATACCGCGAAAGACGCTGCTGCTCAGCAGGAAAAGAGCGTTGCAAAGAAAGATAAAGATTGCGAGGACTGCGCCGCAACAAATGGTAGCTCGCCGAAACCGCCACCAAAGGGACCATATCGTGGCGGACCGCACTCGGAGACAAAACTGCCTGTCGGCGATAAGCTCGACTCACACCACTTACCTGCGGATGCCATTAGCCCGATACCAAGAGAAAAGGGGCCGGCCATCAAAATGGATCCGGCCGACCACAAAGAAACCTCCAGCAGTGGCAGCGGTCTGGATGCAGTTGAGTATCGAGCAGAAGTTAAAGAGCTGCTTGACGCAGGGCGAATGCGGGATGCGATGGCCAAAGAAATTAAAGATGTACGCAGGGCTGCCGGCGTTGTCTCCGGCAAACCTACCAAATATAACGAAGCCATTCAAGAAATGCTTGAGTATTCAAAGAAAATGGAATGGTTAAATAAGAAAGGAAAGTAATGAAAACCATTATTCTTACACCGTACCATGGGATCGACCAGGTGTCGTTTTCTACGTCTGAAGTCGAATGTGAAAAAATATTTGGAGTACCAGTTCGACGTTCCAAAACTCGCAAAAATGAAACCAAGCTTGTCTATGATGAGATCGAATTCACTCTTCCAGCGGATGGGACTAAAATACTGGAAATGTCTTTCCGGCCAAATATTACGTTGTTATTAAATGGAATTGATATATTCAATGACAACTCAGCATTAATAAAATTGAGCCAGATTGATTTGCCGTTAGAATATGTGGGCATACTGTTTTTCCCCACTCTTGGCATATCCACAACCGGACTGCACAACCATGACGATCTATCAGTTACAGCAATATCAAAAGGTCGGTTTGATGGAATAGTTCAGAATTTTCTTCCCTACAAAATTCCTGATCTCACCTGACTGAACAGCATGGCCGATTGGGCTGATCTGCTCGGCCTACGCCGCGACGGTTACATCTCACTTTTATTTGAACTTGAAGGACAAAGAGGCAACCGTGTGACTAGCAGGCTGCTGAAATACCGGCCAGCTTGAACCGACCATGCCCGTCGATGGTGTGGTCCGGCGGGCTTCGTTTCATAAAGTGGGATTGGAAAGCAATTCCCGCGTTCTATACCTCTTCCTACGATATTTTCCGTCGTTTTTCCTCTATGATCTTGAACAAAACGACTTTATTAATGATGGTAAAAGCCAACCTTATCAGTGCAGGCGGCTAGAAATGCTGATTTGTCTCTTCGCGTGGCAACCTACACTTAGCCCCCCACTTGCCGCTGATTCCTACCGGGTGAACGCCAACTACTTCACCAAGAGCCAATCGCCCTGGCGGCAAGAATGAAACATACGCGACGGTGTCGACTGCCCCGGCCTGGATTCCGATGCCGGCTTCTTTCCCACCCATCCCCTACCTCGGTGACGCCGTAGCGAAGCCGATCAAGGCGGCGCGCGTGACCAAACGTGTTCTGGCGCTCAAAAAAGAAGCGACCTTGTTGACCAAGGAATTGGCAGACCTCAATTCGCCGAGAAAGCAAAAGGACGCTGCGGAACTGGCCGCCAAAGAAGCTAAAATTGCAGCAGACGCAAAGAAGGCGAAGGACGCGGAAAAGGCCGCTACGGAGCAGGAAAAGGCGGCAGCCAAGGCCAAGGCCAAAGATAAAGATAAAGATAATGATTGCGAGGACTGCGGCAAAGCTAGCAAGCCAGCCAAGGTAATGAAGCAGGTTGAGGTCAAACCTTGCTTTAGCGCTAAAAAGCTCGATCCGTCCAAGGCGAAGGAATTTGCGGAGCAGTTACGGCGACAAGAAGATGCCATCAACAAAATGACCCTGAAGGAATTTAACGAAGCTAGGGCGTTTTTCGGAGCGAATAAGAGGAAAGGAACCGGAGCCGCACAACGAGATGCACGCATCGAGTACGAAGATTTCTCAAAGCAAAATTTACGCGTGAACATTCTTGCGAATGTAGCTAATCCTAAGGTCGCAGCAGCCGCGAACAGGCATTAGCGTCAGGTCCGCCATTGCTACACGGGCTTAGCCGCAATCGTCCAAAACCGTTGGGGCGGATGGTTTATCCGTCCCAACGGACGAGGACGTGTAACAATGGCGGACCTGCCCCTAATGTCCCTGATATCGATAAGGCCAATACTAAAATGAGTGTAAAACTTCCACATTGTTGAGAAGATTAATATGGATGAGTGTTTTGAATATTTTCTAGAAAGTTTTGCCCCCCAATTTGATAAGGTACAGCCGGCACCATCGGATATCGAAAAATTTAGAGGAAAACTGCCAGAGAAATTGCTGGAATATTGGCGGGATCATGGTTGGGGCGGCTTCCACAATGGACTATTTTGGCTAGTAAATCCCAGCGATTACACTGAGGTTGTTGACGCATGGCTGACCAACACCGGTATCGACGGTTGCGATGGCTACTTAGCAATTGCCAGAACCGCATTCGGACGTGTGTTTTTATGGAATAAATCCAGTGGGCAAACTGCTACCATTAACGCCTTGTTTTCCGAAATAATTACCACGCCGCCGAATAGATCTGTTCTCGCTGGAGATGAGGTTAGTGCTGTGGAGGCATTTATGGCGACGAAGGAACCAGATGCCTTAGATATCGAAGATGAAAAAGAGAAGAAGCTATTCAAACGCGCCGTAAAAAAACTTGGCACTTTAAAGGCCGATGAAATGTATGGTTTTGAGCCAGCTCTGGTTATTGGCGGCCCTCCAAAGCTCGAGAACCTCGTGAAAGTTAAAATAACTGAACATCTGATTTTATTACAACAGTTTGGCGATGTTGAAATACTTCATATGGACGTAAGCCGGCACCTCTAGAACTTGGATAGAATACAGGCATTAGCAGGTTAAGGGCGCATGCGTACTGTCTCAGAAGAAACATGGATTGTTACGCAGAGCGGTCATGTCGCAGGTCCACCGCTGTGCCGACCTACGCTCGCTCGTGCTTGGAACATGGCAAATAAAATTTTGAATAGCTGGCGCTATTATGGATGATTGTTATGAAATATTCCTCTCGGAACTAGGCCCACAATTTGTAAAGGTGCAGCCATCTCCGCAGCAGATAGCAAAATTTCAGGAACGTTTACCCGAACAACTTCTCGAATACTGGAGACTTTACGGTTGGGGTGGATACTATGACGGCCTTTTTTGGTTGGTTAATCCAGATGATTACGTTTCAGTTGTCGATGCCTGGCTAGAAAGGACGCAGGTCGAAAATAAGAGCGCCTATTTGGCTATAGCGCGAACAGCATTTGGTCGTATTTTTTTGTGGAATAAAAAAACTGGCCAAAATGTGACGATTGTTTCCCTTGAATCACAAATTATTACTTCGCCCGCAAATAAAAAAATCGAGGCGGGTGAGGATACTATTCCATTACAGTCCTTCCTTATCGGAAGAGAACCGGATCGTCTCGATATAGAAGATTTGAAAGAAAAGAAATTATTCAAACGAGCACTGAAGAAATTGGGGCGTGTTGCCGAAGACGAAATGTACGGTTTTGAACCAGCACTCTGCATTGGCGGCATGCCCGTATTGGAAAACATTAGAAAAGTTAAGATAATTGAGCATTTAGTACTTCTGGAGCAACTTGGAGAAATCGAGATAATGCATATAGATGTGAGCCGTCATTTGTAATTACTGCAGCTATGTAGACAATGCCACGATTCAATTACGGCAATGGGTACCAAAAAATCGAATATCCTGGCCTACCGAGGGAAGATCTGATTTAATCGCCAACGTTGTTACCCAAGGGGACTGAAGCTGCCAAAGTAATGACTTCATTCCAGAAGACATCTTTCGGAAATTGCAAAAGTGCATGCCCCGTGCAAAGACTAACTGAAGGATATAGTAATGGATGAGGATTTTGATTACTTCTTAAAAACCTTTGGTACAGCGTTCCGAGAAGCACAGCAGCCGCAACCCAGCGACATAGAAAAGTACCAAGGAAAACTGCCGGCACGCTTGTTGGAATATTGGAAAAATTATGGTTGGGGCTGTTATAACGATGGGCTATTTTGGATGATCAATCCAGCAGAGTTTGCCTCAATAGTTGAAGAATGGCTTGCCGGCTCAGGGGCCGAAAATCGGGACATTTACCACGCTTTTGCACGTACCGCCTTTGGCGAACTATTTTTATGGGGTGAAAAAAGCGGGCAAACCGTTACAATAAGTCCGCTGGATGCTACCATGTATTTTTATCCGGACGATAAGAGATTACTAACTCGCCCCGAGTCCGCGATAGCATCCTTCTTTAGTGATCAGGCCCCTAAAGATCTTGATTTCGAAGATGAGAATGAAAAGCCTTTATTCAAAAAGGCATTAAAAAAACTGGGAAAGTTAAAACAGGACGAAATGTATGGCTTTGAACCGGCCTTATGCATTGGTGGCATGCCTCGTCTAGAAAATCTTGTAAAGGTCAAAATAATTGAACATCTTTTGCTGCTTGAACAATTGGGTGAAGTAGAAATTATTCCTATTGATGTCAGCAGTCATATTTCATAAGCCGGACCTAGCGGTCTGCGTGCTCGGCGAGCGGGCAGGACCTTCCGAACTTGTCCTTGGTGGAAAGGCTGTAAGCCCGGCCAGCCGCCATTCGGCGGCGAACACAAACATGGCGAGACCTGTTCGACCTCGCCCGCATATACGCAACACCTGGATCAGGTCTGGAAAATCGTCTCCGCAGACCACCGCAAATAGCCGCCTCGGTCAATCGTCCTATCCCTACGATCAACTTTCTCTTTGTATAATGCTTTTGCTCAGCCGGTCACCGCGACGCGAAGAAACGCCGGCTATCGACCACACCAACGAGGCGAACCCATATGCATAACAAAGAAAACAACCAAGCATCGCTCGCCAAGGCCGCATCAGGCCACAGCACCGCCCCCGAACGCCCGCTGACCCGCCAGGACTACAAAACCCTGTCGCTGGCCGCGCTCGGCGGCGCGCTGGAGTTCTATGACTTCATCATCTTCGTCTTTTTTGCCACGTCGATCGGTGCGCTGTTCTTCCCGCCGACGATGCCGGACTGGCTGCGGCTATTCCAAACCTTCGGCATCTTCGCCGCCGGCTACGTGGTGCGCCCGCTGGGCGGCATGGTCATGGCCCACTTCGGCGACCTGCTGGGGCGCAAGAAGATGTTCAACCTGTCGATCCTGCTGATGGCCGTGCCGACTTTGCTGATCGGCCTGCTGCCAACCTACGCCAGCATCGGCCTGGCCGCTCCGTTGCTGCTGCTCTTCCTGCGCATATGCCAGGGCGCCGCCGTCGGTGGCGAGGTGCCGGGCGCATGGGTCTTCGTGTCCGAACACGTGCCGGCGCGCCACATCGGCTACGCCTGCGGCACCCTCACCGCCGGCCTGACCTTCGGCATCCTGCTCGGTTCGCTCGTGGCCACCGGCATCAACAGCGTGTTCACGCCGGCGGAGGTGCTGGACTACGGCTGGCGCCTGCCGTTCGTGCTGGGTGGCGTGTTCGGCCTGGGCGCGATGTATCTGCGGCGCTGGCTGCACGAAACGCCGGTCTTCGTCGAGTTGCAGCAGCGTAAGGCGCTGGCCGCCGAGATGCCGCTGAAGGCGGTGCTGCGCGAGCACCGCAAGGCGGTCGCGCTGTCGATGCTGCTGACCTGGATGCTGTCTGCCGCCATCGTCGTGGTAATCCTGATGACGCCCGCGTTGCTGCAAAAGGTCTACGGCTTCGACGCCCGCACCGCACTGTCCGCCAACACAGTGGCAACCCTGTGCCTGGCGTTCGGTTGCGTGATCTACGGCGTGCTGGCAGACCGGCTCGGCGCGCGCCGCATGCTGATCGCCGGCGCCGTGCTGCTGGCCGTCTGCACCTACGTCTTCTACACTACCCTCAAGGCACAACCGCATCTGCTGCTGCCGCTGTACGCCCTGCTGGGGCTGAGCGTGGGCGTGGTTGGCGTGGTGCCGAGCGCGATGGTGCGGGCATTTCCGGCGCCGGTGCGTTTTTCGGGCTTGTCTTTTTCCTACAATGTCGCCTACGCCATCTTCGGAGGCCTGACGCCCATCATGGTGACGCTGATGCTGAAAACCCAGCCGCTGGCGCCGGCCTACTACGTCATGGCGCTGTGCGGCATCGGGCTGGTCACGGCGCTGTTCATCAAGGACCGTCCGCTCAACGCCTGATGCACCCGAGACCCAAACCAATGACACCCATCGTCGAAGCAGGCGTCCCGCGACTTAGCCCAGGTGTTGAGCAACCGGACTGCGCCGGCGTCACAACGGTATCGTCAAGGTCAGCGAACCATAGGGCTCGCGCTTGGAGCTCGACGCCGTGACCAGCGGACTGGCGCTTTGCAGGGAGAATGACACCGACGCGCTACGGAAGCCGTAGGCGACGCCGACCAGCGCCACGCTCTGATTGCGGCGCAATTCGGCGATATTGTTTTCCGGATAGTGGTTCCTGCCGATGCCCGCATGCGAGAACACCCTGTCGCCGACCAGGCCGGCATATACGAACCAGCCATTGCCCAGGAAAACCGGATCGCCGCCGCGTATTTCCTGATGGACAGCGCTGGGGAAGTTGCGTCGAAGTCCGGTGCCGTAGCGCAGCAGCACGCTGGCGCCGAGCGACGATTGCAGGTTGCCGGCGGTGGCGCCGGCCGACACGATCGCGTCGGCGTGCGGCCGGCCGTCGTCGGCACCGGCCGCGGCCAGGCGCCAGGCCCTGTAGCGCTCGACGCCGAGCAACAGGCGCGTGGGGCCCTGCGAATCCCAGCCCTCCGGACGATCCGAGCCGATCAGGCGGTGGATCAGCGTCTGCGAACGGCGCCCGCCAGCCGCCGGGCCGATGACACCGAGGCGCAGGCCGAGCATGTCGGCCACGTTATCGTCGACCGACACCTGCCCCGCGCCCAGCCATAGCGCGCCGACGTAGGGGGAATCGAGCGGGTCCGGCTCCTTGCGGGTGATGTCGCGCGGCGTCACCAGGATCTGGCTGAGCGAGAACCGGGTCAGCGCGGCCGGGCCGACGCCGAGCCACGGCGCCACCGTGCCGAGCACCGGCAGCGGCGCGATCGACGCCTCGCCGGGCGAGACGCTGCGCAGATGCGACAAGGTGATGCCGCTGGTGTAGCCGCCGCCGTCGCTGCCGACGAACACATCGTTTTGCACCATGAGGGAGAGGCGGCCTTCCTCCGCGCCCGCTGGCGCGCAGGAAAACATTGAACAGAACAGCAGACTGGCGAACTGGAGCGGGCTTGGGCGTATTTTCATTATGTGGGCATGACACACTAACAACGAAGCCCATCATAATCGAAATCGCACGACGCTGAATCGTGCGCCCCCCGGCGCGCGCAATGGATCTTCCACTTGTGTGCGGCGGCGCACCCTGGGCGCCGCGCGGCTAGGGTGGCGTTGGCGCCGCGGCCGCCGGCCGGCCCGTCAGGATGCCCACGTATTGCGTCAACGGCGCGCCGATGACGATGCCGTCGGCGGTGATGTCGAAGAACCGGATATCCTTGCTGTGCTCGCTGGCGCGCACCTTGACCACCGATATCACCCGCTTGAACTGTCCTTCGAGCTCGACATAGCGCTGCATGACGATGGAATCGGCCAGGAAGGCGTTGCCGTAGGAACTGAAGCGCAGCACCTCGTAGCGGTCCTCCAGCTCGGCCGTCATCAGCACCGTCACCCCCATCGCCGTCAGCACCGCCACCATGCGGTACAACGACTCGCGGAAGTCGTCGCGGAACGCCGACGCCAGCGCCAGCTCGAAGCCCGACAGCGAGTCGATCACCACCCGTTTGGCCCCCATGCGCTTGATCATGCCGACCAGGTCGTGCAGGATCTCGTCGATCGACAGGTCCAGCGTGCGCGTGTTGATCACGCCGACGCGCCCGCTGGCGATCAGCGTGTCGAGCTGCCGGCTGAGCAACTGGTTCGGACTCTTCTCGAAGGCGGCGATGACCCCGGCCTCGCCGTTGCGCACGCCCTCGGCCAGGAACTGCGTGGCCAGCACCGACTTGCCCGAGCCCGACGGCCCCACCAGCAACAGCGAATAGCCGGCCGGCACGCCGCCACCCATCATCGCGTCGAGTTCCGGCACCCCCATCGACAGGCGCTGCTGGCCGTCGATGCTGATCAGCGTGGCGGCCGCGCCGAGCATCGCGCGCGGGAAGATCTCGATGCCGCCGTCGCCGATGCGGAACGTGTGCACGCCCAGGCTCTGTGCCTGGCCGCGCATCTTGACCACCTGGATCTTGCGCACCAGCGCGTCGCGGTGCACCAGCTGCGACATCCAGATGATGCCGTCGGCCACCGTGAACACCGGGCTCGACTCGGCCTCCGGCGCCAGGTATTCGCCGATCAGGAAGGTGGTGGCCAGCCAGCTGGTCATCTGCATGCCCAGTTGCTGGACGAAGTGTTGCAGGCCGGCGGCGCCGCGGTCCATGCCCTGGGCCGACTGCACCACCGAGCGGAACGAATCGACAAAGACCAGGCTGGGGGCGAAATCGCGCACCTCGTCGGCGATGCGCGCCAGCACGCGGTCGAAGTCGCCGTCAAGCAAATCGGCGGCCAGGTTGACGAACCTGATCGACTCGTTGACCTTGGCGATGTCGAAGAACGGAAACTGCTGCTGGTAGCGCAGCATCTTGAGCGGCGGCTCGCCCAGCACGGTGAAGAACAGCGCGCGCCGCTCCGGGGTGGCCAGCGAAAACATGATCTGGTGCGCCATCGTGGTCTTGCCGCTGCCCGGCGTGCCGGCCAGCAGGTTGAACGAGAACTCCGGAATGCCGCCTCCCAGCAGTTCGTCCAGCCCGGGCACGCCCGTCGCCAGGCGCTGAATATCGACTTTATTGCTCATTGTTCAATTCCTTAGCGGCAGTGTCCGCGGTGTCCTGGCCCCAGGCCGATCGCAGTATGGCAGTGGTCAACGACGCGCCGATCAATCGGACCAGCGTGTCGGTGAAAGTGGTGAGCAGCTCGATGCTGGCGGCGCCCGCGGCCGCCGGCGCCTGGGCCTCCAGGCCGGCCCCGAGCCGCTCGAAGCCGGCGTCGACGCCCTCCTCCAGCCACGGGTGGCGCGCGCGCGCCACGTGGATGCTGCGCGCGTACAGCGTATCGAAACCGCTATGCCCGATGATGGCGGTCAGTTCGACGGCAAGCCGCTCCCACAGCACGATGACGTTGGCGCGCAGCGTGTCCGGGCTGCGCATCACGTTGCGCTCGATCATCTGGTGCCGCTCTTCGTTAGTCGCCATAATTAAGTGTGAATACTGTGAAGCGATGAGTGGGATTGCCGAAGGCCGTCAGTGTACATGCAACTCTATCAACGCGAGTAACATATCGATCGCCACCGGTTTGACCAGATAACGGTCGAAGCCGCTGCGGATGGCACGGGCGCGGTCCTGCGCCTGGTTGTAGCCGGAAGTGGCGATGAAAAACGGCATCGCGCCGGTCGTGCCGGCGCGGATGCGTTCGACCACGGTGAACCCGTCCAGGCCGGGCAGGCCGATGTCGCAGATGACCAGGTCGTAGCTGCCGGCCAGCGCCTGCCGCACTCCTTCGGCGCCGTCGTGGCATTGGTCGACCGCGTGGCCGCCCAGTTGCAACAGCAAGTCCAGCGTGGCGGCCGCGTCGAGGTTGTCCTCGACCAGCAGGATGCGCAGCGGGCGCGCGCTCGGCAGCGGCGGCAGTGGCAGGGCCGGCGGCGCGGCCGCGTCGTCGCCCAGCGGCAGCAGCACCGTGAACACGCTGCCCTGGCCGATGCCGTCGCTGCGCACGCGCACGGTGCCGCCGTGCATCTCGACCAGCGAGCGCACCAGCGTCAGGCCGATGCCCAGCCCGCCCTGCGCGCGGTCGAGCGATTGCAGGCCCTGCGTGAACAGGTCGAAGATGAACGGCTGCAGTTCGGGCGCCATGCCCATGCCGTGGTCGCGCACGGCGATCTGCACCATGCCGCCCACCACCTGCGCCTCCAGCTCGATGACGTCGTATTCGGGCGAGAACTTGGAGGCGTTGTTGAGCAGGTTGGCGAACACCTGCGCCAGGCGCGTGCGGTCGCCGTAGAGGCGCACCTCGCGCGCCGGCTGCGTGATCCTCAACTGTTGGTGCCGGCCATCGAGGCGGGGCTGGCTGCCCTCGGCCGCCAACGCCACGATGTCGGCCAGCAGCAGCGACGACTTGTCGAGGCCGATCTTGCCGCTGCTGATGCGCGAGGCGTCGAGCAGATCGTCGATCAGGCGCGTCATATGGCCCATCTGGCGCTCGATGATGGCGTGCAGGCGCGGCAGCTCCGGGTCGCCGCCCGCCATCTTGGCCAGCAAGGTGCTGGCGTAGGCGATCGGCTGCAGCGGGTTGCGCAATTCGTGCGCCAGCATCGACAGGAAGTCGGTCTGGCGCCGCATCGACGCTTCCGCGCTCGCTTGTTTGTCCTGGGCATCGAAGGTCGCCAGCACCAGGTGCGCGTTGGCCTCGCGCAACTGGGTCACGTGGCGCTCGGCCGTTTGCGCGCCGGCGTGCTGCTGTTGCAGCGCCTCCAGCTGCATCAGCAACTGCGCGATCAAGGCGCGCAGATCGCCACGCTCCTTGTCGTGCAAGGCCTGCGTGTACTGGCCGTCCCGGCCGGGCGGCACTGGCGATACGGCGCTGGTATCGGGTTCCGCGTTGTCATTCATAATCGTGAAGCGAGCCTTGAATAGTCAGATGAAACGGTGTCGCGGCGGCGCCGCGCACATGAGCACACCATACCCCGGTTTGCCCTCCGGCAGGGAAATACCTCGCCCGCCAAGGCGCCGTCACGGGCCGCGCCGCGCCAGCAACGGCGCCAGCGCCGACGCCGGCAACGGCCGCCCGAACAGGAAACCCTGGCCCTCGTCGCAATGGTGCGCGCGCAGGAAGTCCAGTTGCGCCTGGTGCTCCACGCCCTCGGCCACCACCTTGTGCCCGAGGCTCGCGCCCATGGCGATCACCGCGCCGACGATGATGCCGTCGCCCGGCGCCGCGCTGATCTCGCGCACGAACGACTGGTCGATCTTGAGCACGTCGACGGGAAACCGGTTCAGGTAGCTCAGGCTGGAATAGCCGGTGCCGAAATCGTCGATGGCCAACAGCACGCCAATTTCCTTGAGCTCGGCCAGAATGGCCGCGCTGGCGCCGGCGTCGTCCATCAGCACGCCCTCGGTGATCTCCAGCTCCAGGCAGTGCGGCGCCATGCCGCTGTCGGCCAGGACGGCGCGCAGGCGGCCGGCGAAGCCGTCGTCGCGGAACTCCAGCGCCGAGATGTTGACCGCGATGACGCCGGGATCGAGCCCGCCCCGTTTCCAGCGCGCCGCCTGCATGCACGCTTCGCGCAGCACCCAATGGCCGATCGGCACGATCAGGCCGCAGGCCTCGGCCACCGGGATGAAGCGCGCCGGCGCCATCGCGCCGTGCTCGGGATGTGCCCAGCGCAGCAGTGCCTCGGCGCCGGCGATGGCGCCGGTGGCCAGATTGACGCGGGGCTGGTAATACAGCTCGAACTCGCCGCGCGTCAACGCGCGGTGCAGGTCGGCCTCGACGCGCTGGCGCTCGAGCGCGCGCAGGTTCATCTCGGGCCGGTAGAAATAACACCGGTCGCGCCCGCTCTGCTTGCCGTGGTACATGGCCACGTCGGCGTTGCCGATCAGCGTGGCGGCCTGCTCGCCGTCGTCCGGGTACATGCTGATGCCGATGGTGCCACCGATGTGCACGGTCTGGCCGTCGAGTTCATACGGCTCGGCCAGCGCGCGGCACAGCTTGTCGGCGAAGCCGGACACCGAACGCTCGTCGGCGACCTCGGCCAGCAGCACGACGAACTCGTCGCCGCCCTGGCGGCTGGCCGTGTCGCTGGCCCGTATCGCCGCCAGCAGGCGCCGCCCCACCGTCTGCAGCAGCAGGTCGCCGATGGCGTGCCCGAGCGAATCGTTGATGACCTTGAACCGGTCCAGGTCGATGAACAGCACGGCCATCTTGCCGCCCTGGCGCTGCGCCATGCCGATCGCCTGCGCCATGCGCTCCATCAGCAGCAGCCGGTTGGGCAGGTTGGTGAGGAAATCGTGGTGGGCCATGTGGCCCAGCGCGTCCTTGGCGCGCCGCACCTCCTCGGTCATCACGTGCGCCTCCAGGGTGGCGATGACCAGATGGGCGTTGGCTTGCCGCAACTTGGTGATATGGCGGTGCAAGGTGCGCTTCATCTGCGCCGACGCCTCCTCGCCGGCGCCGATGACCGCCTCGCGCGCGCTCATCTGACGCCCGCGGTCGGCCAGCGCGGCGTCGGCCGCCTTGCCCGTGGCGCGCCGGTCGAGCCGCGTGACGCGGCGCTCCCCGCGCGGTGGATCGATGCTGTTGCCGCTCATAGCGTAACCTCTGGTGGTGGTGATGATGATGGTGGCGATGATGGCGCCGGCGCCAGCGCGCGCCAGGCCGCGTCGAGCACGCCGTCGGTCAGCGGCGCGCCGATGAGCACCCGCAGCAACGCGTGGAATCTGCCGAACAGGGCGCCGCTGGCGGCCAGCGCCTCGGGCGCGCCGCGCGAAGCCAGTTGCAGGCCCAGCGTGACGAAACACAGCGCCGGCGCGCTGCCGGCAGGCGCGCGCCGCAGCCACGGGCGGCCCTCGCCGCACAGGTCGATACAGCGGCCGTACAGCGCGAGGAAGCCCTCGGCGCCGACGATGGGCGACAGTTCCTCATGGATCGCGTTCCACAGCTGGAGCGAGCGGCGGCACAGCAAAAGCGTATCGTTGGTTTCGAGCCAGGTCAGAATAGCTTGCGGATAGTCTGTGTCGGCTGTCATGAGGTTCCCATCCGACGCACTGCACAGTAAAAGCCTCGCCGAAGAGCGGGTTTCCGGGATCGCCCCGAAGCGCCGGTCCCGTTGACACATGCTGACGTCGGCGCGGCCGCGCTTCTGTGGGTTTTCGCACAAAACATCCGCATATCGCCGTGTTATCGACTTCGCTGTGTGGGGAAGCGCACAGACGGCGCGCGGCCGGGGTGCCAGCCTGCATTATGGAAATTGTTTTTTCATTAAGGATTTGACCCCATGCGAAATGCCCATCCCAAACAGAACGCGATGCTGGCGCTGCTATCGCCCGCCGAGTTCGGTAGATTGGCCGCGCATCTCGAACTGGTGGACATGGCGCAAGGCGACGTGCTGTATCAAAGCGGCAGCCCGCTGACGTTCGTCTATTTCCCGGCCACGGCCGTGATCTCGGTGCAGTACGACCTGGAGGACGGCGGCGCGTCGGAAATCGCCAGCGTCGGCCACGAGGGCTTGCTGGGCGTGACGCTGTTCATGGGCGGCGCGGCGGCCCCCAACCGCGCCGTCGTGCACAGCGCCGGCCATGGCTACCGCTTGCGCGCCGGCGTGCTGCTGACCGAATTCCACCGCAAGGGGCCGCTGTTCGACCTGCTGATGCGCTACACCCGGGTGTTGATGGTGCAGTTGGCCCAATCGGCCGTGTGCAACGGCCACCACTCGACGGTGCAACGGCTGTGCCGCTGGCTGCTGCAGGCGCTCGACCACTCGCCCAGCAGCGAGCTGGCGGTGACCCAGGAGGCGCTGGCCGGCATCCTGGGGGTGCGGCGCGAAGGCATCACCGACGCGGCCGGCCGCCTGCAGACCTTGGGCCTCATCAGTTGCAGGCGCGGCCATATCCGCGTGCTCACGCGCGCCGGCCTGGAGGAACACGTGTGCGAGTGCTACGGCGTGATGCGGCGCGAAACGACGCGCCTGCTGGCGACGTCGCCGCCGGCCGGCGCGGCGCCCGAGCACAGGCCGGCGCGCGGCGCGCAGCCGAACCGCCGCACCGGCCGCACCGACCGCCGCCTGGCGGCCGCGCGCGGCGACGAGGGCGTCGCCGGCGAGGCCCAGCTCGCGCTGCTTTTCCCGTGACGGCGCCGGACGCCCGTACGCCCCTCAGGCCTCGACGATGACCCGGCGCGCGCCGGTCTCGGCGGCGCGGCGCACGGCGTCGTAGGCGTCGAGCATGTGCTTGAACTGGAAGCGCTGGGGAACCAGGTCCAGCGGTTCGACGAGGCCGGCGGCGGCCTTCTTCAACAGCGCCGGCGTCGACACCCGGTCGATCAACCGCGACGTCAGCGCGATGTTGCGCGACCACAACTTGTCGAGCCCCGGGCGCGCCGCCTTGTCCCCCGTACGGAGCTCGAGCACCTCGCCCTGGCGGGCGGCGATGTCGCGGCATAGCGCGACGGTGGCCGGCACCCCCACCGCGTCGATCGCCACGTCGACGCCGCGCCCGGCCGTCAGGGCCAGCACGCGCGCGACGGTATCGCCGCGCGCGCTGTCGAGCGCGTAGGTGGCGCCGAGCCGCAACGCCAGCGCCTGCCTGTCCTGGCCGAGATCGATGACGATGATCTTCGCCGGCGCGAGCAAGCGCGCCGCCAGCAGCGCGGCCAGTCCGGCCGCTCCGGCGCCGACGATGGCCAGCGCCGATCCCGGCGCCACCTTGCCGCTCAAGAGCCCGCATTCGAAGCCGGTCGGCAGCATGTCGCCGAGCGTGGCCATCGCCGCCTCGGCGGCGCCGGCGGGGATGGCGCACAAGCTCGTCTGCGCGTGCGGAATGCGGACGTATTCGGCCTGCGTGCCGTCGATCGTATTGCCCAGTTTCCAGCCGCCGGCGGGGCAATGCGTAAACAATCCGCGCTGGCAGTGTCCGCACCGGCCGCAGCTGGAGATGCCCGAGATCAGCACGTGGTCGCCCGGGCGCAGCAGCGTGACGCCGGCGCCGGCCGACTCGATGACGCCGACGCCCTCGTGACCGAGCACGCGGCCCGGGGTGCAGGTGGGCACCCCGCCGCGCACGATGTGCAGGTCGGTGCCGCAGACGGTGGTCTTGAGCATGCGGACGATGGCGTCGCCGGGATCGCGCAAGGCCGGCATGGGGTGGTCCTGCCACGCGATCAGGCCACCACCCCGGTAGACCAGCGCCTTCACGGCCGGCCCGTGGCGGTCATGGTCGCGTGGCGGCGACCAAAGAAAGGGAGGTGCTGGATCATGGCGGTGCTTTCTGAGCGAAGCTCGCGGCGTGCCGACGGCTGCGGCACACCCAGCATGGCCGCGCCGGGCGGTGCCGGTTTGTCTAAACGCACCACGGAAAACTATTCCGCCCAATGCGCGGAAACACACTGAACGCCGGCGCCATGCGCGTACGCTGGGCCACATGCACCCGTCCCCTCCCCTGCAATCCTGGCGGCTGAAACGGGCCTGCGCCTATGTCGAGGCGCACCTGTCCGAGCCGCTATCGTTGGCCGAACTGTCGCGCGCTGCCGGCTTTACCGCCATGCATTTCGCCCGGCTGTTTCGCGCCAGCACGGGCCTCTCGCCCCACAACTATGTACTGCGTCGTCGCATCGAGGTCGCGCAGGCCGCCCTGCTGCACACCGATCACGGGGTGCTCGACGTGGCGTTGATGGTCGGCTTTCGCACCCAGGCGCACTTCAGCGCCGTGTTCAAAAAACTCACCGGCATGCCGCCGCGGCGCTGGCGCCAGGCCCGTCTGGCGCACCGCTCTTGAATCGTCCGGCGGCGCTCATCGCAACGGTTCCAGATCGATCGGGGTCAGGTACCCGTACGTCCCCGGCGCAACGGAATAAGTTTGCCGGTACGGCTGAAAGCCGCTCACCTTGATCGTCAGTTCATAGCTGCCTTCGTTCAGGCCGACGAAGGAAAAGAACGAGCCGAAGGCATAATCCTCGCCCGCCAGGTAGGCATCGAACGAACGGTCCCGGGTGTCGCCGGCCGGCCGGATCTCGCGCCGGTCGGTGCCATCGGTCAGCACGATGGACTCGATGCCGATGTCGCGGCGCCCCTCGCGAAAACTGCCGGCCGGGTTGTCGGCGGCGGTGACGTCGGCGCCGATATAACCGGACAAGGTTCCCTGCGGCGCCAGCAGAAAAGCCAGGTCGGCGGTCGCGCCGGCGCCGATGGTGACCGGCACGCTCGCCGGCGTACTGCGGAAGGCGCGGGCGACCAGGCCGGCACGGTAGGCGCCGGCCGGGAACGGCCCCAACTCGCGGCCGCTGTCGAGCGCGCTGATCGGCACGACGATAGGCTCGCCACCCGCCTGCTCGGGCGTGAGCACCAGCACGGGTTGGGCCGCCGTCGCCGCGCTTCCCGGCGCGTAGGAAAACCCCAGGCGCAAGCGGCCCTCGCGCGCGGCGCCGGACTCGCCGCCTTTGCGGTCGGCCTCCCCCAGCAGCGCCGCATACTGCGCGAAGGCCGCGGGCGACGACAATATGCCGACGTGGTCGGCGCCGTAGCCGAACAGGCGCCGGGCCTCGGCCTGGGCCGCCGGACGCAGCTGGCTGTCGAGCGTGATCACGCCATCGCTGCTGGCCTGGCGCAGCAGGCTGTAACGGCCGCCGTGGCCGAAGAACAGGTAATAATCCAGATCGCGCGGCAAGGGCTTGTCGAACAGTTTGTGCACGAAGCGGCCGCCGGACCGCACATCGCGCCACGACGGGATGACGGCCGGAGAGTACGCCACGCCCTGGTCGGCCGCCGGGTCCCCGCCCCACGGCGAGGACAGGCTGACGAACAGCTTAATGGAGGGAAATTGATCGCCGTAGGTCGCCAGGAAGGACCGCGCGACCAGGCCGCCCATGCTGTGCGCGGTCAGGTAGAGCCGATTGAAGTGGTAGCGCCGCTGCAGATTGCCCAGCTTCCAGTACAGCAGGTAGGACATCGAATCGAGCGAGGCCCCGGACGGGTAGTAAAAAATCCATGGCTGGTAGCGGCGGCGGTCCAGATGCTCGACAAAATATCGCCAGTCCTGCGGCGAGCCCGCCGCGCCATGGACGAACAAAATCGGTGTCTTGGCCGGATCATACTCGTCCAGGAAGTAGATATTGCCGCCCACCTCCTTGAAGAACTCGACCGGCGCCCAGTAGCCGCGCCGCCCGGATTCCGCCGAAAACACGGGATCGTCCAGGCTGGCGATGGCGCCGCCCTGGGTGCTGTGCGCCGGGCGCCCGGCGACGGACGTTCCAGGCGGCACCGCGCGCTCCTGCGGCGGCGCCAGGTTCGATATGGCGAAATCGAGATTGATCAGCGCGCCCGCGCCGCTGGCCCGCACCGGCACGGTCGTGTAGACGCCGAACGGTTCGCCGGCGTCCAGCGCCAGGTTGCCGTTGGCGTCGCCGAAAGCGAAGACGGTGTAATCGCCCTTGGGCACGATCAGCTCGTAGCCGCCGGCTTCATGCAGCAGCGCATGGTGAGCGATGTCGGGCAAGCCATCGCGGCCGTGGCGGGCATAGGCGGCGACCACCACCGGTTTGTCCCATGGCACCGCGCTGGTGACGTAGCCGGCAAGCACGGTGGATGAGTAAAAAGCGCTGGAGTCGTCCTTGAGTTTGACCAGGGAACAGCCGCCCAGGCAGATAACCAGAACGGCCGCCCACAGGATGGCGCGAATGCGAGGGTGATTCATAAACAGACACGACGTTGCTGAACGAAGTGTCTTTATACACAACTATCCGTTGCGGCGCTTACTTTTTTGATAATCCTTCCGGCGCCGGCGTCAGCGCCTGGATCGCCCCCGACACGTACACCAGCGGCGCGTTCCAGTTGATGGCGATTTCATTGCTGGCGTAGGAGCAATCGTGATCCAGCCAGGACTTGGCCGGCACCGCCGACGGATAGGACACCGGGCAATCGCCCTTGTCCTGCTGGCCCGGCTGCGGGCCGCCGACCAGGAAGCCGGGGACCGGCGCGGCGATGCCGTCCGCCGCCGAAGGCCGGTGGTGCGGGTGCAGCGCCGACCGCGTTCCGTAGCCGGTGACGAACGACGTGCCGACCGCGTTGCGGCCGAGCACATAGTCCAGCCCGGACTGGGCCGCCTGCAGATACTCGCGCTTGCCGTTCAGCCGGTAGCCTTGCAGCAGCATCATCGACTGGTTCAACACCACGGCGCTGCTGCCCCAGACATAGTCGCCGGCCTGCATGGTGATGCCATAGGCCGAGTCCTTCCACACCTTGGCCAGATCGCCGGCCAGGCCGTCTATCCTGGCGGCGATCAGCGCCTGGTCGGCGGCCGGCGTCAGCTGCTTGCGGTGACGCGCCAGCGACATCCAGGCCAGCCCGCCCACATCGCTCCACGATGGAATGGTCGCCTTCAGTTGCGGCGCGCGCATCGCCTTGTAGTAGGCGTCGTCGCCGGTGCCGATATACAGCTCGGCCGCCGCCCACCCGAACTCGTCGCTCACATTGGCGTCGCCGTATTCGCCGGTGCGGATGTCCTTGGGCTGGCGATAATAGACGGCGGGATTCTTCTGCGCCCACTGCCACGCGGCCTTGGACGCGGCCAGCGCGCGCGCCGAGATCCCGTTCAGCTTGCCGTCATACGGCTTCAGCACGCGGCTCGCGGTCGCCATCACGGCGGCGAAGTCGAGCGCTGCGGCGGTGGTCTTTTGCACCACATAGCGCTGCTGCCTGGCCTGGTCCGGCATCACCATGCCATCGAAGGACTTGTCGGTCAGCTTGTGGTAGACGCCGCCATCGGCGGGGTCCTGCATGGTGAGCATCCAGTCCAGGTTCCACAACACCTCGTTGAGGATGTCGGGGATGCCGTTGCCGCTCTCGGGGATGTTGAGGTTCTGCGCCTTGTAGAACTCCGGGGAATCCTCGTAGGCGGCCAGCAAGGTGTAGGTCGTGATGCCCGAGTTGACGATGTATTTGTTGTAGTCGCCGGCGTCGTACCAGCCCTTGGGGCTGGAAATGACGGTGCCGGCCGGGCGCGCGGCGCTGGCCGCCGATTCGTGGATCTGCACGTTGGTGTCCGGATGCCCCGCCTTGCGGGCGAAGATCCCGGCATGTTTTTCGGGCAAGGCGATGCCGGCGCGGTTGAGGTAATAGGCCTTGATCGCGGCGGCGTTGAGCGCCTGGTAGGCGTCGGCGCCGACCGTGAACGGCGCCGAATCGGGCAGCCCCGCCACGCGCAGCTGGTAGCGCCCCGGCGCCGCCAAGTCGCTGAAGTTGGCCAGGCGGACGGTTTCGCCCGCCGGCGCGTAGGCCGCCGCCGCGCCCAGGGTGCCGCGCATCGCGACGGTGTCGCTGCCCGCCTTGACGACGCTGAAGGCGGCGCCGTCGACGTTCGGGACCACGGCGACCTTGGCCGATCCCGGCAGGTAGCCGATCTGGTCGAGCTTGATTTCACGCTCGCCGGCGAGCGCGGCGGGTGCGGCGTGGCCGTGGCCGACGGCGGCCAACAGCGGCAACAAGGCCGCCATCGCGGTGATTTTTCCTGCGCCTCGACGGCGGACTGGTGCTGGTTTCAACGATGATCTCCTATTTTATGAAAACGTTTTCACAATATAGTCTCGCGCTTTGACGTAAAAGTCAATGCGCGCCTCCGGTCGGCCGGCACAGCTCACGCAGGCCGCTCATAGGGCCAGTTCATAGGGCCAGTTCATAGGGCCAGCTCATGCTTGTAGATCACCCATTGCAAGGCCGCGTGCGCGCCCTCGAAATCGAGATCGTCCAGGCCGCGCTGTATCGCCTCGCCGTCCCACGCGCCGAAGTCGGTCTTGAACTCCGCCGCGCAGGCGGCGAACATGGCGATCGCGGCGGTGTCGCCGTCGCGCATCAGGTCGGCCAGGCGCCGCAAGTCGGCCAGCCAATCCCCGCGCGCCCGCCCGGGGCCGGCGGCGGCCACATCCTCCGCCGGCAAACACGCGTCCAGACCGTCGCACAGCAGCGCCAGCGCGTCCTCGAGCGACTCGAGCGCCGGCCCCATGGCCGACAGCGTGGACGGCGCGCCGCGCGCCGCCTGCTCCAGCTCCCCGGCCAGCTGCGCGATCGGCGCCGCGCCGATGCCCGCGGCCAAGCCGCGCAGCGAATGCGCATGGCGCATGGCGGCGCCATAGTCGCGCCGCGCCACCGCCGCGCGTATCCTGCCGGCGCAATCGCGCTCGTCCCGGAGGAACAGCCGCAGCACCTTGAGCAGCAGCGCCTCGTCGCCGTTGACGCCGCGCAGCGCGCACGCCATGTCCAGGCCCGGCAGCTTGTCTGGCAGCGACCGCGCCGGCACGCCGGTCCCGCCACCGCCCGACCGGTCCGCCGTGGCGGCCGGCAGGTACTGATGCAACATGCGGTGCAGTTCGGCGGGTATCAGCGGTTTGCTGATATGGTCGTTGAATCCCTCCGCCAGGCAGCGCTGGCGTTGCTCGGGCATGGCGTTGGCCGTCATGGCGACGATCGGCAGCGCGTCGAAGCGCGCGTCCCGGCGCAGGCGCATGGTGGTGGCGTGGCCGTCGAGTTCCGGCATATGCAAGTCCATGAAGACCAGCTGGTAATAGTGGTCCATGGGCTGGTCCATGCCGGCCGCGTGCCGCGCCTGCAGCAGATCGATGGCCTCGCGGCCGTTGACCGCGAGGTCGACCTCGATCCCGCAGGCGCCGAGCAAGCCGACGGCGATCTCCTGGTTGATGTCGTTGTCCTCCACCAGCAACACCCGCGCGCCCTTGAATTGCGGGACGTAGGCGCGCTGGCCGGGCGCCGGGTGCGGCGCCGGCGCGGCGGCGGCGGCGCGCTCCAGCCAGAGCTCGACGATGAAACGGCTGCCGACGCCGAACTCGCTCTCGACGCGGATGGTGCCGCCCATCAAGCCGATCAGGTTCTGGCAAATACTCAGGCCCAGCCCGGTGCCGCCGAACCGGCGGCTGGCGGAATTGTCGGCCTGGGTGAACGCCTGGAACAGCCGCCCCAGCTCTTCGGCCGACATGCCGATGCCGGTGTCGCGCACGCTAAATTCCAGCAACACCCGCCCGGCCTGCTGTTCGAGCATGCGCACCGCCAGCCCCACCTCGCCGCGCAAGGTGAACTTGAGCGCGTTGTTGAGCAGGTTGATCAGCACCTGCCCCAGGCGCTGGGCGTCGCCGCGCAGGCGGCGCGGCACGTCGGGGGCCACGTCGAAATGGCATTCGAGCGCCTTGTCGCCGATGCCGCCGGCGCTGATGACGGCGACGTGGGCCAGCGTGTCGTCGAGGTCGAAATCGGCATAGGCGATATCGAGCTTGCCGGCCTCGATCTTGGAGAAATCCAGGATGTCGTTGATGATGGCCAGCAGCGAGTTGCCGGCGTTGTGGATCTTCTGGATGTAGTCGCGTTGCCCGACCGGCAACTCGCCGGCCAGCACCAGATGCGACAAGCCGATCACCGCGTTCATCGGCGTGCGGATCTCGTGACTCATATTGGCCAGGAACATCGACTTGGCCTGGGTCGCCTCCTCCGCCTTGGCGCGGGCCGATTGCGCCTCCCGGCGCTGCTGGTCGGCCAGCGCTTTTTGCCGCAGCACCTCGGCCGTGCGCGCCGCCACCTCCCGCTCGAGCGCGTCGCGCTGCGCCGCCAGCTTCCAGATCCGCAGCCGGTACGCATAAATCAGCGCGCCGACGATCAGTAGCGCGGCGCCGGCATACGCCCACAGCGTGCGCCACCACGGCGGGCTGATGGTCAGCGGCAGG
Organism: Duganella sp. GW821-FHT07F09; assembly: GCF_059418705.1. NCBI lineage: Bacteria > Pseudomonadati > Pseudomonadota > Betaproteobacteria > Burkholderiales > Oxalobacteraceae > Duganella > Duganella sp. GW821-FHT07F09. The sequence goes on along the minus strand of NZ_JBWKQJ010000003.1, from coordinate 264,021 downwards.
TCGAGCATGGCCGAGCTGGTCTGCAACGCCCCGTGGTCGGCCACCACTTGCAGGCGGTACCTGCCGGGCGCCAGCGCCGCGTAGCGCAGCTCGCCATTTTTGCTGGTCGTCCATTGCTCCTCCTGGCCCAGCAGGCGGTAGCGATAGGCCAGCGATTCGTGGTTCTGGAACACCGGCGCCGCCAGTTGCACGTCCAGCGTGGCGCCGCTCCACGGCGCGACCGCGCCCGCCAGCGCGCTGCCGCCATAGCGCATCGACGCCAGCTGCAGCGGGATGGTGTGCGGTCCGAACAATTCCTCGGGCCGCAGCAGGTGGGCGGTGCCGTTGCTGGTGCCCACCCAGATCGAGCCGTCGCGATCCTCCATGATCGCGTTCTGGTTGCTGTCGTTCCAGACCATGCCGCTTTGCTGGTTGAACAGGCGCCAGCGCTGGCCGTTCCATACCATCAGTCCGGCGTCGGTGCCCAGCCACAGCCAGTGGCGCCGGTCCACCAGCAGCGATTGGAGCCTCCTGCCGTCCAGCACGGCATGCTCGATCTGGCGCGGCTGCGGCTGCGATTCGGCCGCGTTGGCGCGCCACAAATGCGTGTCGTCGCCCAACCACAACGTATCGCCGTCACAGGCGACGAGCTGGAAGAAGTCGCCGGCCCGCGGCGACAACAGCCGCGACCATTTACCGTCGATGCCGAGGCGCAGCAATCCCTTGTCGCTGGCGAACCACAGGCGGCCGCCGGCGTCGCGGCAGGCGCTGGCGAAGGCGGCGTGCGCCCCCAATAATTCGGCGGGCGTGTCGACCCGCCGCGCCACCGGCTCGCCGTAGGGATCGTCGATCACATACAGCCCGCGCCGGGTGCAGATCCACAAGCGGCCGTCGGCGTCGAACAACAATTGGAAGATATCGCTGATGGGCAGGCGCGCCACGATATGGCCCTCGCCGCTGTTGCGGTCGCGGCGCACCACGCGGCCCTGGCCTCCCGCCCAGACGTCGCCGTGCCTGTCCTCGGCCAACGCGGTCCAGCGCTGGGGCTGGGCCGGATCGCCGGTCCACGGCACGAAACGGTTGCCGCGTTGCGACACCAGTCCGCCGCCGGTACCGAGATGCAATACGCCTTCGCGCGTGCGCAACAGCGCCCAGACGTCGTCATGCGGCAAGCCCTGGGCCGTGGACCAGTTCTCCCAGCGGCGATAGCCTTGCCACTGCACCAGGCCGTTTCCGGGCACGCCGATCCACAAATCGCCGTGCCGGTCCAGCAGCAGCGCATGCAGGTCGGTGCCGACGCGCAGGCCCTGCTCCGCCCCGTAACGTTCCGTGCCCTTGGCGCCGATGCGGAACACGCCGTTGTCGGTGATGCTGAGCATGCGGCCGTCGCCGTCAAGCAACAGCGGCGTCGGCCAGCCTTTTTTGGGCATGCCGAAGTGCTCCGGGGTGCGCTCGCTGAAATGTTGCTCGTCCGCCGAGAGCACCATCAGCCGGTTCGAATCCCCCACCCAGAGCATGCCGCCGGCGTCGCGCCGCAGCGCGAACCAGCGCTGGTCCGGCAGGCCCTGGGCGGCGCCGAGCACCGTCAGCGCGCCGCCCCGCTGGCGGCACAGCGCGCGCCCACAGCCCAGCCACAAGGTGCCGTCGGGGTCGCGCAGGATGCCGGCGATGTCGGCCAGGGCGGGCGTGGCGGCGATTTGCGCTGCGCTGTAGAACGGCGTGGCCTGCCAGCCGCCCTTGCCGTCCGGCCGCACCCGCCGCAGCTGGTTTTGATCCAGCACCAGCAACTCGTTGGCGTCCACCGACGCGAACCGCTGCCCGGTCGCCATCCCAAGCACGCCGCCGTCCGCTCCCAACACCGGACGCAGCCGCTGTCCGTCGAGCACGAACAATCCATGCTCCGTGCCCACCCACAGCCGTCCGCCGGCATCCACATGCAGCGCGCTGATCAGCGCGTCGTCGAGCCCTTGGTCGATGCGCTGGAACCGATTGCCGTCGAAGCGGAACAAGCCGTTCTCGGTGCCGACCCAAAGATAGCCGGCGCGGTCCTGGGCCAGCGCCATGACGACCAGATTGGCCAAGCCGTCCAACTGACCGTAGTTACGCAGCGACAACTGCTGGGCCGCCGCCGGGGCGGCCGCCAGCAACCAACTCATCACCCCCGCAGCCAGCCACGCGGCGGCGGCGCGCCATGAGGCGCGGCCAGTGGCCCATCGATAGCGGGGTTGAAACATGGTGACCGGCTAACTTTCCGCATTTCGGCGACGCCAGCGTGCCGCAACGACTTTTGTTTTCAATCGCACAATCTTAATTGTGATGGGCGATCTCCACAAGATACTATTAAGCAATTACCGCGAAAAACGCGCGCCGGCCAGCGCCACGGCCGCCGCCGGCCCGGCTTGCCCCGACTGCCAGCCGCCGCCGAGCGCTTTGAAGGCCGCCACCGCCGCCCGCGCGGACTCGGTTTGCGCCTGCGCCCGCGCGTCGGTGGCGCGCAACAGGTTCTCGTCCGCTTGCAACACTTCGATCAGGCTGACCACCCCTTTCTGGTAGGCCGCGAACGCGGCGCCCCGGGCCCGCCCGAGCGCGTCGACACCCCCGGCCAGGATGACGGCCTGGTCCTCGCGCTTGACCAGCGCCGACAAGGCGTTTTCCACCTCTTCGGTGGCGCGCAGCACGGCCAGCCGGTAGGCGGCCAGCGACTCGGCCTCGCGCCCCTTGGCCAGTTCGATCTCGGCGTCGATGCGGCCGAAGTCGAACAGGCGCCAGCGCAAGCCGAGCACGCCGGCGGCCTGGCTGGCGCCGCCGGTGAACAGATTGCCGCCGGACACCGCTGTCGCGCTGCCGATCAATCCGCTGAACGACAGCTTGGGGTAGTACTCGGCGACGGCGACGCCGATGCGGGCGTTCGACGCCGCCAGCCGGCGCTCGGCCACGATCAGGTCGGGCCGGCGACGCAGCAGGTCGCCGGGCGTTCCGGTGGCGGCGATGGCCGGCGCCGCCGGTATCGCCGCGGTCGCCGCTATCGAAGTACCGGCGCCGGCCGCCGCCAGCTCGTCGCGGTGGGTGCCCGGGGCCGTGCCCAGCATCACGTCCAGCGCGTTCATGGCGGTGTCCAGCCCGGCCTCCAGCACCGGCACCGTGGCCCGGACCTGCGCCAGCGCGCCCTCGACCTGGCGCACCTGCAGCTCGGCCGCCAGGCCCTTGCCGTATAGCAGATTGAGCGTCGACAGCAACTCCTGCTGCGTCTTCACCTGTCCGCGCGCGATGTCGAGGCGGGCTTGCAGGCCGCGGATGCCGATATAGATGTCGGCGGTCTGGGCCGCAACGGCCAGCCGGGCCGCGGCCGCCCCCGCCGCCGACGCCTGGTAATCCGCCAGCGCCGCCTCGCGCCCGCGGCGCAAGCCGCCGAAGGCGTCCACTTCCCAGCCGACGCCCAGATTGGCCTCGTACGAGTTGCCGTAACGGTCGAAGCCCGGTTGCGAATTGAGCACCTGTCCCAGCGGCGTCTCCACCGACTGGTAGGCGCGCGCGCCCTGCGCGCCGACGGTGCCCGACGGCAGCAGCGCGGCGTTGGCCGCGCCTAGTCCGGCGCGCGCCTGGGCCACGCGCGCCGCCGCCTGCGCCAGGTCCAGGTTCTGCGCCAGCGCCAACGTAACGTAGCGGGTCAGCTGCGCATCGCCGAACCCCTCCCACCAGGCGACGAGGTCGGCGCTGGCGACGGCCTGGCGCTGCTCGACGGCGGCTTGTCCGAGGTAGCGTTCCGGCAAGGGAGTGGCGGGCCGGCTGTAGTCCGGTCCGACGGCGCAACCCGCCGCACCGGCGGCGGCGAGTATCAGGAGAGAGCGTGTGAGCGGCATGGGATTTTCCATGTGAGTGACGATTTAGTGACTATATCACTAAATCGTCACTCGTTGTACAATCTCCGCACACCGAGTAACGTAAACCACATGACCAAACCAAACACACCTTCGGCCTCCGCGCGGGGCCCCGCCGATCACGACGTGCGCGACCAGATCGTCGCCGCCGCGACCGAACATTTCCGTCTGTACGGTTACGAGAAAACCACCGTCTCCGACCTGGCCAAGGCCATCGGTTTTTCCAAGTCCTATATCTACAAGTTCTTCGAATCCAAGCAGGCCATCGGCGAACAGATCTGCGCCGACTGCCTGCGCGAGATCGAAAGCGACATCCGGGCCGCCGTCGACGGCGCCGACCGCCCCCCGGAGAAGCTGCGGCGCCTGTTCAAGGCCGCCGTCGAATCGAGCCTGCGGCTGTTCTTCGAAGACCGCAAGTTGTACGACATCGCAGCCTCGGCGGCCACGGAGCAGTGGCCGGCCGCGCGCGCCTACGAGGAGCGCATCCGGCTGCTGCTGCAGGACGTGCTGCGCCAGGGCCGCGAGAGCGAGGATTTCGAGCGCAAGACCCCGCTCGACGAGGCGGCGGCGGCGATCCATCTGGTGATGCGCCCGTATCTGAATCCACTGCTGTTACAACACAGCCTCGATCACACCGCCGTGGCGCCAGCCCTCCTTTCCAGCCTGGTGCTGCGCAGCCTGTCGCCGTAAAACCAGGCATTTTTATGTGACCATTGACAAATTTGGTCACTAGTTACAAAATAAGGTCCTGTTCAGTTCTCAACGGGATTCCCATGCTCGGCCATCGTTCCGCCCTCACCTCCGTCCTCGCCGTCTTGCCGCTCGCGCTCGCCGCCTGCGGCGACAAGACGCCACCCGATCCACGCGCCGGCGCGCCGCTGGTGCGCGCCGCCACCGTCCAGGGGGCGGCCGACGCCACCATGCGCAGCTTCACCGGCACCGTCGCCGCCCGCGTGCAAAGCGACCTCGGCTTCCGGGTCGGCGGCAAGGTGCTGGAGCGGCTGGTCGACGCCGGCCAAAGCGTCAAGCGTGGGCAAACGCTGATGCGCATCGACCCGGTCGACCTGAAACTGGCGGCCAACGCCCAACTTGAAACAGTCGCCGCCGCCCGCGCCCGCGCGCGCCAGACGGCCGACGAGGAGGCGCGCTACCGCGACCTGCGCGGCACAGGCGCGATCTCGGCGTCGGCCTACGACCAGGTCAAGGCGGCGGCCGATGCCGCCAGGGCCCAGCTCAACGCGGCCGAATCCCAGGCCGAGGTGGCCCGCAACGCCAGCCGCTACGGCGAGCTGGTGGCCGATAGCGACGGCGTCGTCATGGAAACGCTGGCCGAGCCCGGCCAGGTCGTCGGCGCCGGCCAGGTCGTCGTGCGCGTCGCCCGCGCCGGCCAGCGCGAGGCCGTCGTCCAGTTGCCGGAAACCCTGCGCCCCGCGCTGGGCTCGATCGGCCAGGCCACCTTGTTCGGCAAGGAAGGGGGCATCGTCGCCGCCAGGCTGCGGCAGCTCTCCAACGCCGCCGACCGCCAGACCCGCACCTTCGAGGCGCGCTATGTGCTCGATGGCCAACTCTCCAACGCGCCGTTGGGCACCACGGTCACGATCCGGATAGCGGATGGCCATGCGGGCACGGAAGCCGGCTGGTCGGTGCCGATCGGCGCCTTGTCCGATCAAGGCAAGGGTCCCGGGGTCTGGGTGATCCAGGGCGAACCGGCGAAGGTGGGCTGGCGGGCCGTGACGGTACAGCGCATCGGCGACGACACCGCCCGCGTGTCGGGCCCGCTCAAGCAGGGCGACCGGGTGGTGGCGCTGGGCGCGCATATGCTGCGTGAAGGCGAGCAGGTGCGCCTGGCCGTCCAGCCCGCGGCGGCGACAGCCGGCCGGACCGAGGGAGCGCGGCCATGAGCGAGGGGCGTTTCAACCTGTCGGCGCTGGCCGTGCGCGAGCGTTCCGTCACCCTCTTCCTGATCTGCCTGATCACTCTGGCGGGCGTCCTCTCCTTCTTCAAACTCGGCCGGGCGGAAGACCCCGCCTTCACGGTCAAGGTGATGACCGTCATCACCGCCTGGCCCGGCGCCACCGCGCGCGAGATGCAGGACCAGGTCGCCGAAAAGCTGGAAAAACGGCTGCAGGAACTGCGCTGGTACGAGCGCGCCGAGACCTACACCCGTCCCGGCCTGGCCTTCACCACCCTCACCCTGCTCGACAGCACGCCGCCGGCCGAGGTCCAGGAACAGTTCTACCAGGCCCGCAAGAAAGTCGGCGACGAGGCCGGCAACCTGCCGTCCGGCGTGATCGGGCCGATGGTCAACGACGAATACGCCGACGTCACGTTCGCCCTGTTCGCCTTGAAGGCCAAGGGCGAACCGCAGCGCCTGCTGGTGCGCGACGCCGAGACCTTGCGCCAGCGCCTGCTACACGTGCCTGGCGTCAAAAAGGTCAACATCGTCGGCGAGCAGCCCGAGCGCATCTTCGTCGAGTTCTCGCACGAGCGCCTGGCCACCCTGGGCGTCGGCCCGCAGGAGGTGTTCGCCGCGCTCAACGCCCAGAACGTGCTGACGCCGGCCGGCTCGGTGGAAACCAGGGGGCCGTCGGTGTTCCTGCGCCTCGACGGCGCCTTCGACGAACTGCAAAAAATCCGCGACACGCCGGTCGTGGCCCAGGGCCGCACCCTGAAGCTGTCGGACATCGCCAGCGTCGAGCGCGGCTACGAGGACCCGGCCACCTTCATGATCCGCAACGGCGGCGAGCCGGCCCTACTGCTGGGCATCGTCATGCGCGACGGCTGGAACGGCCTCGACCTGGGCACCGCCCTCGACAAGGAAGTCGGCGCCATCAACGCCGACATGCCGCTGGGCATGGCCTTGACCAAGGTCACCGACCAAGCCGTCAATATCGGCTCGGCGGTCGACGAATTCATGGTCAAGTTCTTCGTCGCGCTGCTGGTGGTGATGGTGGTGTGCTTCGTCAGCATGGGCTGGCGCGTGGGCATCGTGGTGGCGGCGGCCGTGCCGCTGACCTTGGCGGTGGTGTTCATCGTCATGGCCGCGACCGGCAAGAACTTCGACCGCATCACCCTGGGCTCGCTGATCCTGGGCCTGGGCCTGCTGGTGGACGACGCCATCATCGCCATCGAAATGATGGTGGTCAAGATGGAGGAAGGCTACAGCCGCATCGCCGCCTCGGCCTACGCCTGGAGCCACACGGCCGCGCCCATGCTCTCGGGCACCCTGGTGACGGCGGTCGGCTTCATGCCCAACGGCTTCGCCCGCTCCACGGCCGGCGAATACACCAGCAATATGTTCTGGATCGTCGGCATCGCGCTGATCGCCTCGTGGGTGGTGGCGGTGGTGTTCACGCCCTACCTCGGCGTCAAGCTGCTGCCCGAACTCAAGCAGGTCGCGGGCGGCCACGAGGCGCTGTACGACACGCCGCGCTACAACCGCTTCCGCCAGGCGCTGGCGCGCGTCATCGCCGCCAAGTGGCTGGTGGCCGGGGCCGTGATCGGCCTGTTCGCGCTGTCCGTGGCGGGCATGGCCATCGTCAAGAAGCAGTTCTTCCCGATCTCCGACCGCCCCGAGGTGCTGGTCGAGGTGCAAATGCCGTATGGTTCCTCCATCGCGCAGACCAGCGCCAGCGCCGCCAGGGTGGAAGCCTGGCTGGCCAGGCAACCGGAGGCGAAGATCGTCACCGCCTACATCGGCCAGGGCGCGCCGCGCTTCTATCTGGCGATGGGACCGGAACTGCCCGATCCGTCGTTCGCCAAGATCGTCGTGCGCACCGACAGCCAGGAGCAGCGCGAGGCGCTCAAGCACCGCCTGCGCCAGGCCATCGCCGACGGCGTGGCCCCCGAGGCGCGCGTGCGCGTCACCCAGCTCGTGTTCGGTCCCTACTCGCCGTTCCCGGTCGCCTACCGCGTCAGCGGGCCGGACCCGGAGCAGCTGCGCGCCATCGCCGCCGAGGTGCAGCAAGTGATGAACGCCAGCCCGATGATGCGCACCGTGAACAACGACTGGGGCACGCGCGTGCCGACCCTGCACTTCACGTTGCAGCAGGACCGCTTGCAGGCCGTCGGCCTGAGCTCGAGCGCCGTGGCGCAGCAGTTGCAATTCCTTCTCAGCGGCGTGCCGCTGACGGCCGTGCGCGAAGACATCCGCACGGTGCAGGTGGTGGCGCGCTCGGCCGGAGATGCACGGCTCGACCCGGCCCGGATCGCCGACTTCACCCTGACCGGCGCCAACGGCCAGCGCATCCCGCTGTCGCAGGTCGGCACGGTCGAGGTGCGCGCCGAGGAACCGGTCATGCGCCGGCGCGACCGCGTGCCGACCATCACCGTGCGCGGCGATATCGCCGAGGGCTTGCAGCCGCCCGACGTATCGGCCGCGATGACCGCGCAGTTGAAGCCGATCAAGGACAAGCTGCCGGCCGGCTACCGCCTCGACGAGGCCGGCTCCATCGAGGAATCGGGCAAGGCGATGCAAGCGATGCTGCCGCTGTTCCCGATCATGCTGGCCGTCACCTTGCTGATCCTGATCTTCCAGGTGCGTTCGATCTCGGCGATGGTGATGGTCTTCCTGACCAGCCCGCTGGGCCTGATCGGCGTGGTGCCGACGTTGCTGCTGTTCGCGCAGCCGTTCGGCATCAACGCGCTGGTCGGGCTGATCGCGCTGTCGGGCATCCTGATGCGCAACACCCTGATCCTGATCGGGCAGATCCACCACAACGAGCAGGCGGGATTGGCGCCGTTCCAGGCGGTGGTCGAGGCCACCGTGCAGCGCGCGCGGCCGGTGGTGCTGACCGCGCTGGCGGCGATCCTGGCCTTCATCCCGCTGACCCATTCGGTGTTCTGGGGCACCCTGGCCTACACCCTGATCGGCGGCACCTTCGCCGGGACGATCCTGACCTTGGTGTTCCTGCCGGCGATGTATTCGATCTGGTTCAAGATCCGGCCGGACCAGCAGGCGCCGCTCAGGGACACGGCGCCTGCCCCGGCGGCGCTCCCAGCGTCTCGACCGTCGTGACGGCCGGCGCCATCGGCAAGCTGAGCGGTATGGCGAGGAAGGAAAACATCGGCTGATACGCGACCCGGACGCATTGGCCGGTGTCGGCCGGGTCGCAGATGCGCGCCCGCACCAGCTTGATGCAGCTCGCGTCGTAGGGGTTGCGCATGCAGGTGACGCGGTTGTTGGCCGGGCACGACGGCAGCGACGCGGTCGGGATCTCGTTCATCGCGCCGCCGCCGGCGTCCGACAGCGCCAGATAGTCGATGCGGATGTGGGCGTCGGTCACCGGCGCGCCCAGGGTCAGCGTGCCGGACGAAGCGCGAAAGATGGCGCGCTGGCGCACGCCGCTCATGGCGGCCGCGTCGCTGAAGTCGGCGTTCGCGGCCGCCGCCGCCGCCCGGTGCGTGACCACCTGCAGCGTATTAAATATGTACAACAGGCGCGCTATCTCGACCACGCCGCAGACGACCGCCAGGAACAGCGTGATCACGATGGCGAACTCGGCGGTTATGGCGCCGGCGCGCCGGCGCCGGGCGCCCTGCTGGTCCGCGCGCCTCATGGATAAAGCTCCACCGCGCCGCCCAGCGATTGCTCGGCCACCAGTCCGCCGAACTCGGCGCGCACGCTGGTGGCGGTGGCCGGCACCGTCATCAAGAACTTGCCGATGCCAAGCACCGTGGCCGTCGACAGCGCGCCGGCCGGCACCGGACAGGACAGCAAGGCCACGTTCAGCACGCGGCGCCCGGCCGCGCCCTTGCGCGCCAGCGGCGGCGCCTGGAAGTTGGCGCCGCTGGTGGCCCGGTAGGGCGTCGAGCTGCCACCGGGGTACGACGCGGCGGCGGCGGGCGCCCCCGGCCCGTACAGCGAGCTCCAGGCGCTGGTGGCGAACGGCGTGTAGCCGCCGGCCGGCTCGGCGGCGCCCGCCACATACGCGCTGTACGGGACGGCGCGGGCGTAGGCCCACAGCGGCCCGTACATCGGACCGGTGGTGCCCGGCGGCTGCGCCAGGGGATCGGCGACGGTCCACAGCTTGCCGTCGACCGTCGTCGGCTGCGCCACCTGCCCGGCCGGGGCCACGCTCATCCATGGCGTGCCGCTGCCGGCGGCGCCGAACGCGTACTGCCGGATGTTGGTGTCGGGCGGCGCGGTGGAATACGAGCACAGCGCCCCGGTGTACTGGTCGAACCTGGAATTGAGCTGGTTGAACAGCGACGCCAGCGGGAACGGCCGGCCGACCGTCAGGGCGCCGCCGGTCACGCGCGGCATGCCGAGTTGCCCGGTGCAGACATAGGGGCCGACCACGCCGGGCGCGATGTTGGCCAGCGCGCCGGCGACGCCGGGCGGCGAAAACGGGTCGACGACGAAATTCTCGGCGCCGGTGCCGCCGGGATTGAGCTGCATCAGGTCGTAGGCGACGCCGCGCCGGAAGCCGTATTGCACCAGTTCGACGTTGGCGGTGGGCAAGGGATTGGCGCGCGGGGCGGCCGCGATGTTGGACAGCGCGCACACCGCCAGCGGCGCGACGTCGATCCCCGAGCGCCCCGCCACCGCCGTCACCGCGACATCCATCGACGCCAGCGCATCGGACAGCACGCGCATGAAGAACAGCTCGATGTTCCCCATCGACGCGTCGAGATCGCCGGTGGCGGCGCGCGCGTAGGTCAGGCCGTCGGGGGCCGCGCGGGCCGTGTCGACGTCGACCCAGCCGCCGCTGGGCGAGGCGCTGAACGACAGCGCCCGCTGGTCCCAGGCCACGGGCAACTGGTTGTATTGATACTTGAGCGCGTTCATCGCGATCAACGCCTGGGTGGTGGCGCCATTGATGCCGGCCGCGGTGCCGTTGAGCTGGCGCGCCGCCGTCAGCGCCGCCACGTTCGCCACCGCCTGCAGGTCGGCCCGGCGGTTGTACACCCGCCCCAAATCGAGCGCGATGCCGACGAAACCGATCAGGCAGGCAAGCATCAGGCCGAAGACGATGGCGATGGCGCCGCGCTGCCGCTTGCCGATGTTGACGCCCTGATTCATACATTCGCCTCCGGCCGTGATACATGGTGGAGAGATTATTGTAGCGGGGCAATTAACTGCATAATTGACACAGAACAACAAATCGGCCGCCGGACCCAAAGGGCAACGTCGCGTCAGCGCCCGGGCTCGGTCGGTTGGGCGGCGTGCGCCGTCGAAAAATCCATCTCGGCCAGGGTGCCGCGCGCCGGGTCCGAGCTGATGTGCAAGCGCCATCCGAACCGCTCGCACACGCGGCGGATCAGGAACAATCCCAGCCCCTGCCCGCCACCATGCTTGGCCGACTCGCGCAAGCCCTGGGTGTAGCGGCGCGCGGCCGCGACCGTGTCGAAGCCGGCGCCGCTGTCCTGTATGCTCAGGCGCCCGCCGGCCAGCCGCACGGCGATGGCGCCGTCGTAGGTGTTCTCCGCCGCGTTGCGCAACAGGTTGCCGACCACGATGCGGGCGATCGCCTCGGGACAATTCAACGACAGCGGCTGCAACGCCTCCACCACGAAGCGCGCGCTCTTGCTGGCCACCAGATGGGCATGGTCGTCCACCAGCGCGGCGACCAGGTGGTCGAGCCGGGTCGTTTCGGGCAGCGCCGCGCCGTTCGGTTCGCGCGACAGGAACAGCAACGCCGCCATAATCTGCGTCAAGTCCCCGGTTGTCGCCTCGATGCGTTCGAGCGGCGCCCTGGCCGCCGGCGGCAGGTCGTGCAGCTTCAGCACGTCGACCGCGCCGGCGATGACGGCGATCGGCGTGCGGAATTCGTGGCTGGCCTGGTCGAGCAGGCTGCGCTCCCGTTCGATGAACCGCTCGACGCGGTCCAGATGGCGGTTGACGATGACGGCGATATCGTTCAACTCGCTCAACGCGAACGCCGTCGGCAGGCGCTCCCCGGGCTGTTCCGGATCGAGTCCGTCCATCCGCTGCGCCAGCGACCGTATCGGCCCTTGCATGCAGCGGTACAGCCACACGATCGAGCCGCCTATCATCAGCGCGCTCAACGCCGCGATCAGCAGGCTGATCAACGCCCCCCTGTTTTGCAAATCCTCGAGATCGCTGATATCGACCGCCATCACCACGCGCTCGGCGCCCACCGGCGTCACCAGCACCGCGTAGCTGTTCTCGCTGTCGAAGTCGTCTGTCCGGGCCTCGTCGTAAAAGCCGGGGGCCAGCGTGGCGAAGTACGCCGGCATGCCGGGCGCGGCCTCCCCCGGCCTGATCCGCCAGCCGCGCACGCGCCCGTTGGCCGGCGGCGCCTGGTTCGACGCCGGCGCCGCCGCCGTACCGGCCAGGTATTGCGCCGTGCCCGCCTCCAGCAGTTCCCTCCAGATCGGATGGACGATCAGGCGCTGGCTCAGATTGCCCTGGATGGTCAGCGCCAGCGCCAGGACCATGCCGAACAGGATGAACAGCGCGCTGATCTTATACGGCAGGCTGCGCGTCCGCCTGGCTTGGGGCTCAGTCATCCGCCACGCACAGGCGATAGCCGGTGCCCGCGACGGTTTTGATGAGCTTTCGCGCGGCGTCGCCATCGACCGCCTTGCGCAGCATGTGCATGTGGGAGCGCAGCACGTCGCCGTCCGGGACGCGATCGTTCCAGATCACGCCCTCGAGTTCCTCGCGGCGCACCAGGTTGGGCGACTTGCGCATCAAGTATTCCAGCAACTGGCGCCGCACCGGCGTCATCGCCAACGGCTTGCCCGCCCGCGTCACCTCCAGCGTGCCGAGGTCGAAGCGCAGGTCGGCCACTTCCAGCACCCGCGTCTCCTCCTGCGCCAGGCGGGTGCGCCGCACCAGCACCCGCAGCCGTATTTCGAGTTCGGCCAACGCCACCGGCTTGACCACGTAATCGTCCGCTCCGGTCATGAATCCCTGGAGCTTGTTTTCCAGCTGGTCCTTGGCCGTGATGACGATGACCGGCACCCGCGACTTCAACCCGGTGCGCAGGCGCTCCAGCATGGCCATGCCGTCGAGGCGCGGCATCATCCAGTCCAGCACCACCGCGTCGTAGCGGTGCAGCGCCAGCAGGCCGAGGCCCGACTCGCCGTCCGGCGCGGCGTCGGCCGTGTGGCCGCAAGCCTCCAGGTACTCGTAGATGTTGGCCGCCAGCGAGGCGTTGTCCTCGATGATAAGCACGCTCAGTTTCTGATCGATCATAATCTTCTTTTTGACGGAACCGGCCCGGCTGCCACCGGGCCGGCGCCGCCTTTCATTCTACAGTCAGCGGTCGCGGCGGGCGATCAGAAGCCGCGCGAGACGCCGATGAAGGCCGACACCACGCCATCGGTGTCCTTCTCGACCAGCGGGCTGTCGGCCAGTTTGCCGGGCAGGCGCTTATACGATACGTTGCCGATGAAGACCCAGCGTTGGGCGAACGGCCGCACCACGTCGATACCGATGCGCGCCACGGTGGCGCTGCCGGGGCGGTAATCGACCACGCCGCGCGCCACTTCCTCCGGCAGCGTGCCGAAGTAGTAGTTCGCCAGCTTCTTCGACAGGTGCGACACGCCGATGGTGGGTGTGATCCTGGTGCGCCCCCAGTGCACCGGATAGCCATACTTCAGGCTGGCCTCGTAACCTTTGCTGGCGCTGGTGATGTCACCCTTGACGCCGAGTTCCAACTGCCCCGCCGCGCCGCGCCAGCCGCCCGCCAGGCCGAGATCGGCCCCGTCGTCGCGGTTCCCCAGCAGCGAGCGGTCGATGCCGCGCGCGGCCAGCTCCGTGCGCCCGAAGTCGTCCCGGTCTATGCCGTCGAGGCGGGCGGATAGTGTCGCGTCGAGCGTGAAGGCGCCGCTGCGCAGCAGGTGGGCGCCGCCGGAGATGCCGCGCCAGAAGAAGCGCTCGCCCTCGTAGGAGACCAGCGGGAACGGCGTCACGCGGGTGCCCTCGCCGGCATAGACGCTGTCCGATACCGCCGCGCCGACGCCGAGGCCCCAGCGCGGCGCCTGCGGGTTGGCTGACTGGGATGACTGCCCCGCGGCGCCCGCGTTTTGGGCGATCGCTACGGTGGATACGGCGCAGAGGACGGCAAACAACAATAAAGAAGGTTTCATGGAAGTACCTGGCAAGTTATGGGCGGCACCAGCGCCGCCCTTAAGATGAATATTACGGCGGGCATGTCGTCGAAATGTCGTTCTCACCGGCCTCCCACTGCGGCCGCGACCACCTTGGTGTCTATCGTCCCGAGATAATTGCTGCCGTAGACCACCTTGTCCCCGGGTTGCAGGTAGATCCGTTTCTTGATCTCGTCCTTCACGTAGCGATCCAGCGCCGCCAGCTGCTCGGGACGTCCGTTTGCCTGCATCACGCTTTTCATGACGGCCGCGCCAGGCTTCTTGAACACGACGCCGTCGCCCGTGCCGGTGAGCACCGCGCTGCCGGTGTCGATGGCGGTCCGGCCAACCATGGCGATACGTCCGTCCTTAAACAGCCACGTGCGGGTTTGCGCGCCCTCCAGGGTCTCGCCCACGATGGCGCGCAGGTCTTTGAGCATGTCGCCGGCTTGCGCGTACTGCCGGCGCCCGCCGTTGACATAGGTGGCGATGTCGACCTCCTTCAGGAACGACTTCCAGTCGCGCGGAACCACCAGGAAGGCGCCGACGGGGAAACGATCGGATCCGCTTTTAGCGTCCGGAAAGCCATCGCCCGAACCCACATCCCGCAAGTTGAGCTTTTTGACCAGGGTCGCGCGGTCGCTGAAATCCCCGCATAGGAACAAGCCTTTGCGCGCCGCATCGAAATCCGCCACGGAACGCAGTTCGCGGTCGAAACGGGCGCACACCTCGACTTCGTAGTCCAGCAGGCCGCCCGGGTCGGCCACGATCGTCGAGCGCGGGCCAGTGGCGGCTGATATTTTGGGAAACAGGAAGGCTTGCTCATGGCCGACTTCCTCGCCGTGCGCCGGATAGTTGGTGCCGGCCGCGATATGCGCCACACCACGCGGCCCGACGCCGATCAAGCGGCCGACGGCATAGGTTCGGACGCGCCGCGACTGTCCAGCCAGGCCGGCCAGCGCGGCGTTGTCGAAACGGCCGATGACATCGAAAGCATCAACGCTGTAGAGTTCGGATATTTCGCTCAGGTCGATCGCGGAGACGGTGCCGCCGGCGAGCGCGGTCACCAGCAAGGTGCTGGTCTTGTCGCCATGGCGCACCTGGGCGAATGTGTGCGCCTTGTCCATCGGCGCCAGGCCGGGGGCCGGCCAGGCGGCCGCGCGGGGTTGGGAAGGCTGGGCCGTTTGGCCCTGGGCTGCGGTCGACGCCAGCAGCGCGGTCAGCACGGCGCATGCGGCCGGGAAAGCGGTTCGATTACGGAACATGGTTTGCTTTGGTGGTTAAGGGAGACGCCATCGTAGCGAGACCATGTCGCCCAAATGTCGTCGCCCATAATCCCCCCGGCGTCAGGCTCCGGCCACGCTTATTCCCACGCCCGCGCCGCCGAGCGGTGTATCGTCCACGTGAAGCCGGCGCCGACCGACAGGCCGCTGTTGCGCAAGAACAGTGGGCTCTCGCGGTTGCTCGCGTGGCTGTAATTGTCGTAGCGGGTGAAGCCGAACACGCGCCAGTCCGGCGACAAGCGGCGCGACAGGCTCAAGCCCAGCCGGGTCATCAGCAAGCCGCCCGACGCCTCGTAGGCCGGGCGGGTCGCCGTCGCGTACCGCGGCTCGACCCCATAGAAATACTGATGCAGGCGGGCGTTGCCGAACACCGCGCCGACATTGGCGTCGGCCTGCCACTTGCCGGTGCCGTCGCCGGCCTCGAACACCACGCGCGGTTCAAACACCAGGCCCTGGCGCTTAAAACCGCTTTTGAGCTCGACCGGCACCCGCAGCGGCAGCTCCAGCCGCACTCGGCTGGTCGCCGTGGGCTCGGCCAGCATCACCTTCAGGCGCGGACCGAACTCCAGCAGCGAACGCAGATCCGGCATGCCGGCGCGGACGGCGACGTCGTCGGAGCGGGCCGGCAGCGACAGCGCGAAACCAACATCGAGTTCGACCCGCTCGGTGTTGATCAGGCGCGCGCCGATGCCGGAGCGGTCGGCGCGCAGCACCTTGCCGCGATAGATCACCATCGGCAGCACCAGAGCGCGGGTGGAACGGTCTTCGGAGCCGGGATAGGCCGGCGTGGAGGCGGCGCCGCCGAAGAGGCCGACCTCCCACAACGGCAAGTCGGGGTCCGGCGTCGGCGCCAACTGCTGGGCGGCGGCCGGCGCCGTCAGCGCCAGCATGGCCAGCGACGCCAGCGACGCCAGCGACGCCAGCGACGCCAGCGCGATACTCGCCCGAAAGCGCAGCGTCATGGTTGTACTCCGAGAGGGTTTCGATACATGGGATTCCTTGACCGTCATGCGGTGATATGAAAACGAACACGATACCATGCCCTTCCCTCCACCGGCAGTGCTTGTCCTCCGGTAATCCGGTAAGATGGCGGCACCGACCGCCGAGGTTGATTTTAATGAGCGTGATATTGCAAGAGCATGTGTATTTACTGGATTGGCCGGTCGATGGCGCGACAACGCTCCCCGTGGCCTGCATCCGCTTCCAGCCGGCGCCGATCGACGCGGATAGCTTCCGTTCAGCCGGCATCGACTGCCCTGCCCACATCGCCGCCGCCGTGCCCAAGCGACAGCGGGAGTTCTTCTATGGCCGCTTGTGCGCTAGATCGGCGATGGAGCCGCTGCGCCGGGCCTTCCCCCAGATCGGCACGGGCCCGATGCGCGAACCGCTGTGGCCGGCCGATCTCATCGGCAGCATCACCCACGCGTCCGACATGGCGGCGGCGGTGGTCCTGCCGGTCTCCATGGGCTATCGGGGCGTGGGCATCGATATCGAGAACATCCTCGGCGGCCAGGGCGCGCAGGAGGTGCGCGCCATCGTGGCCAACGACGGCGAACTGCGCTATCTCACCCAATTTGAAGACAGGCTCGGTCCCAACGTTCCCCTGACCCTGGTTTTTTCCGCCAAGGAAAGCTTCTTCAAAGCGGTGCACGGCGAGGTGCAACGCTACTTCAACTTCGACGCCATCGAGCTCGAACACATCGATTTGTCCGCCCAAAGCATGCGCTTCCGCGTGTGCGAAGACCTGACGCCCCGCTTGCGACGCGGAGTTAGCTGCGAAATCCTCTTCCAGATA
The DNA here is from genome assembly GCF_059418705.1 of Duganella sp. GW821-FHT07F09. NCBI lineage: Bacteria > Pseudomonadati > Pseudomonadota > Betaproteobacteria > Burkholderiales > Oxalobacteraceae > Duganella > Duganella sp. GW821-FHT07F09. Next base: position 247,024 of record NZ_JBWKQJ010000003.1, on the reverse strand, counting down.
ATCGACGCGGCGCACATCGCCACTTTATGCCTCTGGCGGCGCGGGATCGAAGGCGCGTAGCCAGGACGGGCCGGATTCAACCTAACGCGCCAGCGATTTCAGCTGGGATACTTTACAATCGCAACCCATATTGCGGCCCCATCCATATTGCGCCGCGATGAAAGTATCCAACTATCTAGCAAGGAACCCACATGGCCGCCACTGACCAACCCCACTACACCGCCGAAGAAAAACGCAAGCGGGTATTCGCCATCATCAGCGCATCTTCCGGCAATCTGGTCGAATGGTTCGACTTCTATGTCTACTCGTTCGCATCGATCTACTTCGCCAGCCAGTTCTTCCCCAGCGGCGACTCCACCGCCGAATTCCTGAAAGCGGCCGCCGTCTTCGCGGTGGGCTTCCTGATGCGACCGATCGGCGGCTGGATGTTCGGCCGCATCGCCGACCGGGTCGGCCGCAAGAAGTCGATGGTCATCTCCGTGCTGATGATGTGCGGCGGCTCGCTGGCGATCGCGGTGCTGCCGACCTACGCCACCATCGGCGTCGCCGCGCCTATCCTGCTGCTGATCATCCGCATGTTCCAGGGCCTGTCCGTGGGCGGCGAGTACGGCACCACCGCCACCTACATGAGCGAAGTGGCGCTGCGCGGCCAGCGCGGCTTCTTCTCCTCGTTCCAGTACGTGACCCTGATCGGCGGCCAGCTGCTGGCGGTGTTGACCGTGGTGGTGCTGGAGCAGTTCCTCACTGAAGCTGAACTCAAGGCCTGGGGCTGGCGCATCCCGTTCGTGATCGGCGCCATCGCCGCCGTGGTCTCGCTGATGCTGCGCCGGACCTTGCACGAAACCATCAAGCCGGAAGACAGCAAGAACAAGGATGCCGGCACCCTGGCGGGCATCTTCAAGAACCACCGTGCCGCCTTCATCACCGTGCTCGGCTACACCGCCGGCGGTTCGCTGATCTTCTACACCTTCACCACCTACATGCAAAAGTATCTGGTCAACACCTCCGGCATGCCCGCCAAGACGGCCAGCGTGGTCATGACGGGGGCGTTGTTCCTGTATATGTGCATGCAACCGCTGTTCGGCATGCTGGCCGACCGCATCGGCCGCCGGCATTCGATGATGCTGTTCGGCGCGTTGGGGGCGCTGGCGACCTACCCGATCCTCGCCATCCTTCGCGGCAACACCAGTCCCTACATCGCCTTCGCGCTGATCACCGTGGCCTTGGCGATCATCAGCCTGTATACCTCGATCGGCGGCCTGGTGAAGGCCGAGATGTTCCCGCCGGAAGTACGCGCTTTGGGTGTCGGATTTTCCTACGCCATCGCCAACGCCATCTTCGGCGGCTCGGCGGAATTCGTCGGCCTGACGTTCAAGAACCTGGGCCACGAGAACTGGTTCTTCATCTATGTCACGGTGATGATGGTGATCGCCTTCTTGTTCAGCACGCGCCTGCCCAAAACGCCGTCGTATCTGCATACGGATCACTGAGAGACGGCGCTCCCGGGCCATTCCGGGCGGGGGCGCCAGTTGAGGTAGGATGTCACAAAACGCGCCATTCGCGCGTCTAGCAGGGAAGACCACTCCATTTGTAGACGCCATGACCGACTCCGCCACCTTCACCGCCCTCCGACCGCGCCTGTTCTCCATCGCCTACCGCATGCTCGGCGTGCGCGCCGATGCCGAGGACGTGGTGCAGGACGCCTGGCTGCGCTGGCACGGCAGCGACCAGTTGGTCGTGCAGTCGGCCGAGGCCTGGCTGGTCACCCTCACCACCCGCCTGGCCATCGACCGCCTGCGCGCGCGCCAGGCCGAGCGAGAAACTTATGTCGGCTGGTGGCTGCCCGAGCCAATCGTCGAGCTTGACGAGCGCACGCCCGAAAGCAGCGCCGAAATGGCCAGCGAGGTATCCATGGCCTTTTTGTGGGTGCTCGAACGCCTGTCCCCCGAGGAGCGCGCCGCCTTCCTGATGCGGCAAGTGTTCGACCACGACTACGCGGACATCGCCGACATGCTGGGCAAGAGCGAGGCCGCCTGCCGGCAGATGGTACACCGCGCCCAGGAGCGCGTGCGGCAGCAAACGCCCCGCTTCGACGTGCCCAAAGACACGCACCGCGCCCTGCTGGGACGCTTCATGGCCGCCGCCCAGGCCGGCGACCGCGCGGCCATGAAGACCATGATGGCCGACGACGTGCAATTGGTGGCCGACGGCGGCGGCAAGATCAAATCGTTCCTGCGCATCCTGCGCGGCGCCGGCCGGGTGGCGGGCGTGTTCTGGTCGCTGGAGCACCAGTATCCCCACAACGTCGCCTACCGCCAAGCCAGGGTCAACGGTGAGCCGGGATTGCTGCGCTACGTCGAAGGCAAGCTGGAGTCGGCGCAATCCTTCGTCATCGAGGACGGCCGCATCGCCGCCGTGCTGGTGGTGCGCAATCCGGACAAGCTGGCGGGCATTCCGCAAACCATTTTCTGAAAGTCGGCACGGGCGGCGGCGAACCGTTCATGCTTTCGCCAACCCTTAAAAATATCACAATTACAATTTTTACGGCATATATCTTCACAATTACAACAGTTATATTTTTTATATCATAAGGCGTTTTTGTTTCATCCTGCGGGCGTATGCTTATCATGCAAGCGGCTTCAACGACTTGAGAAAAATCAAGGGGAGATGTCATGGCTGATCAACAAACGCCGCACACGTTCGCCGAGGTGTTCGCCCACGAACAAGCGCTATTCACGCCGGCACCCTCATCGGCCACGGCGGCGGCCGACGGACAGCCCAAGGCGGCCATGTTGTCGTCGCTCTACGACAAGGCGGCCGAGCGGCAGTTCGCCGGACTGGCCCTGTCCGGTGGAGGCATCCGCAGCGCGACGTTCAATCTCGGCGTCCTGCAGGCGTTGGCGGACCTGGGCTTGCTGAGCAAATTCGACTACCTCTCCACCGTGTCGGGCGGCGGCTACATCGGCGGCTGGCTGAGCAAATGGATACATGGCGAGCCGGGCGGCGTGGCTGAAGTGGAAAAGCAACTGCGCAGCGCCGGCGACGGTCCCGCGCCCCGCTCGGAGCCGCCGGAAGTGCAATTCCTGCGCAAATACAGCAACTACCTGACGCCCAAAAGCGGCCTGTTCACCGCCGACACCTGGACGCTGATCTGCACCTATGTGCGCAACACTCTGCTCAACATGACCATGCTGGTGACCTGGATGGCGCTGCTGTTCCTGCTGCCGCGCGTGATGCTGCTGGTGGTCGACGGGCTCCGCGACCATCAGCGCGCCGTCGTCCTGCCGCTGAGCGCGCTCATTTTCCTGCTATGCGTCTCCAGCATGGCATTGAATATCTCGCTCAAGGGGCCGGTGCTGCAAACCTATGGCTGGCTGCAAGACCAGAAGTGGGTGCTGCGCAGCGTCTGCTACCCGCTGATGATCGCCGCCTTCCTCGGCAGCATCGCCTTCGTCCAGTACCGCGACGAAATGATCCGCTACCTGGACGAGCTCACCTTTCCATCCCGCGAGGCCGCCTACCTGCTGTTGCCGGGCCTCGTGTACTCGCTGTTCTGGGGCGGCGGCTGGCTGCTGGCGCAACTTTTGAACCGGCGCGCGGCGCTGGCGCCGGACGCCCCGAGACGCTGGCGCTTTTCGCCGGGCGCGTGGCGCCAGACCGGCTCCGAGGCGCTGGGCCACGCCCTGTGCGCCGTCGGCGCGCTGGCGGTTGGCACCCTGCTGACGGTGTGGTTGTGTAAAAGCCTGGGCGCCACCGCCTTGAGCGGTTTGATCAACGTCCACCTGGTGACGCTGGGAATGCCGGCCATGCTGTGCGTCTTCGGCGTGACGATGACCTTGATGATCGGGCTGATCGGCCGCCTCTACAGCGACGCCAGCCGCGAATGGTGGGCCCGCCAGGGTGCCTGGACCGTGATCATGGCGGTGGCCTGGCTGGTGGTGTGCTGCGCCACGTTCTATCTGCCGCCGCTGCTGGCCTGGGCGTTCGACCGGTACGCCACGTCGGCGTCGCTGGCCGCCGGCTTCACCACCCTGGTCACCTACCTCGGCTTGCGCTCGGGCAGCGGCAAGGGGACCGGCCAACCGGGCAAAACCGGCAAGCTGGAACTGGTGGCCCAACTGGCGCCCTACGCGTTCAGCCTGCTGTTTCTCGGCCTGCTCACCACCGGCTTGCTGACGCTGATCGCCGGCGGCCTGCCACCCGTCACGTATCCACCGTTTTTCGACACCGCGGCGGTCCTGCCGCTCTTCTTCGAGCGCTACCTGATGCTCAGCGATAACCTGGCCTGGCGCGACATCCTGCCAACCATGGCCGCCTGTGCGCTGGCGGCCTTGCTGCTGGGCTGGCGGGTCGACATCAATAAATTTTCGCTTTATATGATGTACCGGCTGCGCCTGGCCCGCGCCTATTTCGGCGCCAGCAACACCGCCCGACTGCCCCATCCCTTCACCGGGTTCGATCCCGGCGACGACCTGCCGCTGAAGGACTTGCTGCATCCGCGTCCGCCGCCGGGTGAGCCGTTGCGGGCCGGGCCGGTGCCCCGGCCCTACCACCTGTTCAATAGCGCGGTCAACCTGGTGCAAGGCACGGAACTGGCGTGGCAGACCCGCAAGGCCGCCAACTTTGTTTTCAGCCCGGCTTTTTGCGGCTTCGAACTGCCGGCCGCGAACGGCGCGGCCGGCGGCTTTCGCCCCACCGCCGCCTACGCCACGCACAGCGCCTTCGGTGACGACCACGACAACGGCATCAAACTGGGCACCGCCGTCGCGATCTCCGGCGCGGCCGCCAGCCCCAACATGGGCTACCACTCGTCGCCGCCGCTAAGCTTCCTGATGACGCTGTTCAATCTGCGCCTTGGACGCTGGTCGCCCAATCCCGCCCAAGCCAACTGGCAGCGCGCCTCGCCGGCGTTCGGCCTGTTTTGCATCGTCAAGGAACTGTTCGGCCTGACCAACGCGGAATCCGACTTCGTCTACCTGTCGGACGGCGGCCATTTTGAAAACCTCGGCTTATACGAGCTGGTGCGGCGCCGCTGCCAACTGATCGTTGTGGTCGACGCCAGCTGCGACAACGACGACCGCTTCGAGGACCTTGGCAACGCCATCCGCAAATGCCTGACCGACTTCAACGTGCCAATCACGCTGGACGTGGCCAAACTGCCCGGCGCGGCCGGCGGCGCTCCGCGCGGCAGTTTTGTCAACGGCCGCATCCACTACCACCAGGCCGACGGCGGCAGCCATGAAGGCGTGCTGTTGTACCTGAAGCCGGCGCTGACCGGTGGCGAGAACGCCGACATTTTCAACTACAGCCGTTTGCATCCATCTTTTCCGCACGAAACGACAGCCGACCAGTGGTTCGACGAAAGCCAGTTCGACAGCTATCGCAGCCTGGGGCGGCATATCGCCACCCGGGCGCTGGGCCAGGCGGTGGCGGTGGCGGCCAGGGGCGGTTCGCGCGGCGACGAGCCAGGGTTCATCAGTCGGCTTAGCGATGCGTTGGCGACGCCGCGCCCGCCGCCTCGACGCGTGTCAACCCGACGCAAGGCGCCGGCAACGCGCGGCCGTGAGCGGACCGGTCCGCCATGAAGGCTCCCACAACGGTGCCGCAAAATATTTTCCAAAAGCTGTCACAGGCGGTACGGGCAGCCCGTCTAACAAGGTATGAGGGGCGCAATGGTGCGCCACCTACCCTTTGAAAGGACATCATCATGACGCAAACCGCCCGCATTTCCTCCTTCTACTCGGTCGCCCCGGCCAATCTGCAAGCCATGATCGCGCTGTCGGCGTCGGTCAAGAAAAGCTCGCTGGGCGTCCGCCTGGTCGAACTGGTCAATTTGCGCGTATCGCAGATCAACGGCTGCGGCGTCTGCATCGACATGCACTGGCGCGACCTGATCAAACAAGGCGCCGACCCGCGCCACCTGAACGCCATCGCCGGCTGGCGCGAGGCGCCGTCGTCGTTCTTCAGCGACAGCGAACGGGCGGCCCTCAACTGGGCCGAAGCCGTCAACGCGCTGCCCCACAAGCAGCCGACCGACGCCGATTTCGCCCAGCTCAAAGAACACTTCAACGAGACCGCGATTGCCGAACTGAGCTACGCAATCGCGGTGATCCGTGGTTGGAACGTGATCAACGCCAGTCTGCACAACCAAATCCCGGAGGTGCCGGCGCCAGGATTCTAAAGCCCGGTCAAGGCGCGGTGCCGTACTCGTCCGCGCCCAGATCGATCACGCCTTCCGCCCGCGCCTGGCCGTTGATGTCCTTGACGCCGTTGACCGGGATCGCGCCGGAAGGGAAATACGTCGCCCACAGCGGCGAGGTCCAGGTGGTCAGCGCGGCGCCGGCGTTGCCGACATTGATGGCAGGCGACGTCTGTTGAAGGTTCAGATTGCCGGTCTGCGGCGCGACGTAACGCGGATCGGCCTTGACCTGGGTGCCCGGCAGGTTGGTCGAGCCGGACGCACTGCCCCACCACAGATTGACGCCCCACACATTGCCGCTATAGCCGCTACCCTCTTGCACGTAGTTTTCCGCGATCGTGCCCTCGCCATAGAAGATGTTATTGCTGAAGCGCGAATCGATCACCTTGTATTGGAACACCACCTCCGTCCCCCAGCCCATGTTCTTGTAGAAGGAATTGTTGTTCACATGAATGCGGCGCGCCTGGCCCGCTCCCGACGAATAACCGCCCACCGACAAGCCGGCCTCGCGGTTGTTGTAGACGAAATTATTGGTCATCACGATGTCTTCGGTGGCCTTGCCGCTGTGCTCGCTCGCGAATTCAAAACCGATGTCGTTGCCGGTCGAGCTGTTGCGGTCGAAAATGATATTGCGTCCGCCATCCACATAGAAGCCGCCGGCCGAGCCCTCCCCGCCGTACCAAGGGTTGCTCGTGCTCGAATTGTTCTGAGCGACGTTGTTGCGCACCATGCCGTTGCGGACCCGGTCGTTCTCGCCGCAACCCGAGCACTCGCCCTCGTAGCCGATGAAATCGAAGCCGATATTGTTATTGTCGTGCACATTGTTGTTCAGCACCTCGAAACGGTCCACATTGCCGTTGATGACCAGCGCCTCGCTGGCCTGCAGCACGTTTTTATACACTTCGTTGCCTTGCACCAGCAGGTCGGTGACGCCGGTCGCGTTCGTGCCGAACACGGCCAGACCGTGGGCGCCGACCGAGCACGGGTCCTTGCAGGTGCTGGTGTTGCGGATATCGTGGATTTTGTTGTTGACAATCTGCAGCTTCGCCCCGTTCCCTTCGACCAGAATGCCGACCGGCGTATTGCTGCCGCTGGACGTGAACCCCGTCACGTCGAATCCTTCCACCCGCACATGGTTTGAATTCTTGATCGTGATCAGGCCCTGGCGGCCGGTCGGACTCAAGCCGCTGCCGCTGATGATGGCGCCGGGATCGCCTTTCAAGGTGATAAAGGCGCTCGCGGTGCCGGATTTGCCCGAGATTGACACCTTTTGCGCGTAAGTGCCGGGCAGCACCCGGATGGTATCGCCAGCGCCCGCCTGGTCCACGGCGGCCTGGATCGACTGGCCAGGGTTGACGGTCATGCTGGCGGCAAGCGCGGCGCCGACACAGGTTGACAGCAGAAGGCCGGCAACCACGTGGCGCGCGGCAGTTTTGACACAGTTCATAGGCGATTCTCCAATTAGGTTAGGCGACCGGCCATCTCATCCGGGGTCGCGAAAAGAATAGTAGTAAGCAAACAAAGAAAACACAAGTAACTTTCGAAACATTTCGCTTTACAACAAAAATGACTTTTCATGAGTCATTCGGCGATTACATCCACACTTATCGAAAGAATTCGAAAGTTCCTTGCATTTCCGATTTCGTTTTATTACTATCGGTTCCAGACAACAAAAAAACAGGAGAATGGCATGGATGGAGTAATCGGCAAGGGACTTCGGCGCAGCCTGATGGCGGTGGCGGTGGAGATGGCGTTGTGTGGCATCGCGCATGCCCAAACCCAACCGGCGGCGCCGGTCCAGGAGCAAGCCGGCGCGGCGCAGGAACCGCCGCCGGTCGTGGTCGTGACCGGCGCGCGCGCCGCGCTGGCCCGGTCGCTCGAATTGAAGCGCAACGCCGACGTGATCCAGGACTCGATCTCGGCGACGGAACTGGGCCGCTTCCCGGACGATAACGTGGCCGACTCGCTGACGCACATCTCCGGCATCTCGGTCTCGCGCACACGCGGCGGAGAAGGCCAGTACATCAATGTGCGCGGGCTGGGCTCGGGCTACAACATCGTCACCCTGAACAAGCGCATCCTCGCCACCGACGGCGACGGCCGCGACTTCGCCTTCGACGTGCTGCCGTCGGAGGTGATCAGCGGCGCCGACGTGATGAAATCGGCCGAGGCGGCCCAAATGGAAGGCAGCATCGGCGGCTCGGTCAACCTGCGCTCGGCGCGGCCGATGGACAATCCCGGCTACCACGCGTCGGTGCGCTTCGAGGGCGACCGCAACGACCTGTCGCGCAAGAACGGCGGCAAGCTCTCCGGCGTCGTCAGCAACACCTTCAACAACAACACCATGGGTGTGATCGTCGGCGCCGTGCTCTCCAAGCGCAACGTGCGCACCGATTCGCTCGGCTACCAGACCTTCAACGCCGACTCGCCGGGCAGCTTCGACGCCAATGGCGACGGCGCCATCGGCACCGGTGAAAGCAATCTGCTGGCGCCGTGCTGCATCTCCTTCGGTTCCATCTTCGAGGAAAAGAAACGCACAGCGCTGTCCGGCGCGTTCGAATGGAAGGTCACGCCGCAGTTGCGCATGACGGTCGACGCGCTGGCCACCCGCCTCGATTCCCCGCAGGTAGGCTACCAGCAGTCCTACTACGTCGAGCACGCGCCGGACCGCTGGTCCGACGTGGTCGTCAAGGACCGCCTGATCACCAGCATGACGGTGCGCGACCTGGTGCCCGAAATGAGCAACGTCACCACCGACCGCGTGGTCGACACCCGGCAGTTGGGCTGGCACGGCGACTGGAAACCCAGCCCCGCGCTCAAGCTGTCGGGAGACTTGTACCGCTCCACGTCGGAGCGCAATTCAGGCGGCAAGGATAGCTTCGTGGTAGCGGGCATTGGCGGACGCAACACCGGCTACTACCGCGCCAACAACGGCCGCCTGCCGGACATCCGCGTGACGCTCGAGGATGGCCGCGACCTCGCCACCGAGCTGGCCGCCGGCCGCCTGGGCAACAAGGACTACGGCGTCCACTTCGCCGGCCTGACCGGCACCGACATCAAGGACACCGTCGACGGCGCCACGCTCGACGGCCGCCTGTCGCTGGGCGGCGCCTGGCATGTCGACGGCCTGCAGTTCGGCGTCAGCGCCACCAACCGCAAGAAGGACCGCAACGCCATCGGCAACGAGAAAAGCGGCGGCGCCTGCCAGTACTGCAATATGTACTCGACCACCTTCTCGTCGCTGGGCGCCGACGTCGTCAGCCCGATGACCTTGCCGAACTATATGCGCAACGCCGGCGGCAGCTTCCCGGGCAGCTTCATGCGCTTCGACGTGCCGGCCTACTTCGCCGCGCTCAAGAGCCTGGACGGCAAGCCGGTCCTCGACGACAGCGGCAACCCGACAGGCGAAACCTTCGACGTCAGCAAATCGCAGCCGGTGTTCGTGCCGACCGATTCCTACTCGGTGCGAGAGAAGACCGCCACCCTGCACGGCCAGCTGGAACTGTCCGGCGAAAACTGGAGCGGCAACATCGGCGCGCGCCTGGTGCGCACCAAAACCAGCTCGCGCAGCGCGATCGACCAGATCGTCGCCATCGACGACGCCACGCCGGACATCCCGACCAGCAGCCCGATCGTCACCTACAGCCCGGCCGTGCCGGTGTCGCAGGACGGCAGCTACACCAAGCTGCTGCCATCGGCCAACCTCAGTTGGTGGGCGCGCGACGACTTCGTGGTGCGCGGCGCGCTGGCCAAAGTGATGGCCCGTCCCTCGCTCGACAAGCTGGCACCGACCCGCACCGACAACACGCTCGACCGCAGCTACATCCTCAACATCGTCGGCGATCCGAACCTGCAACCGACGACGGCCGTGCAGCAGGACCTGTCGGTCGAATGGTACTACCGTCCGAAATCTGCGATCACGGCGGCCGTCTTCGCCAAACAGATCAAGAATTTCGTCACCTACCAGACCGACGAGAAGGTCGACATCGGCGTTCCGGGCTACCTGTACACCGTCACACATCCGGTCAACGGCGACAAGGCCCGCGTGCGCGGCATGGAAATCGGCGTCCAGCACCTGTTCGACAACGGCTTCGGCATCAACGCCAAGTTCGCCAAGACGTGGACCAAGGCATACCAGGGCGGCGAATACGTCGGTCAGCTCGAAGGCGTGGCGCCGACCGCCTCGTCGATCGGCTTCCTGTATGAGAAGGGCGGCGTCAACGCCTCCATCTCGTTCGACTACACCGGCGAATACACGCAAAGCACCAATGTGATCGCCGGTTTCCCGAACAAGGTCGATTCGCTGACATGGATCACCGCCTCGGCCTCCTGGGACATCACGCCGAAAATCACGCTGTTCGTCGAAGGCAAGAACCTCGGCGACGCGGTCATGCGCTCCAACCTGGGCCGCGCCGACGCGCAGTACGGCTTCGAAACCTGGGGCCGCACCTACGCCGCCGGCATGAGCGTGAAGTTCTGAACATGACCTCTTCGATAACGATGACGAACAAAGTCGGCGCGCGTCCCACCGGCTGGCTCGGCTACGCGCTGACCACCACCTTGTTGTGGGGCGTGTGGGGCGCCTTCGCCGGCTTGCCGGGCCAGAACGGCTTTCCCGAGACTTTGATCTATGTGGTGTGGGCGCTGACGATGGTGCCGCCGGCGCTGCTGGTGCTGGCGCGGAATGGCTGGCGCGTGCGGCGCGACGGCCGCGCGGTCGCCTTCGGACTGACGATAGGCCTGCTCGGCGCGGGCGGACAGATGATCCTGTTCTACGCCGTCAAGGCCGGACCGACCTACCTGATCTTTCCGCTTATTTCGCTGTCGCCGGTGATCACCATCGCGCTGTCCTACCTGTTCCTGCGCGAGCGCACGGGCATGCTCGGTGTGGCCGGCATCGTCCTCGCGGTGTGCGCACTGCCGCTGTTCGACTTCACGCCGGGCGGCGCGCCACGGCAGTATGGCCTGTGGTTCGTGCTGGCCATCGGCGTGTTGCTGGCCTGGGGTTTGCAAGCCTACTTCATGAAACTGGCCAACGCCAGCATGGACGCCGAGAGCATCTTCTTCTACATGACCGCCAGCGCCCTGCTGTTCATTCCGGTGGCGCTGGCCATGACCGACTTCTCGCAGCCGATCAACTACGGCCCGAGCGGACCGCTGCTGGCCGCCGTCACGCAAATCCTCAACGCGGTGGGCGCCCTCACCCTGGTGCACGCCTTCCGGCACGGCAAGGCGCTGGTGGTGTCGCCGCTGGTCAATGCCGGCGCGCCGCTGCTGACCACCGTCATCGCCATGACCTTGGCGGCCACGCTGCCCAATGGTTACAAGCTGGCCGGCATCGCGCTGTCGCTGGCCGCCGCGCTATGCCTGGCGCTGCAGCCGGACGACAACCCAACCGCCTGAATACACAGACTTCAAGGAACTTGACATGCAATATCTTCTCAATCTGGTGCGGCGCCATAAGGCCGGCGAAGCGGCCGGCATCTATTCGGTGTGTTCGGCCCATCCGCTGGTGATCGAAGCGGCCATGGAAGTGGCGGCGGCCGCCGGCGAGCCGGTGCTGATCGAAGCCACCTCCAACCAGGTCAACCAGGATGGCGGCTACACCGGCATGACGCCCGCCACCTTCCGCGACTTCGTGCACGGCATCGCCGACAAGGTCGGCCTGGCGCGCGAACGCGTGCTGCTCGGCGGCGACCACCTGGGCCCGAACGCCTGGCAGGACCAGCCGGCGGACGACGCCATGGCGAAAGCCGAGCTGCTAATCGAACAATATGTGCTGGCAGGCTTCCGCAAGATCCATCTGGACTGCTCGATGTCCTGCGCCGGCGATCCGATGCCCCTGCCCGACGCCATCGTCGCCCGCCGCGCCGCGCGCCTGTGCGCGGTCGCCGAAACCGCCTGGAAGCAGGCCGGCGACGAGGCGCCGGTCTACATCGTCGGCACCGAAGTACCGGTTCCGGGAGGCGCGCATGAGGACCTCGACGAACTGGCGGTCACCACGCCGCAGGCCGCCGCCGCCACCAGTGCGGTGCACCGCGCAGCATTCGCCGAGGCCGGCCTGCACGCCGCGTGGCCGCGCGTGGTCGGCCTGGTGGTGCAGCCGGGCGTCGAGTTCGACCACCACAAGGTGATCGACTACCGCCCCGAGAAGGCGCGCGAATTGAGCCGCTTCATCGAGAGCGAATCCACGCTGGTCTACGAAGCCCATTCGACCGACTACCAAATCCGCGACAGCCTGGCCGCGCTGGTGCGCGACCACTTCGCCATCCTCAAGGTCGGCCCCGGCCTGACCTTCGCGCTGCGCGAAACGCTGTGGGCGCTGGCCGACATCGAGGAGGAAATGCTCGACGGCCGTCCCGGCTCGAACTTCAAGAACGTGGTGCTGGAGACCATGCGCGCCGAACCAGGCTACTGGCTCAAGTACTACGGCGATCCGGTGCGGGTCCGCTTCGACCAGCAGTACAGCCTGAGCGACCGGATTCGCTACTACTGGCCACATCCGGCGATCCAGCAGGCCCAGACGGCATTGATCGATTACCTGGAACACCACGCGCCGCCGCTGACCCTGCTGAGCCAATACCTGCCGGCCCAGTACGAGGCCGTGCGCGAAGGCCGCCTGCGCAACCGGCCGACCGACTTGCTCAAGGAGGGCGTAGCCAAAGTGCTGCGCCAATATATGGACGCCTGCACGGCAGGCGCCGCAACAAAGGAGTTGGAAACATGTTAGTAGTGGATAGTAAAACAAGCATCATCGGCATCGACGAAGACACGCTGGACGCGGCCGGCGCGGGCCTGACGGCGCGCGAAGTCGCACAACAAGGTCACGTCTGGCCGACGATCGCCGCGCTACTGAATAGCCGGCGCGCCGACATGCACGCCTTCCTCGCTCCGCTGCTGGCGCGGCCCGACCTGCGCATCGTGCTGACGGGCGCCGGCACCTCGGCCTTCATCGGCGAATGCTTAGTCCCCGCGTTGCTGCGCCAAGGCCTGCGCGCCGAGGCCGTGCCGACCACCGATCTGGTATCCGGTCCGCTGTCGTTCCTGCAACCGGCGGTGCCGACCCTGCTGGTCTCGTTCGGCCGCTCCGGCAGCAGCCCGGAAAGCGTGGCGGCGGTGGCGCTGGCCGACCAACTGGTCGCCGACGTGCATCATCTGGTCATCACCTGCAACGCCGACGGCGAACTGTATCGCATGGCCGGGGACCGCGCCAACGCGCTGGCGATCCTGCTGCCGGAGGCGACGCACGACCGTGGCTTCGCCATGACCACCAGCTTCACCTCGATGCTGCTGTCGGCCGCGCTGGCATTCGGCGCGGTCGCGGACGACGCCGTGCAAGCGCCCTCGGCCGCCGCGCGGCGACTGCTGCATAGCGCCCTGCCGCTGCTGAACGAGCTGGTGGCGCAGCGCTTCAACCGGGTCGTCTACCTCGGCAGCAACGAGTTGCGGGGGTTGGCGCGCGAGGCCGCGCTGAAACTGCTGGAACTGACCGACGGCCAGGTGGTGGCGCTGTTCGATTCGCCGCTGGGCTTCCGCCACGGGCCGAAGACCATCGTCAATGACCGCACGCTGGTGGTGGTCATGCTGTCGAACGACGCGCACGCGCGCCGCTACGACCTCGACCTGCTGCGCGAACTGCGCAACGACGGCCGCGCCGGCCGCGTCCTGGCGCTGAGCGGCGTCGCAGAAGCGACGCTGGGCGACGATTGCATGCCGCTGGAAGGCATGGACGGCGCCGGCGAACTGGCGCTGGCACTGCCGTATATCGTATTCTGCCAATGCTACGCGCTGCTGCAATCGCTCGACCTCGGCCTGCGGCCGGACACGCCCAGCGTCTCTGGCACGGTCAACCGCGTGGTGCGCGGCGTGACGATCTATCCATGTGAAGGAAAAAACGATGTTTCTGGGCGTTGACGGCGGCGGCACCAAGACCGCGTTCGCACTGGTGGACGCGGACGGCGACGTGCGTGCATGGCACGAGGAAGGCAGCGCCTACTACCTTGAAGTGGGGATGGACGGCGTCGCCGCGATGCTGGAGCGGGGCTGCCGCGCGCTGTTCGCCGCCGCCGGTGTGCAGGCCGGCGATATCGCGCAGGCGTTCTTCGGCCTGCCCGCCTATGGCGAGGACCGCGCCGTCCTGCCCGCGCTCGACGCACTGCCACGCGCCATTCTGGGCCACGACCGCTACCGTTGCGGCAACGACATGGTGTGCAGCTGGGCCGGCTCGCTGGCCTGCGCCGACGGCATCAGCGTCATCGCCGGCACCGGCTCGATGGCCTACGGCGAGGTCGCCGGCAGGCGGGCCCGCGCCGGCGGCTGGGGAGAATTGTTCAGCGACGAGGGTTCGGCGCACTGGATCGCCCGCGCCGGGCTGGCCTTGTTTTCGCGCATGAGCGATGGACGGGCGCCGCGCGGCGAGCTGTATGAATTGGTGCGCGAGCGACTGGCGCTGCGGGAAGACCTGGACCTGTGCGGCGTCGTCTATGGCGATCTGAAACGCGAACGCAGCGGGGTGGCGCGGTTGTCGAGGCTGGTGAGCGAGGCCGCAGCGCTGGGCGACCACCAGGCGGCAGCGATCATCGAGGCCGCCGCCGGCGAGCTGGCGGACCTGATCGATGCGGTGCGTGGCACGCTGGGGGTGGCGGACGATGTCAAGGTCGCGGTGTCGTTCACCGGCGGGCTGGTTGGCGCGGACGGACCGTTGCGGGTGCCGCTCACCAAGGCGCTGGAGGGTCGCGCGCGGCCATACCAGGTGGCGGCGCCGCTGTTCGCGCCGGTGATCGGCGCGGCGTTGTACGCCGCCCGCAACGCCGGCACGCCGCTCGATGCCATCGCGTTGCATCGTTTGTCCGGGTTGGCGCAGGTTGGCGCGGCGTGATTGGTCATGCATACGATATCGACGGCGCATAGATGGCCGATTACGGCGTTCCACCTAATCCGCCCTATGTCCATCGTGGTGCAGGCCAGCCGCTTAACTACGGAGTCACGTAGGGCGGATTAGCGAAGCGTAATCGGCCATGCGTGCGGACACGCGGCATAAATAAACCACCAATACAAGAGGAAGCACCAATGCGTTCCACCCTCATTTCAATCGTATTCGGCGCCCTGGCCGCCCTGCCGGCGCAAGCCGCCAACGACAACTACACCATGGCCGACTTCGACAAAGTGCCGAAGATCGACGCCCACCTGCACCTGCACGGCGACAGCCAAACCGCCTACCTTGCGCAAGCCCGCAAGGACAACTTCCGCGCGCTGACCATCAACGTCGACTACGGCGACTTCCCTCCCCCCGCCCGGCAACGCGAAGTGGCCAGCAAACTGGCCCACGCCCATCCGACCGAAGTCGCATGGGTTGCGACATTCTCCACCAAAGGCTTCGAGCGCCCCGACTGGACGGAAACAACCCTGAAAGACCTCGACACCGCCCTGGCCGGCGGCGCCGTCGGCGTCAAGGTCTGGAAAAACATCGGCATGGACCTGCGCGACACCGCCGGCAAACTGGTGATGGTCGACGACGCCCGCTTCGCCCCCCTGTTCGACGGTCTGACCAAACGCAACGCCATGGTGCTGGGCCACCAGGGCGAACCGCACAACTGCTGGCTGCCGCTCGAGAAAATGACGGTCAACAGCGACCGCGAATATTTCAAGGCCCATCCTGCCTACCATATGTACCGGCACCCCGAGATGCCAAGCTACGAACAACAAATGGCCGCCCGCGACCGCCTGCTGGCCCAGCATCCGAAGCTGCGCTTCACCGGGGTTCACCTGGCCTCGCTCGAATGGGACATCGACCGGCTCGCGCGTTTCCTGGACGCCCACCCGGCCGTCAATGTCGATGTTGCCGCGCGCATCGGCCAATTGCAATACCAGTCGCAGCGCGACCGCGTGCGCGTGCGGGCATTCTTCATCAAGTATCAGGACCAGCTGATGTACGGCTCCGACCTGGCCCAATCGGCCGCCCAGCCCGACCAGGAGTTCGCAAAGGACCTGGACACCGTCTGGCGGCGCGACTGGCGCTACTTCGCGACCGGCGACAGCGTGACGGTGCCTGAACTGGACACGCCCGCACGCGGTTTGTCCCTGCCGCGCCGGGTAATCGACAAGCTGTTCCGGGAAAACGCCGAAAAAACCTTCCCGAACGCCTGGCAAAACGCGTCGGCAAGGGCCGCCAAAGGCTGAACCGGGGATATCGCCGAACTTTCGATTCTTTTCGCGCCGGGCGTCCTGTATCATCGGGAACACTCTTTATTTGCGCAAAATCGGAAAGATCGGCAATGAAAAAAACCCAGAAGACGGAAACGAAAGCCATAGCGAAGGAAGCGCCAGCCGACAACAACCTGCTGGTGGAGGAACGGCGCCGCCACATCCGCGAGCTGGTCGCCGAACGCGGCCGGATCACGGTGGCCGAACTGGTGACGATGTTCGACATCTCGCAAGTGACCGTCCGTAGCGACCTGAACGCCTTGGCGGAGATCGGCGCGGTGGTGCGCACGCGCGGCGGCGCGCTGGCCCAGCGGGCCGACGAGGACCTGCCGATCGGCGTCAAGCAAACCTTGCGGCGCGCCGAGAAGATGCGAATCGCCGAGGCGGCCGTGCAACTGATCGGCGAGGGACAAACCATCGTGCTCGATTCGGGCACGACGACGGCGGAAATCGCCAAGCAGATACGCGGCCTGAAGCTGCAGTCGGTCAACGTCATCACCAACGCGCTCAACATCGCGGTGCTGCTGGCCGGCGCGCCACACGTCACCTTGATCATGCTGGGCGGCGTGCTGCGACCGAGTTCTTATTCGTTGGGCGGACCGCAGGCCGAGGCGGCGTTGCAGGGTCTGCACGCGGACATCCTGTTCCTCGGCTTCGACGGCCTCGATCCGGAGATCGGCGTGATGACGCCGCATCTGCTGGAAGCGCGCCTGAACTCGCGCATGCTGGAGATCGCGCGCAGCGTGGTCGCGGTGGGCGACTCGTCCAAGATCGGACGGCGCAGCCTGTCCGTGATCGCGAAGATCGAACAAGTCGACCGCATCATCACCGACGCCGGCGCGGCGCCGGAAACGGTCGAAGCGCTGCGGGCACGCGGCGCGCAAGTCGTGCTGGTGTAGGTGGTCGCTGCGGCCGCCCGCGCCGGCCATGCAGTCCACCTACAAGACAGACGAGGAGATGTATGAAGCAAGCGCATCAAAAAGCCAACGACCGGGACAACGTCAACCACCACGACAAGGAACACGACCAGCAGCACGACCAGCGGCGCCGCACGCTGCTGGGCTGGCTGGCCGGAACGGCGGTCGCGGTGCCGGTGGCCTCCACCGCCTGGGCCGCCGAGGCGGCCACAACGGCGACCACCAAGGCCGGCGGCAAGAACGTCGCGCGCATCGGCGACGCCGCCATGGCGCTCGAATTCGACGGCCAGCTGCGCTGCCGCGTAGTGTCCAAACACGGGCCCCGCGCCGCCGCCATCACCGCCTTCGCGCCCAGCGAACGGCTGCGCCTCAAAAGCGGCCGCTGGATCGAACGCTTCGTCCTGACGGCGCAGGCGGCCGACCGCGTCGACGGCCCACACGGCGCCGGCCTGCGCCACCGCTTCACCGGCGTGGCCGCCGAAGGCGTCGAGAAGACCGTCAACGTCACCTTCTACGACCGCCACCCCGGCTTCGCCATCATCCACGTCGGCTACCGCAACACCGGGACCGCGCCGCTCGCCATCGCCGCCTGGAGCAACAGCGCACACACCCTGCAGCCCGCCGCCGGCCGCAAGCCCGAGTTCTGGACGTATTCCGGCGCCAGCCACCTGGACCGGCGCGACTGGGTCCAGCCGCTGACGGCCGGCTTCGACCAGCGCAACTTCATGGGCATGAACGCCTCGGACTACGGCAGCGGCACGCCGGCGGCCGACGTTTGGCAGCGCGACTGCGGCCTGGCCGTCGGCCATATCGACACCGTCCCGCGCCTGGTGGCCCTGCCGGTGCGCGCGGTCAAGGGCGGCGCCGCGCTCGCCGTCGAATGCGAGCAGGAGACGACCTTGCAACCGGGCGAATCGCTCGCCACGCTCGACACCTTCCTGGCGCTGCACACGGGCGACTACTTCGGTGCGCTGGACCGCTACCGCCGGGTGATGGCCGAACGCGGGCTGCGCTCGCCGGACTGCCCCGACGAATGCTACGAGCCGATCTGGTGCGCCTGGGGCTACGAGCGCGACTTCACGGTCCCGCTGATGGTCGGCACCTTGAAAAAAGCCAAGGAATTGGGCCTGGAATGGGCGGTGCTCGACGACGGCTGGCAAACCAACGAGGGCGACTGGAAGCTCGACACCAAAAAATTCCCCGGCGGCGAGGCCGACATGCGCGGCCTGGTCGGCTCGATCAAGGACGCCGGCCTGAAGGCGCGCCTGTGGATCACGCCACTGGCCGTCGACCCGGGCTCGGACCTGCTGCACGACCACACCGACATGCTGTTGCTCGACAAGGACGGCGCGCCGCAGTTGGTCAGCTGGTGGAACAGCCTGTACCTGTGCCCGGCCTACCAGCCCACCATCGACATGACCCGCGACCTGGTGCGCAAGATCCTCGGCGAATGGGGCTACCAGGGCCTCAAGCTCGACGGCCAGCACCTGAACGGCGTGGCGCCCTGCCACAACCCGGCCCACAAGCACGCGCGTCCCGAGGAATCGGTCGAGAAGCTGCAGGACTTCTGGAAGATGGTGTACGACACGGCGATGGAAATCAACCCGAAGGCGGTGGTCGAGCTGTGCCCGTGCGGCACCTCGTACTCCTTCCACAACATGCCGTACATGAACCAGGCGCCCGCCGCCGACCCGCTGTCGTCGTGGCAGGTGCGCCACAAGGGCAAGACGCTGAAAGCGCTGATGGGGCCGTCGGCGCCGTACGCGGGCGACCACGTCGAGCTGAGCGACGGCGGCGAGGATTTCGCCTCGACCATCGGCATCGGCGCTGTGCTGTCGACCAAATTCACCTGGCCGGTCGATCCCAAGCCCAAGGACAGTTTCCTGTTGACGCCGCGGCGCGAGGACAAGTGGCGCAAGTGGATCGGCATCTACCGCGACAAGATGCTGCCCAAGGGCATATACCGGGGCGAGCTGTACGACATCGGCTTCGACAAGCCCGAAGGCCACGCGGTGGAGAAGGACGGCAGGCTGTATTTCGCCTTCTACGCGGCGCGCTGGGACGGGCCGGTCGAGATACGCGGCCTTGGCGCCGGGCGCTGGCGCCTGCGCGACTATGTCGACGGACGCGACCTGGGCGAGGTGCGCGGCGGTGCCGGCGCCCCCCGGGTGACGCTGCGCTTCGAGCGCGCGCTGCTGCTTGAGGCGATTCCGGCCTAGCGATTCCGGCCCGGGCGCCCACGGCGTCGCGCGCCCCCGACCTGTGCGCTGTTGCTACAACGCACAGGAACATTTCTTAAATGCTAAAAAACGGCGTTTATGGTCTTCACAGGGAGTAACATACTTTCCATAAACCAATAATTTGATCGATACCGTGAACTCCTCCGATTGCCGCGCAACGCGCTTACGCCGCGTCACATTGTCCGTGATGCTGGCGCTGCAGGCCGGCCGCCTCCAGGCGGCCAACGTCTCCCCGCCGGAGGAATTGAGCACCCTGCCACTGGAAAGCCTGATGGAGGTCACCATGGTGACCTCGGCGTCCCGTTTCGCCCAGCGCGTCAGCGAGGCGCCGTCGGCGGTCTCCGTGCTGACCTCGCAGGATGTCCGCGAGCACGGCTGGCGCACGCTGGGCGACGCCCTGGCCACCCTGCCCGGCCTGTACGTATCGAGCGACCGCAATTACGACTACCTGGGCGCGCGCGGCTTCCTGCGCCCCGGCGACTACGACAGCCGCTTCCTGCTGCTGATCGACGGCGTGCGCGTCAACGACAGCGTGTACGACCAGGCCTGCATCGGCGACGACAGCCTGGTCGACATGGACCTGGTCGAGCGCATCGAGTACGTGCCCGGCCCCGGCGCCGCCGTCTACGGCTCGAACGCTCTGTTCGGCGTCATCAATGTCATCACCAAGACCGGCAGCGCCATGGCCGGCCCGCAGGGCACGCTGTCGGTCGGCGGCAAGGGCGAGCGGCGCGCCCGCGCCAGCTACGGCTACCACACCCAGGACGGCACCGACGTGCTGCTGTCGGTCAGGGCGACCACGCGGCGCGGCGGCGCGCTGTACGCGTCCGAGTTCGATACGCCGGACCAGAACAACGGCCTGGCCGAGGGCCTGGACTACCAGCGCACGCGCGGCGCCTTCATCAAGGCCGGCCGCGACGGCTGGGGCTTCAGCGCCGGCCATGTCACGCGCGTCAAGGGCGTGCCGACGGCTTCCTTCGGCGCGGTGTTCAACACCCCCAACTACACGCGCGACGCGCAGAGCTTCGCCAGCCTCTCGTACAGCGCCGCGCCCAGCGACACGGTGGCGGTGTCGACCCGCCTCGACTGGGGCCGCGCCGATTACCTGGGCGCGGGCAGCTACCCCGACGACGAGGGCCTGCCGCGCCGGAACATCGATGGCGACCACGCCGCGTGGTACGGCGTGAACGTCAACGCCACGTTCACCGGCATCGCCGGACACAAGCTGGTGGCGGGCCTGGACGCCCAGCGCAACGCGCGGCGCGACCAGTTCAACTTCGATCTGGACCCGTACCAGCGCAATCTGGACGACCGCCGCGCCGACAACCGCCTGGGCGCCTACGTCGAGGACGAGATGCGGCTGACGCCGCAGTTGCTGCTCAACGCCGGCCTGCGCTTCGACCGCGACAGCATCACCGGCACCCGCTTCAATCCGCGCGCGGCGCTGATCTGGCAAGCCACGCCGCTCGACACGCTCAAGCTGATCCACGGCACCGCCTACCGCTCGCCCAACGCCTACGAGTCGTACTACGCGGCGGGCGTGGGCGAAGGCGGCCAGGCCGCCAACACGGGGCTGCGCGCCGAGGAGATCGCCACCCATGAACTGGTGTGGGAGCGCCGGCCCGACGCCTACAGCAAACTGTCGCTGGCGGTGTTCCACTACCACATCGACGGCCTGATCGCCGAGACCCTGCGCGAGGACGGCATGCTGGTCTTCGGCAATACCGAGCGCGCCTCGGCGCGGGGCATCGAACTGTCGGCCGAGCGCCTGTTCGCCGGCGGCGCCCGGCTGCGCGCCAACTACTCCTGGCAACAGGTGCGCGATGGCGACGGCGCCAGGCCGGTCAATTCGCCCCGCCACCTGGCCAAGCTCAACGCCACCTGGCCGCTGCCCGGCACCGGCGACGCGCTGGGGCTAGGCGTGGAGGGACAATGCATGTCGGGCCGGCGCACCGAAAACGCCGCCACCGCCGGCTTTTGCACCTGGAACCTGACCTTGGTGCCGGCGCGCAGGCGCGCGGGCGGCCTGGATTGGTCCATCAGCTTCTACAACGCGGCCGACCACCGCTACGCCGACCCGGCCGGTCCGGCGTTCGTGCAGGAAGCGATTCCACGCGAGGGGCGCACCATTTCCGCCAAGATCGGTTATGCATTCTGAACCGAACACCATGAAACTCCTGCTGCTGTGGTGCACCGCGCTGTCGCTGCTCGTGCTGGCGCGGGCCGGCTGGGCGCAGTCCGACGACGCCGCGCTCAAGGCGGCCTACGTCTACAACATCGCCCAGTTCACCACCTGGCCGGGCGCCGAGTCGGCGCGGCCGCTGACCGTTTGCCTGGGCAGCGCGCACGCCCTGTGGGACAGCCTGCGCAAGCTGCAGGGCAAGCCGGTCGGCGAGCGCAAGCTCGCCGTGCTCGAACCCGGCCCGGGAATCCAGTGCGATGTCGTCGTCCTGCGCGCCGGCGCCCAGCGCCCGGCCGGCGCCGCCGGCGGCACCCTGGCCATCGTCGACGAGCCCAAAAACGGCTACGCCGGCGCCGTCGCGCTGGTCGAGGAGGACCAGCATCTGCGTTTCGACATCGACACCGCGGAGGCGGCGCGCGCCGGCCTGCGCTTCAGCTCGCGCCTGTTGAAGCTGGCGAGGAACGTCCGATGAAGCGCCAGTCCGCCCTCGCGCCGGCGCCGATCTCCAGCGCGCTCGGCACCGGCCAGATCATCGCCGCCGCCGCCGCGCTGGTGATCGCCGGCGCCGTGCTGATCGCCTACCAGTTGCTCGACATGCGCCACTCGCTGGTCGAGGGCGCCCGGGTGCAGGCGGCGATCGTGGCCGACAGCGTGACCGCCCCGCTGATGTTCCGCGACCGCGATGCCGGCCGGGACGCGCTGCACGCGTTCCGCTACGCTCCCGGCCTGCGCGCGGTCGGCGTCTACGACAAAGACGGCAATCTGTTCGCCGAGTTCTCCTATCCGGACAGTCGCCTGCCGGCGCGCCAGCCGTCCGACGACGCCGCGCCGGACGGCATGATCACCGTGACCGACACGGTGCGTTACCGCGACACCACGCTGGGCCGCACGGTGCTGCACACCAGCACCGCCAAGCTGCGCGCGGTGCTGCTGCGCTATGTCGGCCTGCTGACGGTCGCCTCGCTGCTGGCCATGCTGGTGGTGGCCGCGCTGAGCCGCAAAACGCGGGCCCGGGTGGCCGCCGCCGAGCGCAAGCTCGACTACATGGCCCACACCGACCACGTCACGCGCCTGCCCAACCGCCACGCCACCTACGCCCGCCTGGCCGCCGACCTGGAGCGCGCGCAGGCGGAGGGCCGGCAACTGGCGCTGCTGCTGGTCGACCTCGACAACTTCAAGCTGGTCAACGACACCGCCGGCCACGCCGTCGGCGACGAACTGCTCCAGCACGTGGCCGAGGCGCTGACCGGCGCGGTGCGCCCGACCGACTTGGTGGGCCGCATCGGCGGCGACGAGTTCGCGATCATCGCCGGCCCCGTGCCGGACCGCGCCACCGCGCTGGCGCTGGCCGCCGGCGTGACGCGGGCGCTGCAGACGCCGTTCCAGCTCAAGCAGGGCGAGTTCTTCGCCACCGCCAGCGTCGGCTTCTGCCTGTATCCGGACGATGCCGGCACCATGGGCGAGCTGATGAGCAGCGCCGACACCGCCCTGTACCACGCCAAGCACGGCGGGCGCAACCGGCTCGCCGAATTCGTGCCGGCCATGACCGCCGCCACCCAGCGCCGCGCCGCGCTGGAACGGGAGCTGCGCCGCGCCATCGAGCAGGACCGGCTGTCCGTGCACTACCAGCCGCAATTCGGCTGCGCCGACGGCGCGCTGGTCGGGGTCGAGGCGCTGCTGCGCTGGGACCATCCCGAGCACGGCCCGGTGTCGCCGGCCGAGTTCATTCCGATCGCCGAGGACAGCGGACTGATCGTGCAGCTGGGCCGCTGGGTGCTGCACCGCGCCTGCGACCAGGTCGCCGCGTGGGAGCACGCCGGCGCGCCGGCCTTGATGTTGGCGGTCAACATGTCGGCGCGCCAGCTGCGCGAGCCGTGCTTCATCGACGATGTCACGCGCGCGCTGGCGCAAAGCGGCCTGGC
This sequence comes from Duganella sp. GW821-FHT07F09, assembly GCF_059418705.1. NCBI lineage: Bacteria > Pseudomonadati > Pseudomonadota > Betaproteobacteria > Burkholderiales > Oxalobacteraceae > Duganella > Duganella sp. GW821-FHT07F09. Next base: position 223,361 of record NZ_JBWKQJ010000003.1, on the reverse strand, counting down.
GCCGGGCCGGCTCGAACTGGAGCTGACCGAGAGCGTGCTGATGGAGGACGTCGACGGCGCCATCGCCTTCATGCAGGCCGTGCGCGCGCTCGGCGTGCGGCTGGCGATCGACGATTTCGGCACCGGCTACTCGTCGCTGGCCTACCTGCAATGCTTCCCGATCAACCAGCTCAAGGTCGACCGCAGCTTCGTGCAATTGCTGCCCAAGCGCGGCGAAACCATCGTCCACGCCATCCTGGCGCTGGCGCGCGGCTTCGGCCTGGCGGTCGTGGCCGAAGGCGTCGAGGAACAGCCGCAGCTGGACTGGCTGCGCGAGGCCGGCTGCGACATCGTCCAGGGCTTCCTGCTCGGAAAGCCGATCCCGCCGGAAGAATTCGCCGCGCGCTATCTGGGCGCCACAGCTCAAGCCTAGCCGCCCCTTAACCCACTCAGCTGTCGATGGCGCGGTCACGCCGGATCGGCCGGCGGCAGCTGCCCTTCGGACGGTTCCTTCCACCAGCCCGAGTCCGGCACCGTTCCGTTCAGAAGGTAGTCGCCGATGGCGCGCTCGCGGAAGATGGCCGGGTTGTGCGAGGCGGCCGTGCGGGCGTTGCGCCAGTGGCGGTCGAGGCGCCGTGACTCGCTGGTGGCCGATGCGCCGCCGACCTCGAACAACAAGGTGCTCGCCTGCAGCACCAGATCGATCACCACCTGCTGCGCCTGGAACGCCTCGATCTCGGTCGCCACATACAACGCGTCGTCGGCGGTCCCGGCTCTCGCCTGTTGCCAGTTGTGTTCGAGCGCGCGCGCCACGCTGTGCACCAGGCTGTCGGCCGCGTAGGACAGGCTGGCGATGCGCCCCACCACCCGCTGCACCAGCGGATCGAGGCGCGGGCTCGATTGCCCCTGGACGTCGAAGGCGCGCGTGCGCGGCTGCACGAAGGCGACAGCGTCGCGCAGCACCGCGCGGCCGACGCCGGCGATGCTGGTCAGCAGCACCAATTGCAGGAAGGCCTTTTGGTAAGAGCTCGGCGGTTTCGAAGGGAAGCGCCGCACGATATGCTCGTCCGACAGCCGCACATTGTCGAACAAGGTGGTGCCGCTGCCGGTCATGCGCTGGCCGAAACCGTCCCAATCGTCGAGCCGCGTCACGCCTTCCAGCGTCGCCGGGAACGCCACGCTGACGCGCTCCTCGCCGTCGACCACCGACGCCACGATCCAGTCGGCGTAAATGGTGCCGGTGCTGTAGTATTTTTTGCCGTTCAATAGCCACGACGTGCCGTCGCGGGTGATGGTGGCGCTGGTGCCGGTGGTCTCGGTACGCTCGGCCATTGCGTAGCCGATCAGGGCGCCGTCGGCCACCTTCGGAAACCAGAGCTCGCGGGTGGCCTCGTCCTCGTGATTGAGGCGGCTTTCAAGAAAGGCAAAATGCCCGCGCAACAGGTGCGAGACGTTCGAATCGGCCGTCGCCAGCTCCAGCAGCAGCGCGAAAAACTGCGGCAAGGTGGCGCCGATGCCGCCGTAGCGCTGCGGCACGCGCAGCGCGCCGAAGCCGGCCTCGCGCAGCCAGCCGACCGCTTCGAACGGCAGGCTGCGTTGCTGCTCGCGCTCGACCGCGCCTTCGGCGATGCGGTCGAAAATGGGACCGAAGCGCGCGCGCAGCTGGTCGTCGGTGGGCGCGTCGTGCGTGGGGATATAGGCTTGGTTCATGAGATTTTTTCAGACAGGGGTTGCGATGGACGGCGCAGGCGCGGATCGATCAGCACGTAGCTCGCGTCCACCAGGATATGCACGACGGCGTACAGCAGGGCCGACAGCAGCGTGATGCCAAGCACCAGCGGGATGTCCTTGCCGGCGGTGGCCTCCACCATCAGGCGGCCGATGCCGCGCCGGGCGAACAATGTCTCCACCACGGCCGTACCGGCCAGCAAGGTGCCGACGATGAAACCGGTCAGTGTCACCAGCGATAGCAGCGCGTGGCGCATCGCATGGCGCAGCCGCACGCCGGCCTCGCCCATGCCGCGCGCGCGGGCCATGGCGATGAAGGGCTGTTCGAGGATATCGTCCAGTTCCTGCCGCAGCACCTGCGCCAGCCAAGGCGTGATCGGCAGCGCCAACGTCAGCGTCGGCAGCACCAGCGCGCGCCAGCCGTCCGAGCCGGAGGCCGGAAACCAGCGCAGGCGGAAGGAAAACAACAACAACAGCAGCAACCCCAGCACGAAGCCCGGCATCGACGCCAGCACCAGTTCGCTGGCCGAGGCGACGCCGCGCCAGCGGCTGCGGCGCCGGCCGGCTGTCGCCACCGCCAGCGGTACGGCCAGCAGCAGCGCCAGGGCGGCCGCGCTCAGCGACAAGGTCACCGTGTAGCCGAGCTGCTGGGCGATCAGCTCGGTCACCGGCGCGTTGAGGCGGTAGGAAGTCCCCAGGTCGCCCCGCACCACCTTGCCGAGGTAGATCGCGTACTGCACCGGCAACGGGCGGTCCAGGCCGTAGTCGACGCGGACGCGCGCCAGCGCTTCCGGCGTCGGCTGCGCGGTTTCGCCGCCGAGGATGGCCACGGCCGTGTCGCCGCCGGTCAGGCTGACGGCGGCGAAAGCCAGCGTGGCCGCCCCCAGCATCACGCCCAGCGCGCCCAGGACCTTGTAGACGACATTGCGGATCGGTTTCATTTTTTCTCCAGCCAGACGCTCGGCAAGAACACCGTGTTGTGGGAAGTATCGAACACCAGCCCCTTGAGCCGCTTGCTGTAGGCGATCGAGGAGTAGTTTTCGTGGATCGGGATGGCGGGCACCAGTTCCGTCAGGCGCTGCTGGGCCTGGGCGTAGGCCGACTTCGCCAGCGCGGCGTCCTGCGTTTGCCTGCCTTGCGCCAGCCAACCGTCGAGCTTGGCGTCGCGCAGGCGCGAGATGTTCTGGCCGATGCGCTTGTCCGAGCTGATTTCCGCGCTGTGGTAACCGATGAACAGCGCGTCCGGGGTGTTGGTGTGCCACACGCCGGCGAACACGGCTTGATAGGTGCCGGCGCTGCGGCGGTCGATCATCTGTCCGGTCGGTAGCTGGGTGACGGTCAGCTCCATGCCCAGTTTGCGGGCGTCGGACTGGATCGCTGCGGGCATGGGGCTCGGCTGGAATGCCGACGACAGCAGCACCTCGGCGCTCAGGCGCTTGCCGGCGCGCGTGCGATAGCCCTGGGCGTCGCGTTCGGTCCATCCGGCTTCGTCGAGCAGTTTGGCGGCCTGCGGCGGGTCGTAGCGCAACGCCTGCTGGAACGAAGGATCGTAATAGCGCGTCGTGGCCGCCAGAAAATCCGCCTTGGGCTGGAACTCGCCGAAGCCGACCACCTTGACGATCCCCTCCCGGTCGACGCCGATCGCCAGCGCGCGCCGCACCCGCACATCGTTGAACGGTTCGCGTTCGGTGTTGAACGCCAAGCCGCGCCACGGCGAGCCGGTGCGAATCCGGTTGTCGAAGACAAAGGCGGGATCGGCGCGGATCGCCGCCGCGTTCTGCGTCGGCGCGTCCATGGTCAGGTCGTACTGCCCGGACAACAGCGTGTTGTAGCGGATCAGCTGCTCGGGCACGAAGTCGACCTCGACCCGGTCCAGATACGCCGGGCCCTGGTGCTTGAGCTGCGGCGGCGACCACAGATAGTCGGCGCGCTTGACCAGCCGTATGCCCTGCTGGCGGGTATAGCGCTCGACCACGAACGGTCCGGAGCCGACCGGGAACTCGCCCAGCTTGGAGGGGTTGTCCCTGATCGCGCGCGGCGACTCCATCGACAGCCACGACTGCGCCAGCACGTACAGGAACGGCGTGTACGGTTCGCGCAGCGTCGCCTCGAACACGTACTCGCTGACCGCACGTCCGTCAACGTAGGGCGCGATATAGGCGGCCGCCAGCGGCGAGCGCGTGGCCGGCGCGCGCATGTGCTCCAGATTGGCCTTGACGGCGGCGGCGTTGAATTTTGCGCCGTCGCTGAAAGTGACGTCCTCACGCAGGTGGAAGGTGTAAGTCTTGCCGTCGGGCGAAACTTCCCAGCGTGTGGCCAGCCAGGGCGAGATCTTGCCGTCGGCATCCAGATACACCAGATTGTCGTAGATCATGCGCCCCAGCCACTGCACATCGCCATGTGCGATCGAGTGAAAGTCCAGCGACGTCGGATCGCCATAGGTCGATATTCGCAGCGTGCCGCCGGCCTTGCCCGGCTGGGACTCGGCGTAATCGGCGGCGGAGAACGGCCGCGCGCCGGCCTGCCGCGCCGGGCCGGTGTCGGCCGGGGCATCGCAGGCCGTCAGCGCGAGCAAGACCACGGATGCGAGCGCCGCTGCCTTGGCCGCACCGATGAATAGGTGAGCGAGCCGCGTCATGGCTTAGCGGAAGCTCACGGTCAGGCCGGCGTAGACGCCGAAGCCGTCGCCCGGCGCCGAGCGGCGCTGGTCGGTCCCGGCGTCGTTGTAGGCCGGCGCCACGCTGGAAACGTAGTGCTTGTCGCCGAGGTTGCGGAAGTCGACGAACGCCTTCCAGCCTTGGGTCGGATGGTCGAAGCCGAGGCTGGCGCCGACTATGCCGTAGCCATGGGTGCGGAACGAGTTGGCGTAGTCGACATCGATGCGTGACGCGGCCTGCGCGCTGATGCCGACATAAAAGCCGCTGGCATGCTCGAACTGAACCTCGCCCTGGTAATAGCGGCGCGGAATGCCCGGCAAGGTGTTGCGCCCGAAACGCTTGTCGTTGCGGAAATAGAAATCGTTGAGCGTGAACGATTGGCGCGCCGACAGCTTGCCCGCCGCGCCCTTCCACAGCTCCGATTCCAGCCCGGCCTCGATACCCTGGTGGATGGTCGGGCTGGCGTTGGACTCGGCGGTGATGGCGGCCGTGGTGGCGCTGGCCGGGATCACCTCCACAGACAGCAGCTCGTTGCGCACATAGGAGCGGTACAGACTCAGGCTCCAGTTGGAGTTGAACGCCTTGCCCCGGCTGCCGATCTCGATGGTGTTGGCGGCTTGGTCGGCCAGATCCAGCCCCCGGCGCGACAGCCCCGTGGCCGGCCCGCTGGTGAAAGTCGGCGGGATCGTCAGGAAGGCCCAGCTGTTGGGCGGTTCGATCGAGCGGCTGACGTTACCGTACAGCTGGATATCGTTGTCGAGCGTGTAACGCAGGCCGACGCGCGGCGCCAGCGCCGTGGTGCTGCGGTTGTACGGCTCGTTGGTGACCGGGAAGGTCACCTCGGTGTAACGTTTGGTGTGGATGGCCGACACGCCGGTGCTCAGCCACAGCTCCGGCGCCAGCTCCAGGTCGTTGCCGGCGTGAAGAATATCGTCGGAGCCGTCATAGCGGGCGCGGCGGATCTTGGTGCCCACCGGCAGTGCGGCGGTCGGGCCGGCCGGGATGCGGACATAGGTATCGAGCGAGGCGTTCAGGTGGCGGGTCGACAGCAAGCCGACCTTGGTTTCGCTGCGCTTACCCCACCAGTTGTCGTTGCGGGCGTACTGCAGCGACGCCGAAAAGTCGCGGAATCCCCACTTGCCGGCGTTGACGCTCAGTTGCTGGTCGATCGGGTAGTCGTGGTAGACCAGGCCCGCCTCCAGGCGCGAGTCCTCGTCGATATTCCACGTGGTCTTGTTGGCGATCCAGGTTGAACCGGGCTGCTTGCGGTGGGCGTTTTGCGCCACCGCCACCGGGTTGGCCTGGCGCGGATCGGCCTCGATCTGGGCCACCGTCAGCGCGCCTGGCTGGTAATTATCGGTTTCGCGATAGCGCAGATAGAAGCGGGTTTGCACATCCGGGCTGAATTTGTAGCCCACGTTGGTGATCAAACCGCGCGAGCGGCCGTTCGACAACTGCTGGTAGCCGTCCCGTTCCGAGTAGGTGCCGGCCGCGTAGTAGTCCCACGCGCCGTTGACGCCGCCCGAGGTCAGCGCCACCTTGCGGTAGCCATAGCTGCCGCCCTCGATGCGCGCCTCGAACGGCGTGGCGTCGGCGCCGGTGCGGGTGACGTAATTGATGGCGCCGCCGAGCATCAGCGCGCCCAGATTGAAGGCGTTGGCGCCGCGCAGCACTTCGGTGTGCGACAGCCCCAATGGTTCGAACAATTCATACGGCGTGCCGCCCGGACCGGTCACTGGCAGGCCGTCGAACAGGAACAAGGTGCCGGAGCGGAAAAAGTTGGTGCCGCGGTTGATGGCCGAACCGCGGATGGAAATCTTGATGCCGTCGGTGCCGCCGGCCGCCTGGGCATAGACGCCCGGCTGGTAGGCCAGCACGTCCTCGTTGGTGAACACGCGCCCTTTTTCCACCTGCTCGGCGCTGATGACGCTGGTGCCGCCGGGGATCTCGTCGAGGTGCAGCTTGGCGCGCTCGGCGCCGCCGAGGGCCTTGCCTTTGACGACGACCGATACCATCGTCAACGCGGAGGCGCTCTCCACCGTCGCGGCTTGCGCCGCATCCGCCTCGTCGGCGGCGATCGCCCCGCCGCCCAGGCACAAGGTGCCGACGGCGGTGGCGATCAGGGTTCTGGAAAAGCGGCGGCCCGAGGCCGCGCCGCTCTGTCGGAAGATGTTTGCTTCAGGCTGCGCCCAATACATTTGCTTTTTCATTGATCCAGCTTTCTTCATTTATCGAATTGAACAAAAAATCGGGTTGCGGCATGCTGGCCTGCGCGGACAACAGCAGGCGGGTGTAGGGGTGGCGCGGCTGGGCATAGATTTCGTCGACATGGCCCTGCTCGACGACGGCGCCGTCCTTCATGACGGCCACGCGGTCGCAGATGCGGCGCACCACACCCAGGTCGTGCGAGATGAATAAACAGGACAGTCCCAGCCGGCGTTTGAGATCGGCCAGCAGGTCGAGCACCTGCGCCTGCACCGAGACGTCGAGCGCGGATACCGGCTCGTCGCACACCAGTATGTCCGGCTCGGCAGCCAGCGCCCGCGCGATGGCGAGCCGCTGGCGCTGTCCCCCCGACAGCAGCAGCGGACGGCGCGCCAGGCAGCCGGCGTCGAGCCGCACCAGCTCCAGCAGTTCCAGCGAGCGTTGGCGCCGGGCCGCGCCGCGCGCGACGCCGGCGGCGGCCAGCGCCTCGTCCAGCACCCGTTCGACCGTGTGGCGCGGATCGAAGCATCCCAACGTGTCCTGGAAGATGACCTGGACGCGGCGCCGCTCGCGGCGTTGTTGCGCCTTCGACAGCGCCTGCACATCCTGCCCGAACCACTGCACGCGGCCGCTATCGGCGTGCTCCAGGCCGAGCAACACGCGGATCAGGGTGGTCTTGCCGGAGCCGGACTCGCCGACGATGCCCAGCGTTTCGCCACGCCGCAACGTCAGCGACACGTCGGCCAGCGCCCGGCGCGCGCCGCCGCCCGGCGTGGCGAAGGTTTTCGACAGGCCGCTCGCCTGCAACACGGCGGGCACACGGTGCGGTGGCGCGGCGGACCGCCGGGGCGCGCCGCCATCGTCGCGGCCACGCACCGCGTGGGCGGCGGCCACCAGACGGCGCGTATACGAATGCCGGGGCGCATGGAGTATCTGCTGCGTCGGCCCCTGCTCCACCACCTCGCCGTTGAGCATGACCACCACGCGGTCGGCCAGCTTGGCCACCAGCGCCAGGTCGTGGCTAATCAACAGCATCGCCATGCCATCGCCGCGCAGCCGCAGAAGCAGATCGAGCACCTGCGCCTGCACGGCGGCGTCGAGCGCCGTCGTCGGCTCGTCGGCGATCAACAGGCGCGGGCCGCAGGCGATCGCCGAGGCTATCAGGGCGCGCTGGCGCAAGCCGCCCGACAACTGGTGCGGGTACAGGCCGACGCGCTGTTCCGCGTCCGCCATGCCGGCCGATTTCAGCAGGTTGACCACCTTGGCGGCGCGCTGGGCGCCATCGAGCTCGCGGTGCAGGTCCAGCGGCTCGCCCACCTCGCGGCCCAGGGTGCGCATCGGATCGAGCGCGTTGAGGGCATCCTGCATGACAAAGCCGATCCGGTCGCCGCGCAGCGACCGCCATTGACGCTCGCCATAGGTGCTCAAATCCTGGTCGCCGAAGCGCAGGCGCGCGGCGCTCACACGGGCGCCATCGCCGGCCAGGCCGAGCAGGCTGCGCGCGGTCACGCTTTTACCCGAGCCGGATTCGCCGACGATGGCGACGCATTCGCCCTCGCGCACCTCGAATGTGACGCCCTTGACGACGTTATCGCCCTGGCCGAAGCCCACGCGCAAGCGCTCGACCGTCAGCAGCACGGGCTTGAGTTGATGCAGAATCGAGATTGGCATGTTCATGATGTTTTTCCTTCGCTTCGCAGCAGGAGTTCGCGACCGAGCACGGTAATGGAGACGACGGTCAGGGTGATGGTCAGACCCGGCACGGCGACCAGCCACCACGCGTTCGACATGAAGTTGCGCCCTAGGGCCAGCATCGCGCCCCACTCCGGCGATGGCGCCGGCGCGCCGAAACCGAGGAAGCTGAGGGCGGCGCCGAGTGCGATCTTGGTGCCGATGCCGATCGTGGCCAGCGGCAGCACCGGGCGCACAGCGTTGGGCAGCACATGGCGCCACAGGATCGCCACCGGATGCCAGCCCTGCGTGCGCGCCGCCTCCACATACAAGGAGGAACGCACCTGCGCCGTCTGGGCGCGGACCAGGCGGGCGTAGCGCGGCACGCTGGCCATGCCGACGGCCAGTGTGGCGTTGAGCAGGCCCTGGCCCCAGATCGCGATGAACACCAATGCCAGCAGCAAATCGGGGAACGCCAGCAGGATGTCGACGAAGCGCATCACGGCGGTATCCAGCCAGCGGCGGCCCAATCCGGCCAAGAGGCCGAGCGCCGCCCCGATGCCGACCCCGATAATTGTGGCGCCGAGACCCAACAACAGCGACGGGCGGGCGCCGTGGACCAGGCGGGTGAAGACATCGCGGCCGTTTTCGTCGGTGCCCAGCAAGTGCCCGGCGATGCCCGGCGCGGCAAAGGCGTCGCGGGCGCTGCCATCGAACGGATCGCCCGGCGCCAGCAGTCCGGGCGCGATCGCGGCGAGCAGCAGCAAGGTCACGAAGATTGCGGCCAGCGTCAGGCCGGCGCGCGGCGGCGTTGCGTTGCGCGGGCGTGTTGGTGACGCGATCGGTGAGATGGAAACACGGCTCGTCATGGGTCAGGCAGCGCTGCGGGCGAGACGACGTGCGGTGTACTGGCTGGCCGGCCGTTCCAGGCCGAGGTGATGGCGAAGCGTGCTGCCGCTGTATTCGTGGCGGAAGATGCCGCGCTTGCGCAGCAGCGGCACCACATGGTCGACGAAGATCTCGGCACCGGACGGGAACACGTCGGGCATGATGTTGAAGCCGTCGGCGGCGCCGGCCAAGAACCATTGTTCAAGGCTGTCGGCGACCTGCTCGGGGGTGCCGACCAGCAGCCGGTGGCCGCTGCGGATGCGGCGAGACAGCTGGCGCACCGTCAGCTTCTCGCGGCGTGCCAAGTTGATCTGGGCTTGGAAGAAGCCGTGCGAACCGGTCGTCAAATCGCGCACATCGCCAATGCGCTCCCACGGCAGTTCGCTGTCCAGGTCCAGCTCCGCCACGGAGATGCCGATGCGCTGGGCGATCTGGCCCACCAGCCCTTCCTCGCCCTGGAAGGTGTCGAGCAGGTCGCAGCGGGCGTTGGCCTCCGCCTCGGTCGAGCCGATGACGGTCGACAGACCCGGCATGATCTTCAGCGACTCGGGATCGCGGCCCCAGCTTCGGGCGCGCCCTTTCATCTCGTTGTAGAACTCGATGCCGTCCTCCAGCGTGGTCTGGGTTGTGAAGATGGCATCTGCGTAGCGCGAACCGAGACTTTTCCCATCCTCGGAGGATCCGGCCTGCACCAGCACGGGGCGGCCCTGCGGCGCACGCGGAACGTTGAGCGGGCCGTGAACCGAAAAATGTGCGCCGTCATGGCGGATTTCGTGAATCTTCGACGGATCGGCGTAGGTCCCTGCTTCGCGATCGCCGATGACGGCGTCGTCCTCCCAACTGTCCCACAGTTTGTTGGCAATATCGATGAATTCGGCGGCGCGGCCATAGCGATCGGCGTGCAGCGGCGCGCCGGTCAAGCCGAAGTTGCGCGCGGTGGAGTCGCCGGCGGTGGTGACCACGTTCCATGCCACGCGCCCGCCGCTGATATGGTCGAGCGACGCCAGCCTGCGCGCCAGATTGTATGGATCGTTGTAAGTTGACGACGCGGTGGCGATCACACCGATATGACGGGTCGCCAGCGCCACGGCCGTCAGCAGCAAGGTCGGCTCCAGCCGCCCGGTCGGCGTAGTGGCGACGTCGCCGAACAAGGCAGGGCCGTCGGCCAGGAAGATCGCGTCCAACATGCCGCGCTCTGAGATGCGGGCGATGTTGGTGTAGTAGTCCACATCGAACAGTGCCGACGGCGGCACCTCCCCCAGCCGCCACGCGGCGCTGTGGCCTCCCAGGCCAAGGATGTTCATGCCGATGCTCATTTGCTTGGGTGTCATGTCGCCGATCCGTCTTGCGTTGAATAGTGTGACGGAAGTTACATGGCAAATCGGCCACGCACAAACAATCAAAAGTGGTAACGATAGAAGCTGCGACGATATAAGCATGGCAGCACGAAGGGGCTTTGCTTTGCCGGCCAACGTAGTTCGGATATGCATATTCGGAAGCGTTCGTTGTAAGCTGGCGCGGAATATTTATCATGTTGCCAAGCTCTTTACTTCAATCGATCGGACGCGACATGAATTTCCAGCAACTGCGCTTTGTGCGCGAAGCCATACGGAACAATCTCAACCTCACCGAGGTCGCGGCTGTGCTCTACACCTCGCAGTCGGGGGTGAGCAAGCAAATCAAGGATCTGGAGGATGAACTGGGGATCGAACTGTTCGTCCGCAGCGGCAAGCGCCTGACGGGGCTCACGCGCGCCGGCGACGGCGCCGTGCAGATCGTCGGCCGCATCCTGCAGGAGACGGAAAACCTGCGCCGCTACGCCAGCCAGTACGCCGGCGTCGATAGCGGGCGGCTGGTGATCGCCGCCACCCACACCCAGGCGCGCTACACCCTGCCCAAGGTGGTGGAGGAGTTCAACCAGGCGTTCCCGAAGGTGAAACTGGAGCTGCACCAGGGCGCGCCGCGCCAGATCGCCGACATGCTGGCCAATGGCGAGGCCGACATCGGCATCGCCAGCGAGGCGCTGGACAAGGCCAGCGAGGTGCAGGCTTATTCCTGCTTCACCTGGAACCACCAGGTGGTGGTGCCGCTGGACCATCCGCTGCTGCGCCAGGCGCCGGTGACGCTGGCGCAGATTGCCGAATATCCGCTGGTGACGTACAACGAGCAGTTCACGGGGCGCAAATGCGTCGACGCGGCCTTCAGTCAGGCCGGATTGACACCGGATCTGCGCCTGACGGCGATGGACGCGGACGTGATCAAGACCTATGTGCGGCGTGGGCTGGGGGTCGGCATCGTCGCCGAGATGGCGCTGGAGGACATCCAGCGCGACGGACTTGTGGTATTACCGACACAGGGCGAATTGTTCGGCACGTGCAGCACAATGCTGGCGGTGCGCAAAGGCGTCTTCCTGCCCAGCTTCGCGTACCGCTTCATCGAGATGTTCGCCCCCGGCCTGCCGCTGGAGCGCGCCGCCGAAGAACGCCTGCCCGCATGACAATCGCTTCGGTCACGGATTACCTTTTCGGGCCGAGGGAAGATATCGATTCCCGAACCCTGTTTGTCTTCGGCACGCCACACCATCAAGCACAAACTTGTTGTGCAAGCTCCACGCGATACCCCGGAGCGTGTTGAGCTTTCGTACGGTGCTGCCGGAATGGCGCTGCCACGCGTATGGGGTGAACAATTTCGGCGTCGACATCTCAAGCTGGCAACGGCATCCAATTCGCAATGATCGTCGCGTTGGAAGCGCTGAAACGCGTTCCACGTAGGGCGGATTAGCGAAGCGTAATCGGCCATGGATGCGCCGTCGGCGGCTCTTGGATGGCCGATTACGGCGTTCCGCCTAATCCGCCCTACGTGATCATCACCGACGGAGAGGGCGCGGTGCGAAGTTTTGGCCACCAGCGCCACATACAACTCACCAACGATAACGGCTGGCCGAGAAATCGGCTTCATAGAACGGCGCGACGTGGGTGCCGGGCGGGATGATAGCGTCGATGCGCTCCAGATCCGCCGCGCTGAATTCGACTTTCAGCGACGCCAGCGCGTCCTCGAACTGCTCCAGCGTGCGCGGACCGATAATCGAGCTGGTGACGGCGGGCTGCCGCACGGTCCACGCCAGCGCCAGTTGCGACAACGGCACGCCCTTCTCCTCCGCCAGTTGCGCCAGCGGTTCGATCACATCGTACATACGCGTCGTCATGCGCCGCGCCTGGAGCGGACTCGGATCGACGTAGCGCCCCTCCGCCGGCGCGTGCCCGAGTCGATATTTTCCCGACAAAAGGCCGCCACCGATCGGACTCCATGGCAGCAGCGCCAGGCCCCAACTCTGCGCCACCGGCACCAGCTCGCGCTCGATGCGGCGGTCGAGCAGATTGTAAGGCGGCTGCTCCGACACGAAACGGTTCAATCCAAGCTCCTTGGATGCCCACAGCGCCTCCACCACCTGCCAGCCGGCGAAGGTGCTGGAGCCGATGTAGCGCACTTTCCCCGAACGAGCCAAGTCGTCCAAAGCGCGCAAGGTCTCGTCGATGGCGGTGTCCGGCGCCGGCCTGTGGATCTGATACAGATCCAGATAATCCGTGCCAAGCCGGCGCAGACTGTTCTCCGCCTGCTCGATGATATGCCGGCGCGAGCTGCCCCGCAGATTGGCGTCGGTGTCGTGCATCGGCAGGTGCACCTTGGACGCCAGGAACACGTGCTGCCGCCGGCCGTTGGCCTTCAGCGCCTTGCCGGTGAACTCCTCGCTGATACCGCGCGAGTAGACGTTGGCGGTGTCGATCAAATTGATGCCGACATCGATCGCGATGTCGATGATGCGCGCAGATTCTTCATATCGTGTCTTCGAGCCGAACATCATGGTGCCCAGCGCCAGTGGCGATACCTTGACGCCGGTGCGTCCGAAGGGACGGTATTCTTGAATAGTGGTCATTTCTGCTGTTCCTGATTCAGGTGGTTGGAAGGTCGTCGAAAGAGGCGCTGCTGCTCGCGTGCAGCGCCGCATACAGGCCGTTATGGGCCATAAGCTGCCGGTGGTCGCCCTGTTCGGCGATCCGGCCATGCCGCAGCACGACAATCTGGTCGGCGTCGCGCACGGTGGCAAGGCGGTGGGCAATAATGATCGTCGTGCGCCCCTTGCGCAGCAGTTCCAGCGCGCTCTGGATTTTCAATTCGGTAAAGCTGTCGATATTGGCCGTGGCCTCGTCCAGGATCAGTATCTTCGGCGACGCCAACAAAGCCCGCGCAAAGCTTAGCAACTGGCGCTGGCCAACCGACAGGTTGCGCCCGCGCTGGCCCAGCGGCGTGTCGTACCCCTGCGCCAGCGCGACGATGAATTCGTGCGCGTGTACGGCTTTGCAGGCGGCCACGATCTGCTCGCGGGTGGCGTCGCGCACGCCGTAGCGCACGTTCTCCTCCACCGTGCCGCTGAACAGGAACGGCTCCTGGAGCACCATACCCACGCCCTGCCCCAGCGACTCCAGCGACAAATCGCGCACATCGTCGCCCGCCACGGTGACCGATCCGCCCCACACATCGTAAAACCGGTGCACCAGCGCGGCAATGCTGGTTTTGCCGGAGCCGGTGGCGCCCACCAGCGCGACGGTTTGATAAGGCTCGATGCGCAGGCTCAGATCGTGCAGCACCGGCTGTCCCGGGCGATAGCCGAAATCGACCTTGTCGAAGACGATGGACGGTGGCGCCGACGACATCGGCCGGGCACCGGGACGGTCCTCCAGCGTCACCGGCACGTCGAGCACCTCGAAAATGCGCTGGCCCGACGCCATGGCGCGCTGCATGACCGTGTACTGCATGGTCAGCGTACGGATCGGATCGAAAAAACGCTGCACGCAGAAGATGAAGGCCACGATGACCCCGACGTCCAGCTCCCCCGCCACCACGGCGCGCCCGCCGACCACCACAACGATGGCCATCGCCACGCCGGTAAGCACGTCGACCGTCGGCACCATCACCTGCGAGGCGCGCGACGAGTCGACTTGCGCGGCCAGGTTTTCACGCGCGCGCAGCTCGAAGCGGCCGAAGTTGACCTGTTCGCGGCGGTTCTCCTGCACCGTGCGGATGCCGTTGATGTTTTCCGCCAGCGCCGCGTTCACACTCGACGAAGCTTCCCGCGCTCGCGTGAAAGCTATCCGCGCCCACGGCAGCCACACCAGCCGTATCAACAGCAACGCCGGCAACACGCACAGGGTCAACAGGCCGAGTTTCACATCCATCGTCAGCAGCAGCGCGATGATCCCGATCAGCAGGAAAAGATCGCTCAACGCCGACACGGATGTCTCCATGAATTCCTGCAGCGCGTTGACGTCGCCCTGAAGACGCGACATCAACCGTCCAACCTGGGTTCTGTCCATGATCGACAACGACAGGCGCTGCAAATGCTCGAACATGGCGCGCCGCAGGTCGAAGATCACTGTTTGCGCCAGGCGCGCCGCCACCCACTCCTGCAGAAACGTCAAGCCGGCGTTCAACCCGATCAGGACCGCGAACAACGCCAGCACCGCCGTAAAACTGAATGGCGAGCGACCCAGCGCGCTGTCCACCGCGTGGCGCACCGCCACCGGTATCGCCACCTGCACCAGCGTGTAAAGCGCCACCGTCGCCAGCACGCCGGCGGCGGCAAGCCGGTGCGGCCGCATGAAGCGCCACATGCGCGCGGTTACGCTGCGATCGAAACGCAGGAAAACCTGTTCGCCGCGATCGCGCAGTAGCGCCTCGACGGCATCTGATCGGCCGGTACTCAAGATTGCAACTCCTGTTCCTGTTCATCGGCGGTCTGACTTACGACGCCGCCTGTGCTCTCCGACCTGGCTGCGCGGTGCTGAAGGCGCCACAACTCCGCATAGCGTCCGCCCAGATCCAGCAACTCCTCGTGCCCGCCGCGTTCCACGATGCGGCCCTGTTCCAGCACGATGATGTGATCCGCGTGGCGCAGGGAACTAAGCCGGTGGGCGATGATGATGGTCGCCGCGTCCCGCATGGACGCGCGCAGCGACTGCCGGACTTGCTGCTCCGTGACGGCATCGATCGCCGCCGTCGAGTCGTCCAGCACAAGAATCGAGGGCCGCTCGACCAGCGCGCGCGCGATCGTCATGCGCTGGCGCTGACCGCCGGACAGGGCCACGCCGCGCTCCCCCACCTCCGTGTCGTACTTTGCCGGAAGCTGCTCGACATGGTCGTGGATACCCGCGACGGCGGCAGCCGACTTCACCGCCGGTGCGGCAGCGTCGGGCGCCGCGTAGGCGACGTTGTGGTGCACCGACGTATTGAACAAAAAATTCTCCTGCTGGACGACGGCGACCGCGCGCCGCAACGATGCCAGGGCGATGTCGCGCACGTCCACGCCGTCCAGCGTTATGCGGCCGCTCGAGACGTCGTAGAAGCGGGGTATCAGATGCGCCAGCGTCGATTTGCCGCTGCCGGGCGCGCCGACCACGCCCAGCACCTGGCCGGGCGCCAGCTCGAAGCTGATGTCCGCCAGGACCGGCCGCTCCGTGGCGCCGTGTCCATAACTAAAGCCGACCCGTTCGAAACGCAAGACGCCGGCGCCATCGCGTGTCAGTTGTGCCGCGCTGGAGGCGTCGTGAATGCCGGGCACCGCGTCAAGCACGTCGAACAGTCGGGCGCCGGAGCTGGTGGCGCGCGCGCTGGCGTTGACGATCATGCCGATCTGCCGCAACGGCTGCTGCAAAATCGTGATAAAGGTCAGGAATTCGGTCAGTTCGCCCACCGTCGACGTGCCGGCCGCCACCCGCAGGCCGCCGGCCCACAGCACCAGTCCCATCGAAATGTAGTACGCCAGGGTCATGAGGCTCATCGACCGCATGCGCTGTGTGATGCGCAGATTCGACAGCACCAGCGCGCGCCGCGAGATGTCGTCGAAGCGCGCCAGTTCGGCGCGCACCGAGTGGAAGGCGCGCACCACCCGCACGCCTTGCAGGTTCTCCTCCATGCGCAGGGTCAGTTCGGCCATCATCTTTTGCAGCCGCTGCCAGCTCACGCGCAGGCGCAGGCCGGTCGTCACCGAGTTGGCCAGCACGAAGGGCACGAAACTCAGCGCCAGCAGGCCAAGCGTGACGTCGACGCTGAGCAGGCGCCAGGAGCCGATACCCAGCAACAGCAGCAGCGTGAGCACGCGCAGCACGCCGAATTCGAGAAAGGCGCGCACGCCTTCCAGATCGAGCATGCCGCGTGAAATGAGCTCGCCCGTGTGGATGCCGTCGTGATAGCCGAAGCCGAGCCGTTGCAGCTTGTCGTAGTAGGCCAACCGCAAATCGTAGCCGACCTGCTGCGCCAGCGTCTCGCCGAGATAGCCCTGCAAGCCGGCCAGCACGCCGCGCACGGCGCAGGTGGCGACGATCAGCAAGGCGGTAAGCGTGAGCGCGTCCTGGACCGGCGCGGCCGCGGCGCCGCCGCCCGGCAGCAAATGGGCGGTCTGGTCGACCGCCTGCCCGAGCAGGCGGGGCATCACAAGATTGAAGACGGCGGCGCCGAGCGCACAACCCAGCGCCGCCGCGCAGCGCCATGGATAGCGGCCGGTGAGCGCCATCAGGCGCCCCAGCACCTCGGGCATGGCCTGTACATCGATGGTTTCAGCATGCTGTGGTGGTACATGTCGAGGCGGGGTCGCCGCGCTCATGGACGGGCCACCCTGCCAGCCCGGCAACCGTCGAACCGTTCGTAATCGATACCCTGACTCATTGCCATCCTTATGTTTTGGTCAGCCAGACATTGGCGAAGTTGTTGCGCGTCTGCGCGGGGAATTCATCGACATTGCGCAAGCGGCTGGAATAGATCGAGAACCACTTCACCTCCAGCAGCGGCAGCACCGGCAAGTCGGTTTGCACGATCTGCTGCAGGCGCTTGTAGTTGACGACGCGCTGCGCCGGGTTTTCGCCGGAGCGGCTTTGTTCGAGCAGCGCGTCGACTTCCGCGTTGCTGTAGCCGGACGCCTTGCTCCAGGGGACGCCAACCCTGTCGCCGCGTTTGCCGTAGCGGATTTCCAGACTGGCCTGCGGATCGCGTATCCAGCCGCCCCAGGAACTGATCAACTGGAAGTCGCGGTTGGTGAACACCTCGCGCGACCAGGTCGACAGGTCCTTGGCCCCGAGGCTGGCGTCGATGCCGATGCGGCGCAGCGCCTGGCGCACAAATTCGCCGGTGCGGCGGTAGTCGTCGCCGAACGGAATGAAGTCATGCACCAACCGGAAGCGCCAGCCGCCGGCCTTGCGCGGATAACCCGCCTGGTCGAGCAGTTTTTCGGCCAGCGCCGGATCGAACGGATAGCGCGGCAGGTCGCCGGTGTGGTACTCGGGTATCCCCGACGGCACCGGGCCGTCGAGCGGCGCCCCATAGCCGCCCCACACGGTCTTGACCAGCGCCGCGCGGTCGATCGCGTGCGCGATCGCATGGCGCACCGCCTGCCTGCCGAGGATCGGATCGCGCAGGTTGAACTCGAGCCAGAACGAAGTCGGCTCGTACTGGCGTGTGTCCAGCACCAGGCTATCGAGCTTGCGCAGCCGCGCGGCGTCGCTGAAGGTGACGGGATTGCGCACCGCGAAATGCGCCGCGCCGGTCTCCAGCGCGGCCGCCCGGCTCGACGAATCGTTGATGACCTTCCAGACGATGCGGTCGAGATAAGGCTGGCCGGCCAGGTAATAGTTGGGATTGCGCTCCAGGACGATGTGGCTGCCGCGCTGCCACTCCTTGAACATGAACGGGCCGGTGCCCACCGGCTTTGTGTTGTACGGATTGGTGGCGAGGTCCTTGCCGTGGTAAAGATGGCGCGGCAGGATCTGTCCACTGTTGGTGCCCAGATAGCGCGTCAACACCGGCCAGCGCTGCTTGAGCCGCAGTACAACCGTGAGGCTGTCCGGCGTGTCGACCCGCTCGATCACGGCCGAGATGTTGCTGACGCTGCGTGGCCATATCTCCTCTATGGAATATTTGACATCGTCGGCGGCGAAGGCGTGGCCGTCGTGCCAGCGCACGCCGGGGCGCAGCTTGATCGTCACGGTACGTCCATCGGCCGACGTGACGAGGCCCAGCGCCAGGCGCGGCACAAGTTCGCCGGCGTTCCCGTCGGCGAACAGGCGGTCGTAGATTTTGGAAGTGATCAGCGAGATCGGATTGGCGCCGTTCAGATGCGTGGCCAAGGTTGGCGGCTCCGGATAGGCGATGCCGACCAGCGTCCCCCCACGCACCGGCGTTTCGGCCGCCGCATCCTTAATTGTAGCCGCCGCGCCGGCGCTTGCGGTGGCCATGAAGGCGGTGGCTGCCGCGCCATGGGCATGGGCGCCCGCCGGCAGCAGCCCGCCCGCCAACGCGGCGCCGGCCCAGCGCAGCAGGCGGCGGCGCTGGTCGTCGGCGATGCCGGCATATACCGGGTTTCGGTGTGGCGTTTTGGTCATCGCGGCCTCCTTATAGACCAGCGGCTAGGCGCGGCACCGGCGGTGCCCCGGTGACCGGCTCCGGACCTTCGGGCATCGCTTTCGGCGGCTTGTCGTCGGCCAGGTACTTGGCGCGGCGCAGCGGCGCCTTGTCGTTCAGGTAGTAGTTGCCGACGTCGAAAACACGCCAGCGCACCGGATCGTGCAGCGTGTGGGTGCGGGCGTCCCGCCACAGGCGGTCCAGCGCATGCTCGGGCGCCGTCGAGCGGGTGCCGGCCAGTTCGAACAGCTTATTGGTAATCAGCAAAGCGCTGGCGGTGCTGGCCGCGCGCACCTCGGACACGGCCACCGCCGCCCGGGTCCAGTGGTCCGCCAAGCCGCTAGCATAGGCGCGGTCGATCGCACGGCCCGCGCGCTCCAGCAAGGCCTCGGTCCCGTGCAGCGACACGGCCAGTTCGCCAAGTTCACGAATGCTCAACTGGTCCTCCTCCCACACCGCGTCGGCCGGGGCGTCGTCCGCCTTCGGATTGCGCTGGCGGATAAAGGCCACCGTCGCCTCGAAGGCGGCGCGCGCCAGGCCAGTATCGATCGCCGCGTGCATAATCTGGCCGACAGGTCCGACCGGTTTGACATGGTCGGGCGTCACGCTGTGCGGCACCAGCCATTCGGCCTTGAGCGGCGCGCTTTCCGCGATCACCGTGCCGCTGGCCGTGGTGCGCTGGCCGAACGAGGCCCAGTCATCGACGATGCGTATGCCCTCGGCCGCACGCGGATAGATGGCCAGGAAGTGCCGCTTGTCTGCGTCGGCCACCGCGATCGGCACCCAGTCGGCGAACAGCGCGCCGGTCGAATAGTATTTGCGCACGCTGACGCGGTAGGCGTCGCCATCGGCCGTCAGGCTGACCTTGCGGTCCTCGGGCTTGCGCACGTCCGGTTCCACCAGCGCGTTGCCAAAATGATCACCCGCGAGCACGCGTTCGAAGAAGAACGCCTTTTGCGCGTCGCTACCTTCGTGGCGGATGATCTCCAGGATGAAGTAATGGTTCTGCGGGATCTGCCCTATCGAGCCGTCCGCCGCCGACAACACTGCGAACACCTCGGCCAGCGTGGCGTAGGACACGCCGGCGCCGCCGTACTCCTTCGGCACCGTGATGCCCCACAGGCCGCTCTGGCGAAGGCGCTTGAGTTCATGCACGGGCAGGCGCCGTTCGCGGTCGCGCAGCGCCGCGCCGGGCGCGACTTCGGCCGCCAGCGCGCGGGCGACGTCCAGTGCCTCGGCGTCGTCGCGGATGATGTGCGCCTTGCCGGCGCCGATGGATGTGATGTGGGTGGTCATGATCAGTCTCGCAGCTTGGGGTTGAAGTACTGGTTGAGCGAATCGCCCAGGATGTTGAGCGACCAGACGGTGAGCATCACCGCAAGGCCGGGGATGGCGATCATGTACCAGCCGGTGCGGATCGCCTCGCGGCCGGTGCCGATCATCGCGCCCCAGCTGACGGCATTGGGGTCCCCCAGGCCGAGGAACGACAGTCCCGACTCGGCCAGGATGCAACCGGCGACGACGATCGAGGTGCTGACGATGATCGGCGTCAGCGCGTTGGGCAGGATGTGGCGCAGCACGATGCGCGGGTGCGACATGCCGGCCGCCAGTCCCGCCTGCACGTATTCGCGGTTGCGCAGGCCGAGCACCTCGCCGCGCACCACGCGCGCGGTATGCGTCCAGGAGGTCACGGCCAGCGCCAGTACCACCACCCAGACGGACGGCGACAGCAGCGCCACCATGATCGCCGCCAGCAGGAAGCGCGGCACGATCTGGAACACGTCGGTCACGCGCATCAAGACATTGTCGACCCAGCCGCCGCAGTAGCCGGCCAAGGTGCCGGTGACGACGCCAAGCAGCAGCGTCAACGCGCCCGCGGCGGCGCCGACCAGCAGCGACACGCGGGCGCCGTGCGCCAGGCCGGCGGCGATGTCGCGCCCCATCAGGTCCGAGCCGAGCGGATGGCGCCAATCCTCGCCCGGCCACAGGTAAGGGGCCAGCGACATGTCCTGCGGATCGCCCGGGAACAGCAGCGGCGCGAACAAGGCGAATAACAGCACCGACAACAGCACCGCGACGCCGATCTTTGCCTGGAAAGTCATGTTCTTCATGCCAGCTCGATGCGCGGGTCGAGCCGCGCCATGAGTAGATCGGTGAGCAGGCTGACGGCCATCACCACCAGGGAACTGAGGAACAGTATCGACAGCAGCAGGTTGGTGTCGCGGGCGCCGACCGCGTCGTAGGCCAGCTTGCCCAGACCGGGCCAAGAAAACACCGTCTCGATGACGATGCTGCCGCCAAGCAGTTCGCCGACGCTGGCGCCGGCAAGGGCCAGCACCGGCAGCAGCGCGTTGCGCAGCGCGTGGCGGAAGTACACGAGCCGTTCGGACAGACCTTTCGAGCGCGCGGTGCGGATGTAGTCCTCCTGCAGCGCGTCCACCATCGAGGCGCGGGTGAAGCGCGCGTATACAGCGCACGAATACACGGCGAGGGTCAGCATCGGTAACGCCAGATGCCACAGCACGTCCCGCACGTCCGCCCAGCCCTCGAGCGCGACGCCCTCCACCTCCCGCATGCCGCCGATGGGGAACATTTGCAGCTTGACGCCGAACAGCACCACCAGCATCAGCGCCAGCCAGAACATCGGAATCGAGTAGCACAGCGCCATTAGCGCCGTCACCGAGCGGTCGAACCAGGAACCGCGATGGCGCGCGCACAGCATGCCTATGGTCACGCCGGCCACCAGCGCGACGGCCAGCCCGCTCAGGCCGAGCAAGGCGGTGGCGCCGATTCGGTCGCCGATCAACTCCGCCACCGGCGCGCCGTAGCGGTGCGAGTAGCCCAGGTCCAGCATCAGCAGCTTTTTCAGGTAGGTCAGCAACTGCATGTGCAGCGGTGCGTCCAGGCCGAACGAGGTGCGCAGCTCCGCCAGTTGTTCGGCGGTGCCGCCGGCGTTGTCGCCCTGGCCGGACTCGCCGGCGACGACTTCCGCCAGGTCGCCCGGAGCGAGCTGGATCAGCGCGAAGTTGAGGATGCAGATGCCGAGGATGATGGGGATAAATTGCGTCAGCCGGCGTTTGAGATAGGTTTTCATGGGGCGGTCCTCATGCCATGCGCGCCAGCGGCGCGTGCGTCCGCACTGGTGGCGAGGGCCATGCCGGCGTCGCGGCCATCAGCTGGCGGGTGTAGGGATGCGAGGCGGCGCTGAACAGGCGGTCGCGGTCCACGGTTTCTACCACCTCGCCCTTTTGCATCACCATCACGCGGTCGGCCATGTAGTTGATCACGGCCAGATCGTGCGAGATGAACAGGTAGGACAGGCCGAACTCCTGCTTGAGATCGACGAACAGGTTCAGTATCTGCGCCCGCACCGACACGTCCAGCGCCGATACCGGCTCATCGCAGATCAGCAGTTTCGGCCGGAGGATCAGTGCGCGGGCGATGCCGATGCGCTGGCGTTGGCCGCCGGAGAACTCGTGCGGATAACGCGCCACGGCGTCCGCCGGCAGGCCGACCGCGTCGAGCATGGCGCGCACGCGGCGCTGCCGCTCGGTGCGGTCGCGCTGGCCCTGCACCAGCTGGACTTCTTCGAGCATGTCGCCGACGCGCAGACGCGGGTTAAGCGAGGCGTAGGGATCTTGGAACACCAGTTGCACCTTCGCCCGGTGCGGTCGCAGCGCGCCGCCACGCAGGCGGGCGATATCGACGCCGTCGAGCACCACCTCACCCGACACCACGGGATTGAGGCCGATGATGGTTTTGCTCAGCGTCGATTTTCCGCAACCCGATTCGCCCACAAGACCGAGGGTTTCACCTTGCCCGATGGCCAGCGAGACACCTTTGACGGCGGAGATGGTGCCGTAGCGGGTGGAATACTGCGCGACCAGATCGCGCACGGATAGAACCGCCGGCGCCGCCGCCGGCGAATCGTGCAATGGCGCGCGGACGCTGCCCGGAGTGAAGGTAAAATCGTTCTCCCCCGGAGCCGCATCGTCCACCCTGCGCATTTCGGCCAGCCTGACGCGCTTGTAGTGGCTGTCCGCCGCCACGTGCAGGGTGGCCTCCAGCAGTCCCCGGCTATACGCGTGGCGCGGCGAGAAGAAGATCTCGTCGCGCGTGCCCTCCTCCACCTTGCGCCCCGCGCGCATCACCGCCACGCGGTCGGCCCACTGCCCGACCACGCCCAGGTCGTGTGTGATCAACAACAACGACATCGACAGCTGTTCGCGCAATCCGGCCACGAGCTCCAGCACCTGCGCCTGGATCGTGGCGTCGAGCGCGGTGGTGGGTTCGTCCGCCACCAGCAGGCGCGGTTCGCAGGCCACCGCCATCGCGATCATCACCCGCTGCCGCTGTCCGCCCGACAGGTGATGGGGGAAATCGTCCACGCGCCGATGCGGGTCGGCGATCCGCACCAGGTCCAGCAGCTCGATGGCGCGGGCGCGCGCCGCCGCCCCTGTCAACCCCTTGTGCCGGCGCAGCACTTCGATGATCTGCACGCCGATGCTCAGCACGGGATTGAGCGATGTCATCGGGTCCTGGAAGATCATCGCGACGTCGTTGCCGCGCACCCCGCGCAGCACCGATTCGGGCGCCGCCAGCAAGTCGGTGCCGTCCAGGAGAATCTCACCGGCGGTGCGCGCCTTCGCCGGCAAGAGCCGGGTGATGGCCGCCGCCACGGTCGATTTGCCGCAACCGGATTCGCCCACCAGCGCGACGACCTCGTTGTGGCGGATCGACAGGTTGAAATCGGTGACGGCGGCGCCGCCCGGATAGCAGACCTCGAGTCCACGTATCGCCAGCAAAGAGGATGCGTCGTCGCGGCCGGCCTGCGCCCGGCGCCATGCGGGTGTCATTTCCATGGGCGGTACGAGGCGGCGGTGTGGTTGGCGGGCAGGCGCGCGCGGTCGCGGCCGAACAGCTTCTGGCGCAGCGTTCCCGTCTCGTAAGACGTCTTGTACAGGCCGCGCTGCTGAAGCTCGGGGATGACCAGGTCGACAAAGTCGCTGAAGGTCTCCGGCGCCACCGTGCGTGTCAGGTTGAAGCCATCGAGGTCTGTTTCGCGCACCAGCTTTTCGATTTCATCGGCCACCTGGGACGGCGTGCCGACGATGGCCGACTGCTGCGACCCGAAGCCGCGCGTGGCCAGCAACTGGCGCCGCGTGGTGCCTGGGGCGAAGCGGCGGCCGCGCGCCTCGCCCACGCGGCGCAGGCGGTTCGGATACAGGTCCTCCAGCTTTTCCTCCGTGATCTCCTCGTCCAGGCCGAACTTTTCCAGGTCCACGCCCATGCCGCTGACCATATGGGCCAGCGATCCCTGCGCGCTGGCATACTGTTTGTAGTCTTCGAACTTCTCGCGTGCCGCTTTCTCGCTGTGGTCGGTCACCACGGTGAGACTGGAGAACACCTTGATATCGTCCGCCTGCCTTCCGGCGTCCACCGCCAGGCTGCGGATATTGGCGACGATGCGGGCGGTGCCGGCGCGATCGGGGCCGCCTGTGAACACGCATTCCGCATGTTTGGCCGCGAACTGATTTCCGCGCTCGGAAGCGCCGGCCTGGAACAGGACCGGCGTGCGCTGGGGCGACGGCTCGGTGAGGTTGTAGACGCCGTCCACCTTGTAATACGGGCCCTCGTGGAAGATGCGATGGATCTTGGCCGGGTCGGCATAAATGCCGCGCACACGGTCGGCCAGTACGGCGTCGTCCTCCCAGCTACCCTCAAGCAGCTTGTAAAAGACCTCCAGGAAGTCGTCGCCACGGTCATACCGGTCGTCGTGGTCCTGCAGCTGCTTCAAGCCGACGCCGCGCGCGGCGCTGTCGAGATAACCGGTGACGATATTCCAGGCCACCCGGCCGGAGGTCAGGTGATCGAGCGTCGCCATGCGGCGCGCGAACAGATAGGGGTGCTCATAGCTTAAATTGCAGGTAACGCCGAAGCCGAGATGCTCGGTGGCCTGCGCCATGATCGGCACCACGTACGTCGGATCGTTGACTGGCAGTTGCACCGCCTCGCGCGCGGTGGCGTCTATGCCGCCGCCCAGCACATCGTAGACGCCAACGATATCGGCCAGGAAGACGCTGTCGAACAAGCCGCGCTCAAGCAGTTTGGCCAGGTCAGTCCAGTACTGCGGTTTGGTGTAATCGACGGAGTTGTCGCGCGGGTGCTTCCACAGGCCGTGGTGTATGTGTCCCACGCAGTTCATATTGAATGCGTTCAGGCGTATCTGTTTGGTCACTGACGATCTCCGGCAAAAGCTGAGCGATTTACTCAACCGGGGTGCAGCTTATCCGCCGCGCTATCGTTTTAGAACCAAGCGATTTTCAGTTCGATATGATCGTTCCGCGTATAAGGTAAGCACGGATTCGGGATAAGGCCACAATTCGACGCGCATGGCGCAAATGCAACCGTATTGCATTATGCGGCGCAGCCGTTTATTATTGCAACCTTCTTGCATTTACTGCCTATTCCCGACTCTTATGATTTCACGCTCCGTCCACGCCCTCTCCCCCGCCGTGCTATTCGCCTTCGCGCTGCAGGGCGACGCCATGGCCGGGGAGGACCCGCTCGAGTGGGCGCCGGACCAGATCGTCGAGATCAAGGGCAGCAAGACCGACGACGGCCGCGTGGCGCCTAGCGCCGCCGCCAGCGGCCTGCCCGGCACGGTGACCACGATCACCGCCGACGACATCGCCACATTGGCCGTCGGCCGCGATATGTCGAACGTCTTCCAGCGCGTGCCGGGCGTGGTCGCCAACAACATCGACCAGGGCGACACCGGCAACGGCTTCCGCATGCGCGGCTTCGCCACCCAGGGCACCCACGGCGCCGACACCGCCGTCACCATCGACGGCGTGCCGCAGAACATCCCGTCCAGCCAGGGCGGCGCCGGCCACGGCCCGGTCTTCCTCGAATGGCTGACGGCGGACATGATCGCCACCGTCGACGTGATCAAGGGGCCGGTGTCGGCGCTGTACGGCGATCAGAACCGCGCCGGCGCGGTCGCCATCGACACCCGCGAGGGCGGCGCCGCCACCCCGTCCAGCGCCGCCCTCACGCTGTCGAGCTACGGCGGGCGCCGGGCGTCGCTGACGCTGTCGGGCGATTACGGCGCGGTGCGCTCGCTGCTGGTGGCCGACCGCTTCCGCATGGACGGCTTCCGCCACGGCGCCCGCAACGAGCGCGCCAACGTGTTCTGGAAGCTGTCGACCAATATCGGCGACGGCGTCTACAGCCTGCGCGCCAGCCACTACAGGTCGGACTACGCGGGCGCCGGCTACCTGCCGCTGCCGGCCCTGCAAGCGGGACTCGATCCGCACAGCGCGCAATTCGGCCTGCCCGGCTTCGGCGACGCCCACCGCACCAGCCTGGTGTTCAACCGCCGCCCGAGCGGCGACGCCGGCTGGTTCGCCAGCGCCTACGCCGAGGATTTCGAACGCAGCCGCGCGATCGCCACCAGCGCCACCCAGCACACCTTCGGCTACGACGAGCGCAAGATCTACGGCGCGCGCGCCGGCAACACCTGGCGCTTCGGCGACGACGCCGTGCTGACGGCCGGCGCCGAAACCCGCATCGATCGCGGCGACGCGCTGCGCCGCCAATACCAGTTCCACCGGCCGACCGCCAACTATCTCAACAACCAGGATCTGGACCTGCAATCGTACGGCGCCTTCGTGCAGGGCCAGTACCGCGTGGCGCCCTCGCTGAAACTGCACGCCGGCGCCCGCTACGACCGTTTCGACTACGACCTGCTCAACCGCAAGCTGCCGGCCGCCTCGACCGGCTACCGGGGCGCGGCGTTCACGCCCAAATACGGCGCGGTCTGGAACGCCCTGCCGGACCTGGAAGTGTACGCCAACGTCGCGCAGGGCCTGCGCTCGCCGTCCGCCGAGCAGATCAGCTCAAGCGGCAGCCTCGGTCCGCTCGGCGCGTCCGGCGGCCGTATCAACGCGGACATCGACCCCAGCAAGGTGCGCTCGCACGACCTGGGCGTGAACGCGCGCCCGGCGGCCGGTTGGGACGTCGGCGCCTCGGTCTACTCGATCCGGAACGACGACGAGATCATCAACACGGCGCCGGACGTCTACCTGGCCTCCGGCCGGACCACGCGCAAAGGATTCGAGTTCGACACGCGCTACCGGTTCGACCGCGCGCTCGGCGCCTACCTGAGCTACGGCCGCATCCTGCGGGCACGGCTCGACAATCCGCCGCCGGGGAGCGGCGCGCTGCTCTCGGTGCCGGCCCACACCTGGAAGGCCGGCGCCCAGTACCGCGACCGCGTCGGTCCGGGCACCCTGAGCCTCAACGGCGACGTCTATGTGACCTCCCGCAACCCGTACTACAGCGGCACGCCCTCCGCGCGGCGCGACATGCCAACCTACGTGCGCTACACCCTGAAGGCCAGCTACGACTACCGCAAGCTTCTGGGCTCGCTGGCGGTGACCTTGCAGCCGCACGAATTTGCCAGCGACATCGCCTACGGCAGCGCCGCCGGCCTGCTGGTGTCGACGGTGCCGCGCACCCAGCTCGAAGCGTCGCTGCGCTACTTCTTCTGATGGCGGGGCAAACGATGAACAAGCTGGCCGGCATCGCCAACGCCACCGGCATCGCCGCCTCCACACTGTGCCTGCTCCACTGCCTGGCCATGCCGCTGCTATTGCTCGCGCTGCCGGCACTGGGATGGGCCGCCGGCGAACACACGCACAAGGCGCTGATCGGGGTGGCATTGGTGGCGGCGCTGTTGTCGCTCGGCCCCGGCTACCTCGCGCACCGGCGCGCGCCGGTGCTGCTGTTGGGCGGCGCGGGCCTCGCCGGCCTGGCGGTGGCGGTGTTCCTGGTGGGGCCGCGCTATGGCGAATCGGCCGAGACCGCGCTCAGCGTCGCCGGCGCCATCCTGCTCTGCGCCGCCCATCTGCGCAACGGGGTTTGCTGCCGCCGGGCGGCAGCCGGCAAGCTCGCGCATGAAGACCGGCGATGACGCCGGAACTCGAGGTTTCGTCAGTCGGCGCGCCGCCGGCCGTGGCGCTCGATGGCCTGCGCTTCGCCTGGCCCGGCGCACACTATGCCTGCCTCGACATTCCGGGATTCGCGATCGCGCCGGGGGAACGCCTGTTCCTGCACGGCCCCAGCGGTTGCGGCAAGAGCACGCTGCTCGGCATCCTGGCCGGCGTGATCGTGCCGGCGGCGGGCGCCGTGAGGATCGGCGGCGTCGACGTGGCGGCGCTGCCGGCGGGCGCGCGCGATCGCTTCCGCGCCGACCACGTCGGCATTATCTTCCAGCAGTTCAATCTGCTGCCCTACCTGTCGATACGCGACAACGTGCTGCTGCCTTGCCGCTTTTCGGCGCAACGGCGCCGGCGCGCATCGCAAGACGGCGTGAGCCCGCGCGCCGAGGCGGACCGCCTGCTCGGCCGCCTCGGCATCGATCCGGCGCTGCGCCAGCGGCCTGTCGCCGAACTGAGCGTCGGCCAGCAGCAGCGCGTGGCCGCCGCCCGCGCCCTGATCGGCGCGCCCGACCTGATCGTCGCCGACGAACCGACCTCCGCCCTCGACGCGCGCAACCAGCGCCATTTCCTCGATCTGCTGCTGGCCGAATGCGCCGCGCCGTCGTCATTGGTGCTGGTGAGCCACGACCTGCGCCTGGCCGAGCGCTTCGACCGCAGCGTCGCGCTGGCGGACCTGAACCGCGCCACCCGAATGGACAACACGGAATGACGATGCTATCGCTGGCCTGGCAAAGCGCGCGCAGCCGCCGCTACGCGCTGCTGCTCGCGCTGGGCTCCATCATCCTGTCGGTGGCCCTGCTGCTGGCCGTCGAGCGCCTGCGCCACGGCGCGCGCGACAGTTTCACGGCCGCGCTGTCGGGCACCGACCTGATCGTCGGCCCCCGCAGCCACCCGGTGCAATTGCTGCTGTACTCGGTGTTCCACATCGGCGAAACCGACGCCGGCATGACGTGGGACAGCGTGGAGCGCATCGGCGCGCACCCGGCGGTGGCCTGGACCATTCCGCTCACGCTGGGCGACTCGCACCGCGGCTTCCCGGTGGTGGCGACCACCACGGCCTACTTCGACCACTATCGCCATGGCCGCGCGCAAGCGCTGACGTTCTCAAGCGGGACACGCTTCAACGGCCTGTTCGACGTGGTGATCGGCGCCGAGGTCGCGCGCCGCCTCGGCTACCGTTTGGGCGACGAACTGACCCTTAGCCATGGCGCCGGCCATGCCGGACATGCCGACCACGAAGACAAGCCGTTCACCGTGGTCGGCATCCTGGCGGCGAGCGGCACGCCGGTCGACCGCACACTGCACATCGGTTTGCAGGCGATGGAGGCGATCCATCTGGACTGGCACGGCGGCGCGCACGTGCCGGGCGTGTCGATCGGACGCGCGGAACTGCACAAGTTCGACCTGCGTCCCAAGCAGGCGACGGCGGTGCTGGTCGGGTTGAAGCAGCGCGCCGCCGTCCTGCGCATGCAGCGAATTTTCGGCGCCGACGACAAGGAGGCACTGTCGGCGGTCATTCCCGGCGTGGCGCTGCAACAGCTGTGGGATATCACCGGCGCCGCCGAACGCGTTTTGCGCGCGGTGTCGTTGCTGGTGCTGGTGGTGGCGCTGGCCGGCCTCGCGGCGGCGGTGCTGGCCGGACTCGGCGAGCGGCGGCGCGAGCTGGCGATCCTGCGCGCGGTCGGCGCCCGTCCATGGCAAATCTTCTTGCTGCTGGTGTGCGAAGGCCTCGGCCTGACCATCGCCGGCGCCGCCGGCGGTTTCGCGCTGGTGGAGGTGGCATCGTTCGCGCTGGCGCCGCTGGCGTTGGCGAAATGGGGCCTGGCGATCGACGCTTCCGCCCCCGGCCTGGGCGAAGCATGGCTGCTCGCCGCCGTCGTCGGCGCGGGCCTGATCGCCAGCATCGTGCCGGGTGTGCGCGCGTATCGACTCTCGCTGATCGACGGATTGGCGCCGAAGGTATGAGCAAACACAAGACCCTGACGCTGGCCGTGGCGATGGTGGCGCTCGCCGGCGTGGCGCTAACCGGCTGCAAGGGGGAAGGCAAACCAGCCGCACCCGCCGCCGCCCGGGTTGCGCCCAAGGAGGCACCGCCACCCCACGCGATCGACATGAAGCCGGCGACGGCGCCGTTCGAGGAGATCGAGTGGTTCGCGCTGGTTCCGGCCGATTGGGAGCCGGCCAAGACCTTCAATGAAGACATCGCGCGCCTGCAGGACAACGATCCGCGCGCGATGACGGCGCTGGCCAAGCTGCGCGAGGCGTGGGCCACCGCGCCGGTCGAGCCCTCGATGGACGGCGCGCGGGTGCGCATCGGCGGCTACGTCATCCCGCTCGACGGCGAGGGCCGGGCGTTCCGCGAATTCCTGCTGGTGCCCTACTTCGGCGCCTGCATCCACGCCCCGCCGCCGCCGGCGAACCAGGTCATCCACGTGTTCTCGGGCCAACCGATCGACGGCGTCAAGATGATGGACGCCGTCTTCGTCAGCGGCACCTTGCGCGCCGCCCGCAACCGCGCGCCCGACAGCGCCGCCGGCCTGCTCGACGCCGTCGGCTACGACATGCAAGCGCATTCGGTGAAGCCGTATCATACTGAATAACCGGGGCCGGATATAAGCCGGACTCCCTCCTGGATAATCGTCGGGCGGGCATTTTTCGCAACCGATCTTTAATTACCCGGCTATCCCCTTACTCCACCGCGCCAATATATTCCCCGCGATTCCCGCATCCAGCCGCCTCCTTGAATTAATAAAGAAAAGCCACGCCGGCATGGCACGGGAAAACCTGACCACACCCAAGCTGTTAATTTTTAAATATCAAAATTAATAAAATGGCTATCCGCCTCTTTTATTGACCGCCGCGTTATCCGGATGAGTCGAGTTCTAAAATAAAAGTGTTGCATTTTTCTTATTTCTTGCGATGGTGTTGTAAGCAAATGCCCGACGCCAGATAACGTCAGAATAGAATGTTTTTCGTGGCCTAATATTTATCCGTTGGCAACAAACAATATTGGGCTAATATGAACGATCTTCTTTTACTGGGACGCAGTTCGGACGCAACCGACGAATTGGCGAATATCTTCCAAAATGCCGGCTATAAAGTCGTCGAAGTTAAGGATGTGATCGCTTGCTGCCGTCAGTTACGACAAAATATTGCGTCGACAGCAACCCCCGACGCGCCGCCGAGGCAGGACTTGCCGGCGGCTAACGACCACCGCGCCATTACCATTCTCAACGCCGACTCCACCAAGGCGGGCCGTCGCGCCGACTCCCGCGAGGAGCAATTGCGGGAGTGCATCGTCAGCCTGGCCCGCCAGTTGACGCCGGGCTGGCGCCTGAGCATGCGCCACCGGCATCTGGAAACGCCGGGCGGCGCGGTGATCGAGCTGACCAGCCTGGAGTTCACCTTCATCAAGATGTTCACCGTGGTCGAGGTCGGCGAGGCCGTGTCGCGCAAGCTCATCGTGCAGGCTTTCGGCGAGGACTACCTCAGCTACGACCAGAACCGCATCGATACGCTGGTGCGCCGCCTGCGCCAAAAGATCGAGGTGCGCACCGGCGTCAAACTGCCGCTGAACACGGAGCGCGTGCGCGGCTTCTCGTTCGGCGACGCCTTGATCATCGACCTATGAGCGCGCCCGCCCCCCGCCCGGCGCCGGCGCTGCAGCTGACCGGCTCGACAACCTTGCAGCCGCGCATGCAGCGCGTCGCCGAGTCGTACATGCGCGATCACGACGCCCGCATCGTCATCAACGGCGGCTGCGGCACCGCACGCGGCTACAAGACGCTGCTCGACGGCGTGACCGACATCGCCATGGCCAGCGCCACCCGCTCCGACGTGCTGTCGGCCACGGCCGGCGCGCGCGGCCCCGCCTTCCACGAAAGCGTTCTCAGCCGCGACGCCATCGTTCCCGTGGCGCACCCCGGCAACCCGGTCGGGACCCTGACCTTGCGCCAGCTGTGCAATATTTTCACGGGACGCACGGACAATTGGCGCGCCTTGGGCGGGCCCGACGCGCCGATCGAGGTGCTGGTCGGCCCGCCCACCGGCGGCGTCTCGATCAGCTGGCGCCAGCAGGTGCTGGGCGCGGACGACACCTACACGCCCTCGTGCCTGGTGCTGGACGCGGCCGCGCGGCTGGCGCGCGTGGCGCTGCGGCCGTTCGCCATCAGTTTCATGCCCGAGGCTGCCGTGCTGGCGGCCCCGGTGAAAACGCTGCGCGTCGACGGCATCGCGGCCGGCCTGTCGCCGCAACGCTACCCCTTGCACGCGCCGATGATGCTGGTCACGCTAGGCCCGCCGGCGCCGGCGGCGGCGCGCTTCATCGCCTACGCCATCGGCGCCGGCGCGCCGGCCGCGCCGGGAGAACCGCGTGAATAGGCGCGACGCCTGCGCCGTGCTGGCCGGCGCGCTGGCCGGCGCTGCGTGCGCGCCCAACGGCGGCATGGCGCGCCACTCGCTGCTGATCAGCGGCGCCGACGCCATGCTGCCGCTGGTCAGGGCGCTGGTGCAAGCCTTCCTGCGCGAGCGCCGGGCGCTCGACGTCATCGTCGAACGCGGCGGCTCGCTGCCGGCCTACATCGCCGCCAGCCGGCGGGCCATCGACGTGGCGGCGATGACCCGCGCGCTCTCCGACGCCGAGGACGGACCCGGCGCCCGCCAGCACCTGATCGCCCGCGACGACATCGGCATCATCGCCCACCGCACCCTGCCGCTGACCAACCTGACGCGCGCCCAGGTGCGCGGACTGCTCACCGGCGCCATCGCCAACTGGCGCGTGCTCGGCGGGCCGGACCGGCCGGTGACGGTGTACGCCCATCCGCGCGGCGCGCCCGCCCGCCAGTCGACCGAACAGCTGCTGCTGGACGGCGCCGACTTCTCGCCGGAGGCGCGCGAGCTTGCCGGCGCGGCCGCGCTGGCGGCGGCGGTGGCAGCCGATCCGGGAGCCATCGGCTATCTGGCCGGCCACGCGCGCGCCGGGCGCGAGCCGGTGACGCTACTGTCGGTCGACGGCGTGCCGGCCACCGCCGCCACCGTGCTGTCCGGACGTTACCCGTACACGCACGGCTTCCACCTGCTGCTGCACGGCGAACCCGGCGGCGAGCGCGACGCCTTCGTGCGCTTCGCCCGCGGCGGCGCCGGCCAGGCGCTGGTGTCCGGCTTCGGCCTGGTCGCCGTTTGCTGACCGACCTCGACGGAAAGCCACCATGCCCCACCTTCCCACCTTGGCGCCGCTGGCGCGCCGCTGGCGTCAACACGGCCGCGCGGCGCGCGCGCTGGCGGCGGCCGGCATGCTGGCGCTGGCCGCCCTGGCGGGCGCCTCGCTGCTGGCGCTGCTGCCGCACGACTACGCGCTGACCATCTCCGGCGGCGACCTCACCGGCAACCGCCACTTCCTCGCCCGGGCGCTGCAGGAGGCGGCGGCCGGCAACGGCGTGCGGCTCGCGCTGCGCCCGACCGGCGGCTCGCAGGAGGCGCTGGCGCTGGTGGCGGCCAACAAGCTCGATCTGGCCTTCATCCAGGGCGGCCTCGATCAGCCCGACCAGAACGTGGTGCAGGTGGCCACCGTGGCGCCGGAGCTGCTGCACTTCCTGGCGCGCCCCGGCATCGACGGCATCACCGCGCTGCGTGGCCGCCGCGTCAACCTCAACACCCGCAAGGGCGGCACCCGCCTGATCGCCCACCAGATCCTGGCCTTCGCCGGCCTGCGCGCCGGGATCGACTACATCGAATCGAACATCGCCACCGAACAGCTGCTCGAGCAGCGCGGCGAACGCCTGCCCGACGCCATCGTCATCACCTCCTTCGCGCCGTCCGACGTGGTCAATTACCTCGTCAACGAGCAGGGCTACCGGTTGCTGGAGGTGCCGTTCGCGCCAGCCTTCGCGCTGCGCCACACCTGGGCCACCGAGGCCGAGATCGGCGCCTACACGTACAGCGGGGCGCCACCGGTTCCGCCGCGCGCCATCAAGACCGTCGGCATCAAGCTGCGCCTGGTGGCCAACCGCCACGTCGACGCCGGCGCCATCGTCAAGTTGCTGGAGACGCTGTACGGCCCGGCGCTGGCGGCGCGCCTGCCGATGCGCCTCGACGAACAGGCCATCCTGTCGGCCGGCGGCTCGGCGCCGTCGGAGGGCACGCGCCGCTTCATCGACCGCGACAAGCCCTTGTTCTCGCGCGCACTGCTGGAACAGCTCAAGGCCACCATCGGCCTGGCGGTATCGGTCTTTTCGGCCGTACTGGTGGTGCTCAAGTGGTTCAACGCGGCGCCGTCGGGCGATCCGTCGGCGGGCGCCGACAAGCACAAGGAGTAGGCCGATGCGATCCCCCGAATCCGATGCCCGCGCCAGCATGGACACCGCCGCGCACCTGCTGGACGACGCCCTGCTCGGCCGTGCCAGCCGCCCCAGCCTGGCACGCCTGCTGGCGCAGGCGCGGCGGCGCCAATTCGTCGCCGGCGGACCGATCTACGCGGCCGGCGACGCCGCCGACTGCTTCTACCTGCTGCTCGACGGCGCCGTCACCCTGGTCTCGCCGCTGGGCAGGCGCAGCCCGGTGCGCGCCGGGCGCTTCGGCGAGGAGGCGGCGTCGGACGCCCACGCCTACCTGACCGGCGCCGTGGCGACGGCGGACACCACCGTGCTGTGCCTGCCGCGCGCGGCGATGCAGGCGCTGGCCCAGGCCAATCCGGCGCTGCGCACCGACCTGCTGCTGTCGCTGGCCAGCCACCTGGCCGGCGAAACGCTGGCGCGCCAGCCGCGTTGTTCGTCGGCGCCGGCGCCGGCCGCCGCGCGCCCACGCCACGTGGCGCCCGGCTGGCTGCTGGTGATCACGCTGCCGCTGCTGACCCTGGCCTTCGGCGACGGCCTCGGCGTCGGCCGTGGCGGCGTGATCTTCCTGGCAATCTTCTCGGCGACGATAGCGATGTGGATCTTCAGCCTCGTCGACGACTACATCCCGGCGCTGTTCGCGCTGCTGGCGACCTTGCTGACCGGCCTGGTGCCGGTGCCGGTGATCCTGTCCGGCTTCGCCTCGGACGGTTTCATGATGGCGCTCAGCACACTGGCGCTGGGCACCGTGGTGGTCAGCTCGGGCCTGGGCTACCGCGTCATGCTGCTGCTGTTGCGGCGCCTGCCCAACCGCCAGGGCTGGCACAACGCCGGCCTGTTCGCCACCGGGTTGTTGCTGACGCCGATCATCCCCACCGCCAACGGCCGCATCGCCCTGCTGGCGCCGTTCTATGCCGACATGGTCGACAACCTGCGACTGCGCGCGCCAGGCCCGGCCGCGGGCCGGCTGGCGCTCAGTTGCTTCGGCGGCGGCACGCTGTTCTCGGCCATCTTCATCACCAGCAAGTCGGTCAACTTCGCCGTCTTCGGGCTGCTCTCGCCGCAGGGACAGGACCACTTCCAGTGGATGGCCTGGCTGCGGGCGGCGCTGGCGACGGGCGGCGTGCTGCTGGCGGCGCAGGCGGTGGTCATCGCCCTGGGCTGGCGCAACGCGGAGCAGCCCCATCTGTCCCGGTCACGGCTCGACCGGCAGTGCGCGCTGCTCGGCGCCCTGACCGGGCGCGAGCGGGCCGCGCTGGCCGGCGTCGCCTTCATGGCGGCCGGCATCGTCACCGGCTCGCTACACAAGGTGCAAGCGCCGTGGTTGGGCTTTGCCATGCTGTTCGGGCTGCTGCTGTACGGCACCCTGGACAAAAAGGAACTGCAGCAAAAGGTCGACTGGACCTTCCTGCTGTACCTGAGCGGCGTCACCGGCATCGTCGCCGCCTTCGACCACCTGGGGCTGGACCGGGCGCTCGCATCGCGCCTGCCCAACCTGGGCGCCGCCATGCGCGACCACTTCGCCCTGTTCGTGCTGGCGCTGTACGCCGTCGTCAACCTGATCCGATTGGCCGCGCCGAGCAACGCCACCACGGTGATCCTGGCCGCCATCCTGATGCCGTTGGCGCAGGTCAACGGCGTGAACGAATGGCTGGTCGGCTTCATCATCCTGGTGTTCTCCGAGATCTGGTGGCTGCCCTACCAGTGCAGCTACTACCTGCCGATGCGGCAGATGAACCGCGCCGCGCCGCTGTACGACGAAACCCGCTTCCTGCTGCTCAACGCCATGCTGAACCTGGTGCGCCTGCTGGCCGTGTACGCCGCCTTCCCCTACTGGAAAATGCTGGGGATACGCTGATGGGCCGCCTCGAAAAAACCCTGCCCGGCCTGTTCATGTGCGGCGCGCTGCTGCTGTTCGGCTGGTACAACGCCAGCAAGCCGAGCATCCTGGTACTGCACAGCTACGATCCGGAGTACGCCTGGGTGCGCGACATCAACGTCGGCCTCGACCGCGTACTGGACCGCAAGTACCTGTACCAGGTGCGCTGGTACTACATGGACACCAAGCGCCATCCGTCGGCCGCGTTCAAGGCCAGCGCCGGCGTCGCCGCGCGCAACGTCATCGACACCGCCCGGCCGGACGTGGTGATCGCCATCGACGACGACGCCCAGGAGTATGTGGCGCGCCACTACGCCAACGATCCGCACATCAAGATCGTGTTCGCCGGCGTCAACCGCGACGCCGCCGACTATGGCTACGCGCGCGCGGCCAACGTCACCGGCGTGCTCGAACGCATTCCGCTGGCCGCCATGCGCGAAGCCCTGCGCAGCGCCGGCGGCTTCAAGGCCTTGTCGCGGCCGATACGGGTCGCCTTCATCGGCGACCGCTCCGAGACCGTCGGCGGCGACGCCGGCCAGGTCCGGCGCTACGCCTGGGGGCCGCTGGAATTGGGCACCGTGCTGCAGGTCGACACCTGGGCCGAATGGCAGGCCGGGGTGCTGGCGTTGTCCGCCAGCCACGACGTCGTGCTGGTGAGCGGTTACCGCCGCCTGCGCCGCGCGGCCGACGCGCGCCTGCCCGCGCTGGTGCCGGCGCCCGAGGTGGTGGCCTGGACCGAGGCCCACTCGGCGGCGCCGGTGGTCTCGTTCAACGGCTTCTACATCGAGGACGGCGGCATGCTGGCGATCGGCAGTTCGCCGTATGAACAGGGCGAGCTCGCCGGCCGCATGGCGCTGCGCCTCGCGCTCGGGGAAGGCCCGCCGGCCATGCCGCCGGTGATGGCGTCGCGCCAGTTCATCGTCACGATGAACGGCGCCGCCATGCGCGCCAGGGGCTTCGAACTGCCGCTGGTGTACGAGGCGGCGGCGCGCACCGGCGACCAGTATCTGCCTTGATCCGCCTTGATGCCTTTCCCGTGGCGCATGGTCAGCAATGGCCATGCC
Organism: Duganella sp. GW821-FHT07F09; assembly: GCF_059418705.1. Lineage (NCBI taxonomy): Bacteria > Pseudomonadati > Pseudomonadota > Betaproteobacteria > Burkholderiales > Oxalobacteraceae > Duganella > Duganella sp. GW821-FHT07F09. The sequence goes on along the minus strand of NZ_JBWKQJ010000003.1, from coordinate 186,509 downwards.
CGGGCGCCGCGCGCTCCCTATAGTTGAACGGCAGCGCCTTCGGCCTGCGTTACGTCCGACCCACTCCTGAAAGGTAGATCATGACACGCCATATCCCCGCCGCCCTGCTGGCCGGCGCCTGCCGGCTCGCGCTGGCCGAACCAGCCTCCCTGCCCGCCCTCGGCGCCGACCTGACCCGCACCACGGTATCCGGGCTGTCCTCCGGCGCCTTCATGGCCGCCCAGCTGGCCACGGCGTACTCGTCGCGCTTCGTCGGCGTCGGCGTCATCGCCGGCGGCCCCTACTACTGCGCCGGCACCTACCCGTCGCAAAGCCTGATGGCCAACGCCACCACCACCTGCATGACACCGCCGATAGCGGCGGCCGGGCCCGACGCCGGCGTCTCGTGGATCCACGCCAACCAGTTCGCCGAGGAGGGCTTGATCGACCCGGTCTCCCATATCGGCAGGCAGCGGCTCTACGCGTTCAGCGGCAGCGGCGACCGCACGGTCAAGACCATCGTCGTCGACGCCGTGGAAAAATACTACCTGAAGGCGGGCGTGCCGGCGGCGCGCATCCTGTACAACAAGAGCAGCCCGGCCGGGCATGCGATCGTCACGAAAGTCGACAGCGACGTGCCCTGCGCGCAGACCAGCGCGCCGTACATCAACAACTGCGGCTTCGTCCAGGCCCACGAACTGCTGCGCCACCTGTACGGGGCGGGCACCCGGGCGGCCAACGAGGCCACGCCGGCGGGCCGCCTGACCGCCTTCTCGCAGAGCGACTTCATCGACAGCAAGCGGGCCAGCATGGACAACGTGGCCTACGTCTACGTGCCCGACGTGTGCAAGCGCGAGTCATGCGCGGTGCACGTCGCCCTGCATGGCTGCGAACAGGGTGCCAGCAAGATCGGCAACCGCTACCACGGCGGCACCGGCTACAACCAGTTCGCCGACACCAACCGCCTCATCATCCTGTACCCGCAGGCGGTGGCCTCGGCCGGGATACCGGCCAACCCGAAGGGCTGCTGGGACTTCTGGGGCTATTCGACGGCCACCAACACGCCGCCCTACGATCCCAAGCAGCCGCCGTTCTTCGCCAAGGGCGCGCCGCAGATGGCCGCCATCGTGCGCATGATCGACCGCCTGGGTCTGCCGCGCGGCACGCAGCCCGCCGTCGCCGCCCCCTCCGCCAACCGCCCTTGAAAAGGACTCCACCATGACCTCCACTCCACTTTCCGCGTGGCTCGCGTTCAGCCAGGCGTCGCTGTCCATGTACCGGCAACTGAACCAAGCCTCCCTGGCCGGCGCCCGCCCGCCGGGCGACCAGGCCGCGCTGGCGCTGGCGCTCAAGACCGCGCTCGACCTCGGTCAGCAATGGAAGCAATTGCAGGACGAAATCTTCACCAAGCTGTTGCATACGCAGTTGACGGCGCTGCAGTCGCAGGGACGGTCGGTGCCGCTGCGCGACATGCTGGCGCTGCAACAGTCGCTGTCGGACGATCTGGCGGCGCGGCGCGGCGAGGCCGTCAAGGCGGTGACGGCGCGCGCCGAGTCCTGCATCGAGGATCTGTGCCAGGCGCGCGGCGGCGAGGAGATCGCGATCGTGGTCGCCGGTTTCGCCGAGGACGTCGGCGGCAAGCTGCGCGCGCACGCCGAAGAGAGTTTCACGCTGCTCAACGCGGCCAACGCGGCGGCCACCGTGCTCACCCACCGTGCCCTCGATGACGCCATCGCCGCCGCACCAGCCAAAACCTGACGCCGCGCGCGCACCGGGAAAGCCCATCGCGGCCCGCCGCGATGGGCTTTTTTTCATGGCGCGGGCGCGGCCGGCACCGCCATGGCAGCCACGGCGTCGGCGTCGGCGCGGGCGTCGGCCTGCGGCGCGGGCGCGGCCGCGTCGGCCGGCATGTCCAGCATATAGCTCGGCAGCACCCGCCCGAACATGGCGCCGAACATGGCGCCGGCCTGGGTCGCGGCCAGCCGGAATTGGCGCCGCAGCTCCTCGGCCACGCGCGGATCGCTATTGGCGCGGTAGCGCAGCTGCAGGCTCTGCATGCCGCGCAACTGGTCCTGCAGCGGCGTGAGCTGGTCGGCCGCCGCGCGTCCGCCGACATAGGCGCCCTGGCTCATGCCCATCAAGGTCAGCAGGGTGGCCGAGATCTGGATGTTGCCCAGCTCGTTGGCGCCGCTGGCGATCACGTACGCGGCGATGACGAAGGTAAACACCAGCATCTGGAACTTGTAGATGTCGAAGCGCTTGTTGGTCAACAACAATCCGCTGGGACGGCCTTTGCCCTGCATGTCGGCGACCGGCGCGGTGAACCAGCCGAGTTGCTGCACGTACTGGTAGATCGCCGGATCGAGGTCCTTGCGGATGGCGATGGCGGCCTGGCTGGCGGCGGTGCCGGCGGTCGAGATGCCGATCAGGTACAGCAGGTCGGTCGACAGCTCCTGCAGCAGGCCCGTGCGCAGCCACTGGTAGAACAGCAGCGTGGCGACGATCAGGGTGAACACCAGCATCTGCAGCTGCGACAGGCTGGCCTGGCCGTTGGCGCCGGTGATATTCCACGGCAGCAGGCGGCCGGCGCCGCCGCGCCAGCGCCGGCCCGGCGCGCCGCCCGGCCCCGGCACGCGCGCGCCCAATGGAATGGCGGCGGCGGCCACCAGATAAAAGAACGCCGCGAACAGCAGCGCGGCGACCAGACTGGCGCCTTTGCCCGACACCGTGAGCGGCAGGTCGCGGCCGAAGTACGGCGCGCCGCGCCGGCCGTCCGCATAGGCGAAGGCGGCTATCTTCAGGTGCAGCGACTGGTCGCGCTCCCAGAACTTCCAGAACGGCATCGGCGCGGCCGCGCTGTCGAAGTCGTCGGCCGCCGGCACGCGGAAGTAGACGCGCGTGGTCACCTCGGTCCGGTCGGCGTCGCGCGGGCTGGCGCTCTTGACCATCTCCACGCTCTCGACCTCCAGCGGCACCGTCAACAGCGCGCGGTTGCGCCGCAGCTCGAAGTAGCCGAGCACGCAGATGCGGTCGAGGCGTTCGGCGAAGTTGGGCGAAATGGACAGGTGGCCCAGGGTGCCGCTCGCCAGGCTCGGCGACGGCAACCTGACCCGGGCGTTGTCGAGGGTGGCGATGGCGGCGGCGACCGGCGCCCGCAGGCGCACCACCCGCGCGGCGGCCGGCTCGCCCAGGCGCGGCGTGCAGGCGTCGTCGCCGCCGGGGTCACGCGTGCCATCCGGCCCGCCGTCCCGGGCGGCGGCGCCCGCCGCCAGCGCCCACGCCAAGATGCAAATCAACAATTTCATGGTCGTCCTCCGATGGAAATGGCGGCCGGCGCGGCGCCCCGCCCAGCAATATGGTGGGGCCGCCGGCCGCGCGCGCGCTGACGCTCGCTGGCGCCGCGCCAGTATTGGTCAGCAACGGCGCGGCGCGCCTGGCTATGCTGGTTGGGCGCTGACACCCGTCGGCGCCCAACCACTTCACGGGAACAGAAATGGCTATCTTGACGAGTCTGGAAGACATGGTGCGGGCGATCGCCGGCTCCGTGATGAACGCGCAGCACATGGTGGAAAAGGCCCAACTGGCCAACATCGCCTCGTTTTTCGACGACCACAAGCAGCCCACGGTGATGGAGCTGGAACTGCCGGCCATCCACAGCACCGCCCCGGCCGACGCCAACTATTTGTACCGCGTGCCGCTGATCTCGCTCGTTCCGCACAGCTCGCTGGTGATCGGCGAGGCCGAGATCGAACTGGACGTCGAGCTGGGCGACTTCGAGGAACACGAGCGCACCGGCGCGCACGATGAACTCATCGATCAGTTGGGCCGCGCCGCGCCGGCCGCGCGCAAGGCGGCGCTGATGGTCAACCTGGCCCACGGCGGCCTGGCCGCCAAGAACGGCAACGCCGTGCACATCAAGCTCAAGCTGATCGCCAACGACAAGTCCGAAGGCTTGGCGCGGCTGGTCGACGACGTCGTCAAGGCCCAGGGCCCGGCTGCCGTGCGCACCCAACCGGCGGCCTGAGCCGCCATTCAAGGAGCATGGGCATGGCGACCTTCCAATTGACCAACATCCGCTACATCAAGCGCGTCGTGGTCGGCAATGACAATCCGCAGAGCATGCGCACCGAGGCGGAGGTCCAGGAATCGATGGACCTGGTCAACCGCTGCCTGACGGTGTCGCCGCGCGGCTACGTGCTCAACGTCGAGAAGAGCTTCGGGCTGTACAACGTCGGCGAGCACCAGATCGTGCTGCAGTACGCGGTCTACCACATCGGCTTCGAGCGCAAACCGCTGTTCCTGGACCAGCATGGCGGCGCCTAGACGGCCCGCCGCCGAATGCGACGACGCCTACCTGCGCCGCGCGCTGGCCGACGCGTGGCGCGACGTCAACCTGGCGCTGGCGGCCGATGCCGATCGGCGCGGCGCGGCCATCCGCGTGGCGCCGCCGCCGTCTTTCCGCTACGTGGCGCTGGCCCCGGCGGATCGGGCCGAAGGCGGCGGCCCGCGAGCCATCCCGGGCGCCATGTTCCATCGCCAGTATGCGCTTTGCCTCGATACGCTGGAGCTGACCCTGCACGGCTACTGCGTGCCAAGACGCGCCGGCTGGGAGCGGCGCATGGAACCGACCTTCACCACCCGCCCGCCGCTGCTGTGGCGGCGCTTGCTGGGGCCGTCGCCGCTGCTGGCGCTCACGGTGCGCGCCGACGCCGGCGCCACCAGCGTCCACCTGGCCGTCGCGCCACCGGCCGCCGCGTCCTCGGCCGCAGTGGAGGTGCGGCTCGAGCCGGCCTTGCAGGCGGAGCTCTCGCGCCTGCACGCGGGCGCGCCGCGCCGCGCCTCGGTGGCCGCGCGCGCGCTCGCCTGGCTGCTGCGCCGGCCCCGCGCCTGACGGCGGCGCGGCGTCAGAAAGCGCCATCCCCGCCCGTTTTCCGGGCCGTAATCTAGCCATGTCGCCACCGCACCGCCGCCATCCCGGGGCGCGTGAGCAGCGATATCCGCCACCCGTGTGGCATTCAACGACCCGCGAGGGTTGACCTTAACTGGAGTAAAAAAATGGCTGAAATTATTGACATCGCATCGCAATTCAAGGGACTGCCGATGGGCGACCTGATCGGCGGCCCGCTGACGGCGGCGTGCGACGCGCAGGTGAAACTGGCGAACGCCACCGCCAACTTCATCAAGTACATCGGCTTCATGCCGCCGAGCGAGAACGATCCCGGCGGCGTCGGCACCACGCGCCTGGCCCATTTCGCGTTCACCCGGCCGGTGGCCGATCCGGCCGACGCCAGCAAGACCGTGGAGGAAGCCGTCACGCTCGACGTGCCGCTGCTGGCGATCGTCAAGATCCCGAGCCTGTCGATCACCAAGGTCGACATCACCTTCGACATGGAGGTCAAGTCCTCGTTCAGCGCCAAGGAATCGACCGACTCCAAGGCGGCCTTCTCGGCCGACGCCAAGTTCGGCTGGGGCCCGCTCAGCGTGAGCGTGCACCTGGAGGGCTCGGTCGCCAGCCACAAGGAAAACACCCGCAGCTCGGACAACTCGGCCAAGTACCACGTGCAGGTGCTGGCCGAGGATGGCGGCATGCCCGAGGGCCTGGCGCGCGTGCTCGACATCCTGCAAACGTCGATCCAGCCGCGCGTCGCCCCGGCGGCGGCCAAGGCGGCCTGACGCCGCGCCAGCCGCGTGACACGTCGCCGCCGCCCCGCGCACCGGGCCGGCGGCGACGCTTTCCGACGATACCCCCAGGAGTTCCCATGAACCTCATCACCGAACCACAATTGCGCGCGATCCTCGCCTGCGCCGCCGACGACGCCCGTCCCGGCGCCTGGCTCGACGCCCTCAACGCGGCCATGCACGATTGCGACATCGCCACCCCGGCGCGCCAGGCGGCTTTCCTGGCCCAGGTGCTGCACGAATCGGGCGGGCTGCGCCACCTCGAGGAGGCGCTGAACTATTCGCCGCAACGCCTGCGCCAGGTCTGGCCGCGGCGCTTTCCCACCGACGAGGCGGCGGCGGCCTACGGCCACGCGCCGGAACGGCTCGCCAACCACATCTACGCCGACCGGCTCGGCAACGGCGACGAGGCCAGCGGCGACGGCTGGCGCTACCGCGGGCGCGGCCTGATCCAGCTAACCGGCCGCGACAACTACGCCGCGCTGGCACGCGCGCTGGCCATCGACGCGCTGGCCGACCCGGCGCTGCTGCTGACGCCGGCCGGCGCGGCGCTGTCGGCTGGCTGGTTCTGGCGCGCGCACGGCCTCAACGAACTGGCCGACCAGGCCGGCGGCCCCGACGCCGACGCGCGCTTCGCCGAGATCACGCGCCGCGTCAACGGCGGCACCAACGGCCTGGACGAGCGCCGCGCCTACTGGCTGCGCGCACGCCAGGCACTGGACGCCTAGCGCGCCCGCCCCTTTTGATTCCTCCATCGACTGACAACAAGGTGAACATCATGAGCAACTACAACAAGGTTCAATTCATTTCCTGGGAGCTGTACACCGGTCCCTTCCGCGCCGCCGCCCGCCCCGGCACCGGCTGGTACTCGGGCCTGCTCAATCCCGCGCTCGACAAGCGCCTCGACGCGCTCGGCCAGTGCTGGGACATCGAGGCGCGCATCGCCTTCACGGCCGACGCCATCGCCCAGGCAAAAAAGAAAAGCGACGACGCCAAAACGACGCTGAAAGTGTTCATGGCGCCCGAGTTCCTCTATCGCGGCGCCGGCGGCGCCTACCTGCACGACATGATCACCGGCTGGGCCGCCCACGCGCCGGCCGAGCTGGAGTTGCCGGCGCCTTACGTCGGCCGCTGGGACGGCCTGTTCGGCGGCCTGCGCGCGCTCGTCGCCAAGCCCGGCTATGAGGACTGGGTGTTCGTGTTCGGCACCGCGCTCAGCGCCTCGTTCCCGACCGCCAAGGCCGCCAACGGCAAATACCTGCTCGATCCGGGCGCCATGGGCGAGATCTACAACAGCGCGCTGATCCAGCGCGGCGGCGCGGCCAACGGCGACAGCAACTACGTCTCGCGCAAGCACTACATCTCCCACATCGACTTCGTCAACCAGCTGGGCGCGGCCATCCAGCACGGCCCCGGCAACGTGCTGCCGTTCGATCCGCGCGCGGTGATTCCGGCCGACATCCTCGGGGTGGCCGAAGGCGGCGCGGTGTTCGGCCTGCCCGGCGTCAACGACGCCAACGGCAAGCCGATCGACTTCGGCATCGAGATCTGCCTCGACCATGCGCAGAGCGGCAACAACGCCAACCTGTTCGGCCGCATTCGCACCGCCGGCCAGTACGTCAAGCTGCAGCTGGTGCCGTCGGGCGGCCTGAACCTGATTGACGCCTCGATCCGCCTGCAGCCGGGCGGCGCGGCGACGCCCCGTTCCTACGCGTTCAACTGCGACGGCCTCAACGCGTTGCCCGGCGCCGCGGGCGGCTGCCATACCCAGGTGTGGAACGGCGCCAACGGCGCCAGCCCGGTGCCGGCCGCCAACAAGCTGGTCGAGGCCAGCGGCGGGCAGCCGCTACCGGGCACCATCGTGGTGCCGGTCACCGGCAATGTCGTCACCCCGCACGGTCCGGTGGCCGCCGACATGCTGTGGAACAGCGGTGGGCCGGTGCGGGGCGCCGGCAGCGTGCGCCTGCTGTCGGCGCTCGACCTGTGACGCCCTCACCTTGATTCGACGGCCTGGCGCCGGGCGGGCCGGCTCATTCGGTCAACTCGATGCTGGCGCGCAGCCGGATGTCGTCCGAACCGGCGCCCACCATCAGCTCGAACCGGCCCGGTTCGGCCACCCACTGCAGCTTGCGGTTGAAGAACGCCAGGCTGTCGCGGTTGAGCGTGAAGCTGACCGTCTGCTGCTTGCCCGGCGCCAGCGCGACCTTCTGGAAGCCCTTCAGCTCTTGCAGCGGACGCACGGTGGACGCGACCGGGTCGCGCAGATACAGCTGCACGATCTCGGTGCCGGCCACCGCGCCGGTGTTCGCCAGCGTGAACGACAGCGTGATCTTGCCGTCGGCCTTCATCGCGTTCTGGCTCACCTTCATATCGCGATAGGCGAACGTGGTATAGCTCATGCCGTGGCCGAACGCGTAGCGCGGCGTGTTCGGCATGTCGATGTAGCCGGATTTGTAGAGTACATCGCGCGGATCGGTCACCGGGCGGCCGGTCTGGTATTGCTGGTAGGTGATCGGGATCTGCCCCTGGTGGCGCGGGAAGGTCATCGGCAATTTGGCCGACGGGTTCACCGCGCCGAACAGCACGTCAGCGATGGCGTTGCCGCCCTCGCTGCCGGGCAGCCACGCGTACACGATGGCCTTGGCCTCTTCGGCCACGTTCTCGAAGACCAGCGGGCGGCCGGCCAGGATCACCACCACCGGCGTCTTGCCGGCCGCCTTCAGCGCCGCGAACAGTTGTCCCTGGCGTCCGGGCAGGCCGATGTCGGCACGCGACTTGGCTTCGCCGCTCATTTCCCAGGACTCGCCGACGGCCAGCACCACGACATCGGCGTCGCGCGCCGCCGCCACGGCCGCCGCGAAGCCGCCATCGCCGGCGCAGGCGATGTCGCAGCCGGCGGCGAAGCTCACACGCGTGCCCGATCCGGCCTGCGCGCGGATGGCGTCGACCAGGTTGACCACGCGCTCGGCGTTGGACTTGACGATCCAACCGCCCTCCAGGTCGCGGCGGGCGTCGGCCAGCGGACCGACGACGGCAATCGATTTGACGCCCCGTTTGATCGGCAGTGCGCCGCCCTCGTTTTTGAGCAGCACCATGGACTTGGCGGCGGTCGCGCGCGCGGCGGCGCGGTGCGCGGGATCGTTGACGGCCTGTTTTTCACGCTGCACATCGGAGAATCGGTAAGGATCGTCGAACAGACCCAACTCGAATTTCTTGGTCAGCACGCGCCGCACGGCATCGTCCACCAGTTTCACGTCGACCTTGCCGGCGCCGACCAGTTGCGCCAGCGAGCCGGAATAGGCGTTGCTCTCCATGTCCATGTCGCTGCCGGCGGTAATCGCCTTGGCCGCCGCGTCGGACAGGTCGCCGGCGTAGCCGTGCGGGACCATCTCGCCGATCGAGTTCCAGTCGCTGACGACGAAGCCCTTGAAGCCCCAGGCGCCCTTGAGGATGTCGCGCTGCAGGAAGGCGCTGCCGGTGGCCGGCACGCCGTTGAGCGTATTGAACGAATTCATGAAGGTGGCAGCGCCGGCGTCGAGCGCCGCCTTGAATGGCGGCAGGTAGGTCTCGTACAGCAATTGGTCGCTCATGTCGACGGCGTTGTAATCGCGCCCGGCGATGGCGGCGCCATAGGCGGCGAAGTGCTTGGCGGTGGCCATCACCGAGCTGGTGCCGCCCAGTTTGGCGCCCTGGAAGCCGCGCACGCGCGCCTCGGCGATGCGGCTGCCGAGGAAGGCGTCCTCGCCGGCGCCCTCCATCACCCGGCCCCAGCGCGGATCGCGGCCGATGTCGACCATCGGCGCGAAGGTCCAGTGGATGCCGGAGGCCGAGGCCTCGCGCGCGGCGATGCGCGCGGCCTGCTCGATGGCCTCCAGGTCCCACGACGCCGCCTCGCCGAGCGGCACCGGGAAGATGGTCTCGTAGCCGTGGATGACGTCGAGCCCGAACAGCAGCGGTATCTTCAGGCGCGACTGCATGGCGATGGCCTGCACCGCGCGCGTGTCGGCCGCGCCCTTGACGTTGAGCATGGAGCCGACCTTGCCGGCGCGCAGATCGCTTTCGAGGTTGCGGCGCAGTTCGGATTCAGGGCCGGTGATGAATTCCTTGTCCGATATCTGGTTCAGCTGGCCGACCTTCTCGGCCAGGGTCATCTGGCGCAATAGCGCCTCGACCCGTTCCGGGATGGCCGCCCCGGCGGCCGCCCAGGCGCCGTTGGCGATCAATGCGAGCAGCGCCGCTGCCGCCGAGCGTGCGATCAAGTTCCGTGTCATGCGTGTCTCCGTGCCATGTCAGTTTAATGGGCGAAAAAGTTACGCAAATATACACGTAAAAACGAAGCGGGCTAAACGGTTTCGCATAGGATCGGAAACGATTCCAGCCAGCCAGTCTTCCGGCTGTGTCCGCATATGTGTTTATAATCGGCCGACGCCCACCCGACCCGATCCGATGAACGCCCCTGCCCGCCCAGCCGCCCACACCGCCGACTCCGACCGCTTCGTGCGCAGCCACCTGAAAATGCGGCACCTGATCCTGCTGGTGGAGCTGGGCCGGCACGCGTCGATCGTCACGGCGGCCAAGGCCGCCCGCCTGACGCAGCCGGCGGCCTCGCGACTGATCAGCGATCTCGAACACGTGCTGGGGGTGCAGCTGTTCGAGCGCACGGCGCGCGGCGTGGTGCCGACCTGGTCGGGAAAGATGCTGATACGCCGGGCCGGCGTGGCCCTGGCCGAGATGGACGCGGCCCATCTGGAGATCTCCCAGCTGCTCGGCGGCCTGGGCGGCAAGGTCGAGATCGGCAGCGTGCTGACCCCGGCGGCCGACGTGCTGGCCCGGGCGATCAAGCTGTTCAAGTCGCGCCTGGTCAACGTCAACGTGGTGGTCGACTTCAGCACCAGCAAATCGATGGTCGAGCGCCTGCTGGACGGCCAGCTCGACATCGTGCTGGGGCGGATACTGGATACCGCCTGCGTTCCCCTGCTTAATTTCGAACCCATCGCCGACGAAGTCCATCACCTGATCGTGCGGCCGGGCCATCCGCTGGCCGGACGCGCCGACCTGCGGCTGGCCGAACTGGCGCAACAATCGTGGATCGTGCCGCCCACCGGCAGCATCCTGCGCGACCGGCTGACCGCGCTGTTTCTGTCCGAGGGCCTGAACCCGCCCGCGGAAACGGTGGAGACCTTGGCCATTTCGCTGATCGTGTCGCTGCTGGGCACCACCGACATGGTGGTCGCGCTGCCGCTGGAACTGGTGCAGGCCTACCTGGACTCGGGCCAGTTGGCGCGCCTGCCCTTCGAGCTGGGCTTGAGCATGGACGTGTACGGCATCATCACCCGCAAAGGCCACGTGCTGCCGCCCGGCGCCGAAGCGCTGCTGCTGGCGCTGCGCGAGACCATCGCCGCCGACCCGGCGCTGGGCCGGGGCCGGGGCCGGGACCGGGCCGCCTAGTCAAACCACCAGATCCCTGAGCATCCGTTCCGTCAACGCCACGCGCGGCGCGAACCGCGGCGAGGCCGCGTAGGCCGTCAGGCTGCGGCGCAACTGGCGCGACACCGGATCGGCGCCGGCCGGTTCGCCCAGCTCGAATCCGCACACGATGAGGCGGCCGGCGCCGACCGTGGCCTCGATGACCAGGCCGAGCGAGCGCCCGGTATGCCAGTCGTCGATAACCCGCACGATGGGCGCCATGGCGCGTGGCAGCCCGTCAAGACGCAGCGGCGCGGCGCGATGGACCACATGCCACCACTGCCAATCGGTATGTGCATCGGTGGGAAACTCCGCCAGCGCGGCGTGGCCGGGATCGCAATGGATGCCCAAGGTGGTCGGTCCCTGTCCCTCGGTCCACAGCGTGTTCCAGAAGATCGTGGAAAAGCCGAACTTGACCGGGTGCCGCTCGAAATTGCGCACCGTTTTAGGCGGCAGCCCAAGCAGCACGGTGTCGCCGCGCGCCAACAACGGCAAGGCGGCGGCGACGCTGTCGACCACGGCAACCTCGGCCCCGGCCACCGGAGCCTGCGGATACACCCAGACATCCCAATCGTTTTCCACCGGCGCCGCCAGGCCGGCGCCGCGCAACCCGCACACCAGCTTGCACCGGGCGGCGCGCTCGACACGTCCCAGCGCGACTTCGATGGCGCCCAGCGGCACCCCGGTGCCCAGCGCCACCCCGGCGACCTGGAATTCACCCTGTTCGAGCACGTGCCCGCCCGATTCCAGGCGCCAGTAAATGGTCGCCGCCCCCAGCGCCCGCGCGCCGCCGTGCGCCACGTCCAGCTGTGCGCGCAAGGTTTCATCGCCACCGAACACCCGCTTTGGCAGCCGCGCCAGCATCACCGTGGGGCCGCAGAAGCGGCTGAATTCGGCCGCGCCGACGTAGCCCTTTTCGCGCCAGAACGGATTGAGCACGCCCACCAGCGCCGTGCCCTGGCCGGGGAAATCGTGCAGGTCCAGCAGCTGGAAGCCGCCCATGCCGGGCGTCCTCAGCGTCGACTCGATCTCCTCCTTGTACAGCAGCGTCTGCAACCTGCCCGAAGAATGCAGGAAGGCCGGCGCCAGTTCCAGCAGCCCGCTGTCGGCCAGCCGGTCCTCGAAGATATCGAAGTTCTTCGGCTTCAGATAGCCGGTGTATTGCGAGCGCTCCTTGAGGTCGGGATAGACGCACCATTGACCGATTTCGTGACTGACCACCGGCACCTTGCGCGCGCCGATGAAATCGCGGTAGTCGACCATGGTCGCCGGCGCCCGCGCGTTGACGCGCGACTTCAACTCCTCGCCCCACTGCTGGATGCGCGGCTGCTGCAGGATATGGTATTCGTTCTCGGCCAGTTCCGGCCAGCCGGCGCCGGACGTCCACAAGCGGCGCGGGTCGAGCCGCGCGAAATGGCGCACGAATTCGGCCAGGTAGGCAGTGTGGTTCTTGCCGCCGGGTTCATTCCCCTGGGGCATGAGCATGAAGCTGGGATGGTTGCCGTAGGCCTTCAAGACGCGGGCCGCCTCCGCCATCGACCACGCGTCGACCGGTTTGCCGTCGCCGATCGTGGTGGAGCCGTTCGGCCAGCACAACTCGATCTGGTAGTAGAACCCCAACTCGTCGGCCGCGTCGAACGCGGCCTTGGGCGGGCAATAGGAATGGAAGCGCAGGTGGTTCAAGCCGAACGAGCGGGCGATGCCGAGGATGCGGCGCCATTCCGCGATCCCGGTCGGCGGATGGCCGGTGAGCGGGAAAATGCAGCATTCGAGCGTACCGCGCAGGAACAGCGGCCGCCCGTTGAGAACGAACTGGGTGCCCGCTGTTTTAAGCTCGCGGAAGCCGAAGCGCACGTCGACAGCCGGGCCGCCGTCCAGTTTGGCGGTGAGCACGTGCAAGGTGGGCGAGAACTCGTCCCACAGCCCGGCGTCGGCCGGAAACGGCACCACGGTTTCAAAGGTGCCGCCGCGCTCCTGCCAGCTGACGGTTATCTGCCGCACCGCGCCGCCGCCCGCGACCTGGAGGCGGCCCGTCCCCGCGCGGCCGGAGGCGTTGCCGATCACGCCCTTGAGCGTGACCCGCCGGGTATGGATGTCCGGATAGGCCTGCAGGTCGTCGATCCACACCGGCAGCCGCGCCGACAGCTCGACCTTGCCGACGATGCCGTTCCAGTTGCCCTGGGTATGATCGCTGACGCCGTGCGCGTCCGATCCGATATCGACCACCAGCCGGTTGTCGACGCGCACCGTCAGCAGGTGCTTGCCCGGACCGAGGCGGCCAAGGTCGTACACATGGGGCGTGTGCAGGCTGTCGTCGCGGCCGACGTAGCGGTCGCCGATCCACACCCGCGTTTCCCAATGCGGCCGCTCCAGCGAGACGACGGCTTGCCTGCCGGCCCAGCCGCGCGGGATGACGATCTCGCGCTGAAACCACGCCGCGCCGACATAGTGCGTCTCCGGCTGCAAGAAAAACGGCACCTTCACGTTGTCCGGCGCGCGGTAAGCCGCGTATTCCGGGTCGTTGAAGAACTGCCTGTTGAAGAGCTTTGCCGTCCATGGCGTGTCGACGGTGATGGCGTCGCCCAGCGCGCCCGCAGGCAACGAGCCCCGCGCCGGCACGGATGCTGCCAGCGGCCCGCGGAACCAGCCACGGACGATGCCTTGGTCGTCCCGGTCCAGGCCCACCGCCCAATCGCCCTGCATGCTGACCGCCTCGCCCTGCCCCGCCGCCGCTTGCGCGGCCATCGGCACCACGGCCATCAGCGCGCCACTGGACAGGGTCTTCAAGAAACGACGGCGCCCGGCCCGATCAATCTTTTCTTTGCTAATTAACATTCGGCATCCTCTTATTTGACGACGGCAGCGGCGATCCGCGCTGAAAATATTATAAAAGCGAAAATTCCACCCTTATCCATGCAAAAGTGACATGGCTAACAAGCAATTTGATCTAGGTCGTCACGCCGGATACCGGTAAAATATCGGGATGACCAGCCCGCCCTCCATCCGCCCCGCCATCCTGCTGGCCTGCGCCCTCGCCGCCGCCGGGCCGGCCGCCGCCGCCGATGGGGCGCCGCCGCAGTCCTACCCGCCCGACTATTTCAAGCAATTCCAGGCCACGACGGCGATGGACATGGCGACCCGCCTGCCCGGCTTCGTCTTCGACGGCGGCAATCCGTCGCGCGGCGTGGCGGGCAACGTTCTGATCAACGGCAAGCGCCCGGCGTCCAAAACCGAACCGCTGGGCGACGTGCTGGGGCGCATTCCGGCGGCGGCGGTCGAACGCATCGACGTGATCAACGGCGGCACGGGCGGCATCGACATGCAGGGCTACCCGACCGTCGCCAATCTGGTGATCAAGCAAATGGACCTGGTGTCGGCCAGCACCACCGCGTCGAGCTACCTGACCGAAGACGGCGACCTGACGCCCTCGCTGGAAGGCAACTACAGCCTGAAGCGCGGCGACAAGAGCATCAATTTCTCGCTCGGCTGGACGCGCTCGCCGGACACCTCGCAGGGCCAGGGACGTAAAACCACGGTGTACGCCGGCCAGGTGCCGACCGCCGAGGTGACGATGGCCGGCGCCGGCATGGCCGGCAACAAGGTGGCGAAGTGGAACTACGGGCAAGACCTGCTCGACGGCCAACTGACCTGGAACGGCGCGCTCAATGCCTGGACCTACCAGTCGCAGGCCCGCTATGACACCGAGACGGGCGCCCTGAACAGCAACGACAACGCCGGACGCAACATCGAGCAAGGCCTGGCCTACACGCGCGACCTGGCGCCCGGCACCAGCCTGGACCTCAAGGCGCTGTACCGCAGCTCCGAGGTGGACGCGGAGTCGGCATTCTCCTCCAGCGGCCACACCTCTTACGCGGTCACGACCACCAACGCCACCGAACAGATCCTCGCTGCACAGATGAGCTGGCAGGCGCTGAACGGCGTCGTGCTGCGCGGCGGCGTCGAACGGGCCGTCAACACCAACGACAGCGCCAACGCCTACCAGGCCAACGCCGGCGCGGCCGCCGTGCCGACCGGCAGCGCCTGGGTGCAGGAAGATCGCGTCGAGGGCCAGTTGTCTTCCGTCTGGCAGCTCGACAATTCGCTCAGCGCCGAGGCCGGCCTGAAGGTCTCGCACGCCAGCCTGAGCGTGGGCGCCGACCAGCCCGAGGCCAAGGCCCATTTCTATCCCAAGCCGCGCCTGCGGTTGTCGATGTCGCCCACGCCGTCGCTGCAATTGCGCCTGCGGCTGGAACGCGAGGTCAGCCAGCTGAACTTCGGCGACGCGGCGGCCTATTTCGGCATCGCCGACGAAACGCTGCGCGCCGACTATCCCGAACTGGTGCCGGCCAAGACCTGGCTGTGCGAAGGCGCGCTGGAATACCGCTTTTGGGACCGGGGCGCCGCCGTGCTGAGCTACACGCAATCGCACATCAGCGACGTCATCGACCGCATGCCGATGCGCGCCGCCAACGCCACCTATGACGCCGCCGGCAATATCGGCGACGCCAGCGCCGACAGCGTGACCGGCATGCTGAACCTGCCGACCGACGACTGGGCACTGCCGCAGGGCCTGCTCAAGCTGTCGACCACGTGGCGTTCGTCGTCGGTCACCGACCCGACCACGCAGGAGACGCGCCGCCTGTCGGGCGAGCAGCCGCTGGCGTGGCGCATCGAATTCTCGCAGGACTTGCCGCGCCAGCGCACCGCCTGGGGCTTCTCGGTCGACAACGGCTGGAGCAACGACAGCTGGCAGCTCGCCGACCGCGCCACCAGCAGCGGCAGCGGCTGGGCGCGCGCCTTCGTCAACTACCGGCCGGCGTCGAACGTGATGGTGACTCTGGAATTGAACAACCTCACCAGCCGGACCATCAGCTACGACCGCACCCACTACACCGGCGACAGGCTGGCCGGCGGCGTCGACTTCGTCGAACACAACCTCACCCGCACCCAGCCGTTCGCCATGCTGCGCGTGCGCCGCGACTGGTAAACGCAACTCCGCCGGGGTCAGTGCCGACATTCGGACACGAACTCGTCAGCTCCGCCGGGGTCAGCAGCTCCGCCGGGGTCAGTGCCGACATTCGGACACGACCTCGTCCACAAAGCCAGCGGTACGTATGAGTCCGTGTCCGAATGTCGGCACTGACCCTCGTCGTTTTGCTCGTCGCTTTAGGGGCGCGGGGCGTGCAGCTGGAACGCGGGAGCTGCGTTGCGATCGACATGGAGCTTGCCGTCCTTGTAGACCAGTTCGGCGACCTGGATAACGGTGCGCTGGTGCCAGCGCGGGTCGGCGGCCGCCTCGGCCTCGTTCTTCTGGTGGACGAAGTAATAGATAAACGCGCGCTCGCCATCGACGACCACGTCCGGGTGCTGCCCGATCGAACGGTCGGTCGCCACGCGCCCCGGCTCGGCAAGGATGTAACCGGACTGCTCCGTCCATTTGAGGGCATCGTCGGAGCGCAGCACCATCAAGCCTTTCCACACGTCGGCGATCAGCCAGTAATGGCCCTTGAAGCGGAACACCTTCGGCCCCTCGCCCTTGGTAGGATTGACCGGCTCGTCGCCGACCTTCTTCCAGTCGCGCAGATCCCGGCTGTCGGCCGCCAGGATACGGCTGCCCGCGCGCTCGTCCTTGTACCACATGCGGTAGCCCTGCCCCAGCTTCACGACGGTCGGATCGATCATGCGGCCGGTATCCAGCTTCACCGTACCCGCGCACTCCCACCTGGTCAGGTCGGTGCTGGTCAAATGCTCGATGCGCCCTTCCGCACCGGGCACGCCCCAGCGGTGGAAGACGCCCGGCACGATGGTGAGCCACATGTGGTAGATGCCGTTTTCATACATCACGTCCGGCGCCCAGAGCGTCGCGTCCGTGCACTCCTTGGGAAACTCCGCCGTTCCCTGGTAGCGCCAGCGTACGCCGTCCGGCGAGGTGGCGATGCCGATGGCCGTGCCGTGCACCCAGCCGACGTCTTGCGGATCGGGCAGCTTCACCGTCGCCCTGCGATTGGTGTAAAACATCTTCCACAGCTTGGCGGCGCGGTCGTACACGATGGAGACATCGGCGGCGCCATCGAACACGGGATCGCGGTACAGCGGCTTGGACGCCGGCTCGTCGGCGTGCGCCATGCTTGAAAAGGCGAGCGGCAGCGCAAGCGCGAGGGTGGCCAGTGAGAATTTCATTCACATCTCCATTCGATTTTTTAGAACCGCCAAGCTTGCATTGTTATCGATAACAATGCAAGCATTTTCGAATCGAGGGAATTTTAATTGTCACGCGAGCCGGCGCTGGTTTTTGCCTTGACGGCCCGGGCGGCCACGGGCTCCAGAACCACCGCCGCGCCGCCGGCCGATGCCAGCTTCAAGGTAAGCACGTCGCCGGCGACGACCTCGCGCTCCACTCGCGTGACGTCGTTCGGCGTGGCGCCGTCCTCCCATATCGTGGCGCGGTACCTGCCCGCACCCAGGAAGCGCAGCGGCACGCGCTGGACGCCGCCGCCGCCGTTGGCCTCGTCCGCCGTCATCGCGCCGAGATACCAGCTGGCGCCCTGGCGCCGCGCCAGCACGATGTCGCGTCCCGGCTCGCCGGACAGGAAGCGCGTCTCGTCCCACGCCGTCGGCACACGCTTGACGAAGTCGAATCCGGCGGCGTCGCGGTAGGCTTCCGGCGCGTCCGACACCATCTGCAGCGGACTCTCGTAGACCACGTACATCGCCAGCGCCTGGCCGCGCGTGGACTGCGTCATCGGCAGCACCTCGCGCACCTTGAAGGTCGCCGGCGAGCCGTTGCGGAAGCCGCCCGGCGTGTAGTCGATCGGGCCGGCCAGCATGCGCGTGTACGGCAGCATCAGGTTGTGCCGCGGCGTGACTTTGTCGGTCATCTTGTCCCATTCGGCGCCCAACACGCCTTCCTGGGTGATGAAGTTCGGGTAGGTGCGCTGCAATCCGGCCGGCACGTAGGCGCCGTGCATGTCGAGCAGCAGATGGCGCTGGGCCGTGGCGGCGGCGACGCGCTGGTAGAAATCGACGACATCCTGGTCGTCGCGGTTCATGAAATCGATCTTGACGCCCTTGATGCCCCAGGCCGCATAGGTATCGAGCACCTGGTCCATGCGCGGCGCGACATGTTCCCAGTGCGCCCACAGCATCAGTCCCACGCCCTTGCCGGCGGCGTAGCGCACCAGCGCCGGCATGTCGATGCCGTCGGCGGCGCGGGTGATGTCGGTGCCCGGCAGCGCGTCGCAACACCCGCCCGGACCCGAGGCCCAGCCGGCATCGATCAGGTAATAAGGCAGGCCGGCGTCGGCGGCGAAATCGATGAAACGCTTGTAGTTTTCCATGCTCGGCTTCATGCCCACCAGCGGGCCCGACCACCAGTCCCAGGCCGCCTTGCCCGGCTTGACCCAGCTGAAGTCGCCCTGCGGCGCCGGATTCAGGTTGCCGATCAGATGCGAGCCGATCAGGTCGCCGGCGCGGTCGCCCAGCATGACTACGCGCCAGGCAGTCGTCAGCCCCGCCGGGGACACCACAGCCGGCACCGGCCGTTTCGGCGGCGCCGACAGCTTCACCCTTAACCCGCCGCCCTCACGCCACAGCGACGCGCCGGCATAGCCGTTGAGATTGGCTTGGGTGATGGCGTAAGTAGTGCGTCCGGACGGCACCGTGCACACCATCGGCACGTCGTAGGCGACGCCGTCGCGCAACTGCGATAACTTCAAGCGATCGAACGGCTCCTCGTGCGCCCCGTGGGCGAGCGACGCCAGGCATTCCGGATCCCCGGCCGGCACGAACGCGGTGCGTTCGCCGCGCACGCGCACCTGCTCCCTGCCGTCGATGCGGTAGCGGAAGGCGACGCCGTCGTCGTAGGCGCGCACGTCGATGAACAGGCGGCGGCCCGCCGGCGCGCGCTCGCGGAACACCAGGGTCGTGCCGCGATAGCGGTCGCGCGCTTCGGCGGCCTTGGTGGCGACCAACGGGATGGTGCGGTCGATGCTGACGTTCTGCTGTTTTTCCAGCGCGAGGGCGGCGAATTCGGGCGCGCCGTCAAGCTCCAGGCCCAGCGGCGAATCGGCGATGACGGTTTCGCCCGCCCGCGAAACCGAAAAGCGGCTGCCGTCGCGTTCGATCTTGATGACCGAGGCGCCGTTCGGCGACGAGATCGCGACCGGCCCGGTCGATGCCGCCAAAGCGGACGACAGGCACAGCAAGGACGCGGCCGTGGCCGCCATCGTCAAGGAAAATCGTTTCATAACACTCCGTAATAAAAACGCCGCACCGGTATGGAATATATAGAAAACATAAGGGGGAGGCAAACCTTTTTTCATGCGCTTCCTCAAAAAGCGATTGATATCAATTTTGCTATCGAAAACGCTAAATTTGGAATTGGCATCGATCGAAGTACTCTGCTAGCTTCAGCCCTATCCTGGCCGATCTACACGAGCCAGATCAATCACAAATGTGGAGACAAATGAACAAACATACAACGCTGCCGGCGGTCACGCTGCTTGCCGTTCTCGCCGCAAGCGCCGGCGCCGCTGCGAAAGCGCCCATCGGCCTCGACGCCAACGGCCACATGATGCCGGTCGCGGCTTCGCCGTCCTCCGCTTTCTCGTATTCCCCGATCGAGCACGGCGTCCAGATCCGCGTGGGCGGCATGACCAAGAACGTGATCTTCTACGGTCCGGAGACGGTCCGCGTCAACACCACCTTGGCTGGCAATTTCTGGCGCCACCCCAGCATCGTCGTCACCGGCAAGCCGGCCGCCATCGGCTTCAAAACCCGCGACGCCGCCGACACCCTGACCCTGGAAAGCAAACTGCTGCACATCGTCATCGACAAGGCCAGCGGCGCCCTCACCTTCCAGGACGCCAACGGCAAGGTCTATACGCGGGAACGCCAGGCAGCGCCGCAGTCCCTGAAAAAGATCGAGATCTCCGGCGCGCCCACCTACGAGGCGGAGAACACCTTCACGCTCAAGCCCGATGAAGGCATCTACGGCCTGGGCTTCGTGGGCCAGGGCGAACTCAATCGCCGCAACAAGGATTTGCTGCTGGTGCAGACCAATGTCGGCATCGTCATCCCGGTCATGATGTCTTCGGAGCGCTACGGCATCCTGTGGGACACCTACTCGAAGATGCGCTTCAAGGACACGCCCGATGGCGCCTCGCTGTGGGCGGAGAGCGCGCCGGGCGGGGTCGACTACTACTTCATGGGCGGCAGCACACTGGACAAGGTGGTGGCCGGCTACCGCGACCTCACCGGCCAGGCGCCGATGTACGCCAAGCAGGCCTTCGGCCTGTTCATGAGCAAGGAGCGCTACCAGACGCAGGCCCGCCTGCTGGAGGTGGCGCAAACGTTCCGCAAGGAGCAGTTCCCGCTCGACTACATCGTGCAGGACTGGCAGTACTGGGGCAGCGACAAGGACGGCACCTGGAGCGGCATGATCTGGAATCCCGAGCGCTTCCCCGATCCGAAGGGCATGACCAAGGCCCTCCACGACCTCAACCTCAAGTTGATGGTGTCGATCTGGCCGTCGATCGGCAACGACACGGCGCTGGCCAAGGAGCTCGACGAGAAAGGCCTGCGCTTCGAACCGCTGCACTGGATTTCCAAGAAGGCGCGCATCTACGACGCCTTCAGCCCGGCCGGACGCAAGATCTACTTCAAGCACGTCAAGCAGGGTCTGCTCGACGTCGGCGTCGACGCGCTGTGGATGGACGGCACCGAGGTGGAGGTCGGCACCGCCGTCCACGACGCCGGTGAAACCGAACGCGATATCAAGGGGCTGGGCGACAACGCCATGGGCGACTTCACCCGCTACCTCAATCCCTACTCGCTGATGACCACGCTTGGCACCTACGAGGGCCAGCGGGCCACCGGCAACAAGCGCGCCATGACCTTGACCCGTTCGGCCTGGGCCGGCGCGCAAAGGACGGCCGCCACCTCCTGGTCCGGCGACACCCGGGCCAGCTGGAAAACGTTACAGGAGCAGATCAACGGTGGCGTCAACGTCACCATCACCGGCAACCCGTACTGGACCCAGGATACCGGCGGCTTCTTCGTCAGCGGATTCCCCGGCGGTGAAAAAAACGCCTCCTACCGCGAGCTGTACGCGCGCTGGCTGCAATACGCCGCGTTCAATCCGCTGATGCGCATCCACGGCACCGACGTCGAGCGCGAGCCCTATCTGTTCAAGCAATCCGATCCCGAGATGTACAAGTCGCTGCGCGACGCCGTCCACCTGCGCTACCGGCTGCTGCCCTATATTTACAGCCTGAGCTGGAAGGTCACCCACGACGGCTACACGATGATGCGCGCGCTGCCGATGGACTTCCCGGATGACAAGGGCGTGCGCGACATCAACGACGCCTTCCAGTTCGGGCCGTCGTTCCTGGTCCACCCGGTCACGCGCCAGATGTACCGTTTCCAGCCGCCGCCGCCGGCCACCATTCCGGCCAGCGCGCTGCGCACGGCCGACGGCAAGCCGGGACTGGCCGGGCAGTACTTCGAGGGCACCGGTTTCGAAACACCGAAGGGTAAAACGCTGGACGCCACCATCGACTTCCAATGGCCGGGGCCACCGCTGGCCGACATTCCGGCCGGCCTCGCCAGCCTGGACAACTTCTCCGCGCGCTGGAGCGGGTCCATCGTGGCGCCGGAGGATGGCGAGTACGAACTGGGGCTGGAAGGCGACGACGGCTTCCGCCTGTTCATCGACGGCAAGCTCGCCGCCGAGGACTGGAAAAACGGCGGCAAGCGCTACGCCGGCACCAAAATCACGCTGAAGCGGGGGCAAAGCCTGCCGGTCAAGCTTGAATATTTCCAGGGCGGCAACGAGCGCAACCTGCGGCTGGTGTGGCGCACGCCGTCGCAACTGGCGGCCACGGCCAAGGATACCGGCAAACCGGATACCACGATGCAAACCTACCTGCCGGCCGGTGCCGACTGGTACGACTTCTGGACGCATGAACGCTTTGCCGGCGGCAAGACGGTCGGCAAGGACGTGCCGCTCGACGTCTTCCCGCTATACGTGCGCGCCGGCGCCATCGTGCCGATGGGGCCGGTGGTGCAATACGCGACCGAACGGCCGGACGCGCCATACGAGGTGCGCGTCTATCCCGGCGCCGACGGCAAGTTCACCGTCTACGAGGACGACAACGAAACCTACGATTACGAAAAAGGGCGTTACGCGACCTACGACCTGACCTGGAACGACGCCGCCAAGTCGCTCACTGTCGGCGCCCGCAAAGGCGCCTACCCGGGCCTGGTCAAGACGCGCAAGCTCAATATCGTGCTGGTGAACCCGAAGAACGCCACCGCGATCGAGCCGGCCGCCGCCACCAAGTCCATCACCTATACCGGCAAGCCGGTGTCGGTGAAGTTCTAGTCCGGGTCCACCGGGTCGTCGCCGGCGCCGCCGGCGACGACATCCACCATCTAGTGAACCGGCGTGGCGCTGTCCTCGGGGGAGTTGGCGCTGGTGCCGGCGGCGTTGTCCGCCGCGACGGTGTAGTAGTAGGTGGTGCCGTTGCTGACCGACTTGTCCGTGTAGCTGCCGTCGCTGACGTCCATCGCGATGGTCGAGTATGGACCGCCGCTGGAGGTGGCGCGCTTCACGGTATAGCTGGTGGCGCCGAACGACCGCTGCCAGCGCAGCGGGACCGCCCCGTCGCCCGGCGAGGCCAGCAGCGCGGCCGGCGCGGCGGGAACGACGCTTGGCGCGCCACCGTCGCCGCCCGTGATCTGGACGTTGCTGAAGGTGGAGCTATTCAGCGTGCCGTTGGCGACCGAGGCGACCACCAGGCCGGCATAGATCGTGTCGGGAAGCGGCCCCTGGATGCGGCCGACGTCGGTGGCGGCCCAGTTGGTGCCGTCGGGCGAGATATAGCCGGTGATGACGTTGCCGATGCGCTCGAGCTTGACCCAGTACGAGGGTGTGGAGCTGGCGATGGCGAGCGCCTTGTTGCCGTAGTTCTCACCGCCGTACACCGCGAGCCCCGGCATGTTCTGTTCGGCCTGGATCCGGTTGGTGATCGCCATCCAGGCGCGCGGGGCGCCTTGTTCCAGGCTGGTGCGCATCATCACGCCGGCCTTGGCGGACAGGTTGGTGTTCTGGACCGACTCGACTTTCGCGACGATGGCGCCGTCGCCGGTGAGGGCCTTGTAGGAAAAGTGGCAGCTATCGTTCGTGCCCCACATCTCGGCGCCCGCCCCCAGCACGGTCCATTTGCCGTTGGCATAAGCGGCCGAGCCGGCCGGCTTGGCGCCGCCGATATCGATGCTGCTAAAGCCCGAGGTGACCGAGGTGGTCGAAGGAATCGGCAGCGCCGGCCCTGGCGTCGCCGTCGAAGTGTCGGCATCCCTCAGGAACATGAAGCTACGGCTGTCCACCGGCAGCGTGAGCCGCCGTTGAGCGATGAACGGTGCCTGCATGCCCTTGCGGACCACGTAGGCGCTATAAATCTGATTCAGCGCGATGTTCCCGCCGCCCCAGCCGCGATTGGTATAGTCGCCGGTGTAGTAGGCATCGGTGGTGCCAAACGGCAGGAAGGGCGTGGGCGCGAGCGAGTTGACCCGAGCGAAATACTCGCCGGCCGCCAGCAGTCGGTCGTCAAAATCGGAATAGATGTCGATGCCCTGCTTCCACAACGCCTCGGCGAGCATGGTCAGCGACAGCAACTGGCCGTGGGCGTGTCCCTGGTCGCGCAGCGAGTCGCCGAGCATGCCGATGTCGTTGGAGCTGCGCAGCCCGATGTGGGCCAGCGTGCGGGCCTGGTAGACGACCTTGTCCAGCGCCTCGGCGTCGTCGTTAAAGATGGCCAACATCCCGAGGGAGACCAGTGCCAGCGCGCCCTTGTTGGCGGCGCCGAACATATGTTCGCCATAGGGGTTCGATGCCGGCATCAGCACGTCTTTGAAATAGGTCTTCACCATGGCCGTGTCGCCCTCCGTCCAGCCCGGCCAAGTGCCGCGCAGGATGTCGGCGCCGCCAACGAACATGTAGGCGTAGTCGCCCAGATCGAGCATCGACTCGCGGCCCGAGAACTCGGTATGGGTGGTGGCCCAGGCCAGCAGGATCGCGCGCGCCTTCTTAGCGTACTCTTCGTTGCCGGTGAAATACCACATCCGCGAGAGGTTCCAGATCGCCATCATGTCGCTGCGCCATACGCCGAGATTCACGTCGGGGGCCCGGCTGACGGTTTCCCTTGGGCCCGCCATGCCGTAGGTAAGCTTGGACCTGCCATCGTTCGCCAGTTGGACATAGGCGGACTTCCATGGTTCCACGTCCTGGTCCACTTTCGCCTTGAGCGCGGCGAGATCCGAGACCGTCAGCGGCGTGCCCGGGTGAATGAACATGCGGGGTTCGGCCGCGCCGGCATGGGCCGGGAGCAGCGCTGAGCTCAAGGCCAACGCGGCGGCGCCCACGCAGCCGCGCAACGTCGACACCAGCGACGAGGTGCGGATATGCGCCGGGATTGGTCGGATTTCCAAAGGCCATGCTCCCAAATGGTTTCTCATCGGTATCCCTCATCAATAAACAGTGCGAACCGGCGCGTGGCTATCGCCGCTTCGGCTACAGCCTCGCACATCCAGTCATTAATTATGGCAGGAATATTTCTTTCGGGCAATGTATTTCATATATCCTATGCAGAATACCCCACGAACAGCTCCGCGCTGTTGAATGCGGAGGATAGGTGTTCTTAACGTCGTCCACGCGTGCAGGTCGAGGCCGCCGTCCCTGATCAGCGGCCGACTCCGGTCACTCCGGGCTCCAGCCGCAATTCGCTGATCTGCTTAAATCCGCTGCTGGACTGGGGTGAATTTTGGCGAAATCCAGTTTGACAACCAAGGGCTGGTTTATTCAGCTATTTTGATCCAGCGCGAACCCTGCCGGCTGCTTTCCATCGCCGCGTCCATGAACTTCAGGCCGGCGACGCCATCGCCGACATCCGGCATGCCCTGGGTCAGCTCGGGCATGGCCTGCCCCGCGTCGATGGCATGGATCTGCGCGGCGGCATCACGGTACAGCTGCGCGAACGCTTCCAGATAGCCTTCTGGATGACCGGACGGCACGCGGGTGGCCGCATCGGCGGCCGCGCTGCGCACCCGTCCGCGCGTCAGGCGCTGGGCGCAGCCGCCCTGCGGCGTGAGCCACAGTTCGTTCGGATTTTCCTGCTCGAAGCTCAGGCTGGCCTTGGTGCCGTACACGCGCAGGCGCAGGCCGTTCTCGCAGCCGGTCGCCATCTGGCTGCTCCACAGCATGCCGCGCGCGCCGTTGGCGTAGCGCAGCATGACCTGCACGTGGTCGTCGAGCCGCCGGCCGGGAGTGAACGCGTGCAGCTCGGCCAGGATCTCGTTCGGCAGCATGCCGCTGACGTAGCCGGCCAGATGATAGGCATGGCTGCCGATATCGCCCAGGCAGCCGTTCGGCCCGGCGCGCAACGGATCGTTGTGCCAGTTGTTGCGCTGGTAATCCTCGCTCTGGTTGGCCGCCTCGGCCAGCCAGTCCTGCGGATATTCCACGTGCACCAGCCGTATCTCGCCGATCTCGCCGGCCGCCACCATCGCGCGCGCGTGCCGCACCATCGGATAGCCGGCGTAGACGTGGGTCAACGCGAACACCTTGTTGCGCTCGCGCGCCAAGGCCGCCAGCGCCTCGCCCTCGGCCAGCGAGATCGCCAGCGGCTTGTCGCAGATGACGTGAATGCCCGCTTCCAGGAAAGCCGTCGCCATCGGCGCGTGCAGGTAATTGGGCGTGACGATGGCGACCGCGTCGATGCCGTCCGGCCGGGCCGCTTCCGCGCGCGCCATCTCGTTGTAATCCGCGTAGCTGCGCCCCGAGCCGAGACGCAGGCCGGCGGCGCTGGCCGCCGCTTTTTCCGGATTGCTGGACAGATTGGCCGCCACCAGTTCGTAGCAGTCGTCCAGGCGGCCGGCGATGCGGTGCACCGCGCCGATAAAGGCGCCGTCGCCGCCGCCCACCATGCCCAGCCGAAGTCGTCGTTGCACACTCATGTCAGTTCTCCAGTCCCATCAACGCGCGCACTTGTTGCAGGTCCGCGCCGCTGCCGGCGAAATCGTCAAACGCCCGTCCGGCCACGCGAATGATGTGGCTGCGGATGAAGTCCGCGCCTTCGCGGGCGCCGTCCTCGGGGTGCTTGAGCGCGCATTCCCATTCCAGCACCGCCCAGCCCGGATAGTCGTATTGCGCCATCTTCGAGAAGATCGCCTTGAAGTCGATCTGGCCGTCGCCCAGCGAGCGGAAGCGCCCCGCGCGCTCCTGCCAGCCCAGGTAGCCGCCGTACACGCCTTGCCGCCCGTTGGGACGGAACTCGGCGTCCTTGACGTGGAAGGCCTTGATGCGCTCGTGATAGATGTCGATGAAGGCCAGGTAGTCCAGCTGTTGCAGCACGAAGTGGCTCGGGTCGTACAGGATGTTGGCGCGCTTGTGGCCGCCCACCGCGTCCAGGAAGCGCTCGAAGGTCACGCCGTCGTGCAGGTCCTCGCCGGGATGCAGTTCATAACAGATGTCGACGCCGGCATCCTCGAAGGCGTCGAGGATCGGCAGCCAGCGGCGGCCCAGCTCGGCGAACGCCTCCTCGACCAGTCCGGCCGGTCGCTGCGGCCACGGATACAGGTAGGGCCAGGCCAGCGCGCCGGAGAAGCTGACATGGGCCGCCAGTCCCAAGCGCTTGGACGCGCGCGCGGCGCGCAGCAACTGGTCGACGGCCCAGGCCTGGCGCGCCACCGGATTGCCGCGCACGTGCGCAGGCGCGAAACCGTCGAACAGCGCGTCGTAGGCTGGATGCACGGCGACCAGTTGGCCCTGCAAATGGGTCGACAGTTCCGAGATCTGCAAGCCGTGCGAGGCCAGCAGCGCGACGATGTCGTCGCAATAAGCCTGGCTGTCGGCGGCCTGCTCCAGGTCGAACAGGCGCGGATCGCACGGCAGCTGGATGGCTTTGTAGCCCAGGCCCGAGGCCCAGCCTGCCAGATTCTCGAGGCTGTCGAACGGGACGTCATCGCCCATGAACTGCGCCAGGAAGATGGCCGGTCCCTTAATTGTTTTCATACTGAGCTCCTGCGTTATGCCGCTAAGTTAAGGCTAAGTCGATTCTCGTAGGGCGGATTAGGCGGAACGCCGTAATCGGCCATGCATGTGCCGTCGGCGGCTCAACCATGGCCGATTACGCTGCGCTAATCCGCCCTACGTGGTTCCGTTGGCCGCTTGATTTCGCGGTGTTGGATTAATACGGCGAATCGGCGAAATAGAACTGCTTGGCGTTCTCACGCGTGATCAGTACCGATGGAATGACGGTCTTGGCCGGCAAGGCTTCGCCTTTGAGGCGGGCGGTGGCGGTCATCTTGATGGCGTCGTAGATGAACTTGGGCGAATACGAGACGTTGGCCTGGATCAGCTTGTCGCCATCGATGATTTTCTTGACCGCGGTCTTGGCGCCGGCGCCGCCGAACACCTCCTTGATATCGGTGCGCTTGGCTTGCTCGATGGCCTTGACCACGCCGATGGCCATGTCGTCATCGGCCGCCCAGACCGCGTCGATCTGCTTGAAGCGGGTCAGGTAATCCTGCATGACCTTGAAGGCGTCGTCGCGGTTCCAGTTGCCGTATTTGGTGTCGAGCACCTTGATGCCTGGATTGGCCTTCAACGCTGCGTTGAAGGCGTCGACCCGCTCGTTGTCCAGGGTGCTGGGCATGCCGCGCAGTATGACGATATTGCCCTTGCCGCCCAGCTTCTTGGCCAGGTATTCGGCCGGCAACTTGCCGAAGGCGGTGTTGTCGCCCGCCACGTAGGCGTTCTGCGCAGCCGGATTGGTCAAGCCACGATCGACCACGGTGACGTAGACACCCTTGTTTTTCAGCTGCATCACCGGCTGGGTCAGCGAGGCCGATTCCAGCGGGAAGATCACCAGCGCGTTGATCTTGTTCACCACCAGCATGTCCTGCAGCTGATTGGCCTGGTCCGGCGTGCTGGCGGCCGTCTTGATGATGACCTTGAGCGTCGGATTGGCCGCCTCCAGCTCCTTCTTGGCCTGGTTGGCCCACCAGACGATGCCGCCGGTGAAGCCGTGGGTCGCGGTCGGGATCGCCACGCCGAGCGTGACTTTTTCAGCGGAGATGGCCGACCCTGCGGCAACTGCCAACAGGCAGGCGCTAACGATGCGTTTCATTGTGATCATTGTGTTCCTCTTCTTAAAATTAACGACGGCCACGCTGCATATAGGCGACGGTGATGATCACCACCCCTTGCACGGCAGCGTTCAGGTGGACGCTGATGATGCTGGTCAGGTTGACGATATTGCCGATCACCGACAACAGGATGGCGCCGATGACGGTGCCCATGATGCGTCCCGATCCGCCCTTGAGCGAGGTGCCGCCGACGACGACGGCGGCGATCGCCTCCAGCTCCCACAGAATCCCGGTGGTTGGGGTGGCCGAGCCCAGGCGCGGCACGTACAGGATGGTGGCGATGGCCACGCACACGCCCAGCAGCAAATACGTCAGCACCTTGATCTTGTCGACGCGGATGGCGGCGTAGCTGGCGACCTGCTCGTTCGAGCCGATGGCCTGTACATGCTGGCCGAAGGCGGTGCGGTTCAGGATCACCGCGCCGCCGACGGCCACCAGCAGGAACACCAGCACCGGAATCGGCACGCCCAGCACGCTTTGATAGTAGACCGGGCTGTAGACGTCGGAGACGGTGCTGTCGAGGGTCAGCGCGCCGCCATCGGACAGATAAGTCAAGGTGGCGCGGAAGATACCCAGGGTGCCCAAGGTGGCGATGAACGGTTCGATGCGGCCGCGCGTGACCAGCAGGCCGTGGGCTCCGCCCAGCACCCCGCCCATCAGCAGCGCCAGCGCACAGCCCAGCATCACGGTTGCAACGGGGTCGAGCGGTTGCGCCGAACCGGCGGCGGCGTTCATCAGCATGATCATGGCGCCGGCGATCAGCGCGGCCATCGATCCGACCGACAGGTCGATGCCGCCGGAGACGATGACGAAAGTCATGCCGACCGCGATGATGCCGATAAAGGCGGTGCGGGTCAGCACGTTCATCAGGTTTTCGACGGTGGCGAAATCGGGATTCAACAGGCCGCCCGCGATACATAGCAGAACCAGCGCGATGACGGGGCCATAGCCCCGGAAGCGCGACAGTCCCGGCAGCGCGAATGGAACTTTAGTGGTGGGTGTCGGTTGCATGGGAGATCAATTCTTCTTCGGTGAGATGGTCGTGGTCCAGCATCGCTTGCAGCTTGCCGCCGTGCAGGATCGCCACGCGGTGGCACAGGCCGATCAGTTCGATCAGCTCGGACGAGATGACGATGACGGCCCTGCCCTCGGCCGCCAGGCGGTGGATCAGTTGGTAAATATCGCGCTTGGCGCCGACATCGACGCCACGGGTCGGCTCGTCGAGCACCACCACGCGCGGATCGCTGTGGAGGTATTTGGCCAGCGCCAGCTTTTGCTGGTTGCCGCCGGACAGGGAGCCGGCCTTGCAGTCGATGTCGCGCAGGCGGATGCCGAAATCGGCGATCGCCTTGTCCAGCGCCGCGCGGCCGCCCTTCAGGTCCAGCCACGGCTTGGAGTCGCGTTCCAAGGTCATCATCGTGAGGTTTTCGCGCAGGCCCAGTTCCACGTGCAGGCCCTTGCCCTTGCGATCCTCGCTCAGGTAGGTTAGGCCGTGCAGCATGGCCTGGCGTGGATTGCGTATGTCGACCGGCGCACCATCGATTTCGATCCGCGCCGACGAGCGCGGGCGCAGGCCCAGCAGGGCTTCGAAAGCCTCGGTGCGGCCGGCGCCGACCAGGCCGCCGAAGCCGAGGATTTCCCCTGCGCGCACCTCGAAGCTCAGGTCGCGCACCCAGCCCGGCACGCTCAGGCCCTCGACCTTGAGCAGTGGCCTGGCGTCCGGCGCCGGCAATTGCTTGGCCACGAACATGTCCGACACGTCGCGCCCCACCATCAGGTTGGCCATCTGGTGGCGGTCGATGTCGGCGGTCACCGCGCGGGTGACGAAGCGGCCGTCGCGCATCACGACCACCTCATCGGTGTTGGCCTCCATCTCGTCGAGCTTGTGCGAGATGTAGACGATGGTCACGCCCTCGGACTTGAGCCGCGCCATCAGCTCGAACAGCTTGCGCGTTTCGCCGGACGACAGGCTGGCCGTGGGCTCGTCCATGATCAGCAGGCGGGCCTTGCGGCTAAGCGCCTTGGCGATTTCCACCAGTTGTTTTTCGGCGACGATCAGGTCGGCCACCTTGGTGTCCGGACTGACGTTGAGCCCCACCTGCTCCAGGCAGGCGGCGGCGCCGGCGCGCATGGCCTTGGTGTCCAGCAGCCAGCCGCTGGTTTTCTCATGGCCGAGGAAGATGTTTTGCGTGATCGTCAAATGCTCGGCCAGATTGAATTCCTGGTGGATCAGCGCGATGCCCAGCGCCTCCGCCTGGCGCGCGTCGGCGAAGTCGCGCGCCATGCCGTCTATCAGCAGCTGGCCGCCGGTCGGCCGCTCGTAGCCGGCCAGGATCTTCATCAGGGTCGACTTGCCGGCGCCGTTCTCGCCCAGCAGGCCGTAGACGCGGCCAGGCTCGAGCGCGAAGTCGACTCCGTGCAGCACGCGCACGGGGCCGAACTCCTTGACGATGTGTTGAAAATGTACTGACAAGCTCATGTAGTTCCCTGGTTAGCGCGCCGGCAGCTTGGCCAACACCGCTTGCAGGCCGCGCATCGACGCCGCCACCGATTCCAGCTGGCCCATGCCGTTCGGATACTCCTCCTGCTCGACGATGATCCATTTGGTGCCGCCGACGCTGCGCACCGCCTTGGTCAGGCCGGCCCAGTCGGTCTTGTCCTGGCCGATGATGCTGACGCCCTCGGTGCCCTTGACGAACTTGGCCTTGTAATGCGTGGTCACGGTGCGGCCCGGATACTCTTTCACGAAGTCGATCGGGTCCTTGCCGGCATAGGTGGTCCAGCCCACGTCCTGCTGCAGGATGAAGTTCTTGGGCGTGTTCTTGGCCAGCAGGTCCCAGTTGGTCTGGCCCTTATCGCCTAGCATTTCCGCTTCATGGTTGTGATAGCCCAGCTTCATGCCCTGCGCGTCCAGCTTGACCGACAAGGCGCTCAGTTCCTTGGCCAGTTCGGTCGAACCTTCCTTGCTGGCGGCCCGGTCGTCCATCGAAATGATCAGATGGTCGCAACCGAGCTGCTTGTAGAAGTCGGTGGTGGCCTTGAAGTTGGCCGCGTTGAGCTGGTCGACACGCATGTGGGCGCCGGCGCATTGCAGTCCCTTCTTCCTCAAAAAGGCTTTCAGACCGGCCGGATCGGCCTTGTACTTGCCGAACTCGCCGGCGAACTCGACACCCTGGAAGCCCAGCTTGGACAGCTTGTCCAGGGTGCCCTCGAAGTCCTGCTTGACCTCGTCCTTGACCGACCACAGCTGCACGCCCAGCAGCGGGCTGGTGGCGGCCTGCGCGGACGCGGCGCCCAGGGTGAAGCAGAGCGTCAGGGATAATGCCAGGGCCTTGCGTTGGTATGTTTTCATTATTTTTCCTTAGAGTTTGCCAAGTTTGAGTTGTTCGGCCGCATAGGCGCAGGCGCGCACGGTGAGCGCCATGAAAGTCAGCGACGGGTTTTGCCAGGCGCTGGAGCTCATGCTGGCGCCGTCGGTCACAAACAGATTGGGTACATCGTGCGCCTGGTTGTAACCGTTGAGCATCGAGGTCTTCGGATCGCGCCCCATGCGTGCCGTGCCCATCTCGTGGATCGACAAGCCCGGCGCCCACTGCTCGGGGGTCTTGATCGACTTATGGATGTCCTTGACGCCCAGCGATTCGAGGATGTTGGCGGCGGTGTCGGCCATGTCTTCGCGCATCTTGTCGTCGTTGGCCGAATAGGTGCAGTCGATGTGCAGCTGCGGCATGCCCCATTTGTCCTTTTTGGTCGGATGCAGGCTGACCATGTTTTCATAGCGCGGCAGCATCTCGCCCTGGCCGTACAGGCCGAAATGCCATGGGCCGGGCTTGCGTATCATGGCCTTGTAGTCCTTGCCGAAGCCCGGCTTGCGGCCCTGTTCCGCCCAGCCTTCGCGCGCGGCGCCGCCCGCCAGCGCATAGCCGCGCAGGAAGCCGGGATGCTGCTCGCGCACATTGCGGAAGCGCGGAATGTAAGGCGCGGTCGGACGGCGGCCGGAGTAATAATCGTTCTCGTAGCCCTCGACGCGGCCGGAGGCGCCGGCGCCGAACAGATGGTCCATCAGATAGTGGCCCAATACGCCGGACGAGTTGCCCAAGCCGGTGGGAAACGCCTCGGAGGTCGAGTTCAGCAAGACCTGCGTGCTGCCCAGGGTCGAGGCGCACAGGAATACCACCTTGGCGTAGAACTCGCGGGTTTCCATGGTGTCGGCATCGATCACCCGCACGCCGGTGGCGCGGTTGGTCTTGGCGTCGTACAGCACGCTGTGGACGATGGCGTTGGTGGCCACGCTCAAACGCCCGGTCGCGGCGGCGGCCGGCAAGGTCGAGCTTTGCGTCGAGAAATACGCGCCGAAGGAGCAGCCACGGTTGCACATGCTGCGCGCCATGCAGCTGCCGCGCCCCATTTCCAGATGTTTCTCGCTGGGTTTGGTCAGGTGCGCGCAGCGGCCCATGATCATGCGGGCCGGGGCGAAGCTGGCGTCGAACTTCTTCTTCAGCGCCGCCTCGACCGTGTTGAATTCGAACGCCGGCAGGAATTCGCTATCCGGCAAGACATCCAGGCTTTCGCGCGCGCCGCTGATGCCGACGTGGCGCTCGACGTGGGTGTACCAGGATTCCAGGTCGGCATAGCGGATCGGCCAATCGACACCGTGGCCATCCTTGGCGTTGGCCTCGAAGTCGAGGTCGCTCCAACGGTAGGACTGGCGCGCCCACAGCAACGATTTGCCGCCCAGCTGGTTGCCGCGTATCCAGCTGAAAGGCTTGCCCTCCGGCGTGCTGTAAGGCATGTCACGGTCGTTGTTGAAGAAGTGCTTGGTGTGGTCGTCGAAGGCGTAGCATTTGCGCTGCTCGGCGAACTGGTCCGCCGCCAGCTTTTCCTCGACCAGGCCGCGATTGGGCAGCTTCCACTCGTCGACGCCCTCGCCGATGTAGTCGCTGCGGTGCTCGACCGGGCGGCCGCGCTCGACCATAAGGGTGCGCAGGCCGCGCTCGCACATTTCCTTGGCGGCCCAGCCGCCGGTGATACCGGAGCCGACCACGATGACGTCGAATTGTTCGGCGCTTTGCTTGATGTAGAACGATGAAGTTTGGCTCATGTCAGATCGCCCAGGTCCTGGTGTTTTTACGAACGGGGAAGTTGCCCTTGAAGCCTCCGGGCACCGGCAGATACGCCAGCTCGAGCGTCGAACCGGCCTCCGAGGTGTAGTAGGCGAACAGCGTATAGGACTTCATCTTTCGGAAAAACCGCTGGTCCTCGGCGGTGAACGGCGCGCTGCCGCCATCGAGGGCGTGCAGCAGCGCGATGCGGCGCTTGGCCGGCAGCGCGCGGAAGCGCTTGCCGTCGGCGGCCAGCGCCATCGCGTCCACCCGCTCCAGGCCGGCGATAAAGCTTTGCTGCTCCGACGCTGTCGCGCACACCATCAACATATGGTCGATGGTGCGGTGCGCGCCGACGGCCAGCGCGCCGGGCGTGTCGGTCGCGGGAATGATGTGCTCGGCCAGCACGGCCGTCAGCGCCAGCGCGTCGGCCGACAACAACTCGGGCGCGGCCGGCGCCTTGCCGGAGGCCGCCAGCGCCGCCA
Organism: Duganella sp. GW821-FHT07F09; assembly: GCF_059418705.1. Taxonomy (NCBI): domain Bacteria; kingdom Pseudomonadati; phylum Pseudomonadota; class Betaproteobacteria; order Burkholderiales; family Oxalobacteraceae; genus Duganella; species Duganella sp. GW821-FHT07F09. The sequence continues at coordinate 152,593 of NZ_JBWKQJ010000003.1, read as the reverse complement.
GGGCGTCGCCGGACAATGCCAGGCCACACAGCCCGGCTAGTTTGATGAGAGCGGATCTGCGTCCGTCTATCTCTCGTTCTGCTTGCAACATGTCTCCTCCAATACTTCTTTGGTTCAATTACTCCTTCGGACCGTTCCCGCCCGCCCGGAGGCCAGCAAGGACAGCTGATACTGTTTGGGGGTGATGCCGACCACACTACGGAAAATCTTGGTGAAGTAACTCTGCCCGCCGAAGCCGGTCTCCACGGCCACGCGGGCGATGCTCTGCGCGCCCGGCAACAGGCGGCAAGCCTCGTGGATCTTCATGCGCAGGATGTACTGCTTGGGCGTCAGCGAAAAATGCTGCTTGAACTTGCGCTCGAAGGTGGACAGCGACATGCACGACAGGCTGGCCAGATGCTCGATGCCGATGTCCTCGGTCAGGTGAGCCTGCAGGTATTCGATGCAGCTTTTGAACACGTGGAACGGCGCGATGGCCTCCTGCGAGCGCTGGGCGTCGCGGCTGAAGCCCTCGACGCCGACGATCTCGCCGTGGCGGTCGCGCACCGGCGCCTTGGTGGTGAACAGCCAGGTCAGCGCGCCGTTGTTGCCGTCGATGACTTCCAGCTTGTTTTTGACGGCGGCGCCGCTTTCCATCACCTGCAAATCGTCGGCACGGATGCGGTCGGCGATGTCGCGGCGGAAGAAATCATGATCGGACTTGCCGATGATGTCTTTTACGCTGGAAAGGGAATGCTGCTCCTGCAGCAGCCGGTTGCCCCAGACGAACTGGCCGGCACGGTTCTTGGCGAAATAATAAGTATCCTGCAAATCGTCGAACAGGACGCTGGGGGTGGAGATGCCGTGACGGTAGAAAAAGTCTGTGCAATCGGAGGTCGGCGCGGCGCCGTCACCGGTCAGGAAATTTTGGTGCTTTTCCTTTGCGGTATCGCCGGTGGCCACCACCATGCCCATCCTGATCATCCTCGTGCTCATCGCCGTTCGCCATTCGCTAGTCTGGCGAGAATGGTAGCATCGACAATGCCGGGAAAGTAATAAAAAATCGGAAGAATTTATAACGAAATCGGCAAGTCAAAAGGACTCGCATGGGTCATCCCGCCCTGTGGCCGCTGTTGGAATTTGTCACAACCATCGTCTTTTCCATGTCATTAACAGGGTCTTAAGGTTCCCGGGTCATAATCGTGTGAGCTTACTCTACCTTTCCCCTGACTAATGAAGCCTATCAAATGAGTTGCGCAGGCGACGGCCCCGCACTTTCCCAACTATTGCGCGAACTGGCCGACGATACGTCGCGGGACCGGATCGCCGTGGGCGACCTCCTGCACGCCCTGGGCGACCGCGCCACCGGCGCCTTGCTGTTCATTTTCGCTTTTCCCAATATCCTGCCAGTGCCGCCTGGAACGTCGGCCATATTAGGCGCACCCCTGGTGTTTCTCGCCGCCCAGCTGACATTCGGCATGCGGCCGTGGCTGCCGGGGATCATCAGCCGGCGCTCCATGGCGCGCGCGGACTTCCATGGGATGATGCGGCGCGTGATTCCGTGGCTGGAACGAGCGGAAAAGCTGCTTCGTCCACGCATCAGCGTACTGGCGCTGCCGCCGTGCGAATACGTGATCGGCCTGGTGTGCCTGTTGCTGGCGCTGGTGCTGGTGCTGCCCATCCCGCTTGGGAACATGTTGCCCGCCCTTTCCATCAGTCTGCTTGCGCTGGGCCTGCTTGAACGCGATGGCTTTGCGATCACGACCGGGGTGGTCGCGGCCACCGCTTCCGCCGTTTTGGTTTCCGGCGTCATCTGGGGCATCGTCAAAGCGTGTGTCTTCATGGTAGCCCAAGTGCTGGTTTAAGACGGGCGATGGCGAAAAAAATGCCTCCGATCAAGGAGGCAGCAAACAGGACGATTACATCGGGAGACGATGCGACGCCTCACATCACCGATTTGGCGAAGCTGTTGCGTGAGGCTGTGACGCCGATACCCACCGGTGTGGGCATTTCCGCCGCCGCCGCGCGCTGCGGCGCATAAAAAACGGTCTGGGTCGGGAACGCGAGGCCGATGCCGGCCGCTTCCAGCCTTTCGTATATCGTCAGCAGCAGCTCTTCCCGGATCACCACCTGTGTATCGAAGTCCGGCACGTCGATATACGAGAACACCTCGATATTGAAGGCGCGGTCGGTGATATTGCCCAGCCGGGCGCGGGCGCCCTCCGCCATCTTGTCGTGCGTAGCCAGCACCTGCTGGACGATGGTGATGGCCTCGCGCAGCTTGGCCGACGTGGTGCCGTAGGAAATGGCGATCACCGGATTGAACAGGAAGCGGTCGCGCTCGGCGTAGTTCTCGATCTGGCGCGCCGACAAGTCGCCATTGGGAACGGTCACCACGGTGCGCTCACCGGTGCGGATGCGGGACGAGCGTATGCCGACGTCCTCCACCGTGCCGACCACGTCGCCGACCTTGACGAAGTCACCCACCTGCAACGGGCGGTCGGCGATGATGGTGACGCTGCCGACCAGATTCTCCACCGTCTTCTGCGCGCCCAACGCCAGCGCGATACCGCCGATACCCAGCGCCGCGATCCCGGTGGTGACATCGATGCCGAAGGTGCCCAGGATGCCGATGCCGGCGAACGCAAGCAGCAGGAATTTGACCGTGCGCCGCACCAGAATGATGACGGAGACGATCTGGCGGCGCTGCTGGCGCTGCATGCGCGCGACGGCCAGGTCGGCGATGCCGTCGACCAATCGCAGGCCGAACCACACCACCGCGATGGCGGTGATGACGCCGGTGTAGCGCAGCAAATTCTGGCGCGCGACGATGGACACGGGCAGCGCGTCGGCCCAGTTGTAGAAGACGGCGACGGCGATCAGCAGGCTCAGTGGCGGCAGCGCCGCCTCGGCGAAGCGGTAGCCGCTGCTGGCGGCCGGATCGGCGACCAGCCGGCGGATCACGGTCACGCAGATGACGGAAACCAGCCACAGGCCACCGAAGACCACCACGCCCAGCCCAAGCAGCACGCCCCAGTCCTTGAGCGGCGCGCCGGCGACAAACCATTCGTTTTTCGGCGGCGCCTGGGCTACCGGCGCCAGCTTGGCTGCCGTCGACATCAGCGCCAGCGTCTCTTTTGAGATGCGCCACACCTGGCGGTCGCCGTCCTGTCCGCGTGTGAGCAGAATGGGCACTTCCTTGCCCTGCAACGTGACTTCACCAATGTTTTCCTCGTCGGCCGGCAGATCGTCGTCCAGCCTGCCCGTATCGACGTTGGACAAGGCTGCGAACGGCTTGAGCGAGCCGCTGTCGTCGAGCAGCGCGTGGAACGCGCGCGCCTGGCTGGCGGCGGTGCGCTGCTGCCGGTTGCTGGTCGGCGCCGGCAGATCGAAGAATTGGGCGGCGCGGTCGTAATCGAGTTCGGCCAGGGCGCCGATCAGTCCGGCAACCATCGAGCGCGGGGTCTCGCGGCCGAGTACGTCCGCTGGAACGGCCGGCGCCTCGGCGGCGGGCTTGGCAGGAGGTACCGCGACGGCGAGGGGCGCGGCCAGCGCGAGCATCAGCCAGATCAGGAAGGTGGGAATAAAACGCATGCTAAGAACGACTCCTATGCCTGTTACATGTAGTTTCCAAGCGTAAAGCGTGGAACTCGACATGTCGGTTGGCAATGATAGGAGTCTATCGGCCGTCGCGCTGTTCGCTACCGCACAAAGGAATGCATTGCTAATCCTCTATCGCCGCACGGCCGCTGCCCCTTAGCGCCGCCAGATTATTGAGCATTTCTTGCACCGTCTCCGGCGGGTGCCCGGTCCAGTCCATGACTTCGCCGACGATCCTCAAGGGTTGGCGCGTGCGATAGGAACGCGTCGGGTTGCCAGGGAAGCGCTTGTTCGTCAAATTGGGATCGTCTTCGAAGACGCCTGTTGGCTCGACGATGTAAATATATCCCGGCCCCGCCTCGCCGGCGAGCGCGGTGGCCAGTTCCGCACCCCACATGGCCGCATCGAGGCCTGCTGAGAAATAGACGTTGTTGGAAACGCGCCCTTCCTCGAAATTGGATTGAAAGCCGGGAACCAGCAAATCGCCTATCCCGAGCCGGGTTTTAGTTCCATGGTAAAAGGGCCCCTCGACCTTGGCACAATTCCCATGGTCGACCGGCGTCCATTCTTGCAAACCCATACGTTGTCCCCTTGTGAAGTCAGTCCCGCGACAGTTGCCCCACCAACCCAGGCAGCTCGGCCATCGAGCCGAACACCAGCCGGGCGCCGGCCTCGCGCAGCCGTTCGGCCTGGTCCGGCGGGCTGTGCGGGCCGCCGGTGAAGCCCAGCACGACGGTGCCGGCCGCCACGGCCGCGTGCACGCCGGTGATGCTGTCCTCGACGACGACGCAGTCGGCGGCGCGCGCGCCCATGGCGGCGGCGGCCATCAGGTAGACGGCCGGATCGGGTTTCGGCCGGCCGGCGATGTCGGCTGTATAAAGCCCGCCGTCGAACAAGGCGATCAACCCGGTGCGTTCGAGCAGCCCCTGCACGCGCACCAGGCGGCTGTTGCTGGCGACGGCCTTGGGCAGCGCGATGGCGCGCAGCGCGGCTTCGACGCCGGGCACCGGCTCGGCCATGCGGTCGCATTCGGCCTCGACCACACCGCGCATGACGGCCAGGTCGGCGGCGCTCGGCGCCGCCAGGCCCAGCTCCGCGCACACGCCCAGCACCAGCGCTTCGAGTTTCAGTCCGAGCCGTGGACGGATCAGCGGCAACACGCGCCCGCGGTCGCCGGCGAGCGGCGCCAAAAAGTCGGCCAATGCCTGCAGGGCAATGGCTTCGCTGTCGATCAGCACGCCGTCACAGTCGGAGATGAGGTGGGAGATGGTCATGCGCGCCCTTGCCAAGTGATGGTTTGGCGATCATGCCACATCGGAATGAATTTCGCATCGGTATCGAATGCCAGGGAACGGGCCGCACCGGGAAGCAAACCGGCGCTAGAGAACACGCCCAGAGTTTATTCAGTCAAACGCTTTCAGTTCCACGAAACCTGAATGCACCAACCGTTTCCCTTCCTTCGCCACGTTGACCTGCAGCGCGACGTTTGCGACGTCAAGCACATCTTGCGTCAGCGAGTAACCGCCTTTGGCCCGTAGCCAAGCCAACACGTCCGCCAGATGCCAGATCGAAGCGCTGCCTTCATGTACCGGCGCCGGAAAACTGCCCGGGTAAGTCAACATCAGCTTGCGCATGTTTTGCCGCGAGACACCCACCAACTCAGCCACGTCGGTCAATCCAACCAAATCCGGGGCAACCTCGATCAATTGGACATGCCCTCCGGTCGTCAAGTGACAACCGGAGGGCATGTATGAGTTTCCGCACAGCCTATGCCGGATTTTCAGCCAATGCGGTGACGTCTGGATTGAGACAGAATGAGATCGATGCCCTTCAACGCCGCCGCGACACGATGAAGCGTTCAAGTTCGGCCGCGGCGTGTTCGATATGCCGCTTCAGCAGGCTGGCCGCCGCCCTCACCTCGCCGACCTTGCACAAGCGCACAAGTTCGGCGTGCTCTTCCTCGGCGCGCCGGCAGCTCTCGACGCTCAGGGACAATTGCAGGCGCGTGTAGCGGTCGGTCTGCAGCAACAGGCCCGCGACGATGGCCATGGTGCGCGGCTGCTCCGCGCGCGACATCAGCAAGTCGTGCAACCGCGTGTTCAGTTCGCCCCAGCGGGTCGGATGTTGCGCGTGTAATTCTTGTTTGTACTCGGCCAGGATGGCGTCGATTTCCGCGAAGTCGGCAGCGGTGAGCTTGGGCGCGGACTTTTTCAGCAATAGCGGTTCGAGCAAACCGCGCAACATGAACAGCTCGCTGATCTCGGCGATCGACAGCTCGGACACCACCGCGCCCTTGTGCGGCACGATCCTGACCAGGCCCTCGCCTTCGAGCTGCACCAGCGCCTCGCGCACCGGAATCCGGCTGATGCCGAATTCGGCCGCCAGCGCGTCCTGGCGCAGCTGGAATCCTTCCGGCAGGTCGCCGGCCATGATCTTGCGGCGCAACGCGTCCGCCGCCTGCTCGGCGACGGTGGTCACCGCGAAGCGCGGGGCTGCGGCCTTGGGGGCGGTAACGGTGGAACTCATGGCGGGACTTTCTGTCGGATGTCCGGGCAGGCGCCCGAACTTTGCAGGCGGCAGTATAAATTATATTGCCGCCCCCGCCGGAAAATAAGCGGCGCGCCTTTCGAAAACCTCAGGCGGCGACCTCTTTCGACCAGCCGGCGTACCAGGTGCGGAACAGGCCGTACTGGATCTCGGCGTAGCGGCGCTGGCTGTCGCTGAGCACATCGGTCTCGTTGAAGTGCAAGGTGTATTCCTTGTCGCCGTTGAGCACCATCAGATACTTGTAGAACAGCACCAGATCGGTGCCCTCGTCGAACGACGACAGCACGGCCAGCGCCGATTCCAGCTCGCGCGCCTGGCGGCGGGCGGTGACGTCGCCCTCGGCGGCCTTGCGGCACAGCGCGACCAGTTGCAGCACTTCGCGTGGCAGCGCGTTGCCGATGCCGGTGATAGCGCCGGTGGCGCCGCAGTTGACGAAGCCGTGGAACACCTGGGTGTCGACGCCGGCCATCAGCGTGACGTTCTCGTCCTGGCTGGTGATGTGCTCGGCCGCGTAGCGCAGATCGACCGCGCCGCCGAACTCCTTGAAGCCGATCAGGTTGGGATGCTTGGCGCGCAGTTCGAAGAACAGGTCGGCGCGCGTGGCGAAGCCGTAATACGGGCTGTTGTAGATCACGCTCGGCAGCTTCGGCGCGGCCGACAGGACCGCCTCGAAGTGCGCCTTCTGCGCGGCCGGCGAGGCGCCGCGCGACAGCACGCGTGGAATCACCATCAGGCCGCTCGCGCCAACCTTGGCGGCGTGCGCGGCGTGCGACACCGCCTCCTTGGAATTGACCGCGCCGGTGCCGACGATGGTCGGCACGCCGGCGGCGACCAGGCGCGCCACACCTTCCTGGCGCTGCGCCTCGGTCAGCAGCGGCCAATCGCCCATCGAGCCGCAATACACGACCGCGCTCATGCCGAGGTCGACCAGCTCGCGGCCCTTCTTCACCAACGCGTCGAAGTCGGGGGTGCGCTCGGGGGTGCATGGGGTCATCAGGGCCGGAATGGTGCCGGTGAAGATGTTGTCGCTCATGGTGCTTCCTTCATAAAGTCGTCAGGTGATTTAGGAAAAGGCGATGCACAACTTCCGTCATCACCCACCGGTGGATGATAATCCTTTTGGATATTTTATACAATCTGAAAAATAAAGACTGAGCCAAATTTTCGCAAGTCATTGATTGTTATAGGAAAGCCCGAGACTACTAACGATCCCACGGCGGAATTCCGGCAAACTCATCCGCCAGGAAGTCGATCATCACGCGCACCTTGGCGCTCAGATGGCGCCGGCTTGGATACACCGCAAGCACGTCGATGTCGGGCAAATGATAGTCCGGCAACACGCGCACCAAACGCCCCGCCTTCAGGTCGGCACCGACCAAAAAGGTCGGCTGCCAGATGACGCCGCCGCCGGCGACGGCCACGGCCCGCGCCGTGTCGCCATTATTGGTATGCATGGGGCAGCTGACCTTGACGACGTCCGCTTGTCCCAGTTGATTGCTGAAGTGCCACTCGTCGGCGGTGGCCGCGTAGCGGTAGCCGATGCAGCGGTGCGCGGCGAGGTCTTGCGGCACCTTGGGCACGCCGTGTTTTTCGAGGTAGGCCGGCGCGGCGCAGCAGATATTTTGCGACGTGGCCAGCTTGCGCGCGGCGTGCGACGCCGAGCCGGAGCGCGAGATGCGGATCGCCATGTCGTAGCCCTCCTCGACGATATCGACCACCCGGTCGCTCAACGCCACTTCCAGCTCGACGCCCGGGTGCAGGTCCATGAACTTGGCCCACAGCGGCGCCAGTTGCAGCACGCCAAAACTGAGCGGAGCATTCAACCGCAGCAGGCCGCGCGGCGTCATCGACGTCGACGACGCGATCGCCTCAACCTCGGCCATATCCTCGACGATGGTCTTGGCCCGCTCGTAGAGCGCGTCGCCGCTTTCGGTCAGCGACATCTTGCGCGAACTGCGGTTCAGCAGCCGGGTGCCGAGGTGGCTTTCCAGATCGGCGATGATGCGCGTGACATTGGCCGGCGATGTATCGAGCGCGTCGGCCGCCCGCGCGAAGCCGTTCTTGCGCACCACCTCGACGAACACTTCCATCGCCCGCAACCTGTCCATACCGCCCCCATTATTCAGAAAACCTGAATATAGCATCGCGGACGCGTGCCGCGAAATCGCGGCAGCGCGGGATTTCCGGATTACTTATCGAGCGTATAGAAATGCAGCACCGTGGTCTGCGAATAGTCGCGGCCCGGGTCCACGCGCGTGGTCGGGAAGGCCGACTGGTTCGGGCTGTCCGGATAGCCCTGCGCCTCGAAGCTGATGGACTGGTACTTGGTCAACTTCTGCCCGCCCTTGCCGGTCACCTCGCCCTTGAGGAAATTGCCCGTATAAACTTGCATGCCAGGCTCGGTGGTGGCGATCGTCAGGCCGCGTCCGGACTGGCGGTCTTCGATCTTGACCGCCGGTTTCGGTTGCGCCGTCTTGCCGCCGCGAATCAGGTAGTTGTGATCGATGCCGCCGTTGGCCAGCGCCAGTTGCGGGTGCTGCATGCGCACGCGCTCGGTAACCACGCCCGGGGTGCGGAAGTCGAACGGCGTGCCGGCCACCGGCAGCGGCTGGCCGGTCGGAATCAAGGTCTGGTTGACCGGCAGGATGGCGTCCGATTCGATGGTCACCTCGGCATCGGTGGCCAGGCGCGTGGCCGGGATGCCCGACAGGTTGAGCATGCTGTGCCAAGTCAGGTTGACCACCGTCGGCTTGTCCGTCTTGGCGCCGTAACGGATGGTCAGGTCGTTCTTGTTATTGAGCTCGTACGTCACGTCGGCCACGACGGTGCCCGGGAAGCCTTGGTCGCCATCGGGCGACGTCAAGGTGAACGTCACCGACGCCTTGTCGGCCGTCTGCTCGACACTCTTGACCACCCAGTTGCGCTTGTCCCAGCCGATCGCGCCGCCGTGCAGCGTGTTGGGCGCCTCGTTGACCGACAGCGCGAACTTCTTGCCGTCGATGGCGAACGTGCCGTTGGCGATGCGGTTGGCGTAGCGGCCCACCGTCACGTTGGTGAAACCCGGGGTCGTCTCGTAGCCGGCCAGGGTGTCGTAACCCACCGCCAGGTCGGCGGCGTTGCCCTGTTTGTCCGGGAAGCGCAGGCTCTGCACGGTGGCGCCATAGGAGATCAAGGTGGCCGACAGCCCGCCGGCGTTTTTCAGGACGATGGCTTCGACCTTGGCGCCATTGGACAGCGTGCCGAAAGGCATGCGCGACAACGATACGCCGGCTGGCGCGGCGGGATCGGAGGCGTCGCGGGACGGCATCTGGCCGCAGGCGCTGAGGCCGACCAGGGTGCTGAGCAGGAAAATCGTGGCGGGTCTGGTGGAAATAGTCATGTGTAGGTAAGGTGTCCGTTAAAAAAGAGGCGGCCGGCGGGTGCCGGCCATGCCTATGATAATTGCTGAGCCGGCCATCAGGCGCCCGGGAGGGCCGGCATCCGCATAAAAAAATCCCGGACTTAACGCGCGAGGCTGGAAATCTCCCCGTCCGTCAACGCCGAACCGTAGATGCGCAGGTCGTCCATCGACCCCTTGTACGGCGCGTCCCACCAGTTCACGCCCAGCGCGAACACGCCGGTGGTGGTGGTGAACACGTTGGGGAAGTTCACCCCGCTGTAGCGCTTGGCGCCGTTGACGTAGATGTTGACGGCACCGTTCTTGACGCTGAACGCCACGTGCGACCACTGTCCGACCGGGATGTTCATGCCCAGGCCGGCATCGTACCAGGCGGTTCCCGACCACAGCATGGTCGCGCCACCGACGCCGTCATGCCCCCGCGGCAGCAGGCTGATCCACGAGTCGCCGGTGCGGGCGCCGAAGAACGTGGTGGAGAACGCGGTCAGCTGGGCCGGCTTGAGCCACATGGCCACCGTGTAGGTGTTGCTGGAGATCAGGCCATTCGGCAGGCGCACGCCGCTCGCGCCATTGAACACGGCGGCGCTGCCCTTCATGCCCGCCTCGTAGCCCAGGCTGCCGCCGCCGACATCGATCTTCGCGCCGATGACAGTGCCTGCGCCGAACGCGCCGGTCGCATCGCCCAGGTTGCCGTCGAACGTATAGTGGGCGATCATGCCGCCCAGCTTGCGGACCGTGACGACGAACGACTTGACCACACGCGCCTGCCCCTTGGTGATGGTGGCCGTCAAGGTGACGGTCACATCGCTGGCCGGGCTGGTGACCTGCCCCGTATTGCTCAACACTTGCGGATTCGACGACGTCCAAGTGATGACGGCGTCGCGCGCGCCGCTGGTCGGCAAGGTCATGTCGCCGGTGACCGCGTTGGTGTTGCCGAGCGTGAGTTGGTCGGCGATGGCGTTCACCGCCTGCATGTCGCTGCGCGGCGCCAGCCGGCTGCCCATGACGGAGACGCCGTCGCGCGAGGTCGCCGAGAACGTCATCACATGGCTTTGCGAGGTTTCGTCCCACTGCTTGAGGAACACCCCTTTGAATGGCGGCGAGCCGGGCAGATTGATCTCGGCCTGGTTGGCGCCCACCAGCGCCCAGGAGCCGGTGACCGCGCCGCTGATCGAGCCGTTCGCGTTGAGTGTGATGAACCGGGATTTTTTGACGGTGGCCGAAATATCCTTGCCGTGGTTGACGAACATATAGTCGCCGAACACGAATCCGCGCTGAACCGATTCCAGGGTCTCATTGGAGTTGCGGTACGGCGCCACGACGGGCCAGCCATCGGCGTTCATGAACATCTGGTGCACGCGGACTTGATGCTGTTCGCCACGCTCGGGGAAGCGGGTGTGGAAAATCAGGAAGTGCTTGCCGGTGGCCGCATCGTAGTAGGCCGAGTTGTGGCCCGCCGAGACATAACCGGTGCCGATGCCGGTGCCTGGCTCGCCCAGCTTGCGCTCGAACAGGAAGTTCCCCATGATCTTCACGCCGTACGGCGCGATCGACGCGTCGTCGAACAGGGGTTTGGACGGATCGGACTTGACGTTGGCCATGTCCACGCCCTGGGCGTCGTAGTACGGGCCGTCCGGCGAAGTGGCACGGGCCACGCGCATGTTGTAGCCGCCGGCCGCGTCCAGGCCGCCGAACGACGTGAACATGTAGTAGTACTGCGTGACGGGGCTGAACATCACATAGGCGCCTTCGATCCGGCTGTGATTGCCACCCATCAAGCGCTTGCCGTATCCCTGCCCCGGCAGCGGCATGCCGTTGACCGGGTTCATCTGCATGATGAAGATGCCGCCCGAATAGGAGCCGTAAATCATCCACAGCCTGCCGCCGTTATCGAAAAACACGTTCGGATCGACGGTGTTCGGATGCTTGAGGGCGTCGTAGACGGTGCCGTCATAGCTGGCCTGGCCCCACATGCCGGACTTCAGGATGATGCCCTTGTTCACGTACGGGCCTTCGATCTTGTCGGCGACCGCGATACCCAGCGCCGAGCGCGGGGAGTCGCCCTTGCAGGCGTTGTAGTACATGTAGAACTTGCCGTCGGCGAGGCGGATCACGTCCGGCGCCCACAGTGTATTCGTTTGCGCCCAGCTGAAGGTCTCCGCCAGTTCCGTGTAGACGTTGCTGGAACCGTTGAGGAACAGCTTGTTGGTGGCGCTGACGGAATCGGTGATCGGGGTCCACCGCATCAAATCCTTGCTTTTGGCCGATGCCAGGTGGGAGCCGAAGACGTAATAGGTGCCGTCCGTTTTGATCACGGAAGGATCGTGGACGGAGGCGTTGAGGAAGGTCACCGGCGCGGTTGGCGCCTGCGCGGCGGCGTGGGTGGACAGCATGGATGAGGCCACTACAGCTACGGCCCCCCACAGCGAGAAGGATTTGGTCACGTTTGTCTCCATTGTATTTTTATCGTTTTACCCGCCAGGAACACGGACGCCTTCCTTGCCGCCGGAAGCGCTCCGTAAATCCCATGATCGGCTTTGCACGATATAGCGCTGGAACCGCCGTGTCCAATGACCTTTTACGCCGCCGCGATAGCCAAACAAGCATCGAGGACGGCTACCGCCCCCTGGAGAAGTTGCCACATTGAAACGTGCGCTCGCACGACATGCTCAAATTTGTAACAGAATAGCAATGTTGCATAAATAGTTTTTCCCGCCCCGCCATAACGCCACCACATCGATACGTCCCGAGCCGCCATGCCTACTTCCTCGCCCAAACCACTGCAATTGCGTGGCGCCGACCTCCAACTGCTGGCCTCGCTGGACGTTCTGCTGCAGGAACTGAGCGTGACGCGCGCGGCGGCGAAGCTGCACGTGAGCCAGCCAGCCTTGTCGGCGCAGCTGGCGCGCCTGCGGCTGCTGTTCAACGATCCCTTGTTGGTGCCGATGGCGAACGGACGCGGTTTGGTCCCCTCCCCGTTCGCCAACCGCCTGCACCGGCGCCTGCAGCCGGCGTTGGTCGCGCTGGCGTCGGCTGTGCAGTTGCCGCGCGACGAATTCGACCCGGCCACCGCCGCCCGACAATTCAGCATCGCCGCCAGCAACACCGCCGCCGCCCTTGTGCTGCCGCTGCTGGCCAAGCAATTTGCCACGCTGAATAATCCCCGCTTGAAGGTGACGGCGGCGGAGCCGGATTTCTCCCGCCTGGCCGGCGACCTGGAGAAAGCCCGGTACGACCTTTACGTCGGTCCAGCCTGCCTGCTGCCGCCGGACCTCGCCAGCGTGACGCTGGGCAGCGCCGCGATGGTCCTCGCCCAGCGCCGGCATCATCCGCGTGGCGTGTCGCCGCTGACGCTCGACGCGTATTGCGCGCTGGAGCATGTCAATGTCTCGCTGTCGGCGAGCCTGCACGGGGTAATCGACGAACACCTGTACCGCCTCAGCAAGAAACGCCATGTCGCCATGGCGCTGCGCGATTTCTCCTCCGTGCCGAGCGTGCTGCTGGCGAGCGACCTGGTATGCACCGTGCCCGACAGCCTGGCCCGGGCCTGGGCCGCGGACGTCGAACTGGCCGCGCTCCCTTTCGATCTGCCGCCGTACGTGCTCTGCATGGCCTGGCACCCGCACAACGAGGAATGCCCCGGCCTGCGCTGGCTGCGCGAACAAATCATCGCCGCCACGCGAAGCCTCGCGGGTCAGGCCACCTTGTAACAGGCGCGCAGCCGCGCGATGGCGCGCCGGATGGCGCATTTAACCGTTCCCAGCGGCGCGCCCAGATGCTGCGACAATTCGGAATGCGAGAGCCCGTGCTCGAAGGCCAGCGCGAGGCACTGTCGCTGCATCGGCTCGAGCCCGGCGGTATGCGCCGATAGGCGCATGCGTTTCTCCGCGTAGAAGGCTTGCGTCAACGCCTCCCCGCCGACGGGATCGCCGTCAGGCTGCTGGTCGTCGCGCGCTTGCCAGTCCTCCTGTCGGCCAAGGTCTTCGCTCAGGCTGTGCTCCAATTGCTCGCTGCGCAAACGGCTGATCGCCTGGTTGCGCACGATCGTGATCAGCCACGTCATCGGCGTGCCGAGCCCGCTCCTGAAGCCGCGCGCGCCGGTCCACACCTTGAGGTACGCCTCCTGCAACACCTCCTCCGCCTTGAACGGCTGCCGGACCAGCCGGAACGCCACGCCGTAAAGGCAAGAGCGTGTCCGCCTGTAAAGTTCATTAAACGCCCGCTCGCATCCGGTGGAAATCTCCGTGAGGAGTACGGCCAGGTACTGTCTTTCGTTCGTCAAAGTATCCATGCGGGCATGGTCGCCGAAATCCGCCGGAGCGGCCAATCGAACATTTGTATGGCTGGCTATCGACCGCGTTTATAGGCGTTTCTTGCAGGGCACAGCCCTTGCCCGGCGTATCACCGGCCAGGGCTGCGTAACGGCCGGCCTAGGCGGCCCGGGGCACGGCAAAGCCTCGGCCGGCCAGGTGCGCATAGGTGGCGTCCGGATCGCCGAACCAGGCGTACACCTGATCGAGCCGGCCCGAATGGTTCAGCAGATCGGCGGCGATTTCGGGGACCACGCTGCCGGCGTAGACGGCCATTTGCTGGTGCGGTTGCAGCCCGGTGAGGAAATCGTTGGTCATGCGATAGCAGCCTTCGGCGCCCAGCCAGTACTCGGCGAAAACGCGGTCGATCCATTGCGCATCGAAACGGGCGGCCGGATCGGCGGCGATGCTGCGGGCGACGTGGTCGGCCGCTTTCGCGGCCGCGTTCAAGCCCTGGCCGCCCACCGGATCGTGCACGATCAAGGCGTCGCCCAGGGCCATGACCAGTTTGCCCGACGGCAGCCGTCCCGCCGGGCGGCGCACCACCGGCTCGATGGCACCTTGCAGCAGTTCGTCCTCCAGCACCTGCGCATCCGCCAGGGACGCGTGGATATCGGGGCAGGCCCGGCGCAGGTAGGCGCGATAGGCATCGAAGTTGTCGGCGATCGACAGGTTACGGTCGTAGATGTCGAGCGGTCCACCGGGCACCGCTTCGATCAGCACCACGGCCGCGGCCGTGGTATCGCGATGCATGAAGGGATAGAACAGGCACTCGCCAGCGCCGGCGATGATATTGGCCGCGTTCACGTGCCGCGCCGCCGGCGCCTCGGGATCGAAAGCCACGTTCTTCGCGTACAGCAGCACCAGGTTGCGGTGCGGCCGCTCGAGCCGGGATTTCTCGGCATCGCGCTCGAACAGTCCCGCGAAGGCTTTGCGGCCCGCCGTAACGAACACCGCGTCATGGCTGGCGGCAGCCCGCTCGAGCAGCTCGATCTCGGCCTCGCCGATGACCAGCTCGCCGCCACGTCGGCTGAACTCGCGCATCCACCGCGAATATTTCAGGCGCAGATCGATCGCCTGCGCGCGCGGCGCGATAGGCGTGCGCAACTTGACCTGTTCGACGCCCTCGGGCGAGTAGATCCGCATCAGGAAGGCGTCGACCTTGATCGCGTCGTAGGCGCGCCAAAAGTCCAGCCCGAGATCGCGTTCGTATTGCATGGTCGGCTCGAACTGCAGCGCGACCGGCTGGGTTGGCGCGTCAAAAACCTGCTGCGCGGTGCGGTCGGTGTACAGCGTGACGCGGCGGCCCTGATCCAGCAGTTCCATGCCCAGCTGCAGTCCCGCTTGTCCGGCGCCCACGATGGCGATCTTTCTCATGTTAATCCTTGTTAAAGTTGTTTACATGATTGAGATACGCTGCCGGCCCCGTTTTAGACGCAGCATTGACCGGCCTTACCAGGCCAGCGCGCGCGGACCGAGCGCCGCGCCCAGCGCGGTCGGTATCAGTATGCCCAGCAAATACCAGAAGCCGACGAACACCGGGCTCATTTCCGGGCAGTGCAGGCAGTACACGACCGCCGCCGCGCCGCCGGCGGCGAAACCCGCCGCCGCGCCCGCCAGGCGCAGGCGGGTCGGCGCCCGCCCGCGCAGGATATGCAGCGCGGCGGCCAGCAGCGGCAGCGACAACACGGCGATGAGCAGCGGGCAATAGCGCCACGTGCTGCCCCAGAACAGATCGGCACGCAAATCCGGCGCCGCCAGCCACAGCGCCACGGCCGCCACCGCCCACAGCGCCAGCACCGGCCCGGCGACAAACAGCGGCAGCGCGCGCGTGCTGGCGCCGGGCGCGGCCAGGCGCTTGACAGCCAGCCCCCCCGCGCCCGCCAGCGTCAGCGAAAACACCAGCTTCAGCCAGAACTTCGGCCAGGTCATCTCAAGGTCGAGATCCGGGCGCAGGCCCAGTATCGCCAGCATCAAGGCGGCGCTGGCGAGCAGGCCGCCAAGCAGCGGCAGCGCGGTGGCGCGCACCGGCCGAGCTGCCAGCGCCACGTCCGGACCGTTGGACAGCATGGTGATCAAATCGTCTGTTTTCATGGCGAACCTCTCAGGATAGTGGCCAATGTCTTCATTCCGCGATGCACCGATACCTTGACGTCCGCCTCCGACATCTTCAGCGCAGCGGCGGCCTCGCGCGTCGACAAGCCGTCCAGCTTGGTATGGACGATGGCGTCGCGCTGCTTGTCCGGCAGCAGGGCGAGCAGCTTGGCGAGATCGCGGCGCGCCTCCCCGGCCTCCGCCGCCGCGCTGGAGAACAGCCCGCCCTCGCCCTCGTCGACATCGTCCAGCGTATCGTGCAGGCTGTCGCGCCGCGCGTGCCGCCGCAGCCAGTCGATCAGCTTGTACTTGGCGATGGTATAGACCCAGGCCGTCAGCGGCACGGCGGTGTCGTAACTGAGGCGCTGGTTGTGGATCGCCAGCAGCGCCTCCTGCACCAGATCCTCCACCTCGTCGGGCCAGCGGCTCAGACGCCGGCGCAGGAAGGCGCGCAAATGCGTCGCCGTCGCCGTCAGGAAACGGCGATAAGCCAGGGCGTCGCCGTCCATGCCCTGTAAAAACAGGGCATGGAGGCGTAGTTCGGTCATGCGCAGGTGGTCCACCTCTTCTATTCGTCGCATCGCGCCCTTTGGTTACATCGCCCATCAAATAAATTTTTTACGAATATTTCGACCCGGCCTGTAACCAATCGCCGGGCTGTTGCGAACTCAATGTTACCTTCATCGAGAACGCACACCATGAAATCCATCGATCCACCCGCTCGCGGCGCGCCGGCCATCGTCCACCCCGCATGGCTGCGCCTGACACACTGGCTAAACGCCATCGCCGTGCTGGTCCTGCTGACGAGCGGCTGGCGCATCTACAACGCCACCCGGTTTCTCGATTTCGCCATTCCGCCGGGCCTCACCCTGGGCGGCTGGCTCGGCGGCGCGTTGCAATGGCACTTCGCCGCCATGTGGCTGCTGGTCGCCAACGGCATCCTGTATTTACTGATCAATGTCGCCTCGGGCAGGTTGCGTCGGCAGTTTTTCCCGGTCACGCCGCGCCAGCTGCTGCGCGACCTGGGCCTGGCCTTGCGGGGCAAGCTGTCGCACGCCGACCCGCGCCATTACAACAGCGTGCAGCGGTTGGCGTATCTGTTTGTGATGGTCGCCAGCGTCGTCATCGTGCTGTCCGGGCTGGTGCTGTGGAAGTCCGTGCAGTTTCCGCTGCTGCGCGAGCTGATGGGCGGCTACGAAGGCGCGCGCCTGGTGCACTTTTTCGCGATGGCGGGCCTGTTCGGCTTCATCGTTATCCACGTGGTAGTGGTGGCCCTCGTGCCGCGCACACTGCTTGCCATGCTAAGCGGTCGCTGATCGCCGAACTGGAACATCATGATAAAACTTTTCAAGAAACGCGAGATCGTCATCCCCGCCGAGGGCGCCGCAATGCTGGCCGACGCCATCGCGCGGGTGGCGGAGCCGTCGCGCCGGGCCTTCCTGCAACGCAGCGTCACCCTGGGCGGACTGACCTTGCTGACCGGTTGCTCCCTCGGCAGCGAGGAAAGCATCGAGGCGGCGCTGAACCAGGTTTCCCGCTTCAACGACCGGGTCCAGGCGATGCTGTTCGATCCCGCCCGGCTGGCGCCCACCTACCCGGAATCGATGATCACGCAGCCGTTTCCGTTCAACGCCTATTACGGCGAGGACGAAATCCGTGACATCGACGGCGACGACTGGCGCCTGGAACTCGGCGGCATGGTCGCCGACCGCAAACCGTGGACGCTGCCCGCGTTGCGCGCGCTGCCGCAGCAATCACAAATCACGCGCCACATCTGTGTCGAAGGCTGGAGCGCGATCGGCAAGTGGGGCGGCGTGCCGTTCTCCCGCTTCCTGCGCCACGTCGGCGCCGATTTGAGCGCCAAATATGTCGGTTTCAAATGCGGCGACGACTACCACACCAGCATCGACATGGCCACCGCGCTGCATCCGCAAACGCTGATGGCGCTCAGCTTCAACGACCAACCGCTGCCACCACGCTATGGCTTCCCGATGAAGCTGCGCATGCCGACCAAGCTCGGTTACAAGAATCCCAAGCACGTACAAGCCATTTTTGTCACGAATACCCACCCTGGCGGCTATTGGGAAGACCAGGGATATAACTGGTTCGGCGGCAGCTGACCGGTACCCACGTTGTTAAACCTCGTTTTTAAACCCGCTGTTAAACCCCACTAAAAGGAATCACCATGAACAAACTGACCACCACCCTGCTCGCCGCCTGCCTGATGATCTCCGGCACCGCCTACGCCCAGGACGCGATGAAAAAGGACGAGATGTCCAAGGACGCCATGGCCAAGGAAGGCATGGCGAAGGATGGCATGAAGAAGGACGCCATGAAAAAGCCCATGCATCACGACAAAATGGCCAAGGACGGCATGAAAAAGGACGGCATGGCCAAGGATGAGATGAAGAAGGATGAAATGAAAAAGGACGACATGGCGAAAGACGCGATGAAGAAGTAAACCTCCCGCGTCACGGATGTTCGGCAGCCGGCTTGCCGAACATCTTCAGCCAGACGAAACCCGCCACGCCGGCAACGAGCGAGGCCAATAGAATCGCCATCTTAGACGCGTTGATCAGCGCCGCGTCGTTGCTGAACGCCAGATTGGTAATGAAGATCGACATCGTAAATCCTATCCCGCCGAGCAGGCCGGCGCCGATCACATGACGCCATTTCAAATCGGACGGCAAGGCACAAACGCCAAACGCCACCGCCGCCACGCAGGCGAGCGTGATGCCCAGCGGCTTCCCGAGGACCAGGCCGGCAAGAATGCCGACGCTGTTGGATGACAGCAGATCCCCCATCCAGCCGGCGCCGATGACGATCCCGGTATTGGCCAACGCGAAGATGGGCAGGATGACAAACGCCACCGGCGTGTGCAGGGCATGCTCGAGCCTGTGCGATGGCGAGGCGGCGTCCTCGCCCTTGGCCGAATAGGGAATGGCGAACGCCAGCAACACGCCGGCGATGGTGGCGTGCACGCCGGATTTGAACATCAAGAACCACATGAGCGCCCCGCCGACCAGATATGGCGCGAGCGCGAGCACGCGAAACACCCGGTTCATGCACAACAAGCCGGCGAACACGAGCAGCGCGCCGAGCAGGTAGAGCGGCGCCAGGGTCGAGGTGTAGAAAACGGCGATGACGATGATGGCGCCGAGATCGTCCATGACCGCCAACGCCGTCAGGAACACTTTGAGCGAGGTGGGGACGGCGCGGCCCAGCAGCATCAGCACGGCCAGCGCGAAGGCGATGTCGGTCGCCATGGGTATGCCCATGCCGGCCTGGCTCGGCGTGCCGCCGTTGAACAGGAAATGGATCAGGGCCGGCACGGCGATGCCACCGGCCGCCGCGAACATCGGCAACAGCGCGGTGCGAACGCTCGACAGCTCGCCGTTGTGGATTTCGCGCTCCAGTTCCAGGCCGATCAGCAGGAAGAAGATCGCCATCAAGGCGTCGTTGATCCACAGCTCCACCGACAGTCCGGCGACCTTGGCGTGCCAAAAATGCAGATAGGGCTCCGCGAGCGGCGAATTGGCCAGGCACAGGGAAACGATGGTGCAAACGATCAGCAGGATGCCGCCGGCTTTTTCCGATTCGACGAATCGGTTGAATGTGTGGGAAACGGTCGTTGGAATGAGGTTCATATGGCGTGTGGAAACCGCGCGGCGGCCCGACCTGACGCAATCCCTGCCACACGACATGTGTGGACACCCACGACAATGATAACAGATAGTGCTATTCCATCCAACATAATGCCCCGTCGAGAGGTCCTGCCGAAGTGCCGCAAGCGCTTTTTATCTCCGGTTTTGGCGGAATTCATAATTGATAAGGATTGCGTGCTGTGCAATGCTATTCCGCGCTGAAATGTGCTACTTTTCCTTTTCTTAGCCCCGCTTAGGATTTCATGATCAATTTACCTCGCCGCCACCTTCTTGCCGCTTCCATCGCCGCCGCCGCCGCCACGACCCTGCCCGGCGCGGCGCTGGCCGCCGACAAAAAAACCGCTACCGGTGCAGCGCTGGCGCCCACGCCGCCGATGGGCTGGAACAGCTGGAATTCGTTTGCCACCACCATCACCGAGGCCCAGGCGCTCGAGAACGCGCGCATCATGGCGCAGAAGTTGCTGCCGTCGGGCTACGACATATTCACCGTGGACATACAGTGGTACGAACCGAACGCCACCGGCTACGACTATCGCAAGGATGCCGAACTGACGATGGACGCGCACAGCCGCCTGCTGCCCGCGCCGAACCGGTTTCCCTCCGCCGCGAACGGCAAGGGGTTCAAGGCGCTTGCCGACCAGATCCATGGCATGGGGATGAAATTCGGCATCCACGTCATGCGCGGCATTCCGCGCCAGGCGGTGCGGCTGAACACCCCGATCCTGGGCACGACCTTGCGCGCCCGCGATATCGCCGACACCAATTCCATCTGTGGCTGGAACGGCGACATGTACGGCGTCGACATGACCAAGCCCGGCGCGCAGGAGTACTACAACTCGATCTTCAAGCTGTACGCGTCGTGGGGCGTCGACTTCGTCAAGATGGACGACATGTCGCGCCCCTATGACAAGAACTGGCGCGAGATCGAAGCGGCGCACAAAGCCATCCTGGCGTCCGGGCGCGCTATCACGCTGAGCCTGTCGCCCGGCGAAACCGATCTCAAATGGGCCGAGCACGTGCCGCACTACGCGCAACTGTGGCGCATCTCGGACGATTTCTGGGACGAATGGAAATTGTTGAAGGATCAGTTCCAGCGCCTGGAAAACTGGAACCCGACGATGGCCGCAAACGCCTGGCCGGACGCCGACATGCTGCCCCTCGGACGCCTTGCTATGGGCGAGCGCGACACCAAATTCACACCGGACGAGCAGCAGACGCTGATGACTTTATGGTCGATCGCGCGCTCGCCGCTGATCATGGGCGGCGACCTGCGGCGCCTGGACACGAACACGCTGGCCTTGCTGACCAATCCGGAAGTGATCGCGGTGAATCAAAAGAGCCACCACAACCATCCACACCGCGCCGATCCGGGCACGCGGATCTGGAGCGCGCGGGCCGACGGCGCCAAACCGGTCCACTACCTGGCGCTGTTCAACACGGAGGACGCGCCGGTGGAAATCGAATTCGACCTGTCGCGCCTCAACCTGGGCGGCAAGACGGTGAAACTGCGCGACCTGTGGACACGCAAGGACCTTCCGCCGGTGCGCGGGGTCATCCGCCAGAAACTGGTTCCGCACGGTTCCGTCCTGTTGCGCGTGGTGGCGTGACCGACCGGGCCGCGAACGCCGCCCGGCGGATGGCGCGAAGCGGTCCCCAACTCAACATGTAAGGAAAGAAACGATGCGACTCCCCCATGTGCTGCTGTGCTCCACCCTGTGTTTGATCGCGCCGGCGCCCACCTTGGCGCAGAGCGCGGCCGACGACGGCTACGGCGCCGCCGTCGCGATCGGCAGCGGCTACAACGTCAACGCCAACGTGACCTACCTGACCGCCAGCGGACGCGATCTCAAGCTCGACGTCTACCAGCCCTCGCCCGCCAAGGCCGCCACGCCGGTGGTGCTGAACATCCACGGCGGCGGCTGGGTGGCCGGCTCGCGCGAAGGGGATTTGCTGCGATTGCTGCCGTACATGCAAATGGGCTTCGCGGTGGTCAACATCGAATACCGGCTGGCCAAAACCGCGCTGGCGCCGGCCGCCGTGGAAGACACGCTGTGCGCGCTGCAATGGGTGGGCCGCAACGCCAAGCGCTACAACTTCGACCTGTCCAAGGTGGTGGTGACGGGTGGCTCGGCGGGCGGACACCTGGCGCTGGCGACCGCGATGATCCCGTCCGATTCGCCGTTCACCAACCAGTGCGCGCCGAACGGTTCGTGGAGCGGGCCCTACGTCAATCCGGCGCCGAAGGTGGCTGCCGTGATCAACTGGTTCGGCATCACCGACGTGGCCGACATGCTGCAGGGGCCGAACGTGCGCTCTTACGCGGTGGGCTGGTTCGGCGCGATGGAAGGCCGGATGGAGCTGGCGCGCCGCCTCTCGCCGCTGAGCTATGTGCGCAAGGACGGTCCGGCGGTGCTGACCATCCACGGCGACGCCGATCCGCTGGTGCCGTACGCGCACGCGGTGCGCCTGCGCCAGGCGATGGACAAGGCCGGCGAGAAGAACCAGCTGCTGACCATCAAGGACGGTGGCCACGGCGGCTTCACGCCCGAGCAGAACCAGCAGGCTTATCTGGCGGTGCGCGATTTTCTGCGCGGGCTGGGGATCGTCGCGCCGCCGAAATAATGCGCAAGGCCGCCGGTCTCAGCGACCGGAAGCGGTTAGTGGATTGGGCGCCACGCCTTCTGTCGTCATGACAACAGGCCGGATCGTGCCGTCCTCGTTGAAGACCATCCGCTCGACCGCGAGCTCGCGATGATTGCCGTCGAGCTCGTTGAGGGGACGGCGATGGTAGGCGATGTACCACTGGTCCGTCCCCGGCACATTGACGACGGAATGGTGGCCGGCGCCCCGGGCGACCTTGTCATCCTGTTGCAGGATTTTGCCGATGCGCTTGAACGGCCCCAACGGCGACGGGCTCATCGCATACGCCACGCTGTATCCCGGGCCGGTCCACTCCCCCTCCGACCACATGAAGTAATACACACCCTTGCGCTTGACCATGAACGATCCTTCGACGTATTCCGGGTCCGGCGTGATCTCCTTGTAGGTGGCGCCGTCGGGGAATGGCACCACGCCGAGCAGATCCGGCGCCAGCTTGACGACGTTGGCGTGCTTCCAGCCGCCGTAGTACATATAGAACTGGCCGTCGTCGTCCTTGAACACCATCTGGTCGATGGGCTGGGCGCCGTTGTGGATCTGCCCGATCAGGGGCCGCCCCAGCGCGTCCTTGAACGGCCCCTCCGGACGGTCGCTGACGGCAACGCCGATGCCGCCAAGCTGCGTGTCGCTTTTGATGTCGTTGGCGCCGAAGAAGAGATAGTACTTTCCCTTGTGCTCGATCGCCGAGGGCGCCCACAAGGCATAGGCCGCCCACGACACATGCTCGACATCGAGCACATGCGGGTGCTTGGTCCAGTGCACCAGATCCGGCGACGAGAAGGCATTGAAGAAGGTGCTCTTGAGGAAAGGCTCCCAGATCAGCTCCGACCGGGCACGCATGCGCTGTTGCGCGGGCGTGAAGGCCTTCGACCGGTCCGGCGTGCCCTGGTCGGCCGAGTAGGTCGGGTATATCCAGTAGCGCCCGTTGAAGATACGGATTTCCGGATCGGCATACCAACCCGGGACGACTGGATTGGCCGCGTGCGCGGATGCCGCGGCGCCCGCGAGGAAAAACACAGCCAGACGACGCAACAAGCAGTTCATAGTTTTATTCATCATCGACATTCAAAAATTGACTCGGGCAAGACTATCATGGCGGCGCCGGTTTCCCGCTTTCCAGCACGGACTTGACGTCCGCCCAGTGGCGCTCGCTGATCGGCAACGACTGGCCGCAGCGCAGCGCGACGACATAGCCCCCCTCTTGCATCTGACGCAGTCCCAGTACCTCGTCACGCCTCACCAATATCCGGCGATGAATGCGCAGGAATTCGTCCGGGTCCAGGTATTGCACCAGTTCCGTCAATGTCGTCCGGTGCAACAGGGTGCGCTCCGCCATGTGCAACTCGACGTAGTTGCCCGCGGTCTCGATCCACAACACGTCTTTCAAAGCGACTTTATCCATACGGCCCACCGACCTGACGATCAATTCACGCCAGAACCCGGGCGCGGGATCGGTGAACTGGCGTAAGGCCCTGGTATAGATGGCGCGCTGTTCCAGCAACACCCGGGCGCGCGACATGGCCTGGTGCAGGCGCCGCTCATCGACAGGCTTGACGATGTAGTCCAGCGCATGGGTGTCAAAGGCGTCGAGCGCATGTCCCCGGTGCGCGGTGGCGAACACGATGAGCGGCGGCTGTTCCATCCGGCCCAGCGAACGGGCCATCTCGATCCCGGATTCCTGCGGCATCTGGACATCGAGCAGCACCAGGTCCACTTCATTCGTTTGCAGAAAGCTGCGAGCGGCGGCCGCACTGGCGCATTCGGCCGCCACCACCCAATCGCCGAGCGGCGCCAGCGCCAGTCTCAAATTGGTGCGCGCGTGCGCTTCGTCGTCGACTATCAGTACTTTAAAAGCCATCGTCAATCCATCACTTGCCATGGAAGCCGCAGTCCGGCCACAAACCGGCCGTCGACCCGCGCGATATCGAGCGACGCCAGGTTGCCGTAGGCCAGCCCCAAGCGGGCCCGTATGCCCCGCAGGCCGATCCCCAGCCCCGCCGTCGGTGCCGCCTGCGGGAAGACCGGGTTGCTGACCCGCACCAGCAGGAACGCGCCCTCCCGAGCGAACGTCACACGGATATCGCTGCTGTCCGCATGACATTCCAGATCATGCCGCAGCGCGTTTTCGACCAAGGGCTGCAGCAGCATCGGCGGGCACTCCACCTCCTCGTCCAGCAGATCGGCGCCCTCTATGCTGACGCGCAAGCGCGAGCCGAAACGCAGATGTTGCAATTCCAGGTAATCGCGCACGAACTGCAGCTCTTGCTTCAGGCTGACCCAGTCGCGCTCGCTACTGAGCAAGGCGTACTGCAGCAGGTCCCCGAAGCGCGACAGTCCCTCCAGCGCCAGCGGTTTGTCGTCGGTCCGCACCATGGCGCCGATCGCGCTGAGGGTATTAAAGACGAAGTGCGGCTCCAGCTGTCCGCGCAACGCGGCCAGGCGCTGCCGCTCAAGCGCCAAGCGCACTTCGGTCAGTTCGCGTGCCTGCTGCTGCCGCTGCTGCCACAGCAGGCCGGCCACCACAACGCCAAACGCCAGGGTCAACAACACAAACACCACGAACCATTCGAATTTGCCCATCGAAAGCCAGTAGCGCCAGGCGTTCGGCAGGTTCGGGACCAGGTCGACCTTGAAGCAGCGCCGATAGGCAAGGCCGAGCATCGCAACCGGCCAACACAAGGCCAGGTACAAGAGATATCCGTGAACGATGCGCCGGCGCGTGGCGAGCCAGCCGGGATGGCGCTGATAAATCAGATAGAGCAAATAGCTCTGCACCATCATCACCGCGTAGCCGCACCACCAACCCAATGTCATCATCCAGTAACTGCGGGCGTCGAGATGGTGCGCCGCATCGCCGTAGGTGCTGATTCCCGCCACCGCGCACAGCAGCGTCCAGAGGCCGAAATTAATCAAGAAGGCGCGCAGTTTAGCGGACATAGGCAGCGATATTGTTTATCTAATTGACAAAGTATAACAGCCGGCCTCAAGCGCTTTGCCCCCCTTTCGTCCCACGGGAACAGGCATTCGTCACACGCCGATGTGGCCGCGTCCGGCCTTGCGCTACGCTGGCCGCTCTCCAACTTCCGGTCTACCACCATCATGCGTTTTTCCCTATTGCGACCAGTCCCGCTTCTGGTGTTCAGCCTCGCCGCCGCGGCCAGCGACGACACACCTCCACCGCAGCAAATCGAGGTGCGCGGACCGGGAAGCAGCCAACTGCGGCGTGACGACGCCGTCGGGCGTATCGTGATCGGCCGCGACGACCTGCAGCGCTACGGCGAGACGACATTGTCGGACGCGTTGAAACGGCAGCCCGGCCTCAGCGTCGTCGGCGGCGAGATACGCATGCGCGGCCTCGGCGGCGGGTACACCCAAATCCTCATCGACGGCCAGCCCGCGCCGGCCAACTTTGACATCGCCACGTTGTCGCCGGAGCTGATCGAGCGCGTGGAGATCCAGCGCAGCGCGCAAGTCGATTCGAGCACGCAATCGGTGGCGGGGTCGCTCAACATCATATTGCGCAAGGCGGCAGGCGCGGCGCGGCGCACCGCCAAAATCAGCGCCGAGCGGCAGGCCCACGCCACCAGCCCCACCGCGACGGCACAATGGATAGGACGCAGCGGCACGGTCGGTTACGGTCTGACCGCGACCGCCAGCGAAACACGCCGACGCGAACGCACCGCCACCGACGAACAGGCCAGCGGCGCCGGCCTCGACGCCGTGCGCCGCCTGGAGGACGGGGATCGCAACCTTACTCGCCGTCTCAGCGCCGCGCCACGCGCGGACGTCAAGCTGGACGGCGGCAACACGTTGACATGGCAGGGACTGGTGGATCTGTCGCGGATCGATGCGCGCGGGACACAGTCCGAGCACACGCTGCAAGGCGCCCCCACCGCATCTCCCGACTCCGACTGGCGGGGGCTGTTTAAAAATTGGCTGGTGAAGTCGGACCTGGCATGGATGCGGCGCTTCGACGCTGGCAGCCTGACGCTCAAGGCGGGCCTGGAGGCAAACAACCGCGACGGCGACTACCTTTTCCAAGGCATCGACGCTGGCGGTATCCCCTGGCTGAATCGCGCGGTCGCCTCGCGCGCCTACCAGCGCCGCGCCACCACCAGCGGGAAGTACCTGACACCGCTGGCGGCCGGCCATGACATCGCCATCGGCTGGGACGCGTCCCAGGTGCGGCGCGAGGAAAGCCGGCATCAGCGGGACACCGCCCCGCGCGAACCGGACGGCGCGCCCTTGTACAGCCTGGATCAAGACTACAACGCCAGCGTCGAACAAGTGGCCCTGTTCGCCCAAGACGAGTGGAGCGTCACGCCGCGCCTGCAAGCGTATCTCGGCTTGCGCTGGGAAGGGCTGGAGACGCGCACCTGGGGGCCGGGCGACGCCGCGACGGCGTCCCGCGTGTGGAGCCCGGTGGCCCAAGTGCTCTGGAAGCTCCCCGACAGCGCGCGCGACCAGCTGCGCCTTGCGCTCGCGCGCACCTACAAGGCGCCGCAGCCACGCGACCTGGTGCCGCGCCGCTATACGGTCAACAATGACAACGGACCGACGCAGCCGGACTACCAGGGCAATCCGTCGCTTCGTCCCGAGCTGGCCTGGGGATTGGACGCCGCGCTGGAATCCTACTTTGCGCGGGATGCGATGGTCAGTGTCTCGGCCTATGTACGGCGCATACAGGACGTGGTCCAGCTCAGGCTTTGGCAGGAGAACGGCGTTTGGGTCGGCAGCCCGGCCAATGGCGGCGTCGCCAATGTGCGCGGCGTGGAGATCGACGCGCGCGTCCCGCTCAAGGTGGCATTGGCCGGCGGAAGCACGATCGATTTTCGGACCAACCTCAGCCGCAACTGGTCGCGCGTCGAAGGCCTGGCCGGCTCCGACAACCGCCTCGGCAACCAGGCGCCGCTGACCGCCAACCTGGGGCTGGACCTGCGCCTGCCGCAGGGACGCGGCGCGGGGACGAATTTCCGCTTTGTCGGCGGCTGGCGGGCGCGCACGGCGCAGTCCCTGGTCCAGGAAACCGGCGTCGCACGGGAGCTCGAAGCCTACGCCACCTGGCCGGCCGCCGGTGGCCGCCTTCGCCTGACCGTGGCCAACGTGGTGCAATCGACGCGCCTCGCCGGCCAACGCTATGACGACGGTCTGTACGCGAGCACCCGCCTGTCTGCAAGCGCACAGCGCCCGCTCCTCCGATTCCAGTACGAGGTCCAGCAATGAGCCACGAATCACGTATTTCCGGGATTAATTCGCACAGTTGTCTTTTTAATGCGGAATCCAAACACATTGTCCCATAATAAATTCGCACTTCCGTCACAATGCCGTCATAAAGTTTAAATATGATTCGTGCTTCCATCCATGCACAAGAGGTAGAACATGAATCACCGTTTGATGGCCGCCGTCGGCCTAGCCGTGTGCGCCAGCCCGGCGTTGGCTCTGAACATCCTGGTCGCCAACGACGACGGCCTGACCAGCAACGTCAAGGCCTTGTACGACGAGCTCAAGGCCGCCGGCCACTCCGTCATCGTCTCGGTGCCCTGCACCGGCCAGAGCGGGCGCAGCGCCGCCATCGTCATGTACAGCACCACCACCATCGTGGCCGACAATGACAAGACCCAGATCGAAGCCGAGGGCGGTTGCCACAACGGCGCGGCGCCGCTCGGCGCACCGGCGGTGGGCGCCTTCACCAAGAGCGGCTACACCGGGGGCGATTACAACTATGTGCATGGAACGCCGGTCATGGCCACCATGTACGGCCTCGACGTGCTGGCGACGGCGCGCTGGGGAAAGGCGCCTGACCTCGTGTTGTCCGGGCCGAATGAGGGACAAAACGTCGGCAAGCTGGCGATCAACTCGGGCACCATCGGCAACGTGCAGTTCGCCGCAGGGCGCGGCATTCCCGCCATCGCCCTGAGCGCCAGCGCCGACAGCGCCGACAACACTGGACTGGCCAATCCGAAGTCGCGCGTTGTGGCCCAACTGACCGTCAAACTGATCGCAGCACTGCAATCGAAGGCGGGCGCGTCCCCGCTGTTGCCGGGCGGCCTCGCGTTGAACGTGAATTTTCCCGACGTCCCGGCGGCCAACGCCGGCTGGGCTTTTTCGCGCCAGGGCACCTACGATAGCTATCGCCTGAAGTTCAGCAGCGCCGCGCCATGGGGGCTGAGCGGCACGGCGCCGGGTGCGCCGACCGCCGAACAGGCCGAGGATGAAGCGCTGCTGTACCGGACCAAGGTGGCCGTGACCGCGTTCCAGGTCGGCTATGAGCAGCGCCCCGCCGGCCAGCAGTGGCTGCGCCTGCGTCTGCGCGATCTGTTTGCCCAATGAGCCGCGCCATGACACCGAGTTTCCTCCCATGTGCCGGCGCCCAGCGCTTGCCAACGTCTCTGATGGTGTCGCTGTTGGCGACGCTGCTGTCGGCATGCGGCGGCAGCCATGACGACGCGCCGGCGTCCCCGCCCTCTCCCGTCGTCAAAGTGACAGAACTGAGCGCTGGCGCCTACGCCGTCAGCGCCGGTGACGCCGCCGATCCGACCGCCGGCAAATACTATGCTGCGGCCGATGGCAGTCGACTGCTTGTGCTCAACAACAGCGCCCAGCGGGCCAGCGCCACGTACCGGCGCGACGCCAATGGCGCATGGCTGCGTTCGCCGGAAGCCAAGGCGGACACCGCGCTCGACCTGCTCCACAGCAGCGTGATCCCGGCCAAGGCGCTCGCCATCGCGCCACTGGCCCGCAGCTACGCGGTGTGGCTCGACAACGGCAACGCCGCACTGTTTTCGATTGGCGCGGGTGGCGAGATCACGGCCGGCGCCAGCGCCTGCAAACTGTCGGGCAAGCTGGCGGCGTCGAGCCTGCCGAACGCCCTCAAGCTGTCGCTGGCCGCCAGCGGCTGTGGCGACCTGCCCGCGCAATCGGAGGGTTTGCTGGTGGCCGACGACGACTATGCGCCCGCCGCCTTCCGCCTGATCACCCCGGGCGCCGGCGGGCCGGTCGATCTGTGGGCCTATCCGGAGTAGGTGGCGAGCCACCTGCCCGCCGCCGCGAACGCCGTGGCGACCGACTTGTCGGACCCGTCGCCGGGCGGCTCGGTGATGGTCAGCCCGGTCAGCCCCATGGAAACCACCTGGGCCGCCAGCCCGTCGATGCCGCGCGCCTGCGGCAGATATTTGCCGAACACCGTGACCAGGTTGGCGCCACGGCGGGCGCGCATGTCGGCGACGCATCCGGCCAGCTCCGGCATGCGCGTGGCGGCGATGGCGACGGCGAGGCTGGCGCGCGCCAAATCGAGCTTTTCGCCGTCGCCGTCCGTGCGCAAGCGCTGCAACTTGTCGAGGTCGTCCGCATCGACGGCGGCGGAGATATGCGCGACGATCGACTCCAGCCCGGCCAGCAACAGATCGCGCTGGGCGGGATAGCGGTAACTCAATGTGCTGGACGGAATGCCGACTTCGGCCGCGATGGCGCGATGGGTCAGGCCGCCGATGCCCTGCGCGGCCAGCCGGATGCCGCACACCCGCGCCGCCGCGACGGACCACGCCGGCACGCGCGCCGCCTTGTCACCGCCTGCCGCCTCCACGCGCGGCAATGCCATCCGTAACGCCACCGCCGCAAACAGACGGGCATCGGCCGTCTCCGGAGCGGCGGCGACGCCACCGCCGAGCAAGCGCTGCAAGCACAAACGGCGCAGCATGCGGTAAGGCCCCACACCATCGAGCACAACGCCATACGCCTGTTCGGCAATCACATAGCCATGCCACCAGCCGCAGGCGATCAATGCCGGCGCCACCCGCGCCTGCTCGCCGAAGGCGTGCCAGAAGTCGCGGCGCACGCCGATCCAGTCGACCATCGCGGGTCGCAACGACGCCTCCCAGGTGCAGGCGTGCAGCATTTCCAGAAAAAGCACCGTCAGCCCGCGTTGACCGGTGGCCTGCTCCTCCAGGATCGCTTCGGCCAGGTCGGCGGCGAGCGCGATGGGCAGCGGCGCCGGCTGCTCCAGCATGGCGCGCCAGCCATCGAGCATCCGCGCATCGTGTTGGGCGGCGGCTTGGCAAATGGCAGCGATGACGCCGGCGCGCGCGCCGTAATGATGGGTCAATACCGTGACCGACACGTCCAGCTCCCCTGCCAGGCTGCGCAGCGTCAGCGCCGCCAAGCCGCCGTCGCCGACGATACGGCAGGCGCTGGCCAACAGTACGTCGTGCTGCGGCGCCTTGTTGGGTCTTCCGGGTTCGGCACGTTGATTCAAGCGTCCCTCGTTTAAAAAGGAGAAAGACGCGATTGTAGGGTATTTGACCGGCCGGCATCGCCTATCGCCGGTCGCGGGAAGGGGGACCGGCGATCGGGGATCGGGGAATCTACAACGTGACGTCCGTCTGGATATCGGCCAACGCCATGCGCAGCACCTTGTGGTCGGGCTGGATAATGGCGTTGAGGTCCGGCGAAAACAAAAGGCTGGCAAGTTCGCCGCCCAGTCGGCAGACCAGTCCATGGAAATGAACACTCTCGTTTCTTCTATCGAAGCGCGCCACGATGGTCGCCGTCGAGGCATTCGAAAAGATGACATCGATGCGGTTGCCGTTTTCCGGACCGAACACAAACCAGTCGTCTGCGACCGGCCACGACGGCCCAAGGTATCCGGCCAACATCTGCTGCGCCCGTAGTACCCGATTCGCGTCCAAGACCGGTGGCAGCCAGCCATCCAGGGTTATATCGGGCAGGTTGTCCACACCCGATATGAGATACACATCACTCTGCCATACCGCCATTGCGTCTACTTTCGTGGTTCGCCACACCAAGCAAAGTTTGCCCGAAGAAAATTACTCAGGCATGACAACGCGGAGGTCAGCAGCTCGCTGCCATGCTCTTCCAAGCGGTCCACCCCTACACGGGAGTTGCTTTCCGTCCTACTCTCGTCGCCTTGCAAAACGGTTCTAATTGAGCCTCAGGAATTTGCATGGAGAATACGAATGGAAACCGAACTGAAACTGAAGGTCGCCCAGCCCGATCTGGCGCGGCTGCGCCACCATCATTTGCTGACCGGCTCACCGGCGACGGCGCCGGTGGAACACGAATTGCACGATGTGTACTACGACACCCCGAATTTGGATTTGTGGCAAAACGGTTTGACGTTGCGCGTGCGCGCGGAAGCGGGCGGCTGGACGCAAACCGTCAAAACGGCCGCGCAGAGCTCAACCGGCTTGCACGAGCGTGGCGAATGGGAGTCCGAGCTGGCGGGACCGGCTCCCGCCCCCGCGCTGCTGGCCAAGCAGATCAAGCAGGCCCGTATCGCCGAGTTGCTGCGCTCGCCGGAAATCGGCAACCAGCTTGAGCCGATATTCAACAACACCACCCGGCGCACCAGCTGGCGCGTCGTGCTGCCGGACGGACGCAAGGTCGAGTGCGCGCTGGACGCCGGCGACCTGCACGTCGGTAGCCGCAACGCGGCGATCGGCGAACTCGAGTTCGAACTCAAGCGGGGCAATCCCGCCGGCCTGTTCGAGCTGGCGCTGGCGCTGCACGCCGACATTCCGTTCCAGATCGCCAACGACAGCAAGGCGGCCCGTGGCTATGCGCTGTTGCACAGCGAACCGATCAAGCCAGTCAAGGCGACGGCGGTCAGATTGACGAAGAAAATGTCGCTGGAGGACGCGCTGCAATGCATGGGACTGAACTGTCTGGCGCAAATGGAGGCCAACGTACCCGGCGTGCTCAGAAAAAGCGTGGAAAGCCTGCACCAGATGCGCGTGGGCTTGCGGCGTTTGCGTGCCCTGCTGGATATGTTCGAGGAGATGGCGCCACCGCCGGCGCAGACGCGCGACAGCCTGGAATGGCTGGCGGGGGAACTCGGCGCGACGCGCGACTGGGACGTGCTGGCGGGAACAACCCTTGCGGAAATACAGGGAGCGGACGTGTCCGGGTTGCGCGAGATCGCCCAACAGCGCTCGCAGCGGCTGCACAGCGAGATGCTGGACAAGCTCCATGAGCCGCGCTACACCGAACTGATACTCCAGTTAAACGGATGGTTCCACGCGCGACTATGGCGTACGGAAGGAAAGCTGCCGAAAGGTTCGCCGTTGGTGCGCCCGGCGCACGAGGCCATGGCGCCCCTGCTGCGCAAGGCGCAGCGCCGCCTGCACAAGCGCATCGACACGCTCGACGAGCATGACGCGCCGGCGCGCCACCGTATCCGCATCGCCGCCAAGAAAACGCGCTACGCCGCCGAATTCTTCCGCGACCTTTTGCCGGCAAAGCAGATCAAGTCGTACATACGCACCTTGGAGGATCTGCAGGGGAAACTCGGCCACTTGAACGACCTGGCTGTCGCACAAGGGCTGTTGGCGCAGATCGACGAGGCCGAAGGTGGGCAGTACGTGCAGTATGTGCGGGCTACGTGACGGCGGCAGCGGAAAAGGAAAGCCGGCATTTAAGGCGGTCATTGCACGCCATCGACCGCATGAAGATGACGCGCTAAGCGAAATCGCGCTCCCACATAGTACACTTCGGAAATCGTGCCGTTGCCCGCGCGAATCGCCGGGCAGGCCGCCAACCGAATAGATCGAATACATGAATGATGGAAACGCAGTTATAAATTGCTCTTCTTACCGTGACGGCCACAAGCTGGGCGAGACGTCGCTCGAGGCGATCAGCGATGTGCTGCTGGAGGCGGGCACCTTCGTCTGGGTTGGATTGTTCGAGCCCGACCAGGAACTGATGGCGAAAATCCAGGAGGAATTCGCCCTTCACGAACTGGCCGTCGAAGATGCGCAAACGGCCCACCAGCGCCCGAAGCTGGAGGAATATGGTGAAACGCTATTCGTCGCTCTGCGCACGGCGACGCTCGTGGGCGAAGACATCCACTACGGCGAAACCCACATATTCATCGCTCCCCGCTTTGTGGTGACGGTGCGTCACGGAGAGTCATCCGGCTACACGAAGGTACGCGAACGGACTGAGTCCATGCCGGACAGGCTCGCCAAGGGTCCCGGCTATGTGCTGTACTCCATCATCGATTTCATCGTCGACCAATATCAGCCGTGCATCGATAAATTGCAGGAACGATTCCGGCGCCTCGAGGAACAGCTGTTCACACCCGACTCGACGTCCGACAATCTCGAGGATTTCTATAACCTCAAAAACGAGCTGCTGGAGTTGCAGTCGGCCGCCATGCCGCTGGTGGAGATCTGCACCCAATTGCTCAGGTTCCACAGCGACATCATCCCAAAGGAAAACCGCGTCTACTATCGCGACATCCTCGATCATGTGGCCAGGGTGACGCAAGCGGCGGACCGGATGCGGGAGATGATCAACGCCGCCATGCAGGTGTCGCTGGCGCAAGTGACGATACGCCAGAACGACGTGGTGAAGAGACTGGCGGGCTGGGGGGCGATCCTGGCCGTCCCCACCATGGTGTTCAGCCTGTACGGCATGAATTTCGAGTTCATGCCGGAACTCAAATGGAAGGGGGGCTACCCCATGGCGATGGGCGCGATCGCCCTCGTCGTCCTCCTGCTCTACCGCCGGTTGAAGCGCGTCGGCTGGCTGTAGCGCTGCTACCGACGAAATTGTCCACCGCTAGCGCTGGTGTGAGACCATGGGGACTTTCCCTCGGACCGGACAACCTATGCCAGCGTACCCGCAACATCAGACCATCGCGACGCTTACCGACCTCGAGGCGTTGTTCGTGCCGCCGGCGGCCCCGTCGATCGCGAAGGAAGCCGCTTTCATCCACCCCCACTACGCGACATTGATCGCGGCCTCGCCCTTCGCGGTGCTGGCGACCAACGGCCCGGACGGCCTCGACGTCTCGCCGCGTGGCGACGCCCCCGGGTTCATCGTCGTGGAAGACGATACGACGCTGCTGCTGCCCGAACGGCGCGGTAACAACCGCATCGACAGCCTGCGCAACCTGGTCGTCGATCCACGCGTCGCGCTCCTGTTTCTGATTCCCGGACATGGCGAAACGTTGCGCGTCCAAGGCCGCGCGAGCATCGTCGTCGCGCCCGCGTTGCTGGAGCGCTTCGCGGTCAACGGCAGCGCGCCAAAGTGCGTGCTGGTGATCAAGGTGGAGTCGGTCTTCTTCCAATGCGCCCGCGCGGTCTTGCGGTCACGCCTGTGGGACCCGGCGGCGGCGGTGCGCGACACCGCGCTGCCGCGCCCCGGCGCCATCCTCGCCGCCCTCAGCGACAATGGCATCGATGGCGAAAAGTATGACGCCGAACTGCCGGACCGTCTGCGCACCACGCTTTATTGAGCGCACCACGACTGCCGTGTCCGCGGCAACGAACAGTAATCAAATATTTTTCGCCACATTAAACGCAAAAAGCTCCCTTCAGGGAGCTTTTTTTAAAATAAGGATGATCGCCATCCTTATAGGCCGAGCTTTTTCATTCGAGATTGATCGCCGCGATCTTACGGTTAGGCCCGCTGATGAAAAGGACACCGCGGTTAGAGATAGACAAGTCGCCACCGAGCGGGTAGTTCCACACCACCCGCCTGGTCGCCAGGTTGATCGCCAGCGTGACGTTCTCCGAACTAACAAAGGCGAGGTTATCGGTCACCAGCAGCTTGTTAAAGACCTCTCCGCTATTCAGCGATTGCGATGTCCAGAGCATGGCGCCGGTTGAAGGCGAATGCGCTTCGAGTACCGTGCCGGCCGCGTTCAAGGCATACACGACCTTTTTCGCAAACACAGGCTGGCCCACGGCGGTACCATTGGCCGACCACAACCGCGTCTTCGCGACAAGGTCGAATGCGACAAGACGGCCGCCGCTGATGATAAACGCGGATTGGGCGTCCGAAAGCACCGGTACCGTGCCGGTGTAGCCGCTCCAGGAATTCTCGATATCCTCGATCTTGTATGCGACCGTGCCATCGCCCACGTTGACCGCATACAAGCTGCCACCGATGAAAGTATAGGCATAGGTGCCATCCACTGCGGGCGTCCAGCCGTCATATTGCGGAAGCGCCGTGCTTGCCCACAGCAGGTCGTTCGTGACGGTACTAAACTTGCTCATGCCGCCGTAGTAACCGCTGTTCGTATAGACGGTATCGCCATATACCGTGGGCGCCAGGTAGCGTTCCCACTGTGAGCTCATGCTTTTTTTGCTTTGCAACTGCCCCGTCGCCTGGTCGAATACCCAGAAGAAGGTGCTCTCATGACCGCTGGTGGCAAGGTAGACATTCCCGTTCGCAGCGGCTGCTGGATTCGCTCGATGCACGGCGCCCAGGTCGGCCCGCCACACTTCCTTGCCGGTATCTTCACTCCATGCCACCAGGGTGGACTGTGGGCTGAAATAGCCGCTGTACACGCCAAAAACCTTGCCGTTGTCGTGTACCAGCGGGACCAGCTCGCTGGTCGTTGCCGAGGCTGGTAGAGTCCAGCGTCGGGCGAACTTGTTGACATCGAAATTGGCCGGCACATAACCGGTGTGCGAGGCATTGCCCTGGTAGGTGCTCCAGTTTGCCATGAACGGTGTAGCGCGCAAGGTAGTGAGATTGTTGCCCGATTTGACGGTCACGTTCAGCGGTATCAACCATGGCGAGCCCTCCAGCGGCGTTTTGCACACCTTGGCGTCGTCCTCGCACAGCCGCAGTTCCAGATTGGTCGTGTGCGTACCCACTGTCAAGACGGAAGAAGTCTGCAACGTCGCCGAGTACTCGGTACTGGACATGGCGTCGATTTTTACGTTGGTGGATATGAGGCCCACACTGTCCACGATGGCGACATTGAACGGTTTGGAAAACGTCTTGCTCGACCGCGCATTGATCGTGAAGGTCAACGGCTCATCTGGATAGGTCGTCAAATCCTGTGACGCGGGAGTCAGCGTTAGCCAGCTCTGGTCAGGCTTGACCACCGGCGGCGTCGGTATCGGTGCGGGGGCACCGGTGGACGAACCTCCACCGCCGCCGCCGCACGCGGACAACGCCAGGGCGCAGGAAGCGCTGACGAAAACTCTGATTACATGGTGCATGGACACTTTGCCGGCAAAACCAGCATCCTTATAAAAAAGTAAAGTATGATTATATCAAGAAAAATTTCCCCTTAGATAGTTACTCTGCGTTATTTTTACTGATGAGGCAGCGGGCGCACCTACCATGGCTGGCGCGCCCGCAACGCCGTTTAAGCGATTTGCGTGAGCAGCAGGGCTGCCGCTTCCGCCGACGAGGCCGGATTCTGGCCGGTGATCAGCAGGCCGTCGCGCACCACGTACGAACCCCAGTCCGGACCTTTGGAATAGACGCCGCCCTTGGCGACCAGCTCATCCTCGACCAGGAACGGCACCACGTTGGTCAGGCCGACGCCCTCTTCCTCGGTGTTGGTGAAGCCGGTGACTTGCCTGCCCTCGACCAGCGGGCGGCCGGCCGGTGTTTTGACATGGCGCAGCACGCCGGGAGCGTGGCAGACCAGCGCGACGGGCTTATTGGCGGCCAGGAAGGATTCGATCAGCGCGATCGAGTGGCGGTCTTCGGCCAGGTCCCACAGCGGGCCGTGACCGCCCGGATAAAAGACGGTGTCGAAGTCGGCCTGGTCGACGCTGTCGAGGCGGACGGTGGCTGCCAATTGGGCGGTCGCGGCGGCATCGGCCTCGAAGCGGCGCGTCTGCTCGGTCTGGAACGATGGCTCGTTGCTCTTCGGGTCCAGCGGCGGCAGGCCGCCCAGCGGCGAGGCCAGCACGACTTCCACGCCGGCATCCTTGAACGTGTAATACGGCGCGGCCAGTTCCTCAAGCCAGAAGCCGGTCTTGCGGCCGGTGTTGCCCAGGGTGTCGTGCGACGTCAAAACCATCAGTACTTTTTTCATGTTAGTTCTCCAAAGTTAAGTTAAAAATCAAGGCAAATCCGCCACTAATAGACCAGTCGTCTTTAACGTATTTAAAAAAAAACGACTCACGGGATGCTGAAGCTCTTCCTCTTCATATGGTGCGAGGATGAAACGCTTGGCTTTAGCGGTTTCGTGTGTTTATGGAAGGTACTTTAGCATCCATTAGACCAGTCGTCTACAACTATTCAAAAAAATTGATTAGCCCCTTCGGCGCGATGTCATTCGTCCATGTCCGCACCGCCCACCTTCGCCAGTTTTTTCAGACGACGCGTTTTGTCGTTGACGATCTGGTGGCGCTTGTGATCAGTCATCTTCTTCCAGTCGCGCGCTTCATCGGTGGCGCATCCCATCGCTGAAGCCGTGACGTCGTCCCCCACCCGTTCAAGCATCGGATTCCTAAGGCGCATCGCCCTTGGCCATCTGGCCGAACACCTCGTCGCGCCGCACCCAGGCGTGGAACAGCGCCGCGCCGAGGTGGGCCAGGATGGTCAGGAACAGCACGTAAGCCAAGACGCCGTGCAGCGGGCGCAACATTCCATACACCTCCGGGCTGTGCGGCAGGATGGCCGGCAGATGCACGCCGCCGAACATCTGGATCGGATAGCCGCCGGCCGACAGCATGGCCCAGCCGATCACCGGCATCGCCAGCATCAGCGCATACAGCAGCCAATGAGACGCGTGCGCGGCGAATTTCTGGATGGCCGGCAGGTCGGCCGGCAACGCCGGCGTCGGCCGGGTCAGGCGGTTGACCAGGCGCACGATGGCCAGCAGCAGGATGGCGATGCCGAGCGGGCGATGCAGGTCCAGCAGCAGGTCCCGGTACCGCAGCGAGACGACCATGCCGGCGCCGACGAACAGCATGGCAAGGATGGCGAGGGCCATGGACCAGTGCAGCACCCGGGCAAGGAGGTTGAAGTGGCGTGGGCGGTTCATCGTGCGCTCCCGTTCTGGCCGATAGCTTGGGCGGTCTTGCCTGCGCTAATTTCGCGTTCGCGCCGGTTGAACGACACCGAGTACGCCGCCGAGCGGGCATGCAGCACCGGATCGTCGCTGGCGGCGATGCCGGTCGGCAGTATCAACGGGTCGAAATTGATATCGCGGCAAGGACCGTTCGCTTGCGGCTCGGCATGGGCCAGGGTCAAGGTGCCGATGGTGGCCTCCTGCCGCGTATCGGGCCAGGCCTTGGAGGGATCGGTGATCGGATCGCCGGGCGCGGCGATTTGCACCACCATGTCCCAGACCAGCGGGCCGGCGGCGAGGCGCCGGTTCAAGTCTTCAACCAGGAAATTGGGGTCGGCCGCCTTCAATTGCTCGGGGGTCAACGCCACGAACGGTAGGCGCGGGCGCATCGACCAGCGCACCATCCTGTCCGTACCCTGCCCGTCCGTCAGGCGGAACGCGTTCACGCCGTTGAAACGGGTGCTGCCCAGGCTGTCCGACCGGGGCGCCGATTTCGCCCACGCCTGGAACGCGGCGATCTCCGGGTTCGCGGCCAGCACGGCCTTCATCTTGTCCGGGTCGGGCTTGCCGGTGGCCGGATCGGGTTTGCCGGCCTCGTTCATGGCCTGGAACGCCTGCGGCGTGGCTGCGGCGAAGAACGGGAAGCTGTTCATCGCGATGCGCCAGTCCTGGCCGTCGTCCGTTTTGAGCTGCACGGCCATGCCGCGCACCGGCGAAGCGCCGTCCGGCGCATACGGGTTGTTGGAGGACGCGGAAAAGCGCCCGATGACGGCGATCGACGGCTGCGAGAACGCGCGCGCCGTCGACAGTTTGGCCGCTTCAGGGGTCGGCGCGAACGTCCCGGCAAAGCAGACGCCCTTGCTGTGCGCGCGCCGGAAACCGGCCGCCTGCTTGCCGGACGTCTCGGCGAAGTCCATCATTTTTTGCGGCGTCAGGTTGTCGTTGCCGAACCAGCCTCCCACCCACGCGAACAGCGCGGCGAGGACGGCCAGGATCAGGGCTATCGGCAGCAGCAAAATCAGGGAGCCGCGACGGGGCGTGGGCGTGGGGATGGGCATGTCGGTCTGGCTTTCGTTGGTTCGATGGCTGGTGACGGGGAATTGACGTATCGGGGCGATCATAGCGCTTCCCGCGAGACATAGCGGTCCCGCAGGACATCTGAAGCGGATGCGGGTCGCGGCGCGGCGCCGGTCAATTGCCACCTCGGTGAACCGAGTTTAGCCGCTCTATCATTACTTCCGGATTACTAATTGTTTCGGCTATGTATCAACTGCCGCGGATGATACTATCGCCAACTCATCCGCCCATTCACAGGAAATCATGGCCGTCCCCAGCGCAACCGCACCCTCCGCCGCCCCGCTCATCGCGTCCGACCCGGTGGTGCTTGGCATCCTGGTCACCATCCTCGCGCTGGTGATGGCCAGCGAACGTTCCACCCACCCGTTCTGGCGCAAGTTCTACGCCGTGGTGCCGGCGCTGCTGCTGTGCTATTTCATTCCCGGCCTGCTCAACACCTTCGGCGTGATCGACGGCGAAACCTCGCGCCTGTATCCGATGGCGCGCGACTACCTGCTGCCGATGGCGCTGGTGCTGCTGACGCTCGCGTGCGACCTCGGCGCGATCGCGCGGCTCGGCCCCAAGGCCATCATCCTGTTCCTCACCGGTACCGCCGGCATCATCATCGGCGCGCCGGTGGCGCTGGCCATCATGGGCGTGTTCGACCCGTCGCTGCTGAATCCGGAAGGCCCCAACGCCATCTGGCGCGGCATGTCCACCACCGCCGGCGCCTGGATCGGCGGCGGCGCCAACCAGGCGGCCATGAAGGAAGTGTATGACGTGGGGGCGGACGTGTTCGGCAAATTCGTGGCGGTCGACGTCATCTGCGCCAACATCTGGATGGCCTTCCTGCTGTTCCTGGCCAGCCGCAGCGCGCGCATCGACGCCTGGCGCGGCGCCGACACCAGCGCGCTCGACGCGCTGCGGATCCAGGTCGAGAAAGTGCAGCTGGAGAGCGCGCGCATCGCCGGCTCCTACGACATCGTGCTGATCCTGGCGTACGGCCTGGGCGCCACCGGCCTGGCGCACTGGCTGACCGGTTACATCGTGCCCTTCATCAAGACCCACGCGCCGCATCTGGAACGCTACAGCCTGACGGCCAACTTTTTCTGGGTGACCGTGCTGGCCACCACCTTCGGCCTGCTGCTGTCGTTCACCCGCGCAAAGAAGCTCGAGGGCGCCGGCGCGTCCAAGGTGGGCTCGGTGGCGATCTACGTGCTGGTGGCCACCATCGGCATGCAGATGAACCTGGCCGCGATATTCTCCGATCCCGAGCTGTTCGTGCTGGGGCTGATCTGGATCAGCTTCCACGGCGCGCTGATGCTGGGCATGGCCTGGCTGATCAAGGCGCCCGTGTTCTACATGGCAGTGGGCAGCCAGGCCAACGTCGGGGGAGCGGCCAGCGCGCCGGTGGTGGCCAGCGCCTTCCACCCGGCGCTGGCGCCGGTGGGCGTGCTGCTGGCGGTGCTCGGCTATGCGCTGGGCACCTACGGCGGCTGGATCGCCGGACAGTTGCTGCGTTTGCTCACGGGGGCGTAGGCGGATAGTCCGAACCTACTGCGCGGACTGGGGCTGCGACAGGATCGCGCTCAGCAATCCGGGAAAGCGGGCGTCGATGTCGGCGCGGCGCAGCGTGTTCATGTGCGTGGTGCCGGTGCTCTCCGTGCGCACCAGCCCCGACTCGCGCAACACCTTGAAGTGGTGCGATACGGTCGACTTCGGCCGGCCGCCGTCGAGCTCGCCGCAAGTGGCGCTGTCCACGCGCGCCAGGTGGCGCACGATTTCCAGGCGTATCGAATCGCTGAGCGCGTAGAGCACGCGTTCAAGGACAAGATCGCTGGCGACGGGATGTTTATAGGGACGCATCGGCGACATCATACACCTTGGGGTATAATCGTTCCATTGTTCGAATGTTTTCGAACTACAGCACAATATCGCTCCCTCGTTCCCTCTTCTGCAAAGGAAATCCATGTCCGCCCTCTTCCAACCCTACACCCTGAAGGACGTCACGCTGCGCAACCGCATCGCGGTGCCGCCGATGTGCCAGTATTCCGCCGTCGACGGCCTGGCCAACGACTGGCACCTGTCGCATTACGCCGCCCTGGCGCGCGGCGGCGCCGGCCTGGTGATCGTCGAGGCGACCGCCGTCGCGCCGGAGGGACGCATCACGCCCGGCTGCACCGGCTTGTGGAACAATGAACAGACGCAGGCGTTCGTGCCCATCGTACGCGCCATCAAGGCCGCCGGCGCGGTGCCGGGCATCCAGATCGCCCACGCCGGCCGCAAGGCCAGCGCCAACCGTCCGTGGGAAGGCGACGACCACATCGCCGAAGGCGACCCGCGCGGCTGGCAAACCATCGCGCCGTCGGCCATCGCGTTCGGCGCCAACCTGCCGCGAACGCCGCGCGCGATGACGCTCGACGATATCGCCCGCGTGCGCCGGAACTTCGTCGATACGGCGCGCCGCGCCGTGGAGGCCGGCTTCGAATGGCTGGAGCTGCATTTCGCCCACGGCTATCTGGCGCAGAGTT
The DNA here is from genome assembly GCF_059418705.1 of Duganella sp. GW821-FHT07F09. Lineage (NCBI taxonomy): Bacteria > Pseudomonadati > Pseudomonadota > Betaproteobacteria > Burkholderiales > Oxalobacteraceae > Duganella > Duganella sp. GW821-FHT07F09. The sequence continues at coordinate 110,969 of NZ_JBWKQJ010000003.1, read as the reverse complement.
TTTTCTCCGAGCATTCCAACCAGCGCGACGACATCTACGGCGGCAGCGTCGAAAACCGCGCCCGCTTCCTGCTCGAGACGCTCAAGGCGGTGCGTGAGGTGTGGCCGGAGCACCTGCCGCTGACGGTGCGTTTCGGCGTGATCGAATACGACGGCCGCGACGAACAGACCTTGCTCGATTCGATAGGGCTGGTGCGCCAGTTCAAGGCCGCCGGCATGGACATGATCAGCGTCAGCATCGGTTTCACGATTCCGCAGACCTCGATTCCGTGGGGGCCGGCCTTCCTCGGGCCGATCGCCGAACGGGTGCGCCGCGAAGCCGATGTGCCGGTGTCGTCGGCATGGGGCTTCGGCACGCCAGCCATCGCCGAGCAAGTCGTACGCGACCGGCAGCTCGACTTGGTCATGGTCGGCCGGGCGCACCTGGCCAATCCACACTGGGCCTACTCCGCCGCCAAGGAACTCGGCGTCGAGCGCGCGTCGTGGACCCTGCCGGCGCCTTACGCGCACTGGCTGGAACGGTATTGATGGCCCGCGCGCGCGACGCGGCGCCGGTCCGGCGACGAACGCCCGAACGTCAGCCGGCCTCGAAAACGACGGCGGCGGCATGGAAATCGCCGCGCAGATCGACCCTCAGCCCATGTCCCATCCAGAACGCGCCGCTGGCTTTTTTCGGCGTTTCCGGCATGACGCCGCCTGAAACGACGCGCATGGCGTACACCTTCGCCGGATCGAGTCCGCGCAGTTGAATGCGCGCCGGCGAGTCGCGCCGCGTCCCCGAGTGCAGGAAGGCAAACAGAACCGCTTGTTTGCCGTCCTGCGCCACCGACAGGGTCGCGGAGCGGGCCGAGCCGCCACGGGGCGATACCAGCCGGTACAACTCGCCTTGCTGGACGGTCATCCGGATCGTCTTGTACGCCGCGACGAGTTGTTTCGCCTTGGCGAAGTCGTCCGCGTTCCAATGGTTGAGATTGGCCCCGATCCCGAGCGCGCCCTGCATGGAGGACAGGAAACGGTACTCCAGCGAGGTGACGCGCTTGTTGACAAAATTCGGCGCGTCGGTCACCCACGCCATCATGATGGCCGGCGCGTAGGCCTGGCTGAAGCCATCCTGGATCAGCAACCGGTCATAGGGATCGGTGTTGTCGGACACCCAGACCTGATCGGTCAGCCGCATGATGCCCAGATCGACGCGGCCGCCGCCGCTGGCGCAGGATTCGATCTCCAGTCGCGGGTAACGCCGGCGCAGCTCGGCCAGCAGCTTGTAGAGGTTGTCCACATACGCGACATACAGCCGCTGCTGATCGGCCGCTCCCGCGTCCGGCCAGCCGGGCTCGGACCACGCGCGGTTATGGTCCCACTTGAGAAATGCGATGTTATTGGAGGCGAGCAGTTTGTCCAGCACCCGCAGCAGATAGTCATAGACATCCTTGCGCGCCAGGTTGAGGACCATCTGATCGCGCGCTTCGGACCGTGCCCGCCCGGCGAAGTGGATGACCCAGTCCGGGTGCGCGCGATACAGGTCGCTGTCCGGATTGACCATCTCCGGCTCGACCCACAGGCCGAACTCCATGCCGAGGTCGTTGACTCGCTGGATCAGCGGCGCCAGCCCGTTCGGAAATTTCTTCCGGTTGACAACCCAATCGCCCAAGCCGGCGCGTGAATCGTTGCGCGCGCCGAACCAGCCGTCGTCGACGACAAAGCGCTCGACGCCGATACTGGCCGCCTTCTCGGCCAAGGTCATCTGCCCGGCCTCGTCGACGGCGAATTCGGTCGCCTCCCAGGAATTGTAGAGGACCGGGCGCGGGCGCGGCGCCGGGGCGCCCGGCAATATGCGCGTGCGCTGATAGCGATGAAACAGGCGCGACGCCCCGCCGAAGCCGGCGCTGGAATAGCCGGCGTGGAACGCCGGCGAGGCCAGGCGCTCGCCCGGTTTCAGGCGATAGGCGAAATCGAAAGGGTTGTACCCGGCCGTCGCACGCAATCCGCCAAGGGAATCGATGTCCACACTGATGCGCCACGAGCCGCTCCACCCCAGTGCGCCGAACCATACCGGTCCGGACTCTTCTTCGGTAGCGCCCCGGCTGATCGAAATCCAGGGATTGGCCTGATGGGAAGTCATGCCCTTGCGGCTTTCGAGCACCGTGGCGCCCGGCGTGACAGGACGGGTTTGCAGCGCGAACTCGCCCGCCCAGCGGCCGGTCAGGTAGGACAGCTGATAGTCGTCGCTGTAGGGCAGATTGACGCTGGCGGCCGCCAGTTGGTCGATCTGGATCGGGCCGCTGGTCCGGTTCTCCACCGTGGCTGTGCGCGAGAGGATACCGGTGGCGGCGTCCATCGCATAGGTGAGCGTGACATGGACCGCGCGGCCCACGTCCTTGAGCCGCACCACCAGTTGGTCATCGTTCAGTTGATGATCGACATAGCGCAGATCGAGGTCGCGCACGCCATCGGGAAAGGTCACCTTGAGCGCCGGTTCCACCGTCAGCCCGCCGCCGAAGCCGGGAAACTCGAACGGCGTGACGGTGATCGACATCTCGTTGCTGGAGTTGTCGGGCACGGGGACAGCGCCCGGCACCTGGTCATCGAACGCCAGGGAACTGCCCCAATAAAGGGTTTGCAGGCGGCCGTCCGGATTGACGCCGAAGGCGTACGTCACCGCGCCCCCGTCCAGCCGGAAGACCTTGGCCGCCGCATCTACAGTCGGCAGCGCCTTGACGCTGCCCGCGATGGACAAACCGGCGAGACCACCCAGCAATCCCATGCACACAGTGCGGCGGCGTTGATCGATATTCGTCATGGAGTCCTTGTGGAGGTGTTAGACGGGCGCGAGCGGTCACCCGGCGCCGGCCTATTGTATGGCGGCGGCGAACGATCAAGCAAGCGCTCGGTGAGGCGCGCTCCGCAGGGAAACACGCAATGCAACCATCTTGCGATGAAGTGGACGGGAACGCGCGCTGGCGGTTATCGCGAGCCGGGCCGGCCCGCAAATGCCGCCTCGGCCGGGACATAACGAGACTATCTGCCCATATAGGGATAACTAACATCCGCAACCAGTGGAATCACCGTCGGGTTCAGACCGGCGAAAACCACATCCTGCATCAACAGCGAGACATTCACGCGCACAGTGTCTGGCCGAAAGAATCCCAGGCAGGCGGCACCGTCGCAGGTTATCGCAACCCCGTACGCAAAATCTCCTGGCGCAAGCTCTGCCAGTTCCATTGTCAAGATGGCGTTAGCCACCGCTACTGCCGCGGGCGCTCGCGCAGGGTTGCCCATATCCGCGGCGGGAACTGTGGACAAGTAGCGGGCGGCGTCCTGCGCGGCATGCTGGATGGTGGTGTAATGCCAAAAAACGCGGCCAAGATACAGCGGCATTATCAGCATCAACACCAGAAAGGGTAAAACGATTGCGAACTCGACGGCTGCAATACCACGCTGTCGGCCAGCGCTACCCTTGTAGACGGCACTCATAAATAAAACTCCCCGACGCGTATTTGCGGTTAACGATGATTCTAGCCAACAACTAGCGAAGGTGAATTGATGATTGGCAACATTCTTGTACAGCGATGCGCTGAGGCGATCCCGCAGAAAACGGATCGCCTGCGGCCGCAAAAATGCAATTTCCGGATATCAGCCGGCCGCGGTCGGCTAGGCAGCCAGGTCGCGCAGAATTTCACACTCGCTCACACGCACCGTGCTTGTGCAGCGGGACCGCAGCCGCAACAGCTCTCCCTGCAGTGCTTTCAACTCGGCCATTTTGCGCTGGATCTCGCCGATATGCTGGTCCAACAAGTCATTCACGCCGCGGCATGGCTGCTCAGGATGGTCCTGAAACGCCAGCAGCGACTGCACTTCATCCAGCGACATGTCCAGCCCACGGCAGCGGCGGATGAAGGTCAGCCGATCCAAGTGCGCGGCGCCGTACAGCCGATAGTTGCCGCTGGATCGAGTCGGCGCGGCGAGCAAGCCGCGCTGTTCGTAGTAGCGGATGGTCTCTGCCTGACAGCCGGTGCGCGCAGCCAGTTCGCCTATTTTCAAGTTCATCACACTTCCCTTTGACCTTGTAGTAACTACGGGGATTCTAATGCGATTTTGAACGGGAAGTCGCCCTGGCTGATTGCTCGGTTCCTGCGCCCAAGAACCGGATGCCACTTAAGTCCTGGTGGCCGGCCTACCCGCCGGGCTAGTTTGTTTACTCACCAATGCCCCTATACTGGGGTCCTCCACTCAACCGCAAGGAGCATGATGAATACCCTCACCAGAAATCGACGTGACTGGCTGCGCGGTGTCGCCGGCCTCACCCTCGGCGGCGTCGCCCTGGCTTCGCCGATGCGCGGCTCCGCCGCAGTCGGGGCATCCGGCAAATGGGATAACCTGGCCGCGCACTACGATGTGGCGCCGGAATTCGTCAATCTGGAGAACGCGTACTACGGCATCATGCCGACACCGGTGGCCGACGATTTCAAACGCAACATCGATTACCTGAACCGCCAGAATTCGCACTATCTGCGCGGCCGGTTCGACCGCGCCGGGACCGAGGCTATCCGTGCCACGCTGGCCGGGCATGCCGGCGTCGCCACCGGGGAAATCGCCATCACCCGTGGCGCCACCGAGTCGCTGCAAAACCTTATCGCCAACTACCGCCCGCTCAAGGCCGGCGACACCGTCATGGTAGGCAACCTCGACTACGACACCATGATCGACGCGATGAACGACCTGGCGCGCCGTCGCGGCGCCAATGTGGCGACGGTGCTGATTCCCGAACCGGGCACCCGCCAGGCGGTGATCGACACCTACGAGCGGGCCTTGCGCCAGCACCCCCGCACCCGGCTGCTGCTGCTAACGCACATCAGCCACCGCACCGGCCTGGTGATACCGGTGGCGGAGATCGTCGCCCTGGCCAAGCGCCGCAACGTGGACGTGATCGTCGATATCGCCCAATCCTGGGGCCAACTGGATTTCCGCATTCCGGACCTTGGCGCCGATTTCGTCGGCGCCAACCTGCACAAATGGATAGGCGCGCCACTGGGGCTGGGCTTCCTCTACATCCGCGAGTCGCGCCTGCAAGACATCGATATTCAGCTTGGCAACAGCAGTTACCCGGCCACCGACATCCGCGCGCGCGTCCATGCCGGCACCGTCAACGCCGCCGGCGTCATGACCATTCCCGCCGCGCTGAAATACCACGGTCAGATTCCAATCGCCGAACGCGCCGCCCGTTTGCGCGAGCTGCGCGATTACTGGGTGCGGCGCGTGCTGGAGGTGCCGGGCGTGCAGATTCTCACGCCCGAGGAGCCCCGCGCGTACGGCGCGGTCACCTCCTTCCGCCTGCGCGGCAAGACCAGCTTCGAGGACAACGTCGCGCTGGCCCGAACGCTGATGGACGATTACGGCATTTTCACCGTCGCGCGTAGCGGTCCGGTCGGTGGCGCCTGCATCCGCGTCACGCCGGCATTCTTCACCCGCACGGCCGATCTGGACAAGCTGGTGGCCGCGATCGGCGCCCTCGCCGGCAAGGCTTAACAACCGTCAAGCGGAAACTACCCATATAGGGATAACCAGTCAGAGTGCCGAATTTCCACTGTCTCGCCTGCCGAAAGAAAAATGACTACGCGCCTTGGTGATTTTGACGATTGCGGCGCACGCGGGGAGCGCGCAGAATGCAGCTCATTCTCTGGAGACCGGTCTTGCGACATCACACCATCCCAAGCGCACTCTCGCCGGCACAGGCCTACTTCGCGAGTCATCAGAATATCGCATAATGCAAGAGATATATAAGAAGGCGCTGCTCGCACTGATGCTCCTCGTGGCCGCGAATGCGCTGATGGTGTCTTTTTTCACTTATCAGAGCTATCGCTCCCTTTCCGTGTTGCCTTGGGCGGGAGGCGGGGTGAGCCTGAAGGCCGCCGGTTGGACGGATAGCGGAATGGGCGGCACCTCGATCGTCCGCATCCACGATGACCAACCGGACAAACTGCGTTTCGACATGAAATTGACGAAAGCGGCGGCATTCCCGTCCGCTATTGCCGACCTGATGCTCGTCGACGCGACAGGACAGCACGTGCTGGTGGACTGGTCGCGGTACACCAACATTACCTTCCTTGCCAAATGCGCTCCCTCGAATTCGATGGTATTTTCCATCACCACCTTCGACGAGAAGATCTCGAACAAGACCGACTTCCAAACCTACCGGGTTCCCGCCACCTATTTCTCCTGCAATAAGCAAGGGGTGCCGGTTTCCCTGGACCTGGCCCGGCTCGCGCTGCCCGACTGGTGGCTCAACAAGATGAAGCTGGACCTATCGAGCCAGGGTTACGCCCTCGACAAGGTGGCAAAGATTTCCTTCGGCGCCAATTTGAATAGTCCCTTGGACGTCGATTCCCAAGTGGAAATCAGCGAACTCGTGCTGCATGGCCGCGACTACCACGCTTTCGCATGGCTGGCCGTGGCGCTGTTGGCCAGCTGGGCCATGTTTGCGGCCTGGTTTTTCCGGGCCCATACGCGCGCACTGGTTGCCAGCGTGGCGACCAGCCTGAGGAAAGATGTTCCCCTGGCCGCCTATCGCCAATTAACCCTGGAACCGTATAAGGACAAGGAAAAGGCGGGGCTCCTGAAATATATTGCCACCAATTACACCGATACCAACCTGGCCCTGGAGTCGGTTGTTACCGCGACCGGGATCAACCGAACCAAGGTCAATGACCTATTGAAATCGGAACTGGGCATGACTTTCACCGGCTACCTGAATAAATTACGGCTGACGGAAGCGGCCCGCTTATTGTCCGAAAATAACGGCGCCGCCATCCTGGAGATTGCGTATTCCGTTGGCTATGCCAATGTTTCCTACTTCAATAAGTTGTTCAAGGAAGAGTATGGCTGTCCCCCGAAAGTGTTTCGATCGATTTCGGGGCAACAATCGGCGCCCGTCGAGGACTTCCCGGCGCGCTCAGCGGCGCACTCGCCGCCCTGACCCTCTTTCACTCCTGACAGTAGCAATCGCAATTTCTGCAGTTTTATAGAGGTTTCGCTTGTATCGTTAGATTCTCTTGGCTCCTCTATCTATGCTCGCGCTGTCGATCGACGTCCGTCGCCGGTATTTTTCCGTCATGGATTCGTACGATGTCCCCCCATTTTTTCGCGAGTGATTTAGAAATGAAAACAAAGCACGTAACACACAAGCCGCTGTTCCCAAGCAAGGCGATCATGGCGGCCGCCGCGGCATTGACCCTGTTGGTTGGCGCGGCGGGCAATTGCTGGGCTCAAAAGTCTGAAGGCCTGGCCGCCACCCCGCAAATGGGCTGGAACAGCTGGAACAAATTTGCCTGCGAAATCGACGAGCGCCTGATCCGCGAGACCGCCGATGCCATGGTCAAGACTGGCCTGAAGGACGCCGGCTACCAGTACGTCAACATTGACGATTGCTGGCAAGGCCAGCGCGACGTCGACGGCAACATCCAGCCCGACCCCAAGCGCTTCCCGTCCGGCATCAAGGCGCTAGCGGACTACGTGCATGGCAAGGGACTCAAGCTGGGTATCTACTCGGACGCCGGCGCGACCACCTGCGGCGGCCGTCCCGGCAGCCGCGGCCACGAGTACCAGGATGCGCGGACCTATGCGAAATGGGGCATCGATTACGTCAAGTACGACTGGTGCGACACCCCGGGTTTGAACGCCGAAGCGGCCTACACGACGATGCGCGACGCGATCGCCAAGGCAGGCCGTCCGATGGTGTTCAGCATCTGCGAATGGGGCATGAGCAAGCCGTGGGAATGGGCCGGCCCGGTCGGCCATTCGTGGCGCACCACACCCGATATCTATAACTGCTTCGACTGCCAGTTCAGCCCCGGTTTATCGACCGGTCTGGGCGTGCTGCGCATCCTCGACAAGCACGCTGACGCCAACCTGCGCAAGTTCGCGGGGCCCGGCCGCTGGAACGACATGGACATGCTCGAAGTGGGCAACGGCATGAGCGAGGATGAAGACCGCGCCCATCTGTCGATCTGGGCCATGATGGCCTCGCCGCTCATCCTGGGCAACGACCTGCGCTCCATGTCCGAGGCGACCCGCCGCATCCTGACCACTCCCGGCGTGATCGCCGTCAGCCAGGACAAGCTGGGTATTCAAGCGCTGCGCGTGCTGGCCGACGGTCCGCTGGAGGTCTATGCCAAGCCGCTCGACGGCGGCGAATGGGCGCTGATGTTCCTGAACCGCTCCAACCAGCCTGCCGACATTCACCATGACTGGAAGAAGCAAGTCCTGATCGATGACCTGAGCAAACGGTCGGTCGATTTCAAGGAGAACGTCTACCGCTGGTCCGACCTGTGGAGCAAGAAAACGGGAGACACCAGCGCCAAACTGCAAACGCGGCTGGCGCCGCACAGCGTGCTGATGCTGCGCCTGACGGGCCCGGCGAAACCATAGGGCGCTCCCGGCCGCGCGGCGCGACGATGTCGCGCGGCCGTAGTTTTATCGAGGTAGCTTCGGCGGCGCCTGGCCTCAGTGCGAAGCTGAACGGCTCCAGCGGTCGCCCGGTTGCTTGAAGTACTTCTCGGCCATGTAGCCCCACGGCATGGCGATCGGGATGATGACGACGAGCCCTACCGCGAACAGGTTTTCCAGCATCGCCTGGTCCAGCGGGCCGGCGCGCCAGGCCGGCAGTGCGACGATCAGCAGCCAGATGGTTTTCCAAGTCAGTTCCCACAACAACACCGGCAGCATTTGCAGCGGGTAACGGACGCCCAGCGCGCACAGCAAGCCGAACGCCGCCAGCATGCAGTTGACGAAGCCTTGCGCCAGACTCCATGGCTGTTCGTGGTGGATCACGCCGGGCCAGATCATCAAACCCAGGCCGACAGCGATGACCAGGTACACGATTCTCAACATATACAGACGGGTCAGCGATACTTGTTGCATAGCGAAACTCCTCGAGACGGGATTACTCGACTTCTTTCAGAATTTTTTCGATGGCAATGATGCGGGACTTCAAATCGGCCAACGCGGCGGCCGTTTCAGCCTGCGCGGCGACGCCGCGTTCGGCCAGCAAGCGATAATCGTTGTCGCTTTGATGGCGCAACTTGGCTTGCTTGAGCTGCACAAGAAAGCGCATGCCGAAAATCAGCAGCACCGTCACTGGCAGCAGGAATATCGTCAGCAAGTAGATGGGTTCGGACATAAAAGCCTCTATGGTTCGAGATTGGTGGACAGGGACTGCGCCGCCTCGGCGATCGAGGACGGCGTGAGCTGCACGCTGAAATCGGGCACTTCAAAATAATTCAGCGCCTTGCCGTCGGCGGACAGTTCCAGTTTGCTGGTGACCAAGCCGGCGTCTTCCAGTTTTTTCAGATGCAGGTGCAGCAACGGGCGGCTGATGCCAAGCTCGCGCGCCAGCTGGCTCACGTAATTGCGGCCGCCAGACGTTAGTGCTGCCACGATGCGCAACCGGTGCGGATTCGATAGCGCCGACAGCATCGTCAGTAGCTGGTCTCCGTTCGGGGGCTGCGTTTTTGATTTCATGTGTAAATAATATCTTACACGTGATAGCGTGTCAAACCATTCCTGCATATGGTCAACGGCCGGCCCACCCTAATTGCCTGGTCCACGACGGCACGGGCAATGCCGAGGCCTGGCCGTTTGTCGGACCGCAAGCAAAATACAGCGTGAAAAAGCCCACGACGTGACGCCGCCGGCAGAAATCAAGGAATAAGTGCGCGGCCGACTCGGGCGGTTGCGCTTTAGCGCAGTTCCCGAATGGCGTCCGCGAAACTGCTCGGCGCTTCCTGCGGCACGTTGTGTCCGACGCCGGGCAGCACGCGGCGGTCATGGAACCCGATGAACTTTCTGGCATCCTCGTCTTCGTTGGGCGGAGGATCGACGCCGTCGTCCGCGCCCAACAACACAATGCTCGGAACCGAAATATCGGGTTGGCGTGCCAATGCCGCTTCGATCTCCGAATAGGCCGGATCTCCCTCAACGACGCCATACCGATGCCGGTAGGAATGGATCACCACATCGACGAAGTCGGGGTTGTCGAAAGAGACAGCGGTTCGCTGAAATGTATCTTCATCGAAGGACCAGGATGGCGACCAGGTCTTCCAGAGAAGCCGACTGATTTCACGCCGATTTTCGTCCAGGCCCCTGCGGCCCCGCTCCGTGTGGAAGTAGTATTGATACCAGTGGCGTGCCTCCTGATCCGGCATGCCTGGCTTGGCGGCTGCGGCGATGTCCTGAATGTTGTAGCCCCTACCGGCGCTAACAAGGCCGACCACCCTCTCCGGCCATAACGCGGCGACGATACAGGCAGCTCTACCACCCCAGTCGTAGCCACCGAGGATCGCCTTTTGAATACGGAGGGCATCCATCAATGCCAGCAGATCCGCGCCTAGCGCCGCCTGCCCACCCGCGCGCGGCGTATCCGCCGACAGGAACCGAGTCGGGCCATAGCCACGCAAAAATGGGACGATGCAACGGTGCCCGGCGCCGGCAAGGCTAGCCGACGCCTCGTCAAAGGCGTGGGCATCATAAGGAAAGCCATGGAGAAGAATGGTCGGAACGCCGTCCGCAGGCCCGACCTCGAAATAGGCGACATCCAGCGCGCCTGCGGACACGCGATTTAAGATAGGTAGCTGTGACATCGCCGCCCGCCCTCCCTTTGGTCATTTTCCGCGACGCGAAGTGGTCCGCGCGCCGCTGCTTTTACGTCGAGAGGCAGACCGACGGGCCGGCTTGTGCGCGTGCTTCTTCGTCTCGCCCGCCTCGGCGCGCTGCTTATTGACGATACGGGAAGCTACCTCCTCCTCCCTGCCCTTGTAACGTCCCTCCTTTTTAAATTTCCGTTCGATCTTTTTGTATTCTCGTTCGCGCTTCGGATTGGCACCTGTCGGCATGACGCTCTCCCTTAAAAATGAAAATTAGGATACTTTTTGGCAGGTCGGCTGTATGCGAAGTTCCGCACACTTTGCGGAATAAAAAATGAGGAGCAGCCGGGATCGCCATGCGAATTGCACGGCGAACGGAGTTGTACGAACTCACGCACAATAGGCCGTCGGAAAAGCTATGCGGCCCAAAGGGCGCGATCATGGCTCCGACAATCGTCGCTCCTCGCCAACCATAAGCTTATCACGCGCGAAATTTGCGACATACTTACACTTGTACGATTTATCGTACAAGTTCATACCATTCAAATTTTTCGCTGATTCCGACAAACACTGCTGACAACGACTACTGATACTGACAACGGCTACTGACACTGATAAGTATTGAAAGAACGGAGTAACAAATGAGAATCATCAACTTTTCTGATGCTCGCGACAGCCTTCGAACTGTTATCGACCAAGTGGTTCAGGATGCTGAGGTGACCATTATCTCGCGTAGAGACGCGCCGGATGCAGTAGTCATCTCCTTCGAGCCGCCACCATTATTGACAGGTAGGGGAGCTGACGCTCCTCTTCTTTTATAGCTCAGAAATTCGAGATTTCACTTCCTCGCTATCTACGTATTGACGATCATGGCAATGGCATACCAGTTCAAATTCTCATAAAAAAAGCTCGCCGAAGCGAGCTTTTTTAATAAACTGGTGTCCGGCGGAACATCATTCCCACTCGATTATCAATGAGAGCTGTAAGCTACTGATTAGCTTCATCTTCCACACTCTGGAAAAGGGCGACACCATCAGAAATACCATCAATTTGGTGATGCTCAGTATTAGAAGGGTGATGGGCCGAGGATACGACTTTGCAGGCTGCTCCAGCTCGCCATGACACAAGGGAATAGCAATTAGGGTTCGTTAGACCCACAACTCAGCTCTTCCCATCCGCATGTGGCAACGTCGTGCCTGTGTGGCCATGCCGATTCTCCACCACTTGCTGCGAGGATCCCGTTTCATCGCGTCGGCAAATCTGAATCGACCGCTCTTCCCTTCCAGCGTCATAGCACTGTGGCGGCAGCCCGTGATGCCCGGCTGACCACGTATCCGCTCGGAAGCTGTCCAAGCAGTTGGCTCAGCCTATTCGCTTCTTCAAATACAAAGAAGGCTGGGACACGTCAGCGTACGCATTCCGACTGCGGAGGTTAGCTCATCAGGTTATTTTTGTAGACGCCCGAATACATCAGGAAGAATTATTCGACATCTCCCTTCCCGGTTACGTTCCTTGCTAGGATGACCACCGTTGCCACTTACCGGTATTGTTATCTTGAATATCCTATACGAAGAAGAAATGCACTTGACGTTTACGCATGTCAACGATGGCTGTGATGAAGCGATCGGTGACGGCGCCCGAACGGTCTATCGTAAGGCGAAATCTTATCAGGCAAAGCAGCAAAAAAATCCATCCAGGCGCTTGCTACAGAGCTATATGCGCCGGCATCTGGATGCTTCGATCAAGGCGTGGTTACATCGCTACGACGTCGAAACGTCGCCGTTTTCTGAGCTATTGGAAAGAATGGAACGTGAGGCACTCAGCTTATTTAAACAACTGTATCAACGCAATGAAGATGACTGGGGTTGGGTTAAAACACAAGAAGAGTTCCCCGAGCTCGCACTAACCGTTGACGTCCTGATCGAAATGGCGGACTTCTACTGCCTCCATCGCAGCGAGCATGAGCAGCGTGTGGCCCTGGTGCCGACCTGCACCCTCGAAGGCGGTAGCAGCACCAAAATCATCGTAGTGGAGACCAAGCGCCGCGCACTGGGCAAGACAATGGCCAAACATGACTTGCCAACATTGCTCGATTTTAGGGACTACGGCCCGGAAAATCGCCATTGCCAGCTTTGCACGCGCCTTACCGAACAGGCAGAGGAGATTATCCGCGTTTTCGAACATCCCCAACAGATCACTGAGATCAGTACGGAGGCCCTGCTTCTAATAAATCAGGAAGGAACCCGTTTTCAGACCAAGGGATTCGCCACCGATTATTGCAGCTTGCACTCGCCCACTCTTTCCAACGCCTCTTATCGAAAAGCGAAGGACCGCCTCGAAGACTACTTTGCTCTACACCGATTATTGATCCTTGTGAGGCAGTTTAATCGCAGGCTTGGCGGCGTGCATCCTTTTATTACCCGCCACACATCGTTCCTGTTGGCCGATGCGTGCAGTCAACGCTCGCTTGTTCGCGCCACCACCAAGGCGGTGAAGGAATGGGCCAAGGGCGCCATTAATCAGGATGACTGCGTCAGCCAAATGCACGAGTGCCTTCGCGCGCTAGCCACATCACTACGCGCAGACGGCCACCCACTGTCTAAGCTGGCACTAGCTTATTTGGACCTGCCGACTGGGAAGCTCGCGGATATGGCCCTTGGACTCAACGTTCTCAGCGCTAAGGAATTGGAGTGGATGGCGCGTGGCTTCATCACCGATCCGATTACCCGACTTGCACGAAATAGGAAGGTGGCGATCTATGAAAACTAAAAAGCAAGCAATGACATCGAAGCAAAACGGTTCTGCTGCCATTGCCAAACTAGGGCGAGCAATACCTTTCGTAGCGAGCCTACTTAAAGCGCTCTTTTACTTGATTGGCCTGATCCAGGAACTGGTACGCCAATAGCTAGGCTCCGACTCGCGGCGGGACTAGCACCCAATCGGCATAGGGGGCAGCTAATGTCAGCTGCACCCCTGCCACACCACCCGGCATGCGGGTCCGCACCGGGCGGTTCGAGAGGTTGAGTAAGGTTATGCGGTATAAAGACGGGGCACACCGAGGCGGTCGAAGTAAGCGGTGGTCAATATCCTGTTTATCTGGCCGGTACTGTTCCACCACCGCAAGGAGGACTGGCCATGATGCATTGCCACAGGGCATCCTGAAAAATACGACACTGCGATTTGCGACCAGCTACAGGATCTGGTCTAATACACCGCGACATGCCGCCCTCCCTAGGTATGTATCGCGATGGATCCCGCACGCCGCCTATACATGCCGGTGCGCAGCGGAAATTAGATCAGCTTAACCAACGAACGCCGAAACCGGTCGAAACGACGCGATGCAACAATCAAAGCAGCAAACAGATGTGCAAGAGGCGCTTAACGATTTAAATTACCTGCTGGCGCCAGGACTACTCGGGCACTACACGTGGCTTGAAGCAGTGGAAGTGATTGCATTCCGTGAGCTGCCTGGTTCGGCCATCAGGGAAGCGCACAATGTATTCTCGGTCTACGTCGCAGAGCAAGGCGACATACCGCCGACGCCTAGCGACCCATTTTTATCGAAGAGTAAAAAACTGAGCGGACTGAAGGGATGGCAATTCCGCGTGACCCGGCGCCCGGTCGCAATCGACGCCCTGCTGGAGTCCATCGAGCGCTATGGTCGCGCCAGCATATGGGAGCCACCCGGCATGCCCGAACTCAAAATCGGTACACTGAGCGCCTCACCGGCCTTGTTCTGCCCGCCGGACGCTTGGTCCACTATTCCGCTTAACAGCGTTTTGAAAAACAATTTCTGGTCCGGTTCCTACGTGCTCGAACTCAAGGACCATGCCAAATCGACGCTGCAGGACCTAGTGAAGCACGATGCACTGGTGGACCAACTGTCTGCATGGATGGGCCCGCTGTTGCCGCTGAATCTGTCGCGGGTACCCGATCGCATCGGTGATATCTTGCTACAGGTGCCAGCCAACGCATTGATGGTTGAGTTCCGCCGCCGTCCCTGCACCCCCTTAGACCTGCAGGTGGCCTGGAATCCGAGTATCACGCCACGCGCGGTCTCTGTCGACTACCGTGTCGAACAAGAGGGACTAATTAGCCTGCAGCGCGCGCCACTCCCCGTCGGTCATCTGCAATGGCAGATTCCCTCGTTTGCCGGCAATTTGCAGTTTTCGGTCTACGATACCGACAGCGGAATGTTGCTGGCGGCGACAGCTCCGTCCCAAGTGCATGCGAAGGCCAGAGCGGTCGAGTCATACAGTAGCACCTTGGTCGAACCTCGCCGGTTCAGTGTGGAGGAACCCGGCAAGCAGATTATCACCCATGAAGTGGCGGTGTGGGAGCCGTCCGGCGGCGGGCGCGCCGCCTGGGCCGCCATGCTTCCGATGGAGACTGACTGGCGCGGACGCCGGGAGCTGAAGGAGAAAATGAAACAGTTGATCGAGTCCAGGCGTTTCCTGCAATATGGCCTGGGGAATGCGCATGCGCAAACCGAGCAGATGCGCGCGCTGAAGGATCTGAGGGAACTGATACGCACCGTTAATCAGGGCGCGGTCTACTTGTGGGATCCATACCTGTCGGCCAATGACATTCTCAGCACCCTGACGTTTTGCACGGATACCGGCACCGAATTGCGTGCGCTGACCTCGACTAAAGGTGCCAGCCGGCACGAAACTGTCGCGCAAACCAGTCAGGCCGATGGCGTACCGGATATAACCGATGACAGCAAGCGGCAGAAGTGGATCGAGGCACAACGTCGCACGCTCGAAACGGCCTTTGAGACGCCATCCCGCATGCGTTTGGAATATCGCGTGAGTTCCACAGAAAAGGGGAGCTTCCACGACCGCTTCCTGATCTTTCCGGGGCTGGGACGCGACCGTACACGTGCGTGGTCGCTGGGCGCCTCCATCAATCATATCGGCGCGCAGCACTGCATCGTACAGGAAGTGGCCTACCCCGAGCCGGTGCAACAGGCATTCGCGGATTTCTGGCAGCAAAGCCTGGACGATAAATATCTTGTTTGGAAATGCCAGTGAAAAGGACCGACCTACTCAACGACATCGCCAGCCGGTCCGCTGACGCACTGCTGCTCTCGCCCCTCCCCATGTTCGACATTTCGGATTGCGACATCCGCGAGCAATTTAACCGCACCAGAAGAGCACTTCACGACGCTTATCCGTTTCTGTGGTTCGAGCACTCGGAGCTGAGCGAGGAAGAGCGCGCGCAATATGATGGCCTGTATGCGTGGCTCGCGCGCGCGATAGCAACCTATGCGAACGGCCGCCCCTTCTCGTCCTGCCTGCCGCAACTGCTGGCGCTGACGTCGGTGATGGACTGCGACGGCCGGCTGTGGCACGAGCTAAGCCAGACAGCCGGCAACCCGACGCTGTCATTTATTGAAGACCTACTCAGCATTGTCAGGACCTACCGTGTCGACAGCCAGCGGATTTTGACGCGTACTCGATCCGGTGCCGACCAAATACCTGCCATGATGGCCAATGCCGCCGCGCGCAACTGGACGCGACTGCAATGGTCCGTGCAGCGAGAAGCACACGAGTTCCAGTCGCCGTTGAAGCAGCAAGCCTGGGCAGCACTGGCGCAACTGCATCCGGTCAGCTTGCACGCCTACTTTGAAGATGATCACGATTTCTTCGAAGTGAACACCTATGTGCTGCAGGCGCCCACTGCGGAGTCGCTGCGGCTCGCGGCCGCTAGTAGCAACTGGACACTCAAATTCTGGGCGTTGTTTCATTCCGCGCAAAGGGCGACGGCGGGCGCAAGCTGCTTCCCGGCAGAGTGGGAGGCCCTACTAACCGAGGCCGCTCAGGTTCCTGATGAATGGATACGCTGGCTAGCCGTGTTCAACGAATATCCGAGTCGCTATCCGCAACTGCAGACGGCCCTCGGCACGATGCTTGCCAGCGCATCCGACCAAGCGGTCGATACCTATGTAGCCTCGCTGAGCGACTATGAAGCGAACCGGATACAAGTAGCCTCCACGCTGCAGCCGTTCAGCATCCAGGCCACGCTGCAGAAACGGCAACGGCTGTGGAGCGCCGCTTACCGGAGATGGTTGCAGTGGGACTTTGGTCGCACCGAGTATTCCTGCCATGTCAGCGGCGTCAAACACAGCGCCTTTGATTTCCCGATCATCGGCTACATTGTCGAATGCATGGATAGCACGACGCGCGGAATCTGGCTCGAGGAACTACACCAGCGCGCCACCGCCATGGAGAGGAACTGGCATTCGGATCTTGCGGTTCTCGTCTCGGAGCGCTTCAAACTCATTTCGACCTATCAGTTGCTAGCCCATGCCGAGCAGGTCATCGCCAGCGCCAAGGACTGGCTGCCGGCAACGCCGTTGTACTGTCCCGACTGGGAGGACCGCACGCTCTACCGCGCACTTAGGTACGACAACACATTCGGCTCCAGCACGTTCTACCGTCCCGAGGTCGCGCCGGACGTGTCAAGGTGAACGCGTTGCTCCGTCCGCTGCCGTAGTAACTCGCCAGGCGGCGAGCGGCCTGACGGTCCTTGCACACAGGTTCTATTTGTCGGTAAGGTACGACGGCCTTATGTCCAGTATTACGTTAGGCACGATGCTATGGGTACCACACCGGAACAGCCGAAGCTATGGCCACGGCGGGCATGACAGTTTCGAACTTGCGCATGACGTAGCACCAGCGCAGCGCAGGGGCTGTGTTACAGAGACTGGCTGGTCAAATGCGCTACCGCGCGCTGACATACGCTCACATTGCCTCAAGTTTGCCCCAATTCTAAGTCGCGGCGAGCTCATCATATCCGGTCGCGACTAAACCAGGGAAGAGTTCCGATCTGTTGAATTCAATCTACACATGATTCGTTCGACAAGACGGCTTTGCAGGCCGTTTAGCCCATTAAAAATCAGAGACTTAAAGGTCTACCACATCTCACACCACACGAGTCTGAAGTTTTTAGTCCTGTGTTTACTAGGCTTTCAAGTTATTGGTTACTTATATTTGCATAACACAACATGACAACCTCCTCGGCGCCGGTAGCAACCTGTTTGCTGAGCCATGCAGGTCTCAATCGAAAGAATATTCGCGGTTCTCATATCGACCAGCTGCATACGTTTGCGAGCCAGGTCTCTGACGGCGCGGGCAGACTTGGGCATGATGTGCCCTTCGGGCAAGAGCCCTAACCGAAGTAGCTGCGCCAAATGCCGGGCATCGGATTCGTCACCGCGATGCTTGAGCCCATCGTATTGTTTGATTGCTGTCGTGTTGGCCAAGTGAAGCACGTGACCCGCTTCTATCAGTCCATCAACCAGCCAATACCAGTTGTAAGTAGACTCCACAACAACGCCGGACAATTCATGCCGATATGGCTCCAGCGCGGCGCTGATCGTGACTAGATCGTTGGCCAGCCGCCTGGAGTACAGCACCTTGTCAGCTTCGTCGGAGACGACGACAACGCAGTTGTTGGAATGAAGATCAATGCCACAAAATAGCATGACGTCCTCCTCGATAAAGTTCGGATTCGTACCGTGACTTTATCCCTCGGCTCTGCCGAAGGGAGGACGGCTAGATGATTATCAATCCCGCCAGCAAACGAACACGCTGAGAGCTTAACTTAGCGGCCTTCGCACTCCTGTCCTAATCCACAGGCAATGTGCGCCATTGCCAACTCGGTCTCCTGCGGGGCCATATTCCAACTATTCCACAATTTCGCCACCACTGCGGAACTCGATAACACCGGGCAACACACAGTGTTGCCCCGGCGCGATTTGCGGCACCGGTCGGCTACTTCGCCAATCGATCAACTCGACTTCAAGGGTTTTGATATGAAAATCAGCAAAATCATAGCCAAAAAGGCAACCGTCATTGCTATCGCGGCAACGAGTGCGTTGATCGCCGGTTCCGCCAACGCCGGAGCCGGCAGTGGCAGCGCCCCACGAACGCCCCCCGTTACGCAGCATACACCACAGCCGTGGCCAGGAATCCTGTCCAGTTGTCGGGTTTTAATAACCGAACGAGCGGTTGCGTACGGTTTATGTCGACCCACGCTTCCCTAGCGACAGCAAGGCCGGCCGGGAATGGCTGGCACGCGCAATAACCGCCACCGGCAATAACTGAACGGGGCGCCGGATCTGGTCAACAATTAGCGGGGTCGTGGAAGGCAGGAGGTACATGGCGTCCGTTTTCAAGGCAGGGCCTGCGGCGGCGCGGCCCTCAGGAGCGTTAAGTCACCTACCCGATGAACCAACTCCACGCGATTTTTTATGTGAAACAGCCCGCGATGGCAGGCGTACCGTCGTACTGTTGCGCGCCTCGGCCACAGCCGCTCGCGGTGGTTTCCAGGCCACCCTTTTTTTTTCGGGCGCCATTCTTTTTTATTCATTCATCATAAGGAAGTAAATATGGTCAGTACATTCAAGGCAAATCGCACCAACGCGTCGCTGGCGGCGACTCTTGTCGGGGCGGCTATGTTCTGCGGCTTGAGCGCTTCGGCAGCCGCCGCAGGCCAGCGACATGTGATCAAGGTCGATACGAGTCCGGATGCCCTGGCAAAGTGGTCGGTCTTTGCCGATCTCTATGACCGTAAAGGTCGAAAAGTCTACCACTGGCAGGAGACCGGCAAGAAGGGCGGCAAAGGCCACGTCCGCTGGGAGTACACCGATGGTGGCGACGGCGGATGGGTCCATATCTGGGTCGATCCGTCGCCCTCCCAACGGAAATCCTACTTGACCCTTCCGCTGAACAAAAATCACTGTTACCACATCACTTCGCCAACCATCGGCCCCTTCTCCGATGTCAAAGAGGTGGCGAACTGCTCCTTCTGATGTGTCGGTAAGCTGCCATGCGCCCCGCGATGCCCAACATCCCCTTGTACGGCGGTGTCGCGGGTTCACGCGGATGCGTTCGACGTCTCGGCGAGGGGTGCCGCCATATCCGCACGGCCCGGATCGCACTTCCCTGAGCTTGTGGGGCGGGCCCTCGTTTCGCCAGACGTCAGGCTTGCCCGGGCATCCTATGACTCATATGTCGTCGCGTTGACTTATCGGGGGTATTGAAATGAAGACCGGCAAAATCATCAGCAAGAACGGTTCCTATGATGTGTTTACTTCGCTATAGCGCGTTGTTGTTGGCGCTGCAGATGGCGGCTGCCGGCATGGCGCGCGCCCACCCCGGCGCTTCAGCCGCGCTTCCGGATGCGCGGCCGGTGGTCGACGCCGCGCCGGCGCCACCGTCGGCGGTATTGCGGCTGGGCGTGCAAGAGGCCCTGCGGGGCGCACTGACGCGCGCCGTCGCCATCCAGACCCAGCAACTCGATGTGGGGCAGCAGCAGGCCCAGACCGAGCAGGCCAGCCATGAATTCCTGCCGCAGACCGTTCTGTCGAGCCAGTTGGAGCGCAACAGCGCCTCCGCCACCGGCATGGCCGCCGCGCGCGGCACGGCGCTGTCGGCCGACCTGACGTCGACCTGGAAGCTGCGCTCCGGCACCCAGCTATCGCTGACCGAGGGGCGCCAGTATGACCGCCACGGCCAGACGGCGCCGGTCGACGGCGTCGATCCCGGCGTCAATCCGAACACCGGCAGCCGGGTCCGTTCGCTGTCGCTGACGCAGCCGCTGTTGCGCGGCGCCGGACGCGACGTGGTGTTGCTCAACGAACGCCGGGCCGGCCTGGCGCTGGAGAGCGCGCGCAACGGTTTTTTGCAGACCCAGCGCGACGTGGTGCTGGCCGGCGTGGCGGCGTACTTCGGCCTCGAACAGGCGCAGCAGAACGTCACCCTCGCGCAGGCCGCGCTCAAGCGCGCGGCCGAGACCAAGGCGATCAACGAGGACCTGCTGGCCGCCGGGCGCATCTCGCGCATCGCCCTGCTGCAGAGCGACGCCGACACCGCCCATGCCGAACTGGCGCTGATGCAGTCGCGCCAGGCCGAGAACGTCGCCCGCCGCCAGTTGCTGCGGGCGATCGGCCGCTACGACCTGGACGCCGACCGCACGGAGGTCGCGCTCACCGACACCTTCACCGCCTACCTGCCGCCGGAAACGCAGAGCGAGGGCGCGGTCATGCGCGAGGCGCTGGCGCGGCGGGTCGATCTGGCGTTGGCGGCGGCGGCCGTCAAGGAGGGCCGCTTCGGCGTGACCGAGGCCGACGACGGCCTGCGCAACCAGCTCGAGCTGTATGTGCGGCGCGACCGCTCGGGCCAGAACGCCGCCGGCGTGGCGACGCGGGGCGCCAACCTCGCCATCGGCCTGAGCTATTCGATGCCGCTGGATAAATCGGCCGGCCGGCTGGCGGCGGGCGCGGCGCGCGTGGCGTTGCGCAAGGCCGAGCTGTCGCGGACCGATCTGGAGCGCACCGCGCGCACCGAGGTCGGCGACGCGCTCAGGAACATCGATTTCGCGTTTCTGCAGTACCGGCTGGCGCAGCGCACGGCCGGGCTGGCGCGGCAGCGGCTGGACGCGGAGGTCGAAAAGACCCGCGCCGGCCGCAGCAGCGCGACCGATCTGTCGCTGGCGCAGGACGCGCTGAACCAGACGTTGTCGCAGGAGGTGCAGGCGCGCTTCGCGATCTTCACCGCGCAGCTCGAGCTGCAACGCGTCAGCGGCACCGTGCTGGAGCAATGGCATGTGCAAGCGCTGGCGCAGGACACCGGACTTTCCCCATGACCCACCCGAACCGGGACACCGACATGCTGAACCATTCCCCGAGAAAGCGATTTTACGTGCGCGCGGCCGCGGCGGCGCTGGCCGGCCTGGCCGCCTGCGCGCTGACGCTGGCGGCGCGCCCGGCGGCGCCGGAGGCCGGCCGCTGGCTCAAGGCGGCGGCGGCGCCGGCCGCGCAGCCGTTGCAACTGCAGGGCGCGCTCGCGCCGCTCAACGCCGTCAACATCAGCGCGCCGGTCGACGGCGTGCTGCTGGCCAAGTACGTGCAGTTCGGCGACGCGGTGGCGGCGGGGCAGAAGCTGGCGCAGGTCAGCGACACCGAACTCAAGCGCCAACTGCGCGAGGCCGAGATGGCCGAGATCCAGGCGCGGCAGGCGTTGAACGCCGCCCGGCGGCTCGAGGCGGGTACTGAGTACCAGGGCGCCGCGCGCCGGCTGCTGGCGGCGCAAAACGCGCTGGCGGCGGCGCAGGGCCGCGGCGCCGAGGCGCAACGGCTGTACGACAAGGGCATCATCGCGCGCACCGAACTCGACGCCGCCAGGCAGGAGATCGACGCCGGCCAGAGCCAGGTCGACGGCGCCGCCGACGAGATCGCCACGCTCAAGCTCAAGCGCTCGGGCGAGGCGCTGCGCGTGCTGGAACTGGATCTGGAGAACCGCCGGCTGCAACTCGACGACCTGCGCGCCAAGCTGAAGGCGACGACGATGCTGGCGCCGCTCGCCGGCGTGGTGCTCTATCCGGCGGCGGGCGACGGCGGCGACGCCGCGCCGGCCAGGGAGCTCAACCCGGGCGCGGCCGTCACGCCCAAGGATGTGATCCTGACGGTGGGCGACACCTCCGCCTTCGTGATCAAGGCCTGGGTCGACGAGGAGGATGCGCGCCAGCTCGCGCCCGGCCAGGCCGCGCGCGTCACGCTCGACGCCGACGGCGCGCGCGCGTTCGACGGCGTGGTGCGGCGGGTGTCGTCGCAGGCGCGCGCGGCCGACGCCCGCCAGGGCAACCGCGGCGCGGCCGAATTCGAGGTGCAGATCCTGCTCCAGGCGCCGGCCGGCCGGCCGCTGCGCGTGGGCAGCTCGGTCACCGTCGGCATCACGCCGCCGCCCGGGCCGGCCACCTTGCGCATTCCGCTGGCCGCGGTGGCCTGGAACGCGGCGGGGCGGCCGGTGGTGCGCGTGCGCCGCTCGGCGTCGGACCCGGGGCGCGTGCGCGAGATCGACGCCGGCAAGGCGCTCGCCGACAGCGTCGAGGTCAAGTCCGGCGTGGCCGCCGGCGACGAGGTGTGGGTGCCGGCCGCACCGGCGCTGGCCGCCGCCGCGCCGGGCATGCTGGACCGACTGTTGCCGGCGGCCGGCGATGAATGAGGCCGGCCTGCTTGACGAGGGCCGCGCGGGCGCGCCGCTGATCGAGCTGCGCCAGGTCACGCGCGCGTTCGAGGTGGCCGGCGAACAGGTCGTGGCGGTGCGCGGCGTCGACCTGCTGGTGGGCGCCGGCGAGGCGCTGGCCATCGTCGGGCCGTCGGGCTCGGGCAAGTCGACCATGATGAACCTGATCGGCCTGCTCGACACGCCCAGCGCGGGCCACTACCGGCTGGCCGGCGTCGACACCCGGACGCTGTCGCCGCGGCAGAAGGCCTGGCTGCGCAACCAGGACATCGGTTTCGTGTTCCAGCAGTGCCACCTGTTGCCGTCGTTGACGGCGCAGCAGAACGCGCAGTTGCCGCTGTTGTATCGCGGCCTGTCGCAACGGGCGTCGCTCGAGGCGGCGCGTCAGGCGCTGGCGGCGGTCGGGCTGGAGCACCGCATGGCGCACCGGCCGGCGGAGCTGTCCGGTGGCGAAAAGCAGCGCGTGGCCATCGCCCGTGCCGTGGCCGGGCGGCCACGGTTGCTGCTGGCCGACGAGCCGACCGGTGCGCTGGACTCGGCCACCGGCGCGCGCGTGCTCGATTTGCTGCGCGAGGTCACCTCGGCGAGCGGCGCGGCGCTGCTCATGATCACCCACGACATGGGCATCGCCCGCCAACTGCCGCGCCAGATCGAGATGCGCGACGGCCGCATTGCACCGTGCGCGCCGGCGGCCGGAGCGGGCGCTCCATCGGGCCCTTGCGCGGCAGGACGGGGGCGCCATGCGTGAGCTCGGGGGCCACCGGCAGCGCCTGCGGATCGCCTTCGGCTTCGCCTGGCAGAGCGTGCGCGGCAACCGCCGCCGCATCGCGCTGGCGGTGGTCGGCGTGGCGATCGGCATCGCCGCGGTCACCTCCATGCTCATCATCGGCAACAGCGTGGCCGCCCAAGCCACGCGGGCGCTCGATCAACTGGGCGCGGACGTGGTGACGATCACCATGGCAGCGCCGGAGGCGCCGGGCGCGCAGGGCGAGCCGTTGGGCGGCGCGGCGCGCGGCCGGCTCGACGCCGCCACCGGCGCCGCCGCCGCCGCGCTGCGGCCGATGCCGGAGGTGCAGTCGGTGGCGCGGCTCGAGCGCCGCTTCGGCTGCGGCGACGGGCCGGAACCGGCGCTGGGCAACCCGGAGATCGTCGCCGCCAACCCCGACCTGCCGGGCGTGCTGTCGCTGCGCCTGCGCCACGGGCGCTTCCTGCACGCGCTCGACGGCCACGAGCTGTGGGTGGTGCTGGGCGCCGACGCCGCCGCCGAGTTGCGCAAGACCCGGCTCGACCTGCGCCCGGGCGTGCCGGTGCGCCTGTGCGGCAAGCCCTTCCTGCTGGCCGGCGTGCTGGCGCCATACTTCGGCGACGACCTGCTGCAGTCGGTCAAGATCAACCGCAGCGTGTTCGTCTCGCCGGCGGCGGCGCGGCGCCTGGGCGGGCCGCCGGCGCCGTCGACGGCGCTGCTGCTGGCGCGGCTGCGGACCGGCGCCACGGCGCCCGACCTGCCCGAGCGGCTGGCGGCGCGCCTGCGTACGCTGTTGCCGCAGCCGCTGCAGGCGAGCGGCGCCCGGCAGGTCAGCGAACTGCGCCAGCAGCAGGTCGCGCTCTACACGCGCTTTCTCGCGGTGCTCGGCGGCGTGGCGCTGCTGGTCGGCTCGCTGGGCATCATGAACGTGATGCTGGCCGCTGTCGCCGAGCGCAAGGCGGAGATCGGCCTGCGCATGGCGCTGGGGGCGCACGCGGGCGACGTGGTGGCGCAGTTCCTCATGGAGAGCGTGCTGATCTGCATGTTCGGCGCGGCGCTGGGGCTGGTGCTGGGCGTCGCCGGCGCCGCCGCGGCGCTGACGGTGGCCGGGATCGACGTCACGCTCGATGTCGCCACGCCGCTGTGCTCGGCCGCGCTGGCGCTGCTGAGCGGGCTGGCCGCCGGCGCCTATCCGGCGGCCGGCGCGGCGCGCCTCGATCCGGTGACCACGTTGCAGGGGCGGCTGTGAACAGCAAGGCCGGCTTGGGGGCCTGTTTTTCGCCGGCCGAACGCGTCGGTCATTTTGACAGGGAAGCCACATCGCTGGCCGGGAAACAGGACGACCCGCCCTCGATGGCGGAAACACAAATAAGGTGCATGTATGCGAATTAATCCATCCCCCGCCCATCCAACCTTGGCCCCGTCCGCCGATAGCCAGCAGGCGGGCGACGTTGCGGAGTCGTCGCCATCGGCCGCCGCCCGCGGCGGCGGGCCGCGTCCGGCGGCGATTCCGGAGCTGGAGGAGCGCCCCCCCCAGCCCGCCGCGCGGCGTGGGGGAAACGCTGCGCCGGACGTTGCTGGCGGAGCTGCTTGCCCATCCGCCTTCGCTACCGGACGATACCCATCCGGCATGGCGGCCGGCCGGCCAAGCGCCGGCGCGGCGGGGCGCCTCGCCCATGGCGCCCCCGGTCCCGCTCGCCCCCGCTCACATTGATGAAATGATCGACGAACCGCTGGGGGCCGACGTCCCTCCACGCCCTCCCGCCACCGAGGCGGACGAAATGATCGACGAACTGTTGCGGGACGACTTCCACCTGCGCTTGACGCCCGCCGTTTCCGGCGGGGACGCCCCGCTCATCGCCTGGTTCCAGGAAACGGCGATGGCCTGCGGCGGCATGCCGAGCACCGTGGGCCAGTATGCCAGCCATCTGCGCGGCTTCAGCGCCTGGCTCGCGCGGCAAGGCAGGCCGGGGCTGGCCGCCGGACCGGACAATCCCGCGCTGGACACGCTGGCCAGGATCTTCATGAACGACGGGGGCGGCGCAAAAAACACCCGCGCGGCCCTGAGGCAGTTGCGCCGGGTCATGAGCGCTCCTCGGCGACCAATGGCGGTGGCCATCCCATCATCGAAAACGCACGCGGTTACCGCCGGGGATCAGGCGCTCATCGACAAATTCATCACCACGGTGAACGTGGGGGGCGGCGGGCTGAACTTGCGGACGGTGGCCAAGTATGCCAGCAGCCTGCGCGGCTTCAGCGCCTGGCTCGCGCGGCAAGGGCGGCCGGGACTGGCCGCCGGACCGGACCATCCCGAACTTACGGCGCAAGTTGGGATGTTCATCGCCGACGGCGGGCAGAAGAACATCGCCGTGGCCCTGAAGCACTGGCGCAACGCCATCGCCGTTCCCCCGCAAGGGGCGGCAGCGGCCGTCGTGCCTCACCCGAAGCATGTGGTTTCCGGCGCGGACGCGACGTTCATCGCCCAGTTCGAGGAAGCGATGCTGGCTGGCGGCAGCGCGCCGGCCACCGTGGCCACCTATGCCAGTCGGCTCCGCGGCTTCAGCGCCTGGCTCGCGCGGCGGGGCCAGCCGGGGCTGGCCTCGGAGAACCCCGGGCTGGATGCGCTGGCCGACATCTTCGTCAAGAACGGGGATGGCGACGCGGGCACCAGTACGGCCCTGAAGCGGTTGCGCCAGGTCCTGGCCGCTCCCCGGCGGCCGGCGGTGTCCACCATCGAGCCGCGACAGAAACGGCCGGCCGGCGAGGAAGCGCGACAGGCGGGGCCTTCAAAACGCGGCCGTCATGCCTAGCGGCCAAGTCCCGCCGCCACGGGCCATTCTTTTCTCCACAGTCATCGAGAGGGTATTCAAATGAAAAACAGCAAAATCATCGGTCAAAAAATGGCACGAATAAGGTGCATGCATGCGAATTAATCCGTCCCCCGCCCATCCAACCTTGGCCCCGTCCGCCGATAGCCAGCAGGCGGGCGGCGTTGCGGAGTCGTCGCCATCGGCCGCCACCCGCGGCGGCGGGCCACGCCCGGCGACGACGCCGGGGCTGGCGGGGCTCGCCCCACGCCCGCCGCGCGGCCCTGGCGCGGGGCAACCGCTGCGCCGGACACTGCTGGCGGCCTTGGCGGCCCCGCTTGCCCATCCGCCCTCGATAGCAGACGATAACCCTCCGGCATGGGGGGGGGCCGACCACGCGCCGGCGTGGCGGGGCGCCCCACCCATGGCGCCCCCGGCCCCGCTCGACCCCAGTCAGATTGATGAAATGATCGACGAACTGCTGGGGGCCGACGTCCGTCCGCGCCCTCCCGCCACGGAGGCGGACGAGATGATCGACGAACTGTTGCGGGACGACTTCCAACTGCGTTTTAAGCCCGTGCTTTCCAGCGGGGACGCCGCAGTCATCGCCCGGTTCCAGGAAACGGCGATGGCCAGCGGCGGCATGCCGAGCACCGTGGCCCAGTATGCCAGCAATCTGCGCGGCTTCAGCGCCTGGCTCGCGCGGCAAGGCCGGCCGGGGCTGGCCGCCGGAGCGGACAATCCCGCGCTGGACACGCTGGCCAGGACCTTCATGGACGACGGGAACGGCAGGAAAAACACCCTTGCGGCCCTGACGCAGTTGCGCCGGGTCATGGGCGCTCCCCGGCGACCGGGGGCGGTGGCCATCCCTCCATCGAGAAAACACGCCGTTCCCGCCGAGGACGAAGCGCTCATCGGCAGGTTCATCGCCACGACGAGGGCCGGCGGTGGCGCGCCGGGCATGGCCACCGTGGGCAAGTATGCCAGCTACCTGCGCGGCTTCAGCGCCTGGCTCGCGCGGCAAGGCCGGCCGGGGCTGGCCGCCGGAGCGGACCATCCCGAACGCGAAGCGCAAGTCGGGCTCTTCATCGCGGACGGCGGGCATAAGAACATCACCACCGCCCTGAGGCACTGGCGCGACGCCATCGCCGGTCCCCCGCAAGGGGGGGCGGCGACCGTCGTGCCCCACCCGCGGCATGATGTTTCCAACGAGGACGCCGCGCTCATCACCCTGTTCGAGGAAACGACGGCGGCCGGCGGCAGCATGCCGGGCACCGTGAGCCAGTATGCCAGCCACCTGCGCGGCTTCAGCGCCTGGCTCGCGCGGCAAGGCCGGCCAGGGCTGGCCGCCGGACCGGACAATCCCGAGCTGGACACGCTGGTCGGGACCTTCATGGACCACGGGGGCGGCGCGAAATCCACCCGCGCGGCCCTGACGCAGTTGCGCCGGGTCATGAGCGCTCCCCGGCGGCTGGGGGCAATGGCCATTCCCTCGGCGAAAAAACACGCGGCTCCCGCCGAGGACGAGGCGCTCATCGACAGCTTCATCGCCACCACGAGGGCCGGCGGCGGCGTGACGGCCATGACTACCGTGGCCAAGTATGCCAGCCACCTGCGCGCCTTCAGCGTCTGGCTCGCGCGGCAAGGCCAGCCGGGACTGGCCGCCGGACCGGACCATCCCGAACGCGATGCGCAAGTCGGGCGCTTCATCGCGGACGGCGGGCATAAGCACACCGCCACGGCCCTGAAACACTGGCGCGACACCATCGCCGTTCCATCGCAAGGAGAGGCGGCGACCATCGCGCCCCACCCCATGCATGCCGTTTCCGGCGCGGACGCGGCGCTCATCGACCGGTTCGGGAAAATGGCGAAGGCCGGCGGCAGCGCGCCGGCCACCGTGGCCACCTATGCCAGCCGGCTCCGCGGCTTCAGCGCCTGGCTCGCGCGGCAAGGCCGGCCCGGGTTGGCGTCGGAGGAACCCGATCTGGAGGCGCAAGTCGATCTCTTCGTGAGGGACGGGGGCGGCAACAAGAAAACCCCGGCGGCATTGGCGCAGTTGCGCCAGGTCATGGCCGCTCCCCCGCGGCAGGCGGTGGTGGCCATCCCGCTGCAAAATAGGCACGTGGTTCCCGCCGGGGATCAGGCGCTCATCGCCCGTTTCGAGGAAACGATGCTGGCTGGCGGTAGCGCGCCGGCCACCGTGGGCACCTATGCCAGCCGGCTCCGCGGATTCAGCGCCTGGCTCGCACGGCAGGGCCGGCCCGGGCTGGCCTCGGCGTCCCCCGAGTTGGATGCGCTGCTCGATCTCTTCGTCCAGAACGGGGACGGCATAGGCATCCGTGCGGCCCTGATGCACTTGCGCCGGGTCCCGGCCGTTCCCCAGCGGCTGGGGGCGCTCACCATCGAGCCGCGACAGAAACGGCCGGCCGGCGAGGACGCGCGACAGGCGCCACGGGCGGGGCCTTCAACACGCGGCCGTCATACGTAACAGCCAAGTCCTGCCCGCCGCCACGGTTGGCGCCGCGCGCCATGGCGCGCAACGCGTCAAAGCCGCCGGCCGGCGCCTCTCGCGCAGCCTCGCCCCGGCCGTCACCGGCTTGCCAGTCGCGCCGTCAAATCATCAACGTCGATCGCCTGCGCAATGCCGGAAAAGACCCGAGGCAGCATAATTACAACAGCCAGACCAAGGCCGGCTTGAAATTTTTTTGGGCTGTCATGACCAAGGAAAATCATCACGACGCCAGTGGTGGCGGCTCCGCGCGCTGAATTCCCTACCAATTTATAGGAATTTTCCCACAGCAAGCTGTGATATTTCCGTACATTAATTTTTCTTGCGGTTTGCTACCATTTTTAGCAGGCGGGCGACGACCGGATTGTTCCCATTACGAAGCGCCCACACACCTGCAGTCAATCGCGACATCGACTGCGCGCACATCCAGAGAAGGACGCAACATGATAGACAAAAAGAAGGTCGGCATCCTCGCCGTCGCGGCGATCGCGCTCGGCCCGGCTCGTGCGGAGGAAGGTAGCGCCGCACCGATGTTCAAGGTCGGCGGTTTCGGCACCCTGGGCGTCACCCATTCCGACAGCGACGCCGCCGACTATATTTCCCGCTACTACGACCAACCCAACGGCGCGGGCAAGACCCGGGCCTGGAGCGCCTCGGTCGACAGCGTGCTCGGCGTTCAGTTGACCGCCACCTTCAGCAAACAACTCTCGGCGGTCGTGCAAGTCATCTCCGAGCAGCAATGGAACGGCAACTGGCGTCCCGGCGTCGAGTGGGCCAATGTCAAATACGCGTTCACACCGGATTTCAGCGTGCGCGCCGGGCGCATTCTGCTGCCCACCTACATGCAGTCGGAATCGCGCAAGGTCGGCTACGCCACCCCCTGGGTGCGGCCGCCGGTTGAGCTGTACAACCTGCTGGGGCTCACCAAGAGCGACGGCGTCGACGCCACGTACCGGCTCCGCCTTGGCGACGTGACCAACACCACCGGCGTCCTGGCGGGCCAGGCCACGGTCAACACCGCCCTGGTTCCCGGCGTCCCGACCCATTTCCGCAAGATCCGCGGGGTGTCCGACCAGATGGAATACGGCGCATGGACCGCCAGGGTGGCCTACCAACGCGCCGTGCTGCTGACGCCGCCCTTGGCCGGGCTGAACGCCTTCGGCTGTGACCGCTGCGATCTCGGCGCGGCGATCAAGGTGGCCAGTGCCGGCCTCACCTACGACCCGGGCGACTGGTTCGTCATGGGCGAATGGGCAAGAAGCGAGCTGTACCGCAAAACGTTCAGCGTCGCCGGGACCAAGACGGCCGCCTATGCCACGGCTGGCTACCACATCGATAAATTCACCCCTTATCTCAGCTATTCGCGGGTGGGCCAGATGGGCGCCCCCTTCCTGGGGAGCAGCGCGCAAAAAACGCTGTCGGGCGGCCTGCGTTGGGACTTCCTGAAGAATGCCGATTTTAAGTTGCAATACGAGAGGGTCAAGCCGGACAACGGCTCAACCGGATTCTTTATCAACGGCGTGCCGGCCGCTGCCAACTTGCTCAGCGCGACCGTCGATTTCGTGTTCTGAGTCAGCGAAGGATAAAAAATGATGATCAAGAAACCCCTGAAACTGTGGCCGCTGGCCTTGGCCCTGGCCCTGGCGGCCGGCGGCGCGTCGGCCGAAGTCGTGGTGATCGTGTCGGCGAAAAACACGGTCAAGATGCTAACCCCCGAGCAAACCTCCGACATCTTCCTGGGCAAGCTGTCCACCTTTCCCGGTGGCGCCGCGATCGTACTGCTCGACCAGTCCGAGGGTTCGCCGCCGCGCGACGAGTTCTACGCCAAGCGCGTCGGCAAGTCCGCCGCGCAGCTGAAGGCCTACTGGTCCAAGCAGATTTTCACCGGCAAGGGCGAGCCGCCCAGGGAGGTGGGCGGCAATAACGAAGTCAGGAAGGCCGTCGCCAACGATCCGAGCGCCATCGGCTACATCGACAAGAGCGCCGTGGACGCCAGCGTCAGAATCGTGCTGGCGCCGTGAGCCGGCATCGCGCCCAACAAACTCAACGAGGATCCAATGAAACAGCTGCATCGCGTTCCACTGCTGTGGAAGGTACTGCTTCCGCCCATCATCGCCATGTGCTGCATGGCCGCCTACCTGGGCACGAGCTCGTTCGTCCTCAAGCAAAACAACCAGCGCCTGGCCAGCGTGCGCGATGTGCAGCTTCCCTTGCTGGACGCCAGCACGGAGAACGTGGGCGCGCTGGACAAGATCATCGACAACCTGAATGGCGCGGCAGCTTCGGGCGAGCAGGATCAGCTGCGGACCGCCGCCGCCATCGCCGCCAGCGTCAGGGGCAACTACACCAAACTGCGCAGCGTCGACGGCACACACGCGGCGGCCCTGCGGCGGCTGGCGGCCGAGTTCGACGCCTACTATGAGAGCGCCTACGCGCTGGCCAAGCAGTTGGTGGACAAAAACGGCGTGCCCGAGGCTCATGCGGCGAAGACCATGTCCAAGCTGCTTGAGATCTACCGCAAGGACCTGACGGCGTTTCGCGATGCCGCCAACCAGGGCTTCATCGACACCATCGGCAGTGCCACTCGCGACGCCGACCGCGCGATCGCCATCGGCGCCGCGATCGGCGGCCTCGGCCTGGTGTTGACGCTGGGTGTGGCGGTGACGGTGGCGCGCTCCCTGCTGCGGCAATTGAAGCACGCCGTCGTGGTGGCGCAAACCGTCGCCGCCGGCGACCTGAGCGGCGACATCCATGTCTCATCGAGCGACGAGGCCGGACAACTCGTGCAGTCGCTGAAGGACATGAACGACAGCCTGGGGCGCATCGTCGGCGATGTCCGTGGCGGTTCCGACCGCATCGCCACGGCGTCCGGCCAGATCGCCTCGGGCAACCATGACTTGTCGTCGCGCACCAAGGAGCAGGCGGGCTCGCTGGAAGAGACGGCGGCGTCGATGGGAGAGCTGACCTCGACCGTCAAGCAAAACGCCGACAACGCGCGCCAAGCCAACCAGCTCGCGCTGTCGGCCTCCGATGTGGCCGTCAAAGGCGGCGCGGTGGTCGCGCAGGTGGTCGATACGATGGGCGACATCAACGCGTCGGCGCGCAAGATCGTCGACATCATCAGCGTCATCGAGGGCATCGCGTTCCAGACCAATATTCTGGCCTTGAACGCCGCGGTGGAGGCGGCGCGGGCGGGCGAGCAGGGCCGTGGCTTCGCGGTGGTGGCCACCGAGGTCAGAAACCTGGCGCAGCGTTCCGCCACCGCGGCGAGGGAAATCAAGGACTTGATCGGCAACTCGCTGCGGCAGGTCGATCTCGGTGCCCACCTGGTCGACCAGGCCGGCCAAACGATGAAGGAGATCGTCTCCAGCGTCAAGCGGGTGACCGACATCATGGGCGACATCACGACCGCCAGCCAGGAGCAAACCAACGGCATCGAGAGGGTCAACCAAGCCATGGTGCGGATGGAGCAAGCGACCCGGCAAAATTCGGCGCTGGTGCGGGAAACCGCCTGCGCGGCCGAATCCATGCTGGAACAAACCGGCAAGCTGGCGCATGTGGTCAGCGTGTTCAAACTGCCGCCGCGAGCGCCGGGTTCGACACGACGCGCGCCAGCCGCGCACGCACGCCTCCGCATCGGCGACGGCCGGGAAAATCCTTAACCCGTCGGCTATGCGCCAGCGCGGGCCGGGAGGCCCGGTAACGATGCGCCACGCGGCACGCTTTAAGCGGGCGCGCCACTCCCGACGCAACCGTTATCGTCCACCGGACGAGCCGCCGACCACCGGCGACGGCGGCGCGAAGTGCTCGTCGCTCAGCGGCGGCTTCGGTATCGCGATCGGCACCACCCCGCCGCGCCGCATCTCCTCGAAGTCCTTGTCGAGCGCGCGGCCCGCGCCCTCCAGGATCTCGGCGCCGACCAGCCTGTCATACATATCGTAGCGCAGCTGCACCTCCGACTGGAACAGCTGATGCGGGGTATTCGCCGTCCGGCCATGATTAAAGCCCAGCATGCCGACGTTGACGGCGCTCGGATTGTCGTCGGTGTTGTGCGGCACGATCACGGCGAGGCGATACAGATCGGGCGCCGAGCGCGCCTTGTGCATCACCTCGCGCCAGGACATCGCCAGGCGGTTCCGCTCGGCGGCGCTGAGCGCCGGACCGCCTTCGGCTGCGGCTAGCTGCTTGCGCTGCAACGCCATCGCGGCGTTCAGTCCGCGCAGCGCCTGCGGCCGCATCTCGAACACGAAGCGGACCTGGCTAATGTTCTCGCTGTTGTCCTTGATGGTCTTGAGGACGCCAGCCAAGCCCGGGATCTGCTTCCTGGCGCCGTCCAGCTCGGCCATCTTCGACCCCAGGTGCCAGTGGCCGACCGCCTGCGCGACCATTTGGTCGAGCGCGCCCTTGCCGAAGGTGTTGATCTCGATGCGCGCGCCGGGAATGAGCATGGCGCGGTGTTGCAGCGCCGTGCTATCCTGCTGCTGCATCAGTTTCAGTTCATCGACCACCACGGCGCGCGCCGCGTCCGACTTCGGTCGCCAGGCCTCGCCGCCCAGCACGGCGCGCCCGGTGGCCTCGCGCGCGAGCGCCTGCCAGCCCTTGTCGTCCGGGGCGGCGTCGCGCTCAATCTCCAGCGCCTCCCGCCCCTGTATCCGCGCCAGCAAGTCCTCGATGCGGGCGTAACGCTCATCCGGCATGGCGGAAAACGCCGGGTCCGTCGCTTGCGGGAACGCCTTCAGCAGCTTGGCGCCCATGCCCCGCCACTGCTCCGGGCCGACCGGTGTGGCCGCTTCGGCGTCCAGCGTGCGCTTGTAGGTGGCCGGCGCCAGCGCGATGTTGCCGTCCATGCCGGCGCCCCTGTTGGCCGCCTCTTTCAAGCCATTCAGCGCGGGATTCAGATAGCCGAAGAAATTGCCATTACCCATGGCGAGGTTCACCCCGCCCAGCCGGAGGTTGCTCATGTTCGGGACGATCAGCGCGTCCAGGTCGCCGATCACCCTGCCGATCGCGACGGAAAACGCCGAGCCCAGGTTAAGGCCGGCGTCGAGCGAGGTGTTGAAATCGAAACGACCCTGGTATTCCAGACCGAGGATACTTTTCCACGCATGATCAAGGTGCAGTTCCATCTCGTTCCAGTGCAGGCCGAAATCGGCCGTGATGCCGGCGCCGGTGTTCGTCGACCATGTGCCTCGGTGACTGTCCGGAACGCCCGCGACGCCCGGGTTGGACGGGGCGGGCTGCAGCGCGCCGAACGATTGCCTGGGCTGCGCGGAGAGGTTGGCGCCCACCGTCACCGCCCCCCTCACATCCAAGTTCGTCTCGAACAGGTCGAGGCCGATGCCGCCCCGGTTGACGCCGATCGCCAGCACCTCGGTCGTATCGTTTTGCTCGGAATCGAACAGCAGACGGGCGAATTCCGGGATGGTGTCCGGGCTCAGGATCACGGCCGCGCCGACGCCGTGCTGCATCGCCGCCGCCAGGGTCAGGCGCCCGGCCGCCGACAGCGAGAACGAGGCGATCCCCTCGGCCGCCTTGTTGAGCTCGTTCTTGAACGGCACCACCGTCCGCTCCTCCTGCGCGCCCTCCTTGCCCGGGTTGATATCGATGCCCTTGGAGCCCACCAGCGACAGGCTGGCCTTGTTGTGCCGCACGAAGAAGGCGACCAGGCCGGCGTCGCCCTCGAGCGAGTCGCCGATCCGCTCGACGCCCAGCGCGTGAATGTGCTCGCCGGCCACGCCGGGAGCGTCACCGTAGCCCAGCACCTGCATCCGGTTGTTGAGGATCGACACCGAAACCGACTTGCTGTCGCTGGTGACCGAGAAGAAGGTGCTGCGGTTGTACAGGTCCTGCAGCAGGTCGGCCATGCGCGCGGCCATGACGTCGCGGCGCGCGTCGGCCGGCAGGCCCATGCTCTTGAGCAGTTGCTGGCGCCGCGCCGACTTCGGGTCGGCCATGTCGGCGCGGAAGGTCGACACGATGTCGTCCAGCGCTTCGAGGTCGTTCCAGGAGGAGATGCCGAGCTTGGCGAGCCTGCCCAGGCCCGCGGCCGCGCTCTGCCGCTGCGCCGCTTCGAGCGCGCGCAGCTCGTCCACGTCGTTCACCGCGAGCAGTTTGGTGTACTGTATGTGTGCGCGCGCGATGTTGGCCGAGCGGATCGCATGCGGGTCGCGCAGATCGCGCCTGGCCTGGTCGGCGCCGTCGTCTTGCGCGGTGGCCGGCGCGCCGGGAATGCGTGCGCCGCCCGCTTCCAGGTCGCGCAGCAGCCCGCGCACCTGGATCAACAGGCCGCGCTCGCGCTCGCCCAGCTCGGGGATATTGTCCAGGTCGGCGTCGGCCGGAAGCTGGTCGAACGCAGCCCGCAGTCCGGGCAGCAGATCGCCCCGGCCGCCCAGCATCCGGGTGCCGCTGCGCCACAGGTCGACGGCCTGGTAGCTGGCATTGGCGCCGCTGTGGAGATCGGGCTTGGGATCGAGGTTGGGGTCGAGCGCCCGGTCTTTAACGCCCACCTTGCGCAGATCGAACAGCAGGCTTTCCAGCATGTCAACGCGCGCGCCGGCGCCGTGCGCGACGGCCTGATCGGCGCGCAGGATGCCGCCCAGCGTGCCGTCGCGCGGCGGGGTCGCCGACGGGGCCGCCGACGCGGCGCCGGGCAGCGTGAAAGCTTGCCGGAAGGCGCCGGCCAGCGGCGATTCGGCGGCGGCGCCGGGCCGCGCAGCGCGCAGCGCGGCGTGGGCCAGCTGCGCCTCGTGGAAATGCCCCTTGAGACGCTCGAACTGCGGCGCGGACATGGCGGTGAAACCGAGGCTGTTGGCGAAAGCACGCGCGCTGTCGACCACTGTGTTGGCGAGCGAGTCGAGTACCTTGCGCGTATGGTCGGCCGTGGTCCGCGTCAGCGATTGCCATGGCGAGCGCACGGCGAGCGGGTCGGTCGACAGATTGCCCAGCAAGGTGGTGCGCAGGCTGGCGAAGCCATTGCCCAGCGGCAGGCGGGACGCCTGTTGCCGGTTGATGAGCGCATTGGTGCCCGCGTTCCGGCCGTCCCCGTCCTGCGGCGGCGCGGCCTCCAGCGGGACCACGCGCGCCGGCGCCAGTTGTTGCTTGCCGCCCGCGGCGTCCGTCACCGTCAGGCGCGGCAGCACGGCGTGCCAGCCGCCCCAGAGATCGTCGGCCGACGCCAGCCGCACTTCCAGTTGTCCGGTGCGCGAGGTGCGCAGCTGTTGCATGCGCGCGCCTGGTGCCAAGCCCGACAGGTCGAGGGCGACATCCTGCCAGCCGTCGACCGGGTCCAGCCGCTTGAGTTCTACGACGCCGTCAGCCTGGTGCAGCACATGCGGGCGATTGTCCAACGCCAGCGCCAGGCTCAGCGGAACCAGCGCCTGGTCGCCGTTCAGATCGCGCAGCCCGGCCGCCGTGCCCGGCGGACCCGGCTGGTTGGTCAGGATCCGCCGGTTGCCGCCATTTTTTTCCAGGAAATACACTTGGCGCTCCTTGTCGACGGCGAAGTCGCCGATGGCCTGGTCATGCGCCGCCAGCAAGGTTGGCAGGGCGTGCACCTGGGCCGGCACCACCGTCAGCGGGCCGCCGGCGGGCGTGCTGGCGGCGGACTCGCTTTCGGCCGGCAGGAAGGTGGTGCGGCCCTGCAGGTTCAGGTGGACGATGGACATCGTCCGCGCCCCCGGTTCGCGCAGCAGGGCGAACGCGGGCTTGCGGTCGACAAAGCCGAACGGGCTGGCGATGACGGTCTCGACGTTGTGCAGTGGCTTGCCGTCGGGGCCGTTCAACGCCGCCCACGGGTGCCGGGGACTTTCGCGGAAGAAGGCCATGCCCGCGTGCGTGCCCAGCCCGGCGTGACCGTCGAGCGCCACTCGGCTCTCAATCTCGTCGTCGCGCGGAGCGTGCAAGCCTTGGCGCGCAACCAGCAGCGTCGCATGGTCCAGCATGAACGCCGGTTCGAAGGCCTCGGCGCCGGGGGGGCGCTGCAGCGTCACGCGCTGCCCGTCCCGGTGCTCGGCGATCGCATGGATCGACGCGTCCCCGGCTTGCCCGAGCGCGGTCACCACCCAGTCGCGGCTGCCGCCCGGCAGCGGTAAATCGATGCGCCGCGCGGCGACGGCGCCGGCCGCGGCGCCATTGGCGTCGTACAGGCGGCCCTTGTTGTCCAGCACGACGAGCCGCCGGTCGCCGGCGGTCACGAAATCCTTTGCTTGGGCCGGGCTATGCTCCCATGCTCCACGCGCGTTTTCGCGCATCAGCGCGAACGGCCGCGCCGCGCCGTCGCCGAGCATCAGGCGGTCGCCGCGCAGCAACACGGGGGCGCCGTTCTCGTCCACGCGGGCCAGCGCTCCGGCCGCCGCGTTGCCGACAAATTCGGCACCGTTCGCTACCAGCCTGAGCAGATTACCGCCCTGTTGCGCGTACACCTCGCCATCGGCCTGCTGGCCCAGCATGTGCATCTGCGCGGCGTCCGGTGTGTGTGAAGAGGCGCCCGGCATCGGATGCGACGCCCACTCGCCACTCTCGGTCATCTTGTGCATCAAGTTATTGTGCAGGTGGAAGGTGTGGCCGGCCTTGCTCCGCCACACCCCGGAGAGCAGGCCGATCGGGGGATCGCTCAGATGCGGCGCCACGTCGGCGGCGGGCGGGTCGGCCCGGCCGGCGCGCCGCTCCGCCTGCGGGTGGACCGTCAACGCCGCCATCAGGACGCCCGGCACCGTCGTATAGAACGCTTCGCAGCGCGCCGCGTGCGGCTCGGACGGGCTGGCCTGGTATCGATAGAGCATGCCACCGGTTGTGCCACCGAGATGCGTGCCGTTGGCGGCGCGCACGGGCAGAATCTCACAGCTGTCCAGTCCGGGGCGGCGTTGCAGCCATTGGTTGATCGCCTTGCTTGCCGCATGGCTGACCGGTCCGCCGGGTGTGTCCAGCACGGTCAGTTTCGCCCGCCAGGCGCGCGAGCGATCGGTGGCGCGCGGGGTTTCAACGCCGGGCGACATCGGCGACAGTGGTTGCTGGTGACGGTTCAGGTACGTCTCGGAGTTCGACGGCGATGGCGTCGGCATCTCAATCGAAAGGGGATAAGAGGGATTGGTGACAGGTCCGACCATGGCAGGATCTCCATTTTTAGTTTTTTACTTTGACGTTGAACCGCTTGCCATGCCGCGACTGGCGTGGAAACGTGACGATATCGTCCGGGAACGTCATCGCTCTGCCGCGAGCATCACGACCAAGCGGATACCTTGATAAGTGGCATGAAGGGGGCGATAGTTCGACTTTTGTTGTTGAAAAACCGCACGCTGGCTAGCGCCGGTCATCGCCCCCGATGTAGGGATATTCCCACTGAAATTTAAGTAATTCCCTACAGACAACTGTTGCAATATACAATATCTTTAAGTTGCAATGTTTACATTTTAAAATTCATTGGCGACACGCTAATTTGATTGAAACGTAATTTCAAAAAAACCAATTGCGGGTAACCCGTGAGCCTCTTGCAAAGGTAGTTCAACGTCTTTGAAACAATCTTGACCACTCTGCTAATTTATGCTGATTTCAACCAGCGGAAGGTGGCAAGTGCGGGACGGCTGTCCAAACGAAAATCAGACGCCGAGGATCAACCAAACCGAGTATCCCGCCGCCTTTGCGGACAACACGGATCGAAGGGGAAATGAGTCCAATGCGGATTGCAGCCCCCGATACCGGATGTCTTCCAAACCGGCGGGAGTCCACATATAAAATGTCAGGGATAAAATGAACAAATACACACTGGATTGGAAGCAGGAAAAATCAAATCGTCGCCCCCCTGCGATGTCCAACATCGTTGCGTTGGCCGCGTTAACAATCGCGGGGGGTGCGTTCGCCCCCTCCGAAGCAAGCGCGCAAACAAACCCGGTATCGATGGCGCACGCAACGAAAATCAATGGAAAATGTGAAGCTGTCGGTCAGGAAATCACGGATCGCACTCGGGCCTATAACGACGCTTTTATTAACAAAGAGATAGACAAGTTGTACTACGATTTTTGGACGCCGACACACTATGAATTCGTCCCCAACGCCGCCAGCAATCGTGAGGAGATGAGGCAACGCTTGACGCAGTTCTATGGTTCTGGAGGAAAAAACAATTCGTTTGACATGCAGTCGTTGGACCGATATGTGTATCGGAATGTTGCTTACGACATTGGCGCCTTTGACAATCTCAATACCACCGCGAATGGCGTGCCGTTTCCACTAAGTAGATACTATTTCCACCGCTGGGTAAAGGACGATAACGGCATGTGGCGTGTGGACCTGTCTGCTGCCGGCCCCCGAGGTAACACAATTAAAGTTACCCCCACAACTGATGGCGGGCCGGTGTTTTGTGACCACAAATACCAGCCAACCGACCATCCAGGCGAAGAGGCGACCAGCCGGAAAATTACACGCCGTTTTGAGGCATACAAAGCGGCGCTTGCCTCAGCCGATGTGAATTCAGCCTCCAAGTTCTGGACAAACAATGTCCACTTATACGGGGAAGGACTCGATGTGAATCGTGAAGGATTACTTGAATACTATCGTCAGTTTTTTGAAACGGGGCGCATCGTCTCATCCGACACAAGATTATTCAAAAGGTTCCTACATGATAATGTCGCCTTTGATGTCGGACAATCTGATAATACCGTGGCGGTCGACGGTGTGCAGTCTCTAAAGAAAAACAACTACGTGATACGCTGGGAACAGGGACATGACGGGGTGTGGCGTATTGATCGGATTATGGACTTGTTTCGTCAGTAATTCGACGGCATATCAATAAGCCAACGTGGTTGGACCGAGAGACAGTCCAACTTATCGCCGCTACGCGCCGCCCGCCCTGCCGGGGTCTATTTTGGACGCCAGCAGGGTGGCCGGCGCTCAAGAAGTGGCCCATCGAATTTCGCCCGCTCTCGCGGTCCCCGCCTTCGGCAGCGCAAGCGTTCAGCAGATCTCCAACTCGCGCATGGCCGTTTGACGGTCGCACCGCTTGGCAAGGCGGTAGATGGACACCGCGGAAGCTGCGCCCTTGGCCCCGTGCGCAATCAAAGCGCGGCAATCCGCCATCAACTTCTCTTCTCGTTGCGTGGTCCGTTTTTCCTTAAAGGCTTGTTCCATGATTTCCATAAATAATCCATACCGTTTTCCCCACCCAATCCTCGAACCATGAAGAATTGAACTCAAATGCCGAGCACGCATTGCCAACCCCGGCGGCAACGTTACGCCACCGCCATGTGGGTCTTGGTCAGGCGCTCCCTCGGCTCTCTGAACGTATCATCTTCCAAGGTGTCGAGTTTCGAATTGAGGACATTGATTTTCTGGAGGGTATCCAGGGCGTTGGTACTGAACTCCCCTTCCTCTTCGCAGAAATGATCATACGCGTCTCCCAGCTCCTCCATCTCGCGCTTCAGTCTGCCCTCCGCCTCGCCCAGGGCCAGTCGGTCGAATTCCTTCGGATGGCGCCGCTCGAGTTCGACTTGCCATGGGCGCCATCCCGCCATAAAGCCGGCGACCTGCCCGGGATCCGCAATCGCCCCGGCGACTTTTTCCGCCGCCGCCGACAGATCTTGTTCCGTTACCCTGGCGGTTTCGTGATAGCGCATGTGCTTGGTCTTGGTAGGCAGATCGAGCCGCTCCGCCAGACCAAGGCGATACGCCAGCACGACCTCAATGGTTTCGAGGACTTGATCGGGCGGACGCCCCGTTTCGGCCGCCACCTCGAGCGCCACGGCGTTTCCTTTTGGTATGGCCAGCTCATCCAGCAGCAGTAATTTCAATCTGCCTATGCCCATGTTAAATAGCACGTCCTGCGGAAACTCCCCGTTGATGGCGCGCGCCGCCAGATGCGCCTGCTCCATTTCATCAAACCCCAGGGCAACGTTATCGTGGCAACTTTCCACTCTATCGTCGACGATAGCCAGGCAGGTCTTGAGCAAATCCTTGTCGTTCGCCATCCCGTCGAGCAAGTCTGTGACGCGTTGCTTGAACGCCGTCCGCATTTCGTTGCGCGCCTCCTTGGTCGCGGCGGTATCGCCGACTTTCGACGGATAGTCCGCAGTACCCTCCAGGCTATCGAGCAGTTTCCATAATGGCACGGTAGCATTGGCCAAGCCATCCTGGCTATCCTGATAAATCCGGTCCCAGGCCTCGTTGCGCCCGGCATCCGGCTTGCCGTACCAGGCTTCCACCGCTTTGGATAACGATAGCGAGGCCATCCCGACGCCGTACATGTTCACGGTGCCCACTGCGGCTCGATTCGCTTGTGCCATGCTTACGCCGGCCAACGTGAGCCCCTCCGCAACGAGCGACAGGGGGAAGTCCGGACGTCCGACGGCCTGGAGCAGTTGGTCGGAAACCTCGGTGACCTGGGTATGGCTGATATTCAGATAACCGAGGTTGGCGGGCAGCGTGGCCGGCAACTCCAAGACCAGAGTGCTGTTGATGGCCAGTCTTTCCAGCGTATCCGGCAGGCTTGGCAACTCCATGAGGGGATTGCCACCCGCATCCAGGATCTGCAGTCCAGACGGTAACGCCTCATGGAACCGCTGCAGCGCATTGTCTTGCACGCTCAGTTCGACCAGTCCCGACGGCAGCGGAGGGAGGGTGCACAGGCGGACAGCATCCAGATGCAGATGGGTCAGGCCGTCCGGCAGTTGCGGTATGGAAGGGAGTGAGTTGTTGCTCAGGTCGAGTTCCCTCAAGGTGCCCGGCAACGCCGCCGAAATGCCGGTTAATTTGTTAAACCTCGCGTCGAGCACACGCAGCCCGGGCGGCATCTCATCCGGCAAGGCGTCGAGCCCGTTGCTTGCCACATGGAGCTGTTCCAGCGACTGCGGCAATTTCGCCGGCAGGCGCTTCAGCGAACAGTTGCGCGCATCCAGTATCGTCAGCGTATCCGGCAGATTGTCCGGCAGTTTCGTCAGTTCATTGTTACTGATATTCAGTTCGCGCAATCCGGCCGGCCATGTCTTGGGATACTTTTTTGGTCCATAATGGGAGTTGAAGGCGTTGCTGACATTCAGGGACTGCAGGTTGGACGGCAATGGAGGCAGGCTCTTTAACTCCGAGTTCGACAGGTCCAAGGTCGCGCCCGGATCGTTCGCCTCCAGCCATAGGTCGATGCGTTCGGCGATCGCCTTGCGATGCTTGGATTCCTCGATGTAGCTGGCCGGCCGCGCGGCCCAGGCGCGTACGGCCAGTTTGTAGTTGGCGCGCCCCTCTTCCGTGGTCACGTCCAGGCTGAGCGGTTCGCTACGGAAACAATTCATCGACGCAAAAAAACGCTCCAGGTTTTGGCTGCCGGATCTGACTGCGTGTGAGCGGGCGGAGGACCGAGCCGAAGGATGGGAAGCCGCCGCCGCAGGCGCGGCAGGGGCCGTGTTTTCTGCGGAAAAATACGTGTCCGGTATGGAAGGGCTATCAATACGTGGCGGCATAGCGGCGATCCTTGTCCATGAGAATGAATTTAACCATGGGTGTAACGGCTGCAAATAAAGTTCCCGCCGCGCCCAAGAAAGGTCAGGCCGGCCCTTCCGTCAACAGAGCGGAGGGCGCCGCGGCGGGGCTCGACGATGCGCCCCGGCTGTCCGTCGCGAGCTGGGCCCGCAACCGGTCCATGCGTCCCTGCAACTGTGCCTGCGTTTTTTTCCCGCCGTGTGCCGTGATCTCGATCTGCACGCGATTCTTGATGGATGTCGGCAGCGCCACCATCGAGCGGCCGATGGCGCTCAAGGCCCGAGATGCCAGGCGCGGCTGAAAGCCGACGCGCGGGGTGGTCCCGTCATCCGCGTCCTTGCGCAGCTCCGCACGCTGGGTAATTTTGTCGTTGACCAGCGCCCCGCTGGAAAAAGCCCCGGCCACCCCGATCACGGACATCAGCGATGAAATCGTATAGCGAACGCCATTGCTCAGCACCGGCGCCGTCGCCGCGACCACGGCCGGCGCCACGGCGACCACCGGCGCCATCGCGCTCAACGGCCCCGGCGCCTGCGCCAGCGTCCCCACCACGGCGCGGTGCGCTTCGGTCGCGTGCGCCTGCACCAGCCGCAGCACAGCCGAGACGATCAGCGGCATGTTGCTGCCGGCAAATACCATCTGGAATTGCGCGCCGAACCGCTGCGCCACCTGGGGAATGAAATCCGACGGCAATCGCATGCGCACCAGGGCCGCCCTGAACGCCGTCTCCCATTCGTGCTTGCCGTCCACCGACCGCAGCAGGATGCGCCGGTTTTCCGGCGACAGGCTCAGCCATTCGTCGTTCTTGATGTGCGCAAGATCTTGTTTCAACACCGCCAGTTCCTGCTTCAGGGCTTCGCGCTTTTCGATACTGCCGTCGGTCCGGGCCAGCGGAGTTGCTTTTTGCCGCAGCGTTAAGAGCTGCGCGCCCTCGGCATCGCTTAACGGCGTTTCCCCGCCCCGCTCGACGTCCGCGCCGCCGACCTTGGCCTCGAGCGCTTCCAGCTGCCGCCATTCATGCGGATCCATCTTCGCCAGATCGGCAAGATTTTGTTCGCAATATTTAACATTCAGTCCAAGGTATTCCTTGAACTGCCCCAAGCCCACCACAGCGCCGCGCGTCCATCGTTTCGGCACGTCGGCAAGATCGAGATTGTCTTCCCGCAAATCGTCGATGGACAACTCGCCGCTTGCCAGCAAACGGTCTTGCTCCGGCTCGATCAGCTTGGTCGAGCGGATGGTCGCCATCAAGGTGTCGTTTTGCTTGGCGAATTGACCTTTCGGCGCCGCCCAGAATTGCTGCAGGCCCATGGTGACGGCCGCGGTGCCGATCTGGATATACGCCGACAGATGCGAGTTGCGCGTCGCCGTGCCGACCACCTGGCCGGCCAGGGTGCCGGCCACCCGCAGCCCCCGGTTCAACGCCAGATAATGCTGACTGACATAATTGAGCTCGGTCACATCCTTGCGCACCTGGAATTGCCGGAGCAGATCCGTATGGCGCGACATCAGGGCCACCGCCGCCTCGCCGTCCGCCTCCATGTTCCGCATGCACTCATGCCATTCCGGCGTATCCACCTTACCTTCGCTTTTGAGTCGTGCGAACGACTGGCTGTGTGCTTCCATTTTCGCCGTCGAGGTCTGCATCTCGGTCACGACTTGGCCCATCTCTTTCATCGTTTTCGGGTAAAGCGGCGCCTTCATTTCCTTGGAACGGGCGGGCTGTCCCTGGGCACGCATCAGCTCTTGCCTTGCGACCATCGGAATCTGGATGGCGGCGTTGATGAATGGCGTTACAAGCGAAAATCCCACTTGCATGCCTAGGTTGAGCGTGGCGTAATGCACCGGGTGTTTCCTCAGCTCTTCGGTGGAAACCGACGCGGTATAAATGGACGGCAACACCGACAGGAAATTAGCCAGTTGGCTGCTCATGCCATACACCGTGCCCGAGCCGATCCATCCGCCTTTAAAAACGCCCCCTTCTACCGCTTTCATTTCTTCCGGGGTGATGCCCTGCATGTCCAGGTAGAGGCCTTTCGCGGTCGACCAATCCTGCTCCTTTTCCGGCTTCGCCAGCTGTCTTTGCTGTTCCTTCACAAAGGCCAGGGCCAGCGACGGGTCGACCGTGCGCCCTTTTCCCTGCGCCAGATATTCGGTCAGGACGGCCTGCAACGCGCGATCGTCGGCGCCGCGCTGCTCTTCGGGGGAG
This sequence comes from Duganella sp. GW821-FHT07F09, assembly GCF_059418705.1. NCBI lineage: Bacteria > Pseudomonadati > Pseudomonadota > Betaproteobacteria > Burkholderiales > Oxalobacteraceae > Duganella > Duganella sp. GW821-FHT07F09. Next base: position 66,576 of record NZ_JBWKQJ010000003.1, on the reverse strand, counting down.
GCCAGGGTATGGACGGGCAACTCGTGCCGCGGTTCGCTCCCCGCCGCCACGATTTCGGTGAGCGCGCGGGAGGGCGGTGTCGTGCTGATGGCGACCGTCGGGCCGGTGCGCGGCAAGCGCAAGCTGTCGCCGCCGCCGATGTCGGATGCCGAGGGTGGATTTTCTGTTCTGATATGCATAATTGTTCTCGCTCGGATCGGCTGCCGAGGTCAGACTTCCGCCGCGGAGAGTAGCCGGTGTTGTGTTTTTGATCGGGTTCTTTGCTTGTTTTCAAGGAAATACGTCTGGCGCCACTGCTTGGCCTGGGACGCGTAATGCGCGAACGCGTTGAGTAATTTTTTTGCATCGATGTGCGCCAGTTCGGCACGCCCCATCAGCATGGCGTTTCCGGTTTCGAAGTTCACCGAAAATGTTGGCGTTCCCACACCGAATATCAGCAGATTGCATTCGAGCAGGCGCTGCAGGATTTCAGCGCGGTCCGCGTTGTTCGGCACCGGGCCGAAGTCGCAGAAATACGCCATGCTGCCTTCCTCCATCGCGGCACCATCCATCAATGTGAAATTAATGCCATCGATCTCCAGCTGCGCGTGATCGGCTGCCTCGCCCGAGGGAACGGTGGTTGCCATCTGAAAAATATCTGCGAGTAAAGCACGAAAATTCTGTTCGTTCATTTTCATTCTTTCATGGTGGGAGACGTGGCTTCACAAGATAAATTTCCCACGCATCGTTGCGTCGGTATTCGGTAACGAACGGTTCCAGTCAAAAGAATGACAATGTATTGCTCACGGATTCATGTATTACGGTACGATACGACGCATCATCAGTGCACGGAATATTTGATTGCCAAAATACAACTTTCAGTGCACAATGAAACCAAATTCATGCACTTATATTTTTTTATTTGGGATAGAACCTATTCCCGCTTCCCGGGCATTAACTGAAGCGCTGGGCTTGGACGCGATGCATTGGCGAAGTGGCAAGATGGATGCGCGCGCGGGGAGAGGATAAGGCGCGGCCAGATAAAACGAGCCACGAAAAAAAACCGCCCTTGGGAGGGGGCGGAATGGAAGTGGAAACCAGGCGAAATTCCTGGAAGCGATCTTAGCGTTTGCTGGTGAGCATGTCGTGCAACTCAATACGGTTATAGGCAACCCGTAACGCGTCGCGCGCGTGGATTTTCTTTTTTGCAATAAGTTGCAACAAGACGTCGTTGAGGGGCCTGGACATGTTATCTTCTTTGCGTTTCATGAAATCGGAAATCAGGTGCAACTTGTCCGGGTCCGTAATGAACGGAGCGATCTGCTGGTTATTATTGAATACCATTTCACTCGCCAGGACCTGCTGCTCGCCATCCTCCGAAGGCAGCAGACTTTGGAAGATGACGCCGATCAGTGAATCCGCCAGCATGGTGGCCCGTTGGGAACGCTGGTCCTGCGAAAAAAAACTCAGTAATTTGGTAATCGCGCGCACCGCGCTGCTGGTATGCAATGTGGCCAAGACAAGATGCCCCGACTCTCCCGCATGCAATACGGTGTCCGCGGTATCGAAGTCGCGAATCTCGCCGACCATCAGCACGTCGGGTTTTTGCCGCAACGCTTCGCGCAGGCCGCTGGAAAAACTGGAGGTATCCGTCGGTACCTCTTTTTGCGAAATAATCGACTGCTTTCGCACGAGTTCGTATTCAATTGGCTCTTCAATGGTGACGATATGGGCATGACGCGTTGTATTGATATATTCAAGCATGGAGGCGACCGTGGTGGTCTTGCCCGCGCCAGTCGGCCCAGTGATCAAGATGATGCCTTTGGTGACCTCCAGCATCGTTTTCACGTAGGGGGGCAGCCCGGTATCCTCCAGCGCCATCGGTTCAAGCGGAAAACGGCGGATCGATATCGCCACGCGCGTGCCGCGCGCCATGCGGAAAACATTGCAGCGCAACCGCCACTTATCCAGCATGAAAGGACAATCGATGGCCTTGTCAACAATCTTGTCTTCCCAGTCTTCATCTATCGCCTCCAGCAACGGCGCCATCTCTTCCAGGCTTACGGGGGTCTCGCCCTTTGACTGCCAGCCACGCGGCGTTTTCACCATGATCAGCTCATCCTGCTCGATATGAATATCTGAAAATGTCTGAGGCGCATTGACCAGGTGTAGGAGTTTTTGGCGCAAGTCGCGCGGCAAAGAAGAATTATTGGCCATTCGATCACCTAACATTGGAATAATTTCCATATAGCAACACCTTTAAGGTTTCTAGCTTCATTTCCCTGCCAATTATGTCAGAAAATCCTTACATAGGTCAGCCTATAAATGTGACATCAGAGCCGCTAGCAAATACCGCACACGGAAGTGTTGCGCCTCCTTGCGGTACCGTCTGCGTGGGCAAGCCTTGCCATCCACGCACAATCAAAGTATATAGTGGACACGATAAAAAAATGCTCAAGAATGTTCAACAAATATCCATTCAATGCCGCTTCCTTAATAAACAACAAGCATCATTACCAGAAACAAAACTTTGAACGACCACATGAAGATCGCATGCTATCTACGTAACGCCACGGTATTCGAGCCAATAAAGGATGCACTTGCACGTGCGGGATTTGAAGCGGTGCGCTTTGATTCCGAGACGGACTTGCTGCGCACCCTGCGCCGCCGGAGCTTCGTCCTCATCATCCTCGACATCGCTCCCGGCCGCGACGACAGCATTTTTTCCTGGCTCAACTGCCGCAGCGGCGACCGCACCCCGACGCTGGTGCTATCCACCACCCGCAGCGCGGAACTGGTTGCCATGGCGCTCGATAGCGGCGCCGACGATTTCCTGGTGCGCCCCTTCGAGGCCATTGAACTGACCGCCCGCGTCAATGCGCTGCTGCGGCGATGCGCGCCGACCAACATGCGGCGCACCATTGAATATGCCGGTTTTTCCCTCAACCGCGAAACAGCGAAGTTCAGCCATCAAGGCACGCCCATCAATCTCACGCCGCGCGAGTTCAGCATGGCGTGGCTCTTCTTCTCGTCCCCCGGCGTTTACATATCGCGCGACACCATCGGCGCGGCGATATGGAGCACCGATAGTGACATCGCCGGCCGCACCATTGAACAACACGTCTATAAACTGCGCAAGAAATTACAGATCGATGACAAGCAGCCGGTGGTGATGATACGCACCGCCTATAACCAGGGCTACCGCTTGGAACTGTGCGGCACCGAAAACCTCCCCGCATCAGCGGATGACGAGCTTTCGGATCACCTTTCCGCCTGAATCCGGGCTTCGGCGGGAATATTTTTGTAGACCTTTTGTGCGTACTTGATGCGCAATTGAGGATTCTTTGCATTGTACGCGCCCACGGCCTCCCAGGTCTGTCCCATGCGCTGCATGTTCTGCGACAGGATCCACGCGCCCACCTGTAAGTTGACGCAAGGGTCGCCCAGTTGCGATTCGTCGATGCCGTATTTGCGCAGCGTCGGCAGCCAGGAGCTGTTAATCTGCATCAGGCCGATGTCGTATGAGCCGTTCTTATTCCGGTTCCGCGCCAGCGGATTGAGGTTGGATTCCGTCTTGGCTATGGCATACAACAGATGGACATTGACGCCATACCATTGCGCGACCTCTTGCCAGCAAGCCTGCGCGGCATTGCAGAAAAGGGACAGGGAGAGCGCCGCGAGCGCGCGCCGGGGCGTCGCGAATCGGCGCCTGCCCCGGTCAAGGATTGTAAGTTCCATTGGCATACCTGAATGTATTGTCGTCGCTGCAAACCAGCGGGATGGCATGCGGTCCCTGGATAATCGATCCGGTCGGAAACGGAATCACGGGCACGCCGCTGAGGATGACGATGTTGTTGCAGATATCGCCAGGATTCATGCGGCCAAAAAGCTCCACGTGTTCGCCATAGATCCAGCCCTGTGAAGCAACGCCCTGCTCGGCATAAACATAGGTGCCATTGACGTCGTTGGTCGCATAGAGATTGTTCGATGCCCTGATGTTGTGTCCCGCGGTCATATCGTTCTGCGCCACGATGTCGGTTCCCGACTGAATGGCGCCGTCGGCGCTGATAGTTCCCTGCGAAGTAATCGATTGCGACGCGGTCAGCGCGGCGGTGGCGATCGCCCCGGGAACAGTGAAATTGCCCTGGTTGTCGACCGCCAGCGCCACCCATTGCGCGCCGTTGTAGGTGAACGCCCGGCTCAGGCCGCTGACCATGCGCACGTCCCCCGCCAGACTGCCGGCGGTCGGCAAGTCGCCCCAGTTGGCGACCGGCGCTTTCCACTGCGACCCGCCGGTCCAGACGCCGCCGCTGGAGCAGCTAAGGAAATTGCGCGTGGCGCTGTCGATGGCGATGCCCGCCTCGGCCACCCCGGACGTGTTGAGGCAGGACGAACCGGACGTCGCCAAGGCGCCGCCGGCCAGCCGCACCGGCGTGTTCATGCGGTTGAGTTCGGGCCGTCCGGGAACGGCGTCGCGATAGAGGAAATCGGTCGACAACTGCCCCGGGCCGTCATAGAACAGGCTGGAGACGAGGTGGCCGCCATCGGCGGCGCCGCCGGTCAGCGCCGGCGCGCCGGCGCAGGCAACTGAACGGTAGGAGCTGGTGTCGATGCTCCAGGAGGCGCCGCGGGCCACGCCGGGATTGGCGGCGGCGATGTAGCCGCCGCCAATCCCGGCATTCATGGCGACGACGGCGATATCCCGGTCGGCGATCCGCTGGCCGCCGGTGTTGATGACCAGCGCATCGAACAGCCCCGGATGTCCGCCCGGATCAGGCTGACGCACCAGCACGCAGGGCGTTTGCCCATAGGGGTTGGTGCCGGACAGGCCGCTCGACAACAACATCGCCGCCTTGAGGTCGGCGACGCTGACCGCGACGACCGTCGCGGCGGTGGGCGTCGCGGTCCGCAACGCCTGATTGTTGGCGTTGATATATTTGGCAGCCGCAGCCCGCACTTGCGATTGGTAATACGCGGCCTGCGTTCCCTTGAGGTCGTCCAACGAGTCGTCCATCAATCTCGACAATCCCAGCAGGATCATGGCGCCGATGGCTAGCGCCCCGAGCAGCTCGAGGATGGCGAAACCTTGCCGTTTGTTGCGTGCCGGCCGTCTGGAATGCATGTAATCAGCTCCGTGAAAGGGGGGCGCGCCGGCACCGGCCGGCGCGCAAGAAAGAGGAAACGCCCGCCAGCGCCGCAGCGCATGGAAGGCGTGGCTCATTTGGTCATCGCGATCCACACCGGCGCGCCGTCCGGTATCGCTTTTCCCGCCAGGACCGTCACTGGGATATGGGTGTCGCCAAAGACAGCCGATTGCAAGGTCGCCGCGTTGTTGCGGTAAGTTCCCGCCAGAACCGAATTGTTGGACAGGCGGGCCATTTCGTCGATAACGCCGGCCGATGGCAGTGACGTGGTGTAGATATAGATGATACCGTTGGCGTCGCGATAGTTGCCCCATATCGGCGCGTCGCTGCGCTGAGACAAGACGGACCAGGTCGGCAGCATATGGCTCGATTTCAGCGCGGCCAGGCTGACGCTGGTGCCGCGCACATCGTGCTCGGTGAAATAATCGACCACTGCCTGGCGATACAACGCCATGCTGCCGGCGACCTCCCGCGCCGCGTTGGACTGCGCCGCCGTCAACGTGCGCTCGCACGTGATGGAATAGACTCCGGCCGTCGAGACCAGTACCGCCGCTACTACAAGACTCCACATTCGGGTGCCTCCTATCTATCGGTTAAAATCCGCGCTGCGCGCAAGGCGCGGCCGGCGCCTTCAAGGCGCCCGCAACGCCGGCCGCGGCAGTCAGGAGCCGGTGAACGTCACCGCGTTGCCGGCGCCGCCGTTCACGCTGCACAGCGCGGTGGCGGCGGCGACCGTCGCCGGGAAGACGATGATCGGGGTGGCGCCGGCCCGGTCGATCTGGGTCCAGCCGCTGGCGCCGCTGACCATGTTGACGCACACGTCCTGGGGTACCGCGGTATAGGTGACCGCAAACCCAGCCCCCGCAGCCAGTCCGACCACCGTCACGGCGCCGCCCCAGCTGTTGTTCAGCGTGCCGGCGGCGGCGCCCCGCGCCAGCGTGTTGGGAATCGCGTTGGCCGTGATCAGATCGGCCACCAGCGAGCCGGCGGGATAGATTTGTCCCATGTACAGTTTCCTGACGGCGGTGCGGATCGCCACCACCTCCTCGGTCGTCTGGTTGGCCTTGGCGCTGCCGAACGCGCCGGTCAGCAACGACACCGCCCCCAGCACCACGATGGCGGCGATGCCCAGGTAGGCGATGCCCTCCAGCAGGGAAGCCCCCCGCTGCCGCGCCAGGCGATGGCCCGAACCGATCGCCAAGTTGTTTTTCATGTTAATGTGTTTGCCGTTCATCATGCGTTCCTCAATTAAATAGTCAGTGGACACTACGGGTAAGTGCTGCAATTTCCTGCTGGATGCCGAAAAATCCGGTAACGAGCCAACCAATCACCAAGGCCAAGGTAATGACCGCGCAACCGTTCAATACCTTCATCCTCAGTGCGATGGCTTCCACGCCCTGCTCCATCCACTCATCCGCCAGCAGCTTCAGCGCCTCGGCGAATCCTTTATATTCCGCATAGACGCAGAGATCGTCGATAACCTCCTTCGATGGGAATTCATAGCCGGCATTGCGCAACGCCTCGCCGCAATTGAGTCCCGAACGCACCCCCAGCAGCGCGCCGTCGAGCCGTTCGCGCAGCCATGGCCGGGCCATCAACGACAAGCGCAGCAAGGATTTTTCGACCGTGACCCCTGCCGATTGCAAGGCGGAAAAAGCCATCAGAAAACCGCAGCCGGCCATCAGCCGGTAGATCGAATACGGCGGCAGGCGGTCGAAAAGGATGCGCGCCGATCCGCGCCAGCGCGCCAGCGACACGGCGACGCAGGCGATCGCAACGAGCACGGCCACCACCGCGTACGCCATCCAGTTCTGCACCCACAGCGATAACAGGTACAGCGATTTCGCCGAGCCATGCCAGCCGGTGGGATCGATCATCCGGGTGAATTGCGGAATGACGCGGGTGCCGAACAGATAGACGTAGACGATGATGAGGGCGAAGATCGCCAGCGGATAGGCGATGCCGGCGAGGATGACGCTCTTGATCCTCTTGCCCGCCCGCACCACGTCCACCACCGCCATCAAAGTATGTTCCAGCTTGCCCGACTGCTCCCCCGCCATGACGATCATCCGTTCGGCCCCGGGCACCCACCACTCGAGGCCGTCCGCCAGCGGGCGACCGTTCTGCACCATGCGGCGGCAATCGTCGAGGATGATGGCCAGCGGTTCATGGGGCCGCTTGCCATGTTCCGAGGCGCGGTCGCGCAGCTCTTCCAGTATTTTCAGCAGCGGCAGGCCATGCGACAGCATCTTGGCGATCTTGCGGTACAAGCTCAAGCGCACCGTGTCCGTGAACTGCGTCCTGGCCCACCAGCGGTTCAGATCATGCAACACTATCGACCTCCACCACCTGCAGATGCGCTGCCGGATGGAGCGGCGCGGCCTTGAAGTGCCCCACCACCTTTTCCGCCATGCGCGGATCGATCAGGCCGGCGGCCACCTTGTCCAGCGCATGGTCCAGCATGGTCTTGCCGCCGAGCTGCTGGATCCAGTACTGGATGGCCAGGTGCTTTTCGCCCAGCTTCACATATCGGAAGAACTCGTCGTCCGGCACGATGATCTCGGCCACCACGCTGCGTCCGATGGTGCCCCGGTGCGCGCACGCCTCGCATCCCGGACCGGTGACGCATACCCGCTCCAGCCGGTCGGGTATGGCCTGCCGCAGGCGCGCCAGCGCCGCCGCCGGAAGTTCGTGCGGATGATCGATCAGCCGGCGCCGGCAATGCGGGCACAGCAGTTTGACCAGGCGCTGGCTGATCAATCCGGTAACCACCGTGGGGTCGGCCACCAGGCTCTGCGGCAAACCCAGGTCCAGCAACCGGTCGACGATCGCCACCGCGCCGTTGGCGTGCAGCGTGGTCCAGACCTGGTGCCCGGTCATCGATGCGCGCAGCGCGTTCTGCGCCGACGCCTTGTCGCGCACCTCGCCGATCATGATGGTGTCCGGATCCAGGCGCATGGCGTTCGAGATGGCTGCGGCGAACAGGCGCGAGCGCTCTTCCTCCGTGTGCGCGTTCGTCACCGTCGTCTGGACCGCGCCCTCGATGGGATACTCGACCGGATCCTCGATCGACAGCACATGCAGCTTGCCGTCAGCCTCCATGATCTGGCCGCTCAACACGCGCTGCAGCGTGGTCGACTTGCCCGACCCGGTCGGGCCGCTGATCACGTTCATGCCGATCGGCTGCTCCTTCAACGTCTGCAAATCGCGGACATGCTCCTCGGAAAATCCGAGCGAGTCCAGATCGAGGTTTTCGCCGACGTCGTTGTACAGCAGGCGCAACACCATCAGGCTGCCCTCGTTGGTCGGCACCGTCGCGATGCGCACGCCATACAGTCCAGGCGGCAACTTGTCGCGGTCGGCGATGCTGGCGTCCTGGCGTTCGGTCGGTTTATAGGAGCTGTCCGACACCGACGTCATCGCGCCGTACAGCGTCGCCAGCAGGCGCTCGCCGTATTCGCGCGTTTGCCCGCCGACCGCCACCAGGTCGTTATGGATGCGAAAGTAAATTTCCGTGCAATTCTTCCTGACCCGCAAGTGGATGTCCGACGCCCTGGCGCGGCAGGCCTTGTTCAGCAATTCCTTGGCCGTGACCTGCATCATCGAATGTTCCTGGTTGCGCTCGGCCATCAACGGCAAGCCATTGCAGTGAATGCGGCGTATCAGTTCTATGCTGGCCTGCACCGTCCTGAAAGGGCACCGCATTCTTTCCAGACGCCCCTGATAGGACAACACGTGCGGATTGAACGTCTGCCCGGAGGCCACCAGCAGCCTGCCGTCTCCCAACAGGCATAACAATTTTTTCTCTTCCGGGCGGGCCTCGAAGCTGCCTGCGTTGCTGAGAATGCCCAGCCCGCACAACTCCTGCAAATTGTCGAGCATCAACACATCGTTCATGCCCGCCGCTTGGCCATCCGGATTGTCCGCATGCGGTATCATCGCGCGGCACTCCTGGGCGGCGGCGGCGGCAATCCGGCGCCTGGGAAGCCGGGATTGAATCCGTTGTTCTGCTGGGCATACGAGGCCAGCCGGACGCGCCGGTTGTTGGGCGACAGCGCCACCACTTCGCGCGCGGAGACGGCGACGATCTTCATGCCGCTGGACAGCACGTCCCCTTGCTGGACATCGACGACGCTGCCGTCGCTCAACTGCAAGGTCGCGTACATCTTGCCGCCCATCCCCTCGATCGCGCGAATGACCGGATCGCCCACCACCACAGGCTGGGTGATCGCCGCGGTCATGCTCTGCTTGACCGCGATCTCGTTTTGCTTGCTGACGATACTCGACTGTATCTCGAGCTGCTTCTCACGCGCCTTCAGCACCAGCGTCTCGGCCTCGATCCTGGACAAGATCTCGGAGGTGCTTTCGGCGCCGGCGCCGGTCGCATACAATGCCGTCATCGCGGCCAATAGCAACGCACATTTATTTCGCATAAATCGTTCCCTCCATGGACCACTCGGCCCCGCGATAAACAAGTTTTTCCACCCGTATGCCAGGTCGATTGAGCATGGTTGCGATGTCGCCGGGGGCGACGCCGCGCGCATTCAGTGAAAATGCAAAGGACTTCCAACCCGGCTGCCAGCGCGGCACCCCGCCATTCTGCTTCGGCGCCTCCACCAGCGCGATCTTGAACGGCAGGCGCAGCGACTGGAACTGCGACATCAAGGGCTCCAGCGTCTGGCGCGCCTCGCGCAATTCGTCGTTGCGTCCCGACGCCAGCGTGAGCGGCCTGGCATAGCTGGCCTTGTCGCCGCTGTCGTCGATGACCGCGGCCGGCACCCGCGCCCGCAGCAGGGCGATCGTCGAATCGCCGCGGACCCAGGCATAACTCTGCCGCTCCGGCGTGCAGGTATACGATTCAAGCTGCCAGCCGCCCGCCGTGATATGGTCGAACCGTCCCTGGCAAGCGCTGACCAGGGACGCGGGCAAGGGTGACTTCGACCACGGATGCGCCGCCGCCGAGGCTTGGCGCTGGATGTTTTCCCGCGCCACTGCCATGGCGCGCTCGTTTTCCTCGTCGCTCTTTTTCCGCTGCTCATAACGCCAGCCGAACAAGGCGGCGGTCGCCACCAGCGCCACGCCGGCCACGCTCAGCACCGTCGGCAGCCAGGCCGGCAAGCCGTCGATCTGGTACAGGCCCCACCATTTGTGCGCCCTGATCGTGCCATCCTTCTTGCGCGGAATCAGGGTCGCGATGGTCCGCGCATTGAAATTGTGGAAACCCAGTTCGGCCAGTTCGGGGTCGCCGATCACAACGTTCCAGCCGCCCAGCGCGTAATCGCTCTGCAAGCGTTCCAGCACTTCTTCCTTGCTGCCGGCGAAATCGCCGTTCGGCAGGAAATTGGCGTTGCGCACGGCCAGGTACAGCCAATTGCCGTCGGGCAGATTGAACGCGCCCAGCCAGTTGTGCACCGGTTGCTGCTCGCCGTCGTAGAACGCGCCCTCTATGACCAGCGTCTTGGACACGATGGCCGCCAGCGAAAACATCTTGCGGCGCGCGCCTTCGCGGGTCTGCGCGAAACCCGCCTGGGCCGTCGAGTGGTCCATGCGGATCACCAGCAGATCGGAATCGATCTTCCGGCCCAGGTCCATGGCCTCCTTCTTCAATTCACGCGGGCGCGACAAGGACTGCCAGAACAGGCCGCAGACGAATTTGTGTTGCTCTATCTTGGTGACGTAGATCGCCATGGCGGATTCCTCGACCTCAGATGGCGGACATGGAGACCGGCGTGATCAACACCACCATCACTTCCTTGTTGCCGGTCGCATTGACGCCGCCGCCGAGCAGGAAGTTCCTGGGCGTGCCGACGCCCTTGTAGTCGACGTTGTCGTCGGTCTGTTCAAAGCCGCTGATGATCAAGGTCTCGTTCGATTTCATCGCGACGCGCTGCAGGAAATTGCGCGTATCGAGTTCCGGCGATTCGATCTTGCTACCATTGCTTTCGATCTGGCGGATGCCGCGCAAGGTCGAGATATCGGTCGAGAACTGCAGCATCACCGTCCCGTTGGTCAGCACATGCGGCAGGATGCTCATGTTGAAGCCGGCCGTCACCACGCCTGGAACCAGGGTCGTCGTGGTGCCCACCTGGGCCACGATAGAGGTCTGGGAAGACTGCAGATAGGTGGTCTGTCTGGCGACCTGCACCGGCACCGGCTGGTTGTTCAACGTCACCACCGACGCGGTGGTCTGGCGGCGCACCTTGCCCTGCTCGGACAAGGCGTTGATCACCGCGGTCGTGCCGGACAGCTTCGAGGCGCCGACGATGCCGGCGGTAAAACTGCCTGCGCCCGACGAGGCCGGCGTGAAACTATTGCTGATGCCGAATTTCCTGCTCAGGCTGTTGTAGAAGGCGTTCCAATTGATACCATACTCGTCCGACTGCGCCAGGCTGACCGACAGCACGGTCACGTTGATCGCGATCTGTCGTGACAGCGCCCGGTTCTCGCCCTCGATATAGGCGGCGATGCGCTCGAGCGAATCCGGCGTGTCGACCACCGTGATGGCGCCGGTCGCCGGCGAGGCGAGCACCCTGCCGTATGGGGAAAGCATAACCTTGATGGCGTTCTCGATGCCGGTGTAGACCGACAGCTTGGACGCCACGCCGGTGTTTTGCGAATTGTTCGCCGACACCGCGCTGCCGCCGGACGACGAACCGCTGCCGCCGCTGGAAACGCCGCCGCTGGAACTCGCGCCGCTGGTGACGGTGGCGGTGAAGGTGGAGTCGCCGGGAATCGCGCTGATCTGGAAATTGCGCGACTCGGTATGGAAAAACTGGATGGCGCCGTCGACATATTTCCACGACACGCCGAAACGGGCGGCCGCCGTGTCGAGCAAGCCCTTCAGGGAACCGTTGGCATAGGAGATGCGCACACCACCGGACGCGTCGACGGCCAGCGGCAGCAATTGCTGCGTCGGCGCCGGGGTGGACGGCATGCGCGGCAGTGGCGTCCCCGGCGTCATCCCGGGCGCCGCGACCTCGCCCGGCAAGCCGGCCGGCAGCGGCGGCATGGCGCCGCCCGCGATCGCGGCGCCGCCCGGCTTGCGGAACGCCGTGTTGGCGACGGCCAGCGTGTCGGCCGTGACCCTGCTGGGTATGCCGGAGCGCAAAGTGATGCGCTCGGCCAGTTCGGTCAACGAATAAATGGTGCGGTCGAACGTGGTCCGTTCATAAAAAATGGGCGGCAACGCCGGCTGCCCCAGCTTAACGATATTCTTGCCCAACCAGATGCCGCCTTCATGCGTGACCAGCGGTGCCGAAGGCAGCACCGCGCCCGGCGCGGTGCGTCCCACCTCCCTGGCCAAGCCCGCCGTCTTGTCGCTGGCCTTGTCCACATCGGCCTCCATCCGACTGATGGAGGTGCAACCGCCCATCACCAGCGCCAATGGCGCCAGCGCCCACATTTTGGATGACATTATTCCGCTCCTTTCGCCATGATGCGCAAGACTTTATTACCTTCATAGAACATGGCCTTCATCGGTATCTCGGCGCCTTCCATGCTCTTGGCGACCGTGCCGACAGCGTCTTCGAAACTGCCATGCACGGTGGTTTTCGCCTGAACCGCGTAATCGACCGGCAACTCCCACAGCAACTGCCAGCCGGCCTTGCTGGCCCACCGCGCCAGGGCGGCGTTGAGGGTCTTATCGGAGACGATGATCTCCCAGGTGTCCTGCGCCTCCGGCCCGGTCGCGGCCTGCGGCAGCGAAACCGGGAACGCCTCCACATCCTTCGCCGTGGCCACCTTCTTGCCTTTGGCGGCCGCCGCCGCGCCTCCCGTCGACGCGGAACGCGGCTTGCGGTTCGCATCGAGGTTCGTATCGAGCATGCTCAGCAAGACGGCCGGCCGGTTCCACTCTTGCCCGGCGGCGCCGGGCGGGTCCGTATCGCAGTCCTCCGGCGAACCGCTGGCCAGCAGGCCGAACCCCGGTGGGGACGGATCAAGCCCATAGGCATGCTGCACGGCCGGCACCGCCGCTCGCGCCTGGGCGCAGCCCAGCATGGCCAAACCCGCCACGAAAGCGGCTACATGCAGCACCTCGCCCAGGGTGTTGGTGGGAGTGTGTTTGAGATACATGACTAACCCTTCTCCGTCATATCGTTGAAAGTCCGAAAACCCGTTGTTCCATCGCTCATGGGCCCGCATCCAGAACCACTGAGCGCATCGCAATTTTTTTGATAATAATGAATATTTGAGAATTGAACTCTCAAAAAATATCACCGGGATGTTTCGACACGGGGACCATCCCACAGGATGTCGGAGCAGGCAGGGCCGCGCGCCATCCATCCCGGCCCCGCTCCACTCGTTGCTTGCAACATGCAAGTATCACTACAACGTACGCCAGCCGGCCGCCTTCTTGCATCCGCCTTTGACGCGCACGGGAGTCCGCAAGCCGCCGCCAAGCGACATCAACATGTCCCGGCCGGGCGCCGCGGCAACCGTCGGCGCGGTGTTCGCCGCCGGCGGCGCTTCGGTCTTGGCCGCGCCCGGCGCCGCGCCGGCCCTTTCCTTCAGCGCCTTGATGGTGGACATGTCCGCGCCATCGGTGCCGGCGATGCGCGGCGTGATCAGGAACAGGCGTTCCCTGGTGCTGTTCGATTGGGATTCGCTGCGGAACAAACCGCCCAGCCAGGGGAGGTCCCCCAACACCGGCACCTTCTGCCGGTTCTTGCCCAGCGATTCGGCGCGATAGCCGCCTATCATCAACGTCTGTTGCGCGTCGATGATCGCCTGGGTGCTGATCGTCGAACGTGTGACGCTGGTCGAGACCGTTCCGGCGCCGTTGCCGCCCGCATTGTCTTGGCTATCCAGCGAGCCATCCTCGATATCCACCTCCAGCCGCACCCGCGTCTGGCCGCCGTCGTGGATGATGCGCGGGATCACACGCAGCATGGTGCCGGCCGTGATGTCCGTCATGTCCGCCACGCGCTCGCCGATCAGCGGCACGTAGGCGCTCCGGCTCAGGTCCAGCACCGCCGCCACGTTGTCCAGCGTCAGCACGGTCGGCGTCGCCAGCACGCGCGCATCGCCGGTAGATTCCATCGCCTTGAGGCGGGCATAGAACCGCGCCACATTGCTGATGAGCAGCGTCGCTCCCGGCAAGGGCAAATCCCGGCCTTGCGAGGCCGACGTGGTCGCGTTCATGGTGGTGTTGACGGCGCCGGCGCGTATGCCCCACTCGACCCCCATGTCCGATAATTTGCCGCGGTCGATATCGACGATCAACGCCTCGATTTCAATCTGTTGAGGTTGCACATCGAGGTCGGCGATCAACGCGGCGTACATGTCCTTCTTGTTGATATTGTCGTAGATTATGATGGCGTTGAGCGTCGCATCGGCCTCGATGCGCGGCCGGCCGTCGTCGTCATTGCCGCGCTGCTGGGACGCATATGCGGGCGGGTAGGCGAAAGGAGCGGCGCCGCCTGCATCGCCGCCAGGTCCGCCAGGCAGCAGCTGGTTCTTGCCGCCGGCGCCCGGCGCGGCGAACAGCGGGGCGAACACCCCGCCGGGCGCGCCGGCAGGCGCGCCACCGGCCGGTTCGCGCGTCTGGTCCCGCTCGTTTTTCGGCGTGCGCGAACGCTTGTTGCTGCCGGCGTCGAAACGCGGACCGGCTGCGGCCAACTTCTCTCCGGTGCCCTGCCCGAACAACAGGTTGCTGAGGATGGACTTGATGCCGGGGATCGTTTCGCTCTTGCCGCGCGCGTTGATCGTGCGATCCATCGCGCTGGCGTACTTGAGGCGGAACATCATGATCTGCTTGCCCTTGCGGGCGAATTTCTTTTCCGCCGGCGGCAGTAAGACATCGTGCGCCAAATCGACATAACTGCGCGGGCCGCTTACGATGACGACGCCTTCGTCGGGCAGCTCGCCCCAGCCGAAACGCTCGTCGAACAGCCCCAGGCCCATCAGCGCCGCCTTGGCGTCCTGCACCGCGTCCTCCCCCACTTCCAGACGCACCGAGGTATTGTCGCCGGCGGCCGTCACGTACAACGCGTCGTTGTAGACGAACCAGCGGAACTTGTAGGTGCCGGCCAGCCGGTTGAGGAAGTCGGTGCCGTTGTCGGCCTTAAGGCGCCCCTTGACCAGACGCTCGCCGTCCGCGCTCATCGACAGCCGCACATTGTAGGTGCGGGAAAATTCCTCCAGCACCGCCTTCAAGGTCATACCACCGGCATTGATGGAAAACCCGCTCTCCTTCCATGCGGCGGGAACGGCGGCATGCACGCTTGCCCCCCATGGCAGCAACCCCGCCACCAGAATCGCCATGCAGCATGACTTGATCAACCCGTGGAAATTCATTTTATCCCTCAGATAGTAATTTTCGGAAACGCTCTTCGACGCGCCTTGAACGCTCTTCCTGGCGCGCCGCCACTGGCGCCATCGCCGCCCGCCACATGCCGGCCTGGTTCAGGATTTTCTCCAACGCCTCGGGCACCTCGCTCCAGGAGGCGGCGCCCACGAGCCATTGCGTCAACACCAATCCCCCGCCGTCCTGCTCCCACCCCAGGCCGGCATCGAATTCGAGCGCGCCCTGGAAGCCGGTGCGCAACGCATCGGCCAGGCTGGCGTCGCTGGCGTGACCGAGCAGGCGCACACCCAGTTCCGCGCCGCCGGGCTGAACCCTCAGAAAAACCGACTCGCCATCGATATCGACCGGTTCGTCAAGCGGTAGGGCTTGCAGCCACTGCTCGGGGCTGTCATTGACCATGGGGCTATTTGGTTTCGTTGAGAACGGTCTTCAACGGCTTTTGCAGCAAGTTGAATTGGGCGCTCATCGCGCTCTTGGTCACGGACTGCTTTTGCAAAAGGTCCATGAACGCCGCGGGATCGGGCATTTCACCCGCGGCCTGCTGGCGGTTGAAATCGTTGATTTGCTGGCCAAGTTGATCGAACTTCTTGTCCATGTGGCGCAAATTTTGCAATACCGGATTACTCGACATAAGCATCATCTCCTCAGTGATTTCGGCATACCGCCTGACACACATGGGTGGCGGCGGGCGCCGGCTCGGTTCCAAATATGTTGCATGGCGCACAAGCGTCGGGCGGCATGCCCAAGATGCGCGCCGCCTCCGCCAGGCCTTCGCGCAAGGCTTGGGCGGCGAGCGGAAATTCAGCGCGCCATTCGCCGCTGGCGGCCTCCAGACGGCAGCTGCCCGCCGTCAACCCGGCGTCGACCCGGACCTCCCACGGGCTTTCCGGCAAATGCCCGCCGTCGTCGGGATGGACCCACAACACCGCCTCGCGCAGCTTGGCAGGCGCCTCCTGCCGGATGCGGCGCAGCATCGCCGCGATGCGCTCGCGCGGCGTCAGCTCCAGCAGCAGCCGATCGACCACTTCCTGCGCCAGTTCCACCACCAGCGCCTCCACCCGTTCCAGCATGTCGTGCCGCGCCCGCCGCAAGGTCTCCAACAGCAGGCTGCCTTGACTGGCGATCTCCCGCTGTTCATGCAGCACCGCCTGCAGCGCCTCGGCGTGCGCGGCGGCGCGCAGCCGCTCCGCATCCTGGCGCGCCTGCGCCAGCATGTCCTCGACCAGCTTGCCGGCATCGGCCGTCGCGGCCAACGCCGCCGTGCGCAGTACGCCATGGGCGGGAAGCAGGTTGGCTGGCATGGACACGGCCTGAACACAAAATTCGTTCATAAGGGTTTTCTCTTTTTCAATATGGCGCCGGCCGCTTACGTTGTGCCGGACAGACCCGCGCGTGCGCGGCAAATGCGCCAGCAACTCTGCGCCCGGCGCATGGCGGCGGCCGATTCGCCGTCGCCCGCCGCCGGACCGCGCTCCAGCGCGCGGCCGACCACGTCGGCGCGCGCGCCCGGTATCAGCAGCCGCAGCCGCGACCACATGCCGGGGAAATCACGCTCCAGCCGCCAGGCCAGTTCCGCCAGGCCGCGCGCCTCGGCGCCGGCGCCATCGGGCAAGGCCGTGGCGCAAGCGACCAGCGGCTGCGCCAGCGAAATGCTCCGGCACCAGGCCTGCTCCCCCTTGGGCAGTTGGTTGAGCGCCCCGACATCATGCGCACGCGCCGCGAACAGGCCGCCGAACAAGCGCGCGCAGTCGCTCAATTGCCGTTCGCGCCGCACGGCGGCGATCTGCCATTCCGCGTCAAAATGGGGCGGCAGGTCCGCCGCCGCGCCCACCCCGGCGCACCACGGCCGATAGGCGTCGCGTCGCGCCACCGGCGCGTCGCTCAAGCCCGGCAGCCGGGCCGGCGCCAAATAGGACCAGGGCGCGAACCACCAGTCGAGAAAATCCTCCGACAAGGCGGCGGGCACCGCTTGCGCGCGCTCCGGCCTCACGATTTGGCCGCCGGCTTGGCCGCCGCGGCGGCCGTCGTTTCCGCCGCGCGCCGCGCCTTGCCCATCGAGAAGCGGGCGACCAGCAACGCCACTTTGGGATGGCGCACGGCCACCGAGAACAGCAGGTAGCCGCCGCAGCCCAGCGCCAGCAGCGCCAGGGCCAGCAACGTCAGTATCAGCCCCCTGGCGGAGGTGGCGGCGACCACGAACGGTCCCAACGTGGTCCACTCGATGCCCGCCGTCGGCGCCTCCCCCGGCATCATCACGACCGACACCTTGTTGCGCCCCTCTTCGCCGCCCAGCCCGGGTATGCTGGAGGCGACCAGCTTGCGGATACGCGGCAGGACCGCGTCCTCGTCCAGCGGCTGGCGATACTTCACGAACACGGCGGCCGACGACGGTTGGATCGGCTCGCCGGGCGCTATCCGCTCCGGCAAGACCACGTGCACCCGCGCCGACACCACGTTGTCGAATTGCTGCAGCGTCGATTCGAGCTCTTCGGACAGGCCGTGGATATAACGGATGCGCTCTTCCATCGGCGTCGAAATCATGCCCTGTTTCTTGAACACTTCGCCCAGATTGGACAAACTGCGACGTGGCAGGCCGGCCTCGTTCATCGTCGCGGTGGCGCGCGACAGATCGGCCTCCTTGACAATCAGCGTCACGCCCTCCTTGTCCTTCTGTTTTTCCACGCCGATGCCCTTGCGGTTGAGCACCAGGACGATCTCGTTGGCGTCGCCATCGGACAGGCTCGCTTGCAGGTTGACCATCTTGCCGCATGCCGACAGCAGCAACAGGCAGGCGAGGACGCCGAGCCGGCGCGCCAGCCGCGTCGGCGCCGATGGCCATGAATCCAGCCTCGGCGGCACAGCCGACGGCCCTAAGTTGGAGCGGGGATCCATGGTCTTATTGCAGCTTGGTGAGCGAATCGACCGACGAAACCGCCTTCGATACCACTTTGGACACGGTCTGCACGCGCAACTGGAAATCGTTGAGCGCCATCATGGCTTTCATCAGCTGCATGGAATCGCCCGTGCGCGTGGCCTGCTCCAGCAACTTCGACACATATTGCTGGTCTTGCTTGATTTCCGACGCCAGATGCGTGGTGCGACCGACAATGGCCGAGCCGAGCGAGGCATTGTCGGTTTTACTCTTAACGGCATCGCCTTTCATGTGACGCTCGAGCGCCATCCGGAACTGGGCGGCGTCGCCGGCGTCCGTCGGTTGCAGCTCAAGAGAAACATTATTATTTTTCAGCACGGATGAAGAAAGTGCCGAGGCCGCCGGTTCTATCGTTGCATTCATGTTTTACTCCGCTCCAGGAAGGACCTTGTTTCGACTCTTCCTTGAGTGGCGCCAGCGGCGCCGGCGGTTCCCGGCGAAAGACTAGAACGCATAGCGATTGCCGCAATACTCGCCGCCGCATCCTAGCTCGGAAGCCGGATCGCAGAAGCCGGCCTTGCCGCAACGGCGCCGGCATTCGGCGCGCGACAGCGCCTGGCGCGGCTCGACCAACTGCGGGCCGCCGCCGGCGGGACGGCGCGGCGCCACCGCGACTTGGGCGACCTTGAGCGACAGATGATGGGCCCGGTCGGTGACGCCGGCGATGGCGTCGTCCTGGCCGACGCGCCCGCACCCGGCCTCGTGTCGCGGCGCGCAGACGGACCAGGTTTCGCCTATGCACTCGATCAACACCAGCGTCGCCACGACGCCGACCGTGCCATCCGGGCCGTCACCGTCCGGCACTCTGGCCAGGCACGCCGTCGACGTCACTGTGGCGCTGACGACGGTTTTAACGGTTTTCGACAGACGCGGCCCTGCGCCGTGCGCCGCCGGGCCATCGGCGCCGGCGGGCGCCGCTACGGCGCCCTCGGCGCGCCCGGGGAGGGCGAACATTTTCATGCCTGCCTTCCGTCCGGCGCCACGCCATGGCTTTCCAACTCGACTTCGCGATCAGTCCGCGCGCTCGATACGAGTTCGTGGACCACGGCATACACGTGCGCCACCGCCTCATAACTTTCCTTCGGAATCACGGTGTCGGGCGGACAGGCGGCGTACAGCGTGCGCGCCAGCCAGACGTGGCGGATCACCGGAATACCGCATTCCCGGGCACGCTGTATCATGGCCCGGGCCACCTCGTCCTTGCCCTTGGCCAGCACCACCGGCACCATGGGCTCCCCGGCGTCGTAATACATGGCCACGGCGAAGTGGGTCGGATTGACCACCACAGCGTTGGCACCCTCCGTCTTGGCCACCGGCGCCTCATTGGCCCATTGGCGCGCGAGCCGCTTGCGCTGGCCCTTGACCATCGGATCACCTTCGGACTCCTTGTGTTCGCGCTTGACCTCCTCCTTGTCCATCATCAACTCCTTTTTATGGAAGTATTTCTGGATGGCGAAGTCGACCATGCCCTGGCACAGGCACACCACGATCAGGACGTGGAAAATCGCGCGCAGTATCGTGATGAAACCGTAGTAGACATCCTTGGGCTCGCCGCCGGACAAGCCGACGATATTGGCGAGATTACCGCGTACGAGGATGTAGACTATCCAGCCGATCAACACGGCCTTGCCCACCGTGATGAGCAATTCGACGAGTTTTTTCTTGGAAATGATCTGCTTGAGGCCGTTGACCGGATTGAGCTTGTCGAACTTGGGCGTAACCGCCTCGGTGGCAACCAGGATGCCGAATTGTCCCCAGTGGGCCGCCACCGCGATCGTGATGCACACCACGAAGCAGACAAAAATGACGATCGCCAGGAAAATTCCGGCGCTCGTCAGCATCTGCAGCATCGCCGGCGTGAAGTCCCGCCCCACGCCGGTGATGCTCGCCGCCATCAGGTTGGAGATGACGCCGCGCCACAGCGATTCGGTAGCGAAGGCCAATTCGGCCACCACCACCAGCATGGCCAGACGCGCCAAGTCGCGGCTGACCGCGATCTGCCCTTTCTTCTTGGCATCCTCGATCTTTTTATGTGTGGGTTCTTCGTTCTTGTCGTCGCTCATCGTTTCCCCGCGTCGGTCAGACTGGCGAGCAGATCCAGCAGCTGCGAAAAATCGCCGGTGATGTAGTGCGAGAACGTCGCCCAGTAGGCAAGCAGGATCAGCAGGCCCACCAGGCTCTTGACGGGCGCCGAGGCGAACGACACCTGCAAATTGGAGGCGAACACGCCGACCATGGCGAAACCGAACTCGATCAGCATCAGCGGAATGATCACCGGCGCACCGTACACCAGCACATACCAGAGGAAATTGCCGAAGCGCTGCACCAGCACGTCGAAATGTCCCGGCTCGAAAGGCGGCAACAAGGTATGTGCCGGCCAGACGGCATAGCTCTCAAGCAGGATGCGCGCCAGCGCGGAAAACAGCCCGGCCTGCACCATCACCAGCACCACCGCCTGCACCAGCATGGCGCCGATGGCGCTGGCGTCGCGGTCGACGCTGGCGTTGTTGGCCTGGATCTGGATCGGGGAGCGCTGCATGTCGAAGATCGACCCGACCGACTGCGCCACCCACAGCGGCACGGCCATCATGACGCCGAACACCAGGCCGATCATGGCTTCCTTGAACACCAGCATGCCCGACATCAGGAAATCGGGCACATTGTGCTGCACGTAGACGAAAGTGGGCAGCGCCGCCGGCAAGGCGATCGCCATCGCGGTCGCGTTCTTCGCCATGCCGGTCAGCACGTTCAAACCGAATCCCGGCAGGATCACCAGGCACACCAGCACGCGCGGCGTCACGATGGCGATGGTCACCATCACCGCGTGCAGGTCAATCAACAGGGAGGGCTGCATCGCCGCTCCTAGCGTCCGACATCCGGCACCATCCTCAGCGCCAGGTCCGCCAACTGGATCAGCTCGACGCCGATCCAGCGGCCCATGGTCGCCAGCGTCACGGCGACGGCGACCAGCTTGACCACATACGGCAGCGTCTGGTCCTGGATCTGCGTCACCGCCTGGATCAGCGACACCACCACGCCGCACAGGGTGGCGATGATCAACGGCGGCGCCGACATCATGACCGCCATCCACAGGCCTTGCTGGAAAAAATTGAGCGTATCGGGCATCGTTTCATTCCCCACTTGGTTGAAAAATCGGCCGGCCGCGCGCGGCGGCGGCTCACGCATACGACATGGCCAGCGCGTTGAGCAGCTTGCCCCATCCGGCCACCAGTGTGAACAACAGCAGCTTGAGCGGAATGGTGATGGTCTGCGGGCTGACTTGTTGCATGCCGAGCGCCATCAGCAGGTTCGAGATCAACAGGTCGATGACCACGAACGGAATGTAGATCAGGAAACCGATCTCGTAACCGGCCTGCAATTCGGAGACCACGAAGGCGGGAATCAGGATCAGGGCGTCGCTGGGGCGGGCATCCCTGGCAGCGTCCTTCGGCCAGAGTTTCTTGGCCGACGCCAGGAACAACTCGCGCTGTTCGGGGTGGCTCACCCGCATCATGAAGGTGCGCAACGGCTCGAACGATTCCTGCGCCTTCGCCAGCAAGGGCGTGGCGCGGGAGTTGACCTGGCCGGCGTCGGCGCTGAGCGCGTGCTTGCCGATCTCCTGGACGGTGGGGGCCATGATGAACACGCTCAAGGCCAGCGAGATGCCGTAGATCGCCAGCGTCGGCGGCACCTGCTGCACGCCGATGGCATTGCGCAGCACCAGCAGGACCAGCGATATCTTGAGGAATGAGGTCGTCGTCACCACCAGCAGCGGCACCAGCGCCAGCAGCGCCAGCAACACCGAAAACGACACGACATCGAACTGGTTGTTCAGCATGCCCCGCCCCATTGGATGATCCGTATGCCCAACGCGCCGTCGACATCGACCGCCTCGCCCCGTCCCACGGTACGGCCGCCGCAGACGATGGCGATCGCCCGCGGTCCGCCGTCGTCGAGTGTCAGGATCGTTTGCGGCGCCAGCGTCCTGAGCTCGGCCAGCGGCAAGCCGACGCGTCCCAGTTCGAATACCAAGGTCAGCGGCACCTGGTCCAGATCCGCCCCATCGGGCGCGCCACCCGCCGCGCCATGCTCTTGCTGCGCGGGCGCAGCGCCGGCGTCGATGCCGTCGTCCGATAGTTCCATGTCCACGATGTTCTCCAAAGCAATAAGTTGCAAATTTCCGGGTGGAAGGTAACGCACCCGCCAGGCGGCGCCGGCCAGATGCGCGATGCCGTTCCCGCCGGCGTCGAAGGACGGACCGGCGGGCACAATGATGTCGCCGGCCGCCAGCGCGCGGCAGGCCGAGGCGGGCAGGCGATGCCGTGCCAGCCGCACGGGCGCAGCCACGGCGAGGTCGAGGAACTCGGCAAGGGGCGCGCGCAGGCGCGTCGCCGCGACGCCGTCCAGCATCGCCAGCCAAGTCGCCGGCGCGGCGCGCGCGGCCACCGTGATGGCATGGCCGTCCTGGCGCAATGTCAGATGCAGCGTGCAAGCGCCGCGCTCGCCGAAAGCGGCCTCGGACGCGATCCCAGCGACGCCATCGAACGGCGTGCCCGCCAGGCGGCCGGCCACGGCCGCGACAAACCAGTCCGGATAGCGGCCGTCGGCGGCCACCATGGACGTCAGGTCGATGCCGGTGAGCGCGCGCAGCAGGCGCGCGCCGTCGTACAACTGCAGCAAGCCGGCGGCGCCCGACAGGTACAACGGATGCGCCCGCGGCAACGCCTCGTCCGCATCCGCCCAGCGCAAGGTCAGCTCGGCGGGATCGCCCGCCGGCGCGTCCAGCGCGATGTGCAATCCGCGGCCCAGCCGGCGCGTCAGAGCCGCCAGCGCGGCGCCGACCCTCGGCGCGTCCTTCCACAGCGCCCCGCCATGCCGCGAAGGCATCTCATTTTCTGTTACGCCCTGCTCGGGGAGAACGATATCTGACATAGTCGGGTTCCGGCGTGCTATTGATCGAAAGTCGGCCCGGCGGCCTCGGCTCGCATGAGGCGGCAACCACTACAACACGGCGAGCCGGACCGGCCTGTTCATACGTCGCTTCAAGCCGCTTTCCAGTTCCAATCTTTTTTGCTGCAACCGGGAACGCAGCTTGTCGCTGTCCGTCGTCAGCAGGAACGAGGCCGATGACGCCCTGACATCGGCGGCCACGCCGATGCGCTCCCCGCCGGGCAGCAGCACTTCGAAAATCCCGCTGTCACCGTCGATCGGCAGCAGGTCCAGCAAGGCCTCGGTATCGATGCCGTGGCCGATGCCGCCGGCCGACAACTTGTCCTGGCGGCCGCCGCCGCTGTCGCCGGACTGCCCGCCGCCGTTCCCGTCGCGCTGGTACTCCGCCGCCACCCAGGCCGCGCCAGCGGTTCCGGCGGTCGTGTTGCCGGCTGCTTGGCGCTCGACTCCGCCCTGCCGCGCGGCATTGTCGCGCGCGTTTTGCGGTGGACGCGTCGGCGCGCGCGGCGGCGCCTGGGGTGGCACCGGCGCGGCGCCGGGCGGGCGCGCCGAAAACGGCGCCGTGGCGGCCCGGGGCGGCGACCGGCTGGCCACCGGCGCCGGATCCGCATGAGGCGCCTGGATAGCCGAGAAGATCGTGGACAGTGCCACGTCAGCACTCCGCCGCCTGCGCCAAGGCGCGTATTTCGTCGCGCATGATGCCCAGCTTCTCCTGCTGCCGGTTGGCTTGCAGCACATTCTGGCGCGCCAGGAAAAATTCCGTTCCGGCCTGGCGACAGCTGCGTAGTTGTACCTGGCAGGCCAGGTACAATTGGGCCGCCTCGTTCTGCAGGCGCTTGTATACCGCCTTGGCCTTGCTGAATTGCCCATTGGTGAGCGTCATCTGAAGGAACTCCGCGCGCGAACGCTGCCATTGCGACGTCGCCTCCGCCAGCATGTCGCGCCAACGCTGCTTGGCTAGCCGAAACGCCTGGCGCTGCGCGCGCCACGTGTCGCGCGCCTCGTTGCGTTCGCGCTCCAGCCGCCCCAGCCGCTGCTTGCGCACATGCAGTAACTGGTCCAGCCGGCGATCCTCGACCTTGCGTTCGGCCACGTCGATCACTTCGCGCTTGCCGCGCCCGCCGGGCGCGCCCCCCATTCGCGGCTGCCGGTTCACTCTTGTAACTCCATGATCTTGTCCAGCGTCGCCTGGTAGGGCGCGCTGGCGCTGGTGTCCTGCCGCAGGAACGCCAATTGCTCCGGCCTGAGCCTCATGGCCTGGTCGGCGACCGGATCGGTCCCGCTCTTGTATTCGCCCAGACGGATCAACAATTCCATTTCCTGGTAGCGCGCCATCAACTCCCTGAAATGCGACGCCGCCTTGCGATGCTCGCGCGTGGTCACGTTGCCCATCACCCGGCTGATGCTGGCCAACACGTCGATGGCCGGATAGTGGCCCTGCTCGGCGAGCTTGCGCGTGAGCAGGATATGCCCGTCGAGCAGGGATTTCGCCTCGTCGCCGATCGGATCGGACGCCGATTCGCCATCGACCAGCACGGTGTACATGGCGGTGATCGATCCCAGCGGCGTAGCGCCGGCGCGCTCTATCAAGCGCGGCAACATGGTGTAGACCGAGGGGGTGAAGCCGCCGCGCGCGGGCGGCTCGCCGGCGGCCAAGCCGATCTCCCGCTGGGCGCGCGCGAAACGGGTCAACGAATCGACCAGAAGCAGCACTTTCTTGCCGCGGTCGCGGAACGCCTCGGCAATGGCTGTCGCGGTGAACGCCGCGCGCGACCTTTCCATGGAAGTGCGGTCAGAGGTAGCGCACACCACCACCGTCTTTCGGATCAACTCGGCATCCAGTTCATGCTCGAGAAATTCATTCAGTTCGCGGCCGCGTTCGCCGATCAGGCCGAAGACGATGGCGTCGGCCTCGCAGCCGCGCGCGATGGCCGCCATCAGCGTGGTTTTGCCGCACCCCGGTCCGGCGAACACGCCGATGCGCTGGCCGGTCCCCATGGTGAGCAAACCGTCGATCGCCCGCACGCCGGTCGCCAACGGCACCGAGATGCGCGGCCGGTCGGTGGCTTTGGGGGCGTCGCGCATGACCGCCGAGACGCTGCGCCAGGTGGCGACATTCTCGGCCGCCGCCGGGGCGCGGAACATCCAACGCCCGAAGCCGTCCAGCACGCAGCCGAACAGGTGATCGCCGACCTCGATGCTGTGGGCGCGCCGCAACGGTTCGATGATGGTGTTGCTGGAGACGCCTTCCAATGGACTCAGCGCCGACAGGATCGATGCCTTGTCGGTGAAACCGACCACCTCGGCGAGGATCGGCTCGGTGTTGGCGTCCGGATTGCGCAAATGGCACAACTCACCGATCCGCACCGGCGGCATCTGCGCCTCCACCAGCGTGCCGAGCACCTGCGACACCTTGCCGTAACTGACAAACCCCGGCCGGGCACTCAAACTTTGCCGCCATGCCGGCAGGCGGCAGTGCATATGCCGCAGCTTGCTGTCGAGCGCGTCGGCGCCATCGCCGTCAACCGTCATCGCCGTCACCATCGGATGTTGATATTGTGTTTGCCGGTGAAGCGGACCAGGCCGCCGTCGACGGCCGCCAGTGTCACGCTGCGGTATTCGTCGCCAACATACATGCGCCTGCCGTCGTCGGTGACGATGCTCGCGTTGTTGCCTGAGATGACTTGCTGCACCCTGAACGGCAGCATCGATTCGGCGTTGCCGATCTTGACCTTGACGGGGAATTGGATATCGTGCGCACGCACGAACTTGTTCAACATGCGCTGAAACCGTTCGGCGTCGTCCTCGTCCAACGCCGCCTGCATGGACCACGACTGGTCCTCGAGCTGCAGGTTGAAACGCTTGAGCAGATCGATTTCGGCCAGTCTTTTCCGGAAGGCCGCACGCAGCGCTTCCGGCGCCATTTTCTTGTCGCCCGAAGCGGAGGCCGCCGGCGCGGCGACGCGCGCGGCCGGCGTCAGACCGTCCTCGGCGCCCGACGGATAGTGGCGCGTAATGGCGTAGGCGGCGGCGGCGGAAAATATCGTCGCCAGCAATAGCGGTGTCGCGATCAAGCGACGCTTGCCCCTGCCACGCGCGGAAACGCCGCGCGCGTCGCCGTCCGCCACCGCCGGTTGCTCCGGCCCGGCGGGTTCCTCGCCGGCACCGCCGTCGGCCGACGCCATCGCCGGCTCCTGTTCCGGCTGCGCCGTCGGCGCGACGTCGGTCGGCTCGGCCGGCGGCTCCCGCCACGGGGCTCCCGCTTCGGTCACGGTCAACCAGATGTGGTCCACCCGGGCGAAATCGCCCAGTCCAAACCGCAGCGCCCCCTGTTGCTGATTGTCTTGCGCATTGTGCACCACCCCATCCATGCTTTCCAGCGACCAGCCGGATGGCGACAACGTAATGCTGGCGTGCCGATGCGCGATGCCGGGATCGACGATGACGACATCGGCCTCGTCATCGGCACCGATCACATAGGTCTGGCCGTCCAGGGGGAACGTCGCCCCCCGGTGGTAGCCGTTTAGAATTCGCAACTCATGCATGGTGACGCTCCATCAAATTTAAAATGCGATCGGCACGCACCGACGTGCCGCCGACGGCGTGTCCTAGCCGACCAAGCTCTTCAGCAACGCCAGCAACAGGCTGCCACCGCCGCCGTTACCGGTGGACGGATCGAGTGGATTCCAGTCGGGGTTGTCGCTGTTGAGCAGCGCGCCGATGACCATGGCCTCGGCCAGTTCGCGCCGCTGCTTGGCGAGCTTCTCGCGCTCGCGCCCGGCCGCTTGCAGGGAAACCGCGTCGCTAGGCTTGCTGCGAAGCAGCGCCGGCGTGCGCCGGTCCTTCTCGGCCAGCGCACGATTGACGTCATGCATGACCTCACCAATGAAGACACAGCATTTTTCTCGCAACTGGTCAACTTCCTGGGCAAGAAAGCTGTCCTTGCTCGCCCTTTCAATAATGCCCAACGCTTCGTCATGCGTCATCGGCGATGTGTGATGACGGGTCGATATCTCTTTTGCAGGAAAGCTCATGGCTTACGCTCCGTTCGGTCTGGCTATCAACTAATGGTTTCACGGGCGGCCCTGCCCCGGATGAATAAGTGCACGCGGCCGCCTGGCCTATCCGTTGTCCGCCTCCGTTCGAGGAGGCGGACGGGTGGCCAGGGCGTCGCGCAACTCCTCGCGCAGCGCCCTGAACTGCTCCAGCAGGGAGGCATCCCCCCCGTCCGCCGACGCGGAGTGCTTACCGATGTTGTCATGGCCGCCCGGCGCGGCATGTCCTCCCAACAGCGACAGGGCATTGGCGCGGCCCGCCTGCGCCAACGTCCGGCGCGCGTTCTCCACCTGACGCTGCTCCGCCTGCCGCCGCGCCTGCTGTTGCCGATCATGCCCAGCCGGGACCGGTTCCGCCGGTTCCGCATGGGCGGCGTGCGGCGGTTGCGGCGGTTCCGCATGCGGCGGTTGCGGCGGCGCGTCTTGCGCGCTCGGCCGCGGAGTTTGCTGGGATGACGGCTGTGGCCTCGATTGCGGCCCTGGCCGCGGCTCTGCTTGCGGGGCCGCGCCGGCGGGTGGCTGGGCCGACGCCGCGTTCAACAGCTCTTGCATCCTGCGCAATGCGGCGTCGTATTCATTCTGTTGGCCGCTGATCCGGTGTTGGACTTGATCGCAGATCGATTTGATGAACGCGTTCTGGTCGAGGGACGATTCCGGCGCGACCTGCGGCGCGGATGAAAAAGCGTGTATGCACTTGGCGAGGTTCTTCAGCTCAAAGCCGATATACGCGCCCATGACCCTCCTGAAAATGGACGACGATCCTGTGCGCGGCGCATTGGCCTCCGCGGAATGGGCCGCGCCGTCGGCGGCGTGATTGGGGTCGGCCGCGGAGGCGGCCGACGAGTTGACATGAAAAGCCATGATGGTTGCTCCAACAAAAAAAATGCGAGGTCCGCCCTGCGGGGCGGCGGTGTCTGGCCCATCCAGCCTTGCAGGGGCGACGCCGGTGGCGGCCGGCGCCACGACCTCATCGAGGCCGCGCCATGTCACCTTCCGGGCATCGTTTGCATCTGGAGGACCGATACCTCTATATGTCGGCATCCCGCAACAAGTTCCGTGGAAACAAGCGGCGAGGCGGGCCCGCCATCACACCTCGATCATGCCGACCGGTTTCACCTTGGCGTGTTGGGTCAGTTCGGAAAAGGCGAACACCGGCACGGGGAAAAATTCCTCCTCGATCAGCTTGCGCACCGAGCGCCGTATGTCCGCCGCCGTCACCAGCACCGGCGGCGTGATCGGCGTGCTGACGTTCGAGCACAGTTCGTTGAGCCGGTCGAGCAACATCTGCTCCAACTCCGAATCGATGTCCAGGTAGCTGCCTTGACTGGTCTGGCGCATGGCGTTGCGCAATTTATCCTCCAGTTCCGGCGACAGCAGGATGACTTCGATCAGGCCATCGCGCGCCACCTCGTGGCACAATTGCCGTTTGAAGGCCAGCCGCACGTAGTCAGCGATGACATCGGGATCGCGTTCCTTGGGCGCCCAATCGAGCGTGGTTTCCAGCAGCAGCCGGGCGTTGCGCAAGGCCACGCCTTCGCGCGTGAGGCGCTGGACAACCTCCGTCAAGCGCGGCAACGTCACCGATTTGAGGACTTCCTTGCCCAATTCCGGATAGCGGCGCTCGGCCCAGCGCGTGAAGCGGATAACCTCGTTGACGCCGACGAACATCTGGCAGTTGCGCAGCAATTCGATCTCGATATCGGCCGAGAACACGTGCTCCCAGCGCTGAACCGGAATCCCGGCCTCGGCCAGCGCCTGCTCGTCCGCCAAGCGCACCCAGACCCGGCGCCGCCTGGAGCCGGCGATATTGCGCTCATTGGCCTCGAAGCCCAATTCGATGACGCGTTCGAGGTTGTCGCGCGTGGCACCCCAGCCGAGCATGATCTGCTCGTCAACCAGTGGCACCTCGGCCATCAGGAACTGCACCCGCCCTTCCGGGATGCCGGGGTGGAATTCGAATTCGATCGGCTTGAGATCCGGGATGCCGCGCCGCTCCAGCAAACCGTTGCGCATGATGCGCACCGCCGAACGGATGATCTCGGCCTCGGGTGTGTTGCGCATCGCTTCCGGCATGCGCAAGGTAAACGGCATGGTCGCGGAAAAGTTGGTCAGGTCGACGATGCCGGCGTTGGTACGTTCGCTTTCATCGGCTTCGCGCTTGAGTTCGGCTTCCGCCAGGGGCTTGAGCAGGCCCACCATGCCGGACCCGAACAGTCCCAGCGCCAGCACGATGAACACCAGGCTCGGCATGCCGGGGATGAGGCCGAACAACAGCATGATGGCGGAAGCCGTCAGCAGGGCCTTGGGTTCGGCGAACAATTCACCGATCAGGTCGCGCCCGATATTACTGGTTTCACCGGCCTCGTCATCCTTGCTGACGCGGGTGGTGATGATGCCCGCGCCCAGCGAAATCAGCAGCGCCGGGATCTGCGCGATCAGGGCGTCGCCGATCGACAGGATGGAATAGACGCGCATGGCCTCGGCGGCATCCATGTTGTGCTGGATGATGCCGATCGAAATGCCGCCCACCAGGTTGATGGCGACGATGATGATACCGGCGATGGCGTCGCCCTTGACGAATTTCATCGCGCCGTCCATGGCACCATGCAACTGGCTCTCCTGCCCCAGCGTGGCGCGCTTCTCCTTGGCCTCCTCGGCGGTCAGGATGCCGGCGCGTAGGTCGCTGTCGATCGACATCTGTTTGCCCGGCATGGCGTCCAGCGAAAACCGCGCGGACACCTCGGAGACGCGTTCGGATCCCTTGGTGATCACGATGAACTGCACCACCGTCAGGATCAGAAAGATCACCAGGCCGACCACCAGATTGCCGCCCACCACGAAGTTTCCGAAGGTTTCGACGATATGGCCGGCGTCGCCTTCGAGCAGGATCAGGCGCGTGGTCGACACCGAGATCGCCAGGCGAAACAGGGTGGTCAGCAGCAATACCGCCGGGAAGGTCGAAAACGCCGTCGGCCCCGCCATGTACATGGCCACGATCACGATCAGGCCCGCGATGCACAGGCTCAATGCGATCAGCATGTCGAGCAACCATACCGGCATGGGCAGCACCAGCATGAACACGATGCCGATCACAAAGGCGGCGACCATCAGTTCGGCGCGCTGGGCAAGTTTGGCGGCAAACTTGTTCAACGCCATCAATACGACAATTCCTTGCATACCGCCCCCTAGCTATTTGCGTTCAGGGCCGCCGCCGGCGGCGGCGCCGCCCGTATCTCCAGCCTGCGCAGAACAAGATTGACCCACGCCTCGTTATCCGGCGTGCGCACCGACAGCAGCCGCTCCCGGTCGACCGGTTCCAGCAATTCGGCCGCCGCGTAGGAAGCCATCAGGAACAAATGATGGTCCTGCGGCCAGACCTGCATGCATCCCGTGGCCAGCTCGTAGGCCTCTTCATATTGACGGGCACTGAAATAGCCCCATACCAGACCGACCGCCAGCAATAATTCGTCCGGCATGGCCTCATGCTGTGTCTTTTTTCTCATCGTCGTTTTCATCCCGCAAGTTGAACATCCTCTCCGCGTCGCTCCTGCGCATCTGGTTCCAGCGCAAGCGCCAATCGATCACCGCGTTGACCCGGAGTATGGCCCCCATGCAGGGACCGCGTTCGGATTCGTCCAGGTTCAACGAATGTTCGATCAGTTTCTTTTGCAAGGACCGCATGCGCGGCACCGGATTGCCGCTCCATGCCGGACTGTCCGACGACAATCGCGGTCCAAGGATCCGGTTGAGCACCACCAGCGTCGCATCGGTCGGGATTTCGCTGGGCGGCAGCGATGCCTCCTGCTCCACCTGCAACAAGTCCGGCAGCGATTTGAGCACCGCCGGGACATCGGGAACGCTGTGGATTTCCGCCAGGTCGTCGATACCGCGCAACCGGGCGAGGTCGGCCGCCGAGGTTTGATGATTGATCAATTGAGCAACTCCTCCGCGACGGCGAGCGCCGCGTCCGTCAACGAGGCTTCGTCGTCCTGTCCGGCCACGCGCCTCAACACATACAGACTGCCGTCATTGAACATGGCGGGCAGCCACGCGCCGTAACGCGCCAGATCCGCGGAGCGTTTGCGCAGCACGTCCTTCGGCGGCAACGACCGCTCCGGCGGAACGCCGAGCGCGACGATCACGCCGTTCGGCAAGGGATAGACAAAGACATGCAGCCCGCCGTCAAGCCGCTGCATGGCCACCGCCCGCTGCATTCTGGCTTCGTGTAAAAGTGTTTTGAGAAGTTCTTCCATGATCGCCGCCTTACCCCCGTTGTCGCGCCTCGCTCTTGCGCCATGCCATGATAGATTCCCGCCATTCGCGTTCGCGGATCTCATCGCGCGTCGGCAACAAAGGCACATCGACCTGAAGATTGTTGACCTGACGCGTGAATTCCTCCAACAGCTCCCGCCGCGCCTGCTGTTTGTCCTGGGGCCACAGGATAGTCGGCAGCCGCGCCATCGCGTCACGCACCAACAAGATAATGCGCGCCCTCTGGGCGTTGCCGGTCCTTCTCAGTTCGAGCATCTGCGCGATCAGATGGCTGGCCTTGCCCTTGCCCCAGCCTGCCTCGGCGGCGGCAAGCAGCACCACCGCCAACTCGGCGGCACTCTGTTTGATCAGGATCTTTTCCTGGTCCGATAAGTCCCGCCGCAGGTCCTCGGCAATCGATACGCTGGACCTGACCAACGTAAATGCCGAGGCGTCCGACATCGTCAGCCAGTAGCGGCCTATGCTCCTATGGGGGTTCTTGCGCAAATCCGATTTCATTTTTCGATTCTTCCCGACTGCAAGATGGCCGCGACGACCTCAAGTCCCGCGGCGCAATCAATGAATGAGGTCTGTTCGACCGGAATGCCTGCTTGAAAAACAGCTTGTGGCGCCGTGCCCGTGGCTACCGGCGGCGCCAGACGGCATGCCGATGCCCCTCCGGCGCGGCAAAGCGGCCCTCCAACAACTCCCGGCGCAGGGCCTCGCCCACCGCGAAGTCGAATCGCGGGCCCGCGCCGCGCGCCTTCTTGCCAACGGCGAGGCCAAAGCGGGGGAAAACATGCATATGTCGATTTTGTTCCAATTTCATTTCCATCCTTGCTACCCGTTTAATCAATCGCCGCGGTGGGGCGGCATGCTGAAACCAAATCTAAAAACCAATCATCATTCTTGAACGCAAACTGGTCAGCGCCGGCACGCAGTTGTCGGCGCCGAAATTCTTGATGAGCGCCTTGAGCATGGTCAACGGCGTCAGCGGCGCATCGAAATTGCCCTTGCTTTTGGCACCGATCAAAAACCGCAGTTCGCGCGTCGACGGCCCGCCGGAACCGATGCGTTCCTCGCCCGCCATCGCTTCCAGGGAATCGACCAGGTCGTCGGTCTCTTGCAGAGCGCGCCTGAGTTCATGCGGGTGGCGCTCCATCAGATTGCTCATCATTTCGTTGAGGGCGTTTTTGACCGCCAGGTCCTTGCCGCCCGGATTTTCCTCCAGCTTGCCGAGCGCTTCGTACAGCACGTGGTAACGCTGCAACGGTTCGAAGTACCGCGACAGCATGGCTTCGACCTCTTCCTGGCGATCCCGGCCGGCACCGTTGCGCAACAGGTCAAGCGTGTCGGCAACCGGCGCGAACAACTCATCGTCCTCGTCTTCGCGCTCCTTGCCATCGACCTTGACGCGCGTCTTGCGCGACGGCTGCGCCGGTTTCTGCTGCCCCTGCGGACGCGCCGGTGTTCGCAGGCGTTGCTTGAGCGTCTTGCGGCCATAGACCAGCCCCTCCTTGACGCCGGCCTGGGCATCGATCGCGTCGAGCGGACTGAGGTCTAAAAGGGCATCGGGATTGATGGCGTGCTCGCCATACCGGTGGCCATGCCGCGGATGCGGCTTGACCACCGGTATGGCGGGATCCAGTGCGACATTGTCGAAAGAGTTGATTTTCATGTTCATGGCATTGGGTGGCGGCGCCCGGCCGCCCGGTTCCATGGGACATGCGCTGGCGCGCACCGACCGGGCGCATGCGGGGCTGGTAGCGCGCCCGCCACGTCCAGTTCCCTGTATTTCTCATAATTTGTTGATGGGTTCCTCAATTTTTTTCAAAGTCTCAGGAATCCTCACTGATTGGATGCAAGCCGTCGGCGCGCTGCTATCTTCCATTCAACCAGCGAGTTCCGCCACGCAAGGCGCGACGATACCTCGCTCCCACGACCACCTTGATCTATTAAGGAGAACCACATGACTCAAGCAATCGCCGGCACCCCCCCAGTAACGGAAGTAGATGTCGAACCAGATACCCTGGCGGATGGGGCGGCACCCGTCGAGACCATCGACATCGTCAAGCTCTATACCGCGCATCGCAACCATCTGCTGCGTTTTGTGCAGCGCTATGTCGGCAGCCACGAAGATGCCGAGGACGTCGTGCAAAACACCTTTATCGAAGCCAGTAAATGCGCGCACCGTTTTTCCGGCCTGTCAAAACCATCGACCTGGCTGTTCGGCATCGCTTTGAACCTGGCGCGCAACCAGGTGCGCCGCAACATCGCCGATCGCTATGACACCGTCGACGAGAATTTCATGGACCAGATCATCGACACCCACGCCGATCCTGCCAAACTGTATGAAATGCGCCAGATCGCGGAAAAGGTGGATCGCCTGCTCAGCGAATTGCCGCCGAAAATACGCGCCACGTTCGAAGCCGTGCTCGATGGCGACGCCACGTACGAGGCGGCAGCGGAAGACTTGCACATCCCTATCGGCACGGTCCGCTCACGCGTCTCGCGCGTCCGCGCCACCATGCGCAACGAATATGGCAGCTCGCCGTTCAGCAACGGCGGTTTGGCGGGCCGTTGATCGCCGCAACCACAGAATACGGGAACGCATGCGGGCCTTGGCGCGGCATGCGTTCCGCCAGCGCGCCAGGATTGTGGCTTGGTCAGGATGATGGCTGGTCGTCGCCTATGGCGGCGAAATAGTCGCGTGCGATATCGGCGGTCAGCAAGATGGCGTCCATAATGCCACGCTCGTCCTTCAACCCGGCCACCGGAACCTTGTGCACAACGATGTAGCGCCCCTCGTCCGCATGCCATAGGACCTCGACGCCGGCCGGCCACGCCTCCGCCCCGGCCGGAGAGAAAAGCCGTGGCACATAATGCGGCTGCTCGCATTTCGGCAGCAGGGCGGTAATGGAAAGACAACGGTCCGCCGCCTCGGGAGCGATCGAGGTCCGGGTGAGGACCTCGCCGATCAGCAGTTCCAGCACCGGCGCCGCGAATGCCTGCTGACCAGACAATTCAATCAGTTCCAGCAATAAACGATTGATCCTGCTTACAGGAGCGTCGTTGGCCTGGTCGGCGTTGTCGTCATGGCTGTGCAAAATCGTCGCTTCTTAAAATCGGTTCGGGCGAAACGGACGCGCGCGCGCTGAAAAGGGAATGTCCGCAGTAACGCCGCCGATTTTACCCAACAAACCCGGTGAACGGGGAAAAAGCTGGCGGCGCCGCGCGGTCGTCTCATGCGCCGCCGTTCACAGGATGTTCAGCGCCCGCCAGACCGGCGCGCGCCGCCGCATGATAGCATCGATCAAGAACCGCAGTTCCGCCACCACCTCCTGTTCCGAGTCCAGCGTGCGCCCGTCTTTGCTGAGCCGCTGTCCCTGCGCCTGCAGGATCTCGCGCAGATCATGGGCGCAGGCGTCGATGTCGACCGTCGGCGGCTGCGAGCGCAACAACCTGAACAGCAAGCGTTGCACCAGTCCCGATTGCACGCCGTTGCCCAGCAGCGGCGACGCCAGCACCTGGTAATGATCCTTGATACGGGAGGCGTCGGCCAGCGCCGCGTTCATCCGCCGCGCCGGGGCGTCCGGCATGGTGGCGGAACACAGGAAATACGTCGACGCCTGCCCCGACGCCGTCAGCAACGCCGCCATCTGGGCGATGTCGCCCAGGCTGGCGGAAAACAGCGCCGGAATTTCCGCCAGTTCCACCAGGCTGTGCGGCCTGCGCGCCAAGGCGTCGATCAAGGGCCGATAGAGCCGCGCATCGCCCCACACCGCGCCGATCGGCAGGCGCAGGTCGAGGTTCACCGCGTCTGGCAGACTCGTCAGCGCCAGTCCGGTCTGGCGCAACCATTGCTCGCGCCGCGCCGTGCTCATGCGGCGCGCGCCGCGAATGTAGATATCCTCGCGAAAACTAGTGTTGCTGATATAGTCCTTGACCGTTTCACGGAACATCGGATCGTCTATCGTCGCCAGCGATTCGAGCTGCTCCGGCGTCAGGTACAGCTGGGGAAAGGCGTGCGAGAGTTCGCCCGAACCGATATAGTCCATTTTGGCGCCGGCCATCGCGCGCGCCACGTCGGCGTGATACAGCGGACTCCAGCCGTCGCTCATATATTCATGTGCGAGATAGCCGGCCTTGTCGTTGCGCAGGGAATCGAGCCGGTACTGCAGGTTGGGATTGCCGTCGAAGTAGGTCGCCCCGGCCTGTACCAAGCCATCGACCATCTGGCGCGCCTGCTCGAGTTGGTTATGCGAGGCGTAACGGTCGGTCTGCGTGCGTTCGAGAATCAGGCGCTGCAGGGGCAACGACGGACTCCATCCCGGCATGGCGTTATAATTGAGATAAACGATGCCGCCCGGCTTCAGATAACGGCCGATGAGATCGACAATGTGCTGGCGGTTGCACACGTCGACCCAGCTATACACGCCGTACATGGTGATGAAATCCATGGCCGGCAAGGCGACCTTGCCGGCCGCCAATTCGGCAAAGCTGGTCTCCAGCAGCGTCAGGTTGTCCAGTTCCGCCGCCTCCGTCAGCTGGCGCGCCGCGACCACGTGGGAAGGGCTGAAGTCGACGGCATAGAAGCGCCCTTGCGGATTGGCCGCCGCCAGCACATTGGCGGTCAACCCCTGTCCCGCCCCCAGCTCCATGTAGGTGAATGGACGATCCAAAGGCACAGGCTCGACACCGTTGAGCACGCAGGCAAAACTCAGATGCGCCGGACTTTGTTCGCGGAAAAACCCCGTCGGATAATCGATGCCGGCCACGTAGCCCTGATTCCAATCCATATTTCCCCTCCAATGAAAAGATCCGTCCGAAAAAAACGCTTACCTGCATCACGATATTGCAGGATGCGCAAGATATGATTTAAGTCCCCATGTCAGGCGCGCCTTGCCAAGTTCTTTCCACCGTAAAACTCCTCCGCGGCCTTCCTGCAAACTTCCTCATAGAACCGGTCCGCGTCAGCCACGCTATAGCCCGCACCCGCGAAACATCCTCGCGCCACCTCCAGCAGCGTATGCCTGATCCCGCTGGCGTCGTCATACACGGCATTGAGGCATCCCACGAGCACCACCACGTCCTCTTTGGACAAGCGTTCTTCACCGCTCATCAATCGCGCGTGGTTGATACACGCGACGGCATTGGCGCTCGTAAACGAGTCCCCCAATCCCGAGCTGTCCTCAAATCCGTTACCCCGCTCGTTCAGCTTGAAATGCGCGATCGCCAGATTCTCCATGTTCTTCGAGCTCGCCATGGGCTTGAGATCGTCGAGCGCCGCAGGATCGTCCCGCAAGCGAAACGCCTGCAAACGGGCCTCGAGCTTGTGCAATAGCGGCCCCATCACACCGTTATTTCTCTTCAATATATTTTTCGACGGGTCCTCGAACATCAGGCTCTCGTCGACCTTATGGGTTTCATCCAGCGATAGCACGCCGTGCTCCGCCAGGGTTTTCATAATGACTTTTTCAGCATCTCCCCAGTGCTGGTCCCGGGCATAGACCTGCCTGAAATTCAAGAGGGTCCGGCCGGCGGCAAACTGCGCCTCCTCGCTGAGCTTGCTGTCCTTCCGTAGCGACGCCTCCAGCGACTCGACGCATTGCCTCGGTGTCCAGCCCCTCTCCTCGGATACATCTTTGAAATGCTGGTGGCCTTTGAGCACGAACGGCCGGGTGATCGACCGTGATGCGTATCCGCGGGCTCCGGTTTCTTCATTAGTAACACCCACCAGCGCATACCTGTTTTTCTTGTCGTACAGGCTGCTCTTCGTCAAATCGGAGTTCTGGGGGACATGGGCCGGGGCATATTTGGCGACATGCTCAGCCTTCACGAGATGGCCTTTGAGGCAAGCGAGGTTCTTCACCAGCGACTGATGCGCTTGTTCGGTATTTATCATGTGCATGACGTGTACCCTGGTGCCCGCCCGATAGTCGGTCATGGTCACGAATTGGTTGTTGCCGCACGTCCTGATGGGGTTAATGGGGCGATGGTTCAGCTTCTGTTCATCAGGGCCGCTGCCGTGGTAGCGCTGGAAGTATTCTTGCGCCGCTTTGTTGGCCTTGTCTAGTCTCTCGTTGCCGGTAAAACCACCTTTCCCATCGTGCAAAGAAGTAGTGGAAAGGAAGAAATCATTGGCGCCCTTGTCGTAAAGATAGGCCGCCCCCGCCAAGCCCAAGGCGTACTTCATCGAACGAGAAACCACGCGCAGCATATCGCTTGCCCCGCCTTCTCCGGCTCCGCCCCGGGATGTCGGGACCCGGCTTGTTAGGAGGGGATATGCTTCCTTTCGGGGGGCCTGCGAATCGGATGGGCCACTCGTTTTGTGAAGTGCCGCCACCGCTTCACGTGACTGGCTTTCGGTGCGTTGCACCGCTTGCAGCACAACACCAAGCTGACTATTTCCAATTCGCATTTTCTTACTGTTCTCTAATGACTGCCGCCAATCAGGCGAACAATAGTTGCGCATAACCACTGCGCTGTATGCGACTCTATAACTTCGCAAGAAGGGCGTGCGCGGTAAATTCCCCTATGTTGCCCTGCGTAATTACCCGCGTACCGACAATGTGGTTATCGTTCACCCCAAAATGGGTGCTGCGCCGGCGCCGCAGTGCCGCCGCCAATTATTACGTTCGGCACGCCCCCCCCCCCGCTTTCACGGGAAGAGCGAGCTTCGCCATCGGCGTTGATATCGCCTCGCCTGACTGTCAATGCGGGCGCCACATCCCCGTCAAAGTGTTAAGCGGGAGCATCGATGACGCATCCGGGTCGCTTAGCCTTTGCACGTCAATACCAGGAATGCGTTAAACCACGTGCCGTTGTACATTGTTACGGGCTTCCCCCAGACGCGAGGACCAGTTTCCGGGATGCCGGGAAGAACAGCGTCGCAGCGTGCACCATTCCAGGCATCAGCTTGTGCTTTTGCCAGCGTGTTGCCGTGACCTTTGAACGTGACTTTGAAGTTTATGCCGGTGGCCAGCGCTCTTGGCGCCACATATGACTGATAGGCGAAAGCCTGGGAGGCTGGCACCATGGTCACGGCCACGGCGGCACTGAGCGCCATGACAGCGCCGGTAACGGTTTTTACTTTACGGGCCAGACCGGTTTTGGTATTCAAATTTTTCATCATTTCGCTCCTGATATATGATTGCGCCCTTTGATCGATACGCCAGGTTGGACATATCCTGGCGCGGTCAGGGGATACCGTGAAACCGGCGTCCCGCGTTCCCCTTGGTTTAGCAAGTATCATGCATGCAACTTGCCATCGATGAGTGATGACCTCCTGCCGACCAGTTCCCCTGCCGAGAATAATAATTGGATGGCCTGAAGCTGGAGCGCCACGGCGCAGCGCGGAGCGGAGCGCGTGCGGGAGCCACAAAATCGGCGCCAGAGGGCACTATGCGTAATCGTCCATCCGTCCCATCTATGAATTCCTGATCGGCGGTGCCACGCTATCCTCTCGATCAATATGGGGGGTGGAAGGTTCATACAAGGACCGGCAGAAGGAGTGGGAAGAACGTGTGGCACAACGGCGGGCCCAGCGGGCTGTCGCAACGGGCAATACGCCATTGAGCAAGGCTTTCCGATCCGTCAGGTCGGTTGTTGGATGCGTCAGCTGACCAAGTCGTCCCGTGCCCGGCTGGCGCCGGTGTCGGTGGCGCCAGTGGCCGCGGTAGCGATCAGCTTGCACAACGAGCGCCGTGCGCCGGCGAACGTTTCACGACTTCGCAAACTGAAACGGCATGAACGCCTTGGTGCCGCTGCTACGCGCTATTCATGGCCTCCGACGTGCCTTTCACCAACGAATATACAGGCCCATTCATTGCGGCGGAATTCGCCCATTGCGCGTCGTCGAACCGATGGAATTTAAAAACCTTGATGGAGTATATCGGCTGGCGCGATGTCCATTCGGCGATACGCTATGTCGAAGCCTCCGATCCCTTCGCCCAGTCGGCGCTGTATGCCATTGGATGGAGAAAGACTAAAGAGCAAAAGCGGCCCGAGGTTGCATCGTGCGTCTTTACGCCGAAGCTCGGTGGCAGTCGGCTGGAACATCGACAGCACCTGCATTCGGAACGTTTCCGCGAAGGGGGCGACCCTATTACCAATGTAAAACTTATATTATTTATTTAACCACCCCTACCGTGGAGTGCGGTAATCTCCTGTAGATCCAGATCATGCTCTAGCATATGCAATAACTCATCCGAGAGCCGTTTGTCGCGATGCAGTTCGAGCAGCATTTCTCGGCCCGCAGCAATCCCCGCAAGCACGATATCGTAGTGGGAGGTACGCACCGCCGCTGGCACTTCGGTCGCGTGCCTGTTCTCATGGGCGATCCTGGCGCGGTAGCCATATTGCTCCAGCAGTCTCGGATGCAGCAGCGTACCCTCCTCGTCATAGGCCAACGACTCAATCGCGGCGAACTGTGCAGCCTCCAGCCAGGCCCAGCTCTCGGGCTCTGTAAGAAACCGCAGATTGCCGTGCTCGTCGCCGGCAATTTTCAATCTGCCGATGAGCCAACCGATAGTGGCCCCCTGGACCAGTACGGTCACCAGAATCACGACGAAACATGTAACGAGGACGAGATCCCGTCCCGGTATGGACGTTGGCAATGCCAGCGCAGCCGCAAGCGTGACCACGCCCCGCATGCCGGCCCAGCTTTTAATCGTGGCGGCGCGCCAGTCGAACGCCAGTCGCTCGTCGCCGGACAATCGCGTCCACGCCGCGCTGAAACCGTCCACCCAAAAGATCCACACAAAGCGAGACAATAGGACTACCAGGACGATCTGTCCGACCGCCGGAGCAAATTGTTCGATAGCTTGATCAATGCCCCCCACCCGATCCATTACGCCGCGTAAGGACAAACCAATCAAGATGAACACCAGTGACTCAAGTAAGAAGATCAACACTTGCCAGAAAGCAGCACCTTGGGTGCGCACGGTGGCAGACACGATGTCATGCTGGTGCCAGCCAAGCATGATTCCGTAAGTGACGGTCGCCATGACGCCTGACACCGCTACGGTTTCGGCCAGCGCATAGCAAATCCAAGCGGGCAGCACGGCAACTACTATTAACAAATACGTTTCCGTAAGCGCCTTGAGCAACTGGAGCGCCAGGTAGCCAATGACGAGACCGACCACGATCCCGCCGAAAAACAATAGAACGAAGTTGCTCACAGCTTGCAGCGGACTAAACGTACCCGTCAGCGCAGCCGCCACCGCGAACCGGTACAACACAAGGCCGCTCGCATCATTGAGCATGCTTTCGCCTTCAAGCAGGATCATGAT
The DNA here is from genome assembly GCF_059418705.1 of Duganella sp. GW821-FHT07F09. Classification (NCBI taxonomy): domain Bacteria; kingdom Pseudomonadati; phylum Pseudomonadota; class Betaproteobacteria; order Burkholderiales; family Oxalobacteraceae; genus Duganella; species Duganella sp. GW821-FHT07F09. Next base: position 25,666 of record NZ_JBWKQJ010000003.1, on the reverse strand, counting down.
CCTGCGCGGAAGTCGCAGGCGCTCGAGAACGGCTTTGACGGCGACCGCATCAGGTGGAGAAACTATGGCGCCGAGAGCGAAACAGACGCCCCACGGCAAGCCAGGAACAATCCGATGGGTAGCACAGCCGACGACCGCCGTCGTGAATGTCACCGCGCCGACCGCCAGCAGCATGACGCCGGATACATGGCGCTTAAACTCATCCCAAACCATAAAATAAGCGCCGTTCATCAGTAGAGGAGGAAGAAATACCAACAACACCAACTCTGGATCCAGCTCAACTACAGGCAAACCGGGCAGGAACGCCATTGCCACGCCGCCCAGCAGCAACGCTGCGGCGGGCGGTAAACGCAGGCGCTTGGCGAGCAATTCCAGTCCGACGATCGCCACCAACGACAGCAAGATCACTTTGAATGCAAGGATATTGGACATGACGATTGGGGTCAGAATATCTTGTTAAAATAAGCGAACTGCATTCGGCTTTGTTCCATATCGTTCTCCCGCTTTCTTCAGTTTTTCTTGCTAACACCACGTCCAGGCCCTGCATTGCGGACCGCAATGTTTGAGCATCGCACACGTCCCCTCCATTACCGTGATACGGTCAGGGTTAGGGTTGGCCAGCGGGGCGGCACGGCGGAGGTAGAGTTTGAGGCGGACGCTCCGTGGTATTGCGTGCCAGTTGCCCGTTTGCACCGAGGATGAGAATATCTTGTATCGCGTTTTCTCTTTCGTCATCAAACTTAGCCGGGAGTCGGCAGCTTGCCTGCACGCATGGCTGCAATAACGCCGCCATCGATCAACAGGTCGCTACCGGTGATGAAGCCCGCATCCGGTCCCAATAGGAACGACGCCGCGGTGGCGATTTCATCTGGCGGTGCCATGCGCTTGGAAGGCGAAGCTTCCACCATGGTACGGTACATGCCGCCTATTTCGGAGTTCAGCTCATGCAATGCCAAAGGTGTGACGATGATGCCAGGGCTAATAGAGTTCACCCTTGCGCCACGCGCGCCCCAAGTAATGGCCGACGCTTGGACCCGCAGGTGGTTTGCGCGCTTAGCCATCATGTAGGCGACCAGCGTGTTAGGTACCGCATCCGCCTGCAGGAATGGTAGTCCCAGCAGCTCCTCGGTGGGGGTATAGGCCAGCGCGTGGTCTTGTTCTGGAGGCAGTGCCGGCATCATGTGTCCGGCCATGCTCGATATGATCAAGCCGGCGCCACCTGGCGCAATGATTTTTTCGAACGCATCGAAAACCAGCGCCGAACCATACAGATCGACTTCTAAAATACTGGCTACAGGCGCCATATTCGGCGACAAGCCGGCAGTGTTAATTACTTGAACGACACTCCCCAGCGCGCCCGCGGTGACCACCAGCGCTTCCACTGACTCGCGCGACGCCACATTGACAGCCTGGGTTTCAACCGCGTAACTCGAATTGCGCATGCTTTCCGCTGCGGCGTTCAGGATTTGTTCATTGAAATCCGCCAGCAGGACTGTTTTACCGACGCCCTGACGGCGCGCGATAGCCAGGCCGATACCGCCGGCGCCGATAACGACTACCACTTCTTTATTCATGTTGGCTCTCCAATCTAGGTTAATTTAAATGCGGTCCGTGCGCCACTTCGCTGCCCGATTGCGGTGCCTTGCACAACCTGCTCAACGCCACTCGCTGTAGTGAAGGAGCTGGCCAGCACGAGCTATCAGAAGGCGCCGGGCCGTGTTGTTGGCTGTGATGGTCAAAATGTGCTGGCGCGCGCGTGGACCATCATCCATCGCTGGTCGCGCCGTTCCAAGTCGATATCAAGCTGTAATGGCCAAGTGCCTTGGGCTCCCCATATGTTGGCCGTGACTCGGCTGCGGCCCATGAGCACAGCACGCTCGCCTGCGAACTTGACGATCACCAGCGACTCCTCCGAACTGTCGTATCGCATCTGCCCTGACTCGATGTGGGCCAGCCATTCGGAGCCGGCCTGGTCGTAGCCGGTCATGTGAACCAGCCGGAAATCAACGGTCAACAACGCTGCGAGGCAGCGCGTATCAGCCGCTACCATCGAGCGCTGCATCTGCCGATACATCGCGACGATCTCCTGTTCATCTTTGTGCAAGCCAGCCATGTGCATGGATTCCATTCCCGTTGTTGCAAAACGCCGCGTTTAAAACTGGCTGATGGCCTGTTGATCGCGCCAGGTGAAATACGAAGTTCGTTTCGAGATCAGCCACTGTCCTGCTTGACGAACATACTCGTCGTTGTAATATACCCCGTTGGTGCCCCTCATTTTTTTCCCATCTACTGAGCTGACGAGGACAACGAGGCAATAATGCACTGCGGTCGCGCGGTCTCCTTCTAGCTTGGCGGTATGCTGGCCATTGATGTGATAGCCGGTCTCAAAGTTGGCCATGAAGGCTGTAAACGTTTCCTGGATTTGCTGCCGCCCTTTGAGCGACGCGAAGAGCTGGCCTTCGAAGTAGGTATCGACCACAGCGTCCTCGGTGAACAGGAATGCTTGTCTGGCCATATCCTTCTGGTCGGCGAGGTTGGAGAATGTGTCGACGAGCGTTTTTAGAGCATCCTTGTCTTCAAGTATCTGGATGCGTTGTTCCAATATGTCGTTTTGCATGGTGTTTTCCTGACGGTGATTAAACGGTGTGCGACTGTCTGGCGACTTCAATCCAGGCCCTTCTTCTTTAAAAAATCCGACAACAGATCGGCAATCTCGATGTTGTTCATGTCCGCAAACGGGAAGTGAGTATTACCGCGTATGGCCAGGTCCGGCAAATGCACCAGAGTGACATCGCCGCCCCGACGATTCACCGCGTCCCGCCACGCCCTCGCCATCTGCAAGCGCACCCGCCAGGAATCCTGCGCCGGGTTCGCACTTGGATGATCCGGGATGTTGTCGCCATAAAAGAGAATGATCGGGATGCGCGTTAGCTTCATGAACTCGTCAAGCGGAACGCCAACCGCCTCCAGCGGACCGGCGGCACTCGGCATTGGCGCCGGCACCTCGCCCAGTGGAAACACGAAGCCGCTGCCGGGCTCGTAAGCGACTACCGCGCGCACATTGGCAGCCTTCATCGCCGCCACCCAACCCGGGCCGCCCGCCTGCGAATGGGTGACCAAGGTGCCGGGCCCTATCTTCTTGAATAACGCCGCCGTGGCATTCGACGTCACATCAACGTCGAACGGTCCGGTATTGGGTGTCATCTGGCGATAGTATTGCTCCAATGCTTCCGCTCCGGGCGGGAATTGCCCCCCCTTGAAAAAGTTGGGCCAGACGCCAAGCCGGAACTGGTTGAACCACTGCTGTTCGTCTGGGGCAGGTGCGAGCGCCAATGCCACCGTCCCGCGCCCAGCCTTGCCACGGCGTGGCTGATCGATCAGATAGACTGGAAAGCTACGACGCAAGAAGATATTCTGAAAGCCTTCGCGGCCATCCGGTGTGCTTTCCCATGTCTTCGACGATTGACCCGCGCCGTGCCAGAACACGAGAGGCAAGGTGCGCGCGTTTTTCGGTATTTGGTAAAACACATAGGCGTGGTCGCCATGATAGGTGTTCCACTCCGCCCCCGCCTTTAACGGGTCGACGGACGCGGGACCGGTAATGACGGTACCACCAACGGCGAAACTGCCTTGCTCTTGGATGGTTAGCGGCGCAGCAGTATTGCTCTCTGTGGCGGAAGCGAGCGCAGACAAAGACAGCGCCGCAAGCAAGATAAGCTCGCTGGTTCTGTTTCGACTGGATATCGTTGACAAGAATGTGATCATGATCAGGCTCCTCACGCGGCCGGGCTAGTCGAAGGCTCGCTCCTGAATCCACAGCCCAATTCCGAACTACCTTCTTATAAATTTAGATGACATTTAGTATAGGTATTACGCCGTTTAATGAATAGATGGAAAAAACGGCATAGACTTATAAGTACAGCGAATAAATGCCGGGTTAGACTACTCTGAGTAGTGCAAGACGTCGAAGAGCAATATGAAGGCCGATAACGGCTTACGTCTGCTTGGATAGTAGAACGGATATTTTCCTCAGCACCACCCAGGCACCACCTCTGCATGCTTACTGCGGCGCCGTTACCAGATGGGGGGGATTGCCATAGACTTCTCCATCCGACTCTACGGAGTCCGGTCTGAACAAATCCTAACCGATTGATTCTGCTGGCGAAAGACCAAAAAACAGGCGCTGGGATTTGCAAGCTTTCGCTAAAATGGTGGCAATTCCTTGCAAATTTCAGAGGCCTGAATGGGACCAAAGCCAACCGGATCACAAAGCGCAGACATGTTCCGGCAACGGCTGGACGAACTGGTCAACCTGAAGCATCCGCTGGCCCAACTGGCCACCCATATCGACTGGAGCGTCTTCGAACGCGAATGGGCCGGGCATTTCCCCTAGTCGCGCGGCCGCCCCGCCACCTCCACCCGGCTCATCGCGGGCCTGCTGTACCTGCAGCACACGTTTGCCTTGTCCGACGAGGACGCAGTGTGGGGCTGGGTCGAGAATCCGTACTGGCAGTTGTTCTGCGGCGAGACCTGGTTCCAGCACCGGCCGCCAATCGATCCCAGTTCGTTGACGCGCTGGCGCCAGCGCATCGGCGAAACAGGGTTGGAATGGATGCTGACGCAGACCATCAAAGCAGCCGAATCGGCCCAAGTGGTCAAGCGCCAAAGCTTCCAAAAAGTGATCGTCGACAGCACCGTGCAGGAAAAGGCCATCGCCCATCCGACCGACAGCAAATTGCTGGAGCGCGCCAGGCAGCACCTGGTCAGGCTGGCCGCCGAGGCGGGACTGGCGCTGCGCCAGAATTACAACCGCGAGGCGCCGAGACTGGCCGTGCAGGTGGGGCGCCACGCGCACGCCAAACAATACAAACGCATACGCGGCAGCCTGAAGAAACTCAAGACGGTGGTCGGCCGTGTCTGGCGCGACGTGGAGCGCCAACGCGACAAGATACCCGGTGCGTTGCGGGACAAGGCGACCGACCTGCTGGCCAAAGCCAAGCGCCTGCTCGCGCAGAAGCAGCGCGACAAAAACAAGCTCTACAGCCTGCACGCTCCCGAGGCCGAGTGCATTGCCAAGGGGGCAGGACGCGGCAGCCTTATGAATTCGGGGTGAAGGTGTCGATCGCCACCACGCACAAGGAGGGCTTGGTGGTGGGCATGCGCAGCATGCCGGGCAATCCGTACGACGGCCACACCCTGTACGAAACGCTGGAGCAGGTGGCGATCCTCACCGAGCACCAGCCCAAGGAAGTGTTTGTGGACCTGGGTTATCGCGGCGCCGACGTGCAAGCCGGCACCAAGGTCTACCACCACAAACTCAAACGCGACATCACCGGGCGCCTGCGGCATGACATCCGGCGCCGCAGCGCCATCGAACCGGCGATCGGGCACATGAAGAACGACGGCAGGCTACGGCGCAATTGGCTCAAAGGCACCGATGGCGATGCCTTCAACGCGCTGTTGTGCGGTTGCGGTCACAACCTGCGCATGATCCTGCGAAAGCTTCGGCTTCTCTTCGCCTTCATCGCCGCTTGGATGGCATCGCTGTACCTCACACCGGGACCGGGAGTAACTCTGGCAGGCTTAGTTGACGGCGCCCGCGACAACCATCGCCCGCAGGCACGGCTCTGTCTTGGGTGATTTTCGATTTATTCAGGCCGGACTACGGAGCCCGTTCGCGACCCGGACACCCGCTGGCCCAGCTCGCCACCCACATCGATTGGTCCGTGTTCCAGCGCGAACGGGCCGGCCAACTCCCCGTCCCGCCACCTCCGCCCGGATGATCGCAGGGTTGCTGTACCTGCTGCACAGGTTCGCGTTGTCGGACGAGAGTGTGGTGTGGGGCTGGAGAACCCGTACTGGCAACTGTTCTACGGCGAGACCTGGCTCCAGCACCGCTCACCGATCGATTCCGGTTCGTTGACGCATCGGCGAGGCCGGCCTGGACTGGATGCTGACGCAGACCATCAAGGCGGCCGAATCGGCGCCGGTGGTCAAGCGCCAGAGCTTCCAAAAATGATCGTCGACAGCACCGCGCAGGAAAAGGCCATCGCCGATCCGACCGATAGCAAATTGCTGGAACGAGCCACGCAGCAGTTGATCAAGCTGGCCGGGACTCTGCGCCAAAATTACAACCGCGAGGCGCCCAGACTGGCCGTGAGGTGAGCCTCAGTGTTTGCGGACCTGGGCTATCGCGGCGCCGACGTGCAAACGGGAACGAAGGTGTACCACCACAAGCCCAAGCGGGACATCACCGCGCGTCTGCGCCGCGACATCGGGCGCTGCGGCGCCATCGGACCGGCCATCGGGTACATGAAGAACGACGGCAGGCTGCGGCGCACTGGCTCAAAGGTACGCACGGCGACGCGTACAGCGCGCTGCTATGTGGCTGCGGCCACAACCTGCGCAAACTGCGGCTTTTCTTCGGATTCATCGCCGCTTGGATGGCATCGCCGCACCTCACACCGGGAGCATGGATCAATCCACCCAAGTTAGCGGATGGCGTGCATTTCAGTAAATCATTTCCAATGTTTTCACAAAAATACTTGACATTGATCCAATATCGCGGCGGCAGCATGGATTTTTCCTATCCCTGTCTGCCATGTCCGTTCTGACCACGCTGTTTCAAGATTTCGCCGCCCGCTTATGCTCAACAGAATTTCTCCACGAAGCACGCCATCCGGATCATCCCACGGCGTTTTCCCGCTGCCGCAAGCTGCCTCTGGCGACCTTGGTGGCCATCATGCTGACGGGCATGCGCATGAGCGTTCAGGCCGAACTGGACACCTTCTTTGCGCATTTGCGCCAGCAAGCGCAGTTGCTCCACGAGGCGTCAGAGCAGGCGTTCGCGCAGGCGCGCCAAGCTGTCCCTGGTGGCCATTCCCGGACTCAACGACTCGCTGATCGCGCGCTCCGAGCACGATGGCTTCGTGTCGCGCTGGCGCGGCCTGCGCCTGGTCGCCGCCGACGCCTCGACGCTGCGTTTCGGTCTGCGGGCTAGCCATGTTAAACGCGCCGAGCTCGCCGATCAAATCCTGTTCGGTCTGTTCCTGCCGGGGCCCGACCTGATGCTCGCCGCCTCCCTGCACAACGTCCATGAACGCGGCGAACGCCAGTTCCTGTTCGAACACCTCGACCGGCTCTCCCCGGACGACCTGCTGCTGCTTGACCGCGGCTATCCCTGCCGCTGGCTCGTCGCCGTGCTGAACCACCGCGCCATCAAGTTTTGCATACGCGTCGACAATGCCGGCGGCTTCGCCTGCGTGCGCGCGTTCATGCGCTCGGACAAGCTCGATCAGGTCGTCATGTTGCCGGCGCCGAACAAGCGGGACGCGCTCGACTACGAGTACCCGCGCAAACCTCAGTGCGTGCGCCTGGTGCGCACCGTCTCGCCCGGCGGCGAGCAACGCGTGCTGATGACCAACCTGTTCGACGACAAGCTCTTTCCGGCCGGCTGCTTCAGCGAGCTCTACCACAAGCGCTGGGGCATCGAGGAAGCGTTCAATCGGCTCAAGCACCGCCTCAATCTGGAACATGTCACCGGCTTGAGCCAGCAGGTCGTGGCCCAGGATGTGGCCACCAAAATCGTCTGCGACAAGCTTCAGGCACTCGTCTCGCTGACCGCCCATGCCGACGCCGATTTACCCGAGGAAAAACGCATCAACCATGGCTACGCCCATACCGCGCTCAAGCCATTGTTGCCCATACTTCTGCTTGGAGGCAAGATCGGCAGGAAGGTCGCGAAAATGCTGCGCGACCTGTTGGCACTGATCGCCGGCAAGACCTACCGACATCGCGCGAATCGATCGAAACCCCGCAAACCGAGTCCAAAACCGCACAAGAAAATGACCCAGAAAAACTGCTGAAATGTCTTAACTTGGGTGGATTGGAGCATGGATGGCCCCGGCACTCTTGTTTGACGCCAGCAGCAGTTATCGCCCGCAGTCGAGTCTTTGTCTGGGGGGCGAATTATTCAGGCCGGACTATTTAACAAGCTGGGTTATAAATCGAACGCGACCGTTTGAATCTATCACTGCGCCAAGGGCGCCATTGTCCTCCCCCCCTTCGCCTGTCTCATGAAAATCTACAGAAACCTCAAGTCCCTCCAGCGTCGCGTCGACAGCACCCAGCCTACGCATACTTGCTGGTGATGTTGAATCACCGCCATGAACAGCAGCCCGGACCGAGTACCCCTCGCCCTTCAACTGTTGCACGTAAATTCGTATATCACGCTGAGCATCTTGATTCGCGGGCATAACGTGAAAAATTCGGACTTTTGATCCGGGCTCCCCGGAAAGTCTTTCCCCTCCAATAGCAACAGCAAAACACAAATCAAGACCGTCAGTCATGCAAAGCACTTGAGATTTCGATGTGCCGGTGGTGGCAGGCGGACCACTGGAAGTTGTGTATCCAATTCCCTTAATTTCTGTAGATCGGTTTAGGAGAAATTGCGTTTGAAGAAGTGATCCCCGAGAAGCGCGGGTAATGCGACGAGATGCAAGTCGTGCCGGAAAAGGCGTTTCATCGAAACGATCTTTTAATGGAGATTCAGGATTGCTTCTCAACGCCTGATTTTGAGCAGGTGTGGCTTGCTGGATCGGGGGGTATTCAGTCGGATTGTAAAAATAACGAGTAATGGAGTTTGCCATATTTATTCCCATACGCGAAAAGTCGTGAAGTTCCAAAACAATTGCCGACGAGAGCAACCATGAGCTCTATCGCCCGCCAGCCCCGTAGCGGCTGAATAGTCACGGGAGACTTAAGTCCACGGCAAGCTACGGTTCGCCAGGAACGAATCTACTCCATCAGGTTGGTCAAAATGTGTGCGAAAACTGTCAAATGACCGACCGATAGATACCCGTATTATTGAATTCCTTCGGTACTGATCTACGCACAATGCAGCCCCTGCTGAATCGTGCGAACAGGTGGTAAAGCTGGCATGGACTTATTGACTTATTAGCGAAAAAATGCCCGGGCCTGTCCATGCCCTGTGGCGACAGGCCGCCAAGCGCTGGCCGCAGCGCGGATCATGGCCCAGCGGTCAAATCATGCACAGCTGGTGATGCCGTTTCGCCCGGCAGCATGAGCAGCTGCCGCCAGAATGGCCGCCGCCGCGTGAGGATGGCTTTGACTGTTTCCCCCACTTCGCGCCGTTTGTCTTCCGGCGACACCAGTTCGCGCCCGTCCACGATCAATGGCTGGTGTTGCGCCTCCACATGCCACAGCACCTGGTCAACGATGTCCATCGACGTGGCCGCGGTCGATTCCGGATCCGTCAGCGACGCGTGCACCAGCCGCTGGAACAACGGCGCCGTGACGCCACTGCCCAGCAACGGTGCGGCGAATACGCGATAACCGGCGTCCAGCTCCGCGATGGCGTTGTTCAGGTTGCGCGCCGGTTCCGGGTCCTGTTCGGCGGAAGTCTGGAAAAAGATCGCCGCCTGGCCGGTTTCAATCAGCAGCGCCGCCATGCGGGCGATGTCGGCCAGGCTCTTGCCGCTCAAGGCTGGCAGCAAGCTTAGTTCCGGCAATGTTTGGGGCCCCACGGCCAACGCATCAAGCAGCGCGCCGTAGACGACCTCGTCGGCCTGGTGTTGACGCACCGGAAATTTCATCTTGAGCGTCACGTTCTCGCGCAGCACCGTCAGGGCCAAGCCGGTGCGGCCCAGCCATTGCGCCTGCCGCTCTGGGCTCATGCGTCGCGCGCCGCGCACGTAGATATCCTTGCGGAAGCAAGTGTTCTTCATGTAATCCTTGACGGTCTCGCGCAGGCCGTCGTCATGGATGTCGTCCAGGAAACCGCGCTGCCGCGGCGTCAGGTAGAGATCCGGGAAGGCCCACGACAAGCCGGCAGAGCCGACATAGTCGAGCTTGGCGTCGGCGGCGGCGCGCGCCACGTCGATGTGGTACAGCGGCTCCCAGCCGCGGTTCATGTATTCATGCGCGATATACTGCGATCGGCCGAGGTCGCCGTCCATGGCCGCGTCGATATAGTTGTGCAAATTGACGCTGGTGTTAGTGGAAAAATACGCCGCCTTGCCGTCGATCAAGCCGCGCATCAGGCCGCGCATTTTTTCGATCTGCTGGTGCTTGCTACCGGGATAAAGACTGGCGTGTTCGAGCACCAGGCGCTGGAACGGCAAGGTCGTGGTCCACCCCGGCATGGCGTTGTAGCTGACATAAGCCAGGCCGCCCGGTTTCAGGTAGCGGTCGATGAAACGTATGATGTGCCGGCGGTTTTCGGCATTGACCCAGCTGTAGACGCCGTGCAGGGTGATGAAATCGAACGCCGGCAGGTCGACCAACCCATCGGCGAGGTCGGCGAAACTGCTTTCCAGGAAAGTCATGTTGTCCAGGCCGGCCGCCCCGGCCAGCTGGCGGCTGGCCGCGATGTGGGCCGGATTGAAATCGGCGGCGTAGAAATCGCCTTGCGGATTGGCCGCCGCCAGGACATTGGCGGTAACGCCCTGGCCGGAGCCCAGTTCAAAATAGGTGAACCGGCGATCCAGCGCCGGCGGTTCGCAGCCGTTGAGGATGCAGGCAAAACTTAACAGGGATGGACTTTGTTCCGGAAAGAACTCGGCCACATAATCGATATCGGACACATAACCCTCATGCCAGTCCATAGGCATTCCTTAAAAATGAAGTGAGACTACGACAAGCCCGCCGGCACGCAGGTCAACTTATTGCTGGCACCGGCGGGCTCCCTGCGCCGGACTACTCGAGGTCCAGACGGCGAATGCGATGCCCCGTGAAATACTCCCCCAGCATCAAATCGTCGTCGGATAGATCCTCGACCTCGAACGGCTGCGCTTTACTGCGCTTACGCGCCTGGCGGCGGCCATTCTTGTATTCCGTTTCATCGATTAACCATGTTTGCTTTATCATGCTCTTCCTCCAATCCAAATAGACTGCGGTATCTCGGGTCAATGCCAGCCGCCGCCGATGGTCCCGCCCCTTCTCAAGGAAAGTCGAAAGCCAGCGGCGGGGCCGGCGGTACGTCGAAAAAACCGCCGTGCATGCGGGCGAACTGCGCCCTGTCCCGCAGGGCCTTGCCCACGCCGAAGGCCCATTTCCCCTGCGCGCTCTTGCCGGCCGGCGCCGCTACCGCAGGCGCCGGCCGCGCTTTGCGGCGGCCCACGGTGATGTCGCTCAGGCGACGCATGTATAGCTTGTCCGAGCGGACCGCGGCTTCCGCTTCGAGTGCTCCCGGAATGGCTTCCAATGCTTGGTATTCTTCCGCGTCCATTCGGTTCCAACGCCGGATGTCGCCTTGCACAACATCGCCGGAATCGCCCCGGCCACGTTTGCCGCTGACGCGATTTTCCGCCGGCGCGGTACTACGCTTGAGGAACGAGCGTGTGCCATACTGTGGATGGTCGATCGCCTTGACCGGCGGCGCCTGCGGCAACCCGTTGTCCTGGGAAGCGGACGCTGGCGCCGCCGCGGCGCTGCGGCTGTCGGCCAGATCCGAATACTCGCGGAACAGCATGGCCAGATCGACGCCCCGCGAAGGTCCATGTCCGCCGATACGAGAAATTGACATAGTATTTCCAAAAAAATCGTTAACCGTTGGCCTATTCCAGGCTGCGGATGGCAGCGTGTCGAACCACCCGCCCCACGCCGCAGCATGGGGCGGATCATTGATCCGCCGTCTAACACAGCCTTGTTTTGGGACCGTCGCTTAGGCCGAGAACAGATTGGCTTTGACTGCGGCGTCAAAGTCCTTCTGGCCCAGCAGGCCGTCCTGCTTGCCGGTGTTGGCCGCCTCAAGCTTCTTGAACAATTCGCCGCCGTTGGCCATCAGAGCCTGCGCCGCCGCCTGCACTTCCGGCGATACCGCCTTCAACTGGCCGTCCTTGTCCTTGCAATAGCCGGTGTCGGCGATATCCTTCATATCGCTGGCCGACAGCAGGTCGATCTTGTTGTCCTTCAGAAAGTGATCGATGGTGTTGCCCGCGCTGTTGGCCGACGGCAGCACGTTGTTCGGCCAGGCGACGGTCGGGGTGGTGGCACCGGCGTTCAGGCTGCCGTTCTTGACTGCGGCGGCGAAGTCCTTCTGGCCCAGCAGACCATCCTGCTTGCCGGTATTGGCCGCCTCCAGCTTCTTGAACAGTTCGCCGCCATTGGCCATCAGGGCCTGTGCCGCCGCCTGCACCTCCGGCGATACCGCCTTTAGCTGGCCGTCCTTGTCCTTGTAATAGCCGGTGTCGGCGATGCTCTTCACATCACTGGCCGACAGCAGGTCGATCTTGTTGTCCTTCAGGAAGTGATCGATGGTGTTGCCCGCGCTGTTGGCCGACGGCAGCACGTTGTTCGGCAAGGCGACGGTCGGAGTGGTCGCGCCGGCGCTCAGGCTGCCGTTCTTGACTGCGGCGGCGAAGTCCTTCTGGCCCAGCAGGCCGTCCTGCTTGCCGGTGTTGGCCGCCTCCAGCTTCTTGAACAGTTCGCCACCGTTGGCCATCAGCGCCTGGGCGGCCGCCTGCACTTCCGGTGATGCCGCTTTCAGCTGGCCATCCTTGTCCTTGTAATAGCCGGTGTCGGCGATGCTCTTCACAAAGTCGGCCGACAGCAGGTCGACATGGTTGTCCTTCATGAAGTGATCGATGGTATTGGCCGCACTGTAGGCCGACGGCAGCGTGTTGTTCGACGAGGCGATGGTCGGATAATTCGGCGTGCCGGCGTTGCCGGTGTTGAGGCTGCCATTCTTGACTGCGGCTGCGAAGTCCTTCTGGCCCAGCAGGCCGTCCTGTTTGCCGGTGTTGGCCGCCTCAAGCTTCTTGAACAATTCGCCGCCGTTGGCCATCAAAGCCTGCGCCGCCGCCTGCACTTCCGGCGATACCGCCTTCAGCTGGCCGTCCTTGTCCTTGCAATAGCCGGTGTCGGCGATATCCTTCATATCGCTGGCCGACAGCAGGTCGATCTTGTTGTCCTTCAGAAAGTGATCGATGGTGTTGCCCGCGCTGTTGGCCGACGGCAGCACGTTGTTCGGCCAGGCGACGGTCGGGGTGGTGGCACCGGCGTTCAGGCTGCCGTTCTTGACTGCGGCGGCGAAGTCCTTCTGGCCCAGCAGGCCGTCCTGCTTGCCGGTGTTGGCCGCCTCCAGCTTCTTGAACAGTTCGCCGCCATTGGCCATCAGGGCCTGTGCCGCCGCCTGCACCTCCGGCGATACCGCCTTTAGCTGGCCGTCCTTGTCCTTGTAATAGCCGGTGTCGGCGATGCTCTTCATATCACTGGCCGACAGCAGGTCGATCTTGTTGTCCTTCAGGAAGTGATCGATGGTGTTGCCAGCGCTGTTGGCCGACGGCAGCACGTTGTTCGGCAAGGCGACGGTCGGAGTGGTCGCGCCGGCGCTCAGGCTGCCGTTCTTGACTGCGGCGGCGAAGTCCTTCTGGCCCAGCAGGCCGTCCTGCTTGCCGGTGTTGGCCGCCTCCAGCTTCTTGAACAGTTCGCCACCGTTGGCCATCAGCGCCTGGGCGGCCGCCTGCACTTCCGGTGATGCCGCTTTCAGCTGGCCATCCTTGTCCTTGTAATAGCCGGTGTCGGCGATGCTCTTCACAAAGTCGGCCGACAGCAGGTCGACATGGTTGTCCTTCATGAAGTGATCGATGGTATTGGCCGCACTGTAGGCCGACGGCAGCGTGTTGTTCAACGAGGCGATGGTCGGATAATTCGGCGTGCCGGCGTTGCCGGTGTTGAGGCTGCCATTCTTGACTGCGGCTGCGAAGTCCTTCTGGCCCAGCAGGCCGTCCTGTTTGCCGGTGTTGGCCGCCTCAAGCTTCTTGAACAATTCGCCGCCGTTGGCCATCAGAGCCTGCGCCGCCGCCTGCACTTCCGGCGATACCGCCTTCAGTTGGCCGTCCTTGTCCTTGTAATAGCCGGTGTCGGCGATGCTCTGCATATCGCTGGCCGACAGCAGGTCGAGCTTGTTATCCTTCATGAAGCTGTCGATGGTTTTGCCGGTGTTGTAATCGCTGGGACGCGTCGGCGACAACAGCCCCTGCATCACCGCCTGCAGGAAGTAATCGTTGGCCAGGCCGCTCCGTGGTTGCACGCCCGCGTTATTTGGATTAGCGGAAATCATGCCCTGCTTGACTGCGGCCGGGAAATCCTGCGCGCCCAGCAGGCCGTCCTGTTTACCGGTGTTGGCCGATTCTAACCGTTTGAACAATGCGCCGCCATTGGCCATCAGCGCCTGGGCGGCGGCCTGCACTTCCGAAGAAACCGGCTTGAGACTGCCGTCCTTGTCCTTGTAATAGCCGGTGTCGGCGATATCCTTCATCTGCTCGGCGGATAGCAGGCCGGTCTTGTTTTCCTTCTGGAAGTTCTGGATCGTCTGGGCAGCGCTGGAATCGGACGGCAAACGATGGCCGCCCAACCCCATCATGCCGAGGAGGGCATCTTTCAGGCTGTCGGGAATCGGCAGGGTATTGACCAGGTTAGACGGGTTGCCGGGATCGCCGTTATTGAACAGGATATCGGAAGATTCCGGATCAAAAGCATTCCCCGGCAAATTGCCGGCGCCCGGAAACCGGGCATCCTGATCGCTGCTATAGGTGGTCGTGGTGGTGGTGGTGGTGGTGATATTTACCGACATGCTTTTCTCCGAAAATGGTTAACTAATCGCTCGCCCCTGATGCGTCGCGTATCCCATGGAAACGGTTTTCCCGCACCATGTCTTCCTATGCCGCAGCTCACATGGACTCCGCAGTAAGTGGCACGGTGGATTTGATAGTTCCAGAATTTATCGGCGGCGGGATCGCCATCCCGGCCGGCGCCGGAATCGGCGTCAAGATGAATGCCCGCAGCGAAAAACATGCGCCAACCCGCGCGGCGCCGGCTGGCGCATGCGGTCGGGAAAAAGGTGTTTCGAAGATTGTTGGACGAGCGGCCCGCGCGATGGCGTCACGCATGGTGGCGCCGGGCGAGGCGATGACGCAATGGCGCCAGGGCGCCATGCGTGCAAGCCCGTCGCGTCCCGGATGCGGGTGGCGGCAAACGCAACCGCTGCGCGTGCGGCGTCAGATCGCCGCCTGGGCCGCCTCTTCCGCTTTTTTTATGAATCGGGTGAACACGGCAACATGATCCAGATCCGCCTTGGCCGCGCTCACACCTTCCTGGGTTGCGATCGAGCGTTGTGCACCGTTCTCGGCGGCGCCGCCGATTGATGAAGATGTAGTCATGACAGATTCCCCGTGTTGAATTAAACGACGCAACGCCATCGGCATGCGCCCCGTCCTTGCTTACTGTTGGTCGTTGACGTTCTTCGCCATCGAACTGAAGATCTTCAACTTCGCCAGGGACGTCGCCTGTTGCGAAACCCACAACTGGAATTCCATGGCTTCGGCCGAACCCTGTTGCGCCGCCTGCACCATGGGATTGGCATTGTCCTGCCGGAATCCGGCACCCTGCTGCGTTTGGTAACCGCGATCAAGCTGACTTTGGTATGTGCTCATGTTGTCTCTTTCATCAATGGGGTAGTCCGTTGCCGGGGGACTTGCTGGCTGGCCTCGGCTCGGGCAAGGCGCCCGGAACAGGGAATACCGAACCGCTGCACTCCCTGTTCCCAGAAGATCTACTCCGATCAGGATAACGCGATCAGATCAATTGCAAGGAATTGTCACGACCGGCCTTTGCCATCTTCAGTTTCGCATTGTCAGCGTCGAGTAATGTCTTTGCCGCACTGGTACCTTCTTGATCGATGATGCCTTGTCCAGCGCCGAGTGCCGCTCCTGCTGCAACTGCTGCCATAGTAACCTCCATAAGTGATTGAAAAATACCGCCTCGCTGCAAAATGAACCGGGCGGTCCACCATAAGTGACGCTCCGCCGTTCCCGGGTTCCATCTTTTCCTTTCCAGAACAAGAATTTTTGAAGCCGGCCGGCGGCGAAGAACAGCGCAATCCCAGAATGCACCGAGGGACGCGCCCATGCCAAGGCATGGAGGCGTCCCCGCGGGCAAACGCGACATCGCTCTCACTGCTGCAATAACGCCAACGAGAAATTCTTTTCGCTCGGGTGACTGGTCTCCGGATCGTGCGGGTCCCAGACCTCGTTCCCCCAGTTGACCAGGCTACCGATGACGATGTCCTCCGCCAGTTCCCGCCCGTTCCGGGTCAGCGATTCGCCGCGGCGCGAAGCCGCCACCAGGGTGCGCAAATCCATCTCCTGGTTCAGCGCCGGCGCCGCCGCGGCCGCTGTCGGCTTCGCATCGGCGGCCAACGAGGCGAACACCTGGTCGATCACTGCGGAAAAACCTTGGTGCAGCTTTGCGCGCAGCTTTTCGAGCTCCAGTTCGGACAGCCCGCTGGTCTGCAACGCTTCCAATTGCCTGAGCCCGTTGTCGTCGTCGGTCGCCTCCAGCTTCTCGTCGCCCGGCGCGGCCGGCGGAAAGAACTGGCTGAAGTCGGGCGCCTCGGTCAACGCGCCCACATCGACCGCATAGTCGAGCTCGACCTTCCTGACCGTGTCCGGCAGCGACGCCGGATCCGGATAGGAGAAAGAATTCGGATCATCATCCTGGACCATGTTCACCCCTCCGTTTTTTGTACTGGGAATTTTTCGCTCATCAAGAAAGCATAAGCGCTCTGCAATTGCGCGAACTCGTCCTTGGCCTTCGCGATGGCCGCCGTATCACTCTGGTCCGCCACCTTGTCAGGATGCTTTTCCCGCGCCAATTTAAAGTATTGTTTTCTGATCGTGGCCTTATCGGTCACGGTCTGGTCGAGACCGAGGCTTGCCAGCGATTCGGCGGCAAGCCGTTCCGGGGTCTTGCCATTCATTTCAAAGGAAAAATTCTCGTGATTCGCGCTAGGCTTGGTAGTGTCCTCGAGCTCGATATGCGTCTTCCCGGTTCTATGATCCTTCACCAAGCGTTGAAGGCGCGCGCCCGCCTGATCGGGGTGCCAGCCGGTCTTCGATATATGTTCGCCGGTCCTGGTATTGAGGGTTTCCTGCCAGCGCGTCCTGGTGTTTTGATCGATCGTCGTGCGCGACTTGACACCATCCTCGCCCGGCTTGCTCCATGCGCTACAGCAGAAACTCTTATTGGCCGCGGCGTGATGGAACGAGGTCCAATTCGACTTGGTCTTGTGATCGAACATTTTGCATCTCTGCCAGCCTTCCGCGTCCGCCCCCCCATGCGGTCTGACTCGTATGCTGACCGGTTGTGGGATTGCGGGTGGAGAACCAGTGCAGGCCCGTCCGGTGATCAATCGACTGGCTCCGCTGCCAGCCGTTGGCGTCCATCGTGCCCCAACCGGTGGAGGAAGTGCGTTCCCCGGTATTGGGGTTGTGGGTCGATATCCATACGACCCCGTCCTTGTGCCAGCTTATCTTCTCCACACGGCTTTGGGGATCGATTGTAGATCCCGGCATGAAGGCCGCTCCATGCGGCAAGAATGCACGCCAATGGCCATTGATCCGCTGCTCTTCGGTGGTGGGGCGATAACCGCCCTGCTGGACGCGGTTGTTCAACTCGGTGCGGAAATTCTTCACCAGCGCGGTCATCTGTTGGTACAAACCGTTAAGCCCGCTCCTGGCGGTCTCGACGGCTTTCTTGGCGCGTGGATCCTTGCTGATGGTGCGCGCCAGTTTGGCGGGGTCGAACGCGGCGCATTTCTTTGCCAAATTGGCCTCCCTGTTCTGTGGCGTCATCGAAAAAGCGCTTAAATTGCCGCCGGCCGGTATGCATTCTTATCGTCCGCGGCTGTGCTGTGGATGGCAACGAAACGGGAAAAAGTTCCGGCCGGCGCGCCATGGCGGAATGACGCCCGCAAATTCCGGCCCGGACCGCGGGAACCGCCCATGATCCATTTGCGACCCATCCGGGCAGTAAAGATGTTCCCCTCAATTTTTTTAAGGAAATAACATGAGCTTAACTATCTCGTCCTCAGGCGGCGGCGTCAGCGGCATCCCTACCGGCTCTGAAATGAATTCGTTTTCGTCGACCCTGAAAGGGGCTTCGTCGGACGACCTGCTAAAAGCGCTCGGCAAGGATGGCATGGAACCCTGGCAAAAAGACGCCATTCTCAAAGAACTGGAAAACCGCGCTGCACAATCCCAGAAACCAGATGAAAGCGGTAGTACCCAGGGTAGCGGCGGCGGCTCGGGCGGCGGCGAAGACGACGAGATCAAGAAGCTGCTGAAGAAACTGATGAAAGGCACCATCAGCCCAGAAGAAGAGCAAAAACTGGCGGGCGCCCTAGGCGTCGACACCAAATCGCTGGATGCGGTCAAGGGCGGTGGCGACACTTCCTCGTCTTCCGACAGCGACATCAAAGGCGGTTAAGCCCTCCTTCCGGCGCAAACTAGCGGCGGCCGGACAGCTCCGGCCGCCCGCCATCCGCTCACGGCGGATGTGCCGCGTTCCATCGTGCCCGGCGTTCGCCCAGCAGGCCTGGGTTTTTCAACGCTTTCTTTCCCTGCTCCCCCTCCTTCGTTCGCCGTTTCCACCGCCGCTCGGCGCGATGGAACCATCCCTCCGGCGTTTTCACTGGGATGGCATCGAAAACATGAAGGCCACGTTGAATCAGCACAACTGGGACAATCCGACCCAGCCTACCGTGGTGGTCGGTTACACGGCGCAATTGGCCAAAGCCATCGAAATCAAGGATGGCACGCCCTTCCTGAATGGCCGCAAGGTCAGCTTCATCGGCAATGACCGCCTGGTGCTGAATATCAACGCGCTGAACGAAGCCAGCGGCAAGAAGCTGGACACGAAGAAATTCACGTCCAACAACATCAGCTATCTGCCAGCGGCGTCCAAGGGTCACGCCTACGCCTTCATCAACAACTTCAACAAGGGCGAGGGCGCCGCCTACCCCGGCTTCGCGCGCGAGATCATCAACGAGCAGGCGCCCACCCTGGAGCAAATCGAAGAGAAGGTCCAGACCATGCTGGGACAAGACAAGCGCGCCATCATCAAGCCAAGCGGCACCGGCCACGGCGACGGCATTCGCTCCTTCGACATTCCGGAAAAAGCGACACCGGACAGCATCCGCCAAGAAATCAGTGAGTCCTATGCATCCGTCAAGGGCACCTACGGCGATCGCGGCGGCTTCCCTTACACCATTTCGGAATACCTGACCGCAGACCGCATCACCAAGGAAGACTCGCCGCTGAAGTCGATGAAGTACGAGTTCCGCGTTGCAGTGTATGCGGATTACTCGGACAAGGAAAAGGGACCGCAGCTCAAGGCGGCTCCCGCCATCATCAAGATCGATGGCGGTTCGAAGCTGGCCGAAGGCGAGAGCGGCGATTTCTCCAAGCAGTTCGCCAGCGTGTCCGCCCAGGTCCTGGCGACGGGCCTGCCCGCTTCGGAATTCATGAAGCCGCTGTGCGAGGATACCTTGGACCTGGTCGGCGTGACCGAGGCTGAGATGACCGAGCTGTGCAAATGGTCGACCCGCGCGGTGGCAGATATCCTGAAGAATGTCGATCAAGCCGACAGCATCCTGAACAAATAATCCTGCGCCGGACAGCGCGATCCTGTCCGGCTTGCCGCCGCCGGCGACGGCGGCGGCATCGGCCGCCGCGCAGAGATTGCCCTTGCCCGTCACAATCAAGTCCGAAGGTACTATCATGGCAGTCATTTCACACACCGCTTCCGCCGGCCACGGCGACGCGTCCTCGTCCGTCCAGGACGCGGCAACCGACCGCGTGCTCGAAACCAAACCGCGCGTCAAACCATGGGGACCGGCACTGGTCCTCAACAACGAAGATATTTATCCCATTCTCGAAGGAAAGTGGGAAGCCAACGTCAAACTGGGCGCGTCGTTCAAGGACGGCTCCCCCTCGCCCAAACGCCTGCGCACCGACGACATTCCCGCCAGCCAGGTTCCCCTGCCGCAAATCGGCAATTTCGTCACCGTCGGCGTGGTCGGCGGCATGGGGCCGGAAGCGACGCTGGACCTGAACCACAAGCTGTTCACCACCGCGCTAAAGGTCGGCCGGCCCGCCAAGGACCAGGATCACATGCCGGTGGTGACCTTCAATCTGTCGCGGATGATCGGCGACCGCACCGCATATCTGAACAGCTTCATGGGCAATCGCGACAATCCCCAGGAATGGCGCGCCCATCTGCTCAAGGCCGATCCCGACAATCCATACTGGGGCTCGCTCGAATGCGCCAAGGCAGCCGTTGAAGCCGGCGCGCACTTCCTGGTCTTCCCCTGCAACACCTTCCACGCCTATCACGGCGTGCTGTCCGAAAAACTCAAGGTCCCGCTGCTGCATATCGCCGAGGCGACCATGTGGGCGCTCAAGAAAGGCAACCTGGATCCGGACAAGTCGGTCGCCTTGCTCGCCACCGACGGCACCATCGCCAGCAAGCTGTACCAAACCGCGTCGCAAAAAATGGAGCCCTACGGGTGCCCGAAGATCAACTGGGTATTGCCGTCGTCGCAATCGCAAAAAGAACACATCACGGATGGCATTTACCAGGGCGTCAAAGCCGGCGATGTCGCGCGGGGAACGGCGTTGATGGACGCCGGCGTCAAGGAAATCGCGTCCCGGCACCAGATCTCGGCGGCCGTGGAAGGCTGCACGGAAATCCCCATCGCGCTGCGGGACAAGGACTACGGCGACATCAAGCTGGTCGACCCGACGCAAGCGCTGGCCGAGATGGCGGTGGAATTTTCACGCTCGCTGGCGCGACTGGAAAGAAAATACGCCTGAACCTCGGGACAACTGATCTGAACGGGGAACGATATGTCCAAACAGTATTACGAAGAATTGATACACGCGCTATGCGCATTGTGCAAGGTCCAGGGCGCGCAAGGCATCCTGGAAGGCGGACCGCTGGCGGTCAACGACGTGGTGTTTTCCCTTGCCTACAATGAAGAGGTCGACGCCAACGCCTTGCTGGTCTATTGCGACTTCGGCACCGTCGAGGCAGGCCGCGAAGCGGAAGCCTACCGGGCGCTGCTCGAAACCAACCTGTTGATGTACGCGGCAAACGGGCCGATGTACACTTTGTCGCCGGCCACCGGCCGCGTCGTGTTCGCCAACCACTACCCGCTCAGGGGCATGGAGCCGAAGATGCTGCGCGCCATCCTGGCCCATCTCGCCGCCAAGGCGATGGACTGGCGCAAAGACCAGTTCCTCGACCATCCGCCGGCGCGGCGCAATCACGCCCCGAGCGGCCGGATGCGGCAGCAATGGGCGGCGGGATTTTTGAAGGACCGGGATTTCTGAACGACGCGGGAAACTGCGCCGACACGCTCGCGCGGCATGGCCATGCCGCTTGCCCTGCCGGGCAAGCGGTATTTTTATGGCGCATCGACGCCCGTCACGCGATCTGGCCGGTACCGGCCGGTGCTATTTCCCGCCAGTGGCGACGTCGATCCTGCCGACGCCGTCGACGATGTCGATCTCGGTCCCGTACGCCGCCGACAGGCGTTGCAGCCGTTGCAGGATGCGCCGGGCATCGGTGCCGTACGCCAGGCGCGGTATGCCCCGGTCGGCGTCGCGTTCATCCTGCCAGTGCATCTCGACCGGATGCAGGGCGATCTGGCGCAACTCGCCGCGGCTGTCGTAACGGTTGACCGCGACCACGCTTTCGTACCAGATCTGCTCCTTGAACACGCCGTGCACGCGGCGGTGCTCCATGAACTCGGCCTCAGTCATGGACATCGGCTCCACCTTGTCCTTGTCGTATTCATCGCGTGTGACAGGTTGCTGCTGATTTTCCATGAAGAAGAAATTACCCAGCGAATAGTAGATCGGTTTGCCTTTATAGATCTCGATGCCACGCAATTGGTGCGGGCCGTGGCCGATGAAGGCATCGGCGCCGTTGTCGATGGCTTCGCGCGCGATGACGGGCATGAAGTCTGGCGGCGCCTCGCAATAATTGCCCGGCTCGGGGGTATGCATGGAAACGATGGCGAAGTCCGCACTCTGCTTGCCCTGGCGCAGATTGTGGAGGATGCCCTGGCGGTCGCGCTCATCCATCGCGAAGGTGAAATCGACGCCGTCGCCGATGTCGTCCCGGGCGCGATACTTGACGTCGAACAGGGTGACCGTGCCGTTCCTGGCGTCGGCGGCCAGGATGGACTTGCGCATCATGCCTTGGGGCAGCGCGTCGCGGATCGCGGCCAGCATTTGCAGGCGCTCCGGCGACACCAGCACGTAGCGCGTGGCGCGCAGGGCGCTCAGGCCCGGACGTCCGGGGATCTGCCCCAGCGGGTCGATGGCGCGGGCGTTCGCCTCGAAGCGCGAAGCGAACGCCACCATCGCGATCCGTCCCGCCGGCGTCGACAGGAACCGCAGCGCGCGCGCCTGCGCCAGCGTTTCGCCGGTGCCGGCGTGCGCCATGCCGGCCTGGCCGAATAAGTCATCGGTGTAGCGCATGCCCTCCACGCCCCAATCCGTCGTGTGGTTGTTGGCGCGACTCACGAAGTTGAATCCCATGTCCTTAATGTCGCGCGCCACGGCGGGCGTGCTGATGAGCCAGGAGCCGCCGGCCAGCGCCGAGGGGTGGCCGCCGAATTTCCGCAGGTCGATGGCGGTGCCCTCGAAATTGCCGAACGTGACGTCGGCCTGCTTGAGCAAGGCGATCAGCTCCGGCGCCTGGCGCCGCAGGCGCGGATAGATGGCATCGGTGATAATCAGGTCGCCGACCGCCACCAGGGTGAATCCGTCCGGCACGTTGGCGTCGATCCAGGACGGCGCCAGTGTTCCCGCTTCATGGGGCGCGGCCACCGTCGCGCCGTTCTTCTCGTTCATGCGATTTCTTTCATCAATAACTATCAACCATTTCACGCGTCGCCGCGCGCATCCTCGATCCCGTCCCAACAGGCGCGCGCCAGCCGGCCGAGCGTGTTGAAGGCGGACACATAGCCGGGCAGACCATCCGGCATCTCCAACGGCACCTGGTCGGTATAGCCGGTCATGATGAACAGGGGCCTGCCGTTGCGGAACACGATGCCGCCATCCATACGGCCGCGTTTACCGGTCCCCCCCTTGTGCGCCACCTTGGCGTCCGACGGCAACTGCGACGCCATCTTGGTGCGCAGCTTTTGCCAGCTCAGCACTTCGACGGCGAACGCGCATTGCTCGGGACTACAACCCAGTTTGTCAGCCGCCGCCGGGTCGGTACAGCCGCGCAGGATCAGATCGTACAACAGTCCCTGGTCGCAGGCGCTGATGGTGGTGACCTCGCTCAGCGCATGGTTGGCCGGCATGTCCGGACGCGGCACCGAGGTCCTGTGTACGGTGTTTTCATGCCGATGGCGCGGCAGAACGCGTTGATCTCGTCCAGGCTGACGCGCTCCATGAGCATGGCGGTGCAGACGTTGTCGCTGACGATGATCATCTGCACCAGCGCGTCGCGCAGGCTGATCGAGAATCCGGGCGTCAAGAACTTGAAGGTGCCCGACACCACGCCTTCGCGCAAGCGTTCCTCGTACAGGATGGGCGCGTTCATGAACAGTCGTCCCTGATGGACCGCGCGCAAGACCGTCATCATGATGGCGGTCTTGCGCGTGCTACCCGACGGAAACGGCGTGTGGCCATCGCGGTCGGCCTGCTCGCCGGTTACCAGATTCTTGAGGTACCAGGCGGTGACGTACGGCTGCTCGTCGCAGATGGCGTTCAAACGTGCTATCAAAGCTTGCATTTCCCTTCCTTTCAAACAATGTTCCGATTTTATCTTGACGGCCCGATCTCAGCCGCGCCGTGCCGTCATGGCCGGCCGCGCGGCCTTGCTCTTCAACTCGTGCGCGACGTGCCGCGCCATCGCCCGCAGGAAGCGTCCCAGGTCGTCTTGCAGCCGGTCGAAGCCTTGATGCTTTTTGCAATTTTTCTCGTCCATGTACACGTCCCGCCGGATTTCAATCTGGACGCTGTGCCGGCCCCGCTGCGGCACGCCGTAGCGCTGCACGATGTAGCCGCCCTGGTAAGGCGTATTGATGCTGACGCGGTAACCCAGTTGCTCGAATTGGGCGGCGACCCATGCGGTGAAGCGCGGATGGGCCGACGTGCCGTTGCGGTCGCTGACGACGATGTCCGGCCGCGCCGCGCCGTTGTCGACATTCATGGCGTTGCCGACCGATTTCATCGAATGGCAGTCGAGATGCCAGACCGCGCCGAACTGCTCGACGGCGTCGTCAAGCAGGGTTTCCAGCACATTGTGGTACTGCATGTAGTAGTCGTCCAGCCGATGCGCCACCTCCGCCGCCGGCAATTTCCCGTTGTACATGGGCACGCCCGGCAAGGCGTTGAGACGTATCAGTCCCATGCCGCGGCGGCACGCGGCCGACGGCGCCGGCGGCGTGCGCCACGCGCCGGCCAGCATGGTTTCATCGATATCGTCGGGCGCGCGGTTCGGGTCGATGTAAGCGCGCGGAAAGCGGGCCGAGAGCAAGACCCCGCCGACCGCCGGCGCGGCGCCCCACACCTCGTCGACGTAGGCGTCCCAGGTGCTTCTGAGCGCATCGGCCGGCGCCACGATCGCGCTGTTGATGGGATACAGCGTGCCGCTGTGCGGCGAATCGACGACCATCGGCAGGCGCGTTTCCGTCACTCCCGGGCGGATGATCGAATAGACCTGGTTGCTTGATTTGATCATTGTAATATTCCGTGTGGTTGCATCATGCGTGGTTCGAATCGTTGAGATGGCAGGCCGACCAGTGTCCCGGCGCCAGCTCGGCCAGGGCCGGGCGCTGTTGCGCGCAGCGCGCCATGGCGTGCGGGCAGCGCGGGTGGAAGGCGCAGCCCGACGGCGGGTTCAGCGGGCTGGGCAGCTCGCCCTGGATCGGCCGGTGCTGCGCCACTCTGGCGTCCAGCCGCGGCGCGTCGGCCATCAGCGCCCGCGTGTACGGATGGTTCGGCCGCGCGAACACCGAGCGCGTGTCGGCCAGCTCGACGATCCGCCCCAGGTACATGATCGCCACCCGGTCGGCGATGTGCTCCACCACCGCCAGGTTGTGGCTGATGAACAGGTATGTCAGCCCGCGCGATTCGCGCAGGTCCATGAACAGGTTGAGGATCTGCGCCTGCACCGACACGTCCAGCGCCGAAACCGCCTCATCGCAAACCACGAACTTCGGTTGCAGCGCCAGCGCGCGCGCGATGGCGATGCGCTGGCGCTGCCCGCCCGAGAACTGGTGCGGGTAGCGCCCGGCGTACGACGGGTCCAGCCCGACCTGCCGCAACAAGCCGGCCACGAACGCGGCCGCGTCGCGCTTCTCGACCAGGCCGTGGTACAGCGCCGCCTCGCTGATCACCTGGTCCACCCGCTGGCGCGGATTGAGCGAGGCGTACGGATTCTGGAACACCATCTGGATGTCGAGGTGGGTGGCCACGCTCGGTTGGCCGATGTCGCGGCCGTCGAATTCCAGCGCGCCGCTGGTGGCCGGCAGCAGGCCGGCGAGCATGCGCCCCACCGTCGACTTGCCGCAGCCCGATTCGCCGACCAGCCCCAGCACCTCGCCGCGGGCGATCTCGAGCGACACGTCGTTGACGGCGTACACCCGCGCCGGGGCCGGCCGGGCCAGCCCCAGCGCGGCGGCCGCTTTCGACAGCGCGCCGCGCTGGAGGCTGAAACTCTTGCTCAAATGTCTGGTTGCTAGCAGGGTCGTCATCATTCACCTAGGGAAGCGCTGATCAATTCAGTTTTCAGCGCTTCGAAGGCGATGTAACTGGCTCGACAGATCTGAGATTGAAAA